>NZ_JBIWFK010000006.1:0-619614 GCF_044763015.1 Streptomyces sp. NPDC096324 | reverse complement strand
CCGCTACGAGCGTAAGCCCGAGCACTTCCTCGCCTTCACCGCCATCGCGGCAACCCTCATATGCCACCGCCGCATCACCAAATGAAATGACGTCTAAGTGTTTGTACCGCCTCTGCGGTCTCAGCGTTGGTCAGGAGCCTCAGGGCCTCCACCGAGGCAGCTCGTCGGCCTTCAGCGGTCGCAGCCTGATCTAGTTCCGCCTCCGTTGGTTCAAGGGGTGCCGGGTGATCAATGAGACCGCGGTAGGCAGCGAGCCGTTGGTACCGAGTAATACACTCCTTCACTGCATAGCTGTACTCGCTGTATGCCTGGAGGAGATGGCCATCCCAGCGTGTCTGCTGCTGCCTGCGCCAGCGGCTGCGCTCGGTGGACGCCCCAACTAGATAGGACATTAGGCCACCAACCACCACGCCCAGCAGAGCCGGTAGTTGGCCAACGATCCCACTCATATGCCCCCCAGTGCTGATACCTGTCAGGGCTACATACCCACGCTGGAGGCATCACCGTCAGGCTTGCGACTGAGCCCAACTTCACGGTTGCCGTTGCTGCTCTACCGATGGACAGCGCACGGGTACCGCAAGCGCACTAGATCGAGCGGGGAACAGCGGGGAATCACGGTGAGAGCAGCGGAGCCCGACGAGACCACGGCCAGGCTGTATACCCAGGTCAGCGCCCGGATCAGCCCCGAATGACCGCAGCTTCCCAAGCTGAGAGCGTGACGGGTGCACATCGAGTGGCCGCATCGCCCTTGTTTCCAAGGCGTGTTGCCTTCGGTGTGTCAGCAACGGCCATCTGCACGGGTGCAGCCTGTCGTCACCGTTCCGTCACAAGTAGTCGCCACACGGAACCCTGCCGCTCTCCCGCCCTATCTGCACTCACGCACCACGACCACGCGTACCGCGGGGCAACAACCGACGACCAAACCCGCGGACGAGACGACTCAGGGGGACACAACATGCGTCACAGCAACGGCATTCGCAGGACGGCTCTGGCGACGACGGCGCTCACGGCCGTCGCGGCGGCGGTGACCGGCATCCTGCCCGGCACCGCCATGGCGGCGAGCACCACCACCTCTACCCCGCCGCCCGCCTGCCCGGCCTCCGCCCTCCAGGTCAGCGCCCGGCAGGCCGCCCACCCGCCCGTCGGGACCGGGACCGGGGCGGCAGTCGTGCAGTTCACCAACGTCTCCAGGAAGACGTGCGTCCTGAAGGGCCATCCGACAGTCGCGGGCGCCGGCAACGGCTCCCCCGCCCACAACACCCCGCTCAAGGTCACCCCCACCGGCAGGGCGGCCACCGTGACGGTCCGGCCGCACGGCAAGGCGTGGGTGAAGCTGACCTTCGTCCAGGTCCAGGGGGAGGGCGACGGCTACTGCGTGTCGGGCAAGACCCCGGCGGCGTATCCGACGATGGTCATCGGGCTGCCGCACTCCGGGAAGCACCAGGTCGCCCTGAACGACGGGTGGTGGGCCGAGTGCGACAACAAGGTGACCGTCACCCCGGTCTCGGCGGTCAAGCCTTCCTGACCCCCCCGTCCCTACAAATCGAGCAGCCTGCATGACGATCGCAAGGCTCTGACCTACACGTTTACGAGGAACTGCACATAAGTGCAGGTCAGCGACTCAATGTACCTTCGGTGCGCTGAGTCGCTGACCTGCGGTGATCAAACTCCGATGACACAAACTCGCGTCCGTCAAAGTCCGATGGCAAACGGTCAAGATCCAGTGGTACAGGACGACCCAGACGCACCTTCGGCGGCACGCCTCGCCCCCAACCCTCGCCGAAGCCGAGACTGCGTTGGCGAGCCATCTCTGAGCGCTCACCTGGGCAGGAGCATGCGACCGGCCAATCGCCACCGTCTCAGTTTCCGTCTCATTCACCACCGTTCACGGACGTTCAGACGAGACCACAAACCCACTCCCCCAAGCCGACCAGCCGCGTATGCCGACCTTGAAGCCGAACTACCGGGGGTGGACGGCGGGCGAGTGGAGGCAGGTAAGTGCGGTTGGCCGACGGCGGCCGGGAGACGTTGTCAGAACAAGACCATGAAGGGCACGTCGCGCTGCTACCGCCTCCAAGGGGACTGGACGAAGCGTGGCCAAGCCGAACAGAAGAGGAAGGCGAGCAGGCGACATAAGAGGTGATGCAGAGGCACGGGGCGAGTGTCTAACTGCGTCACAACGCCGACGAACAGCGGCGAGCAAGCACGGACGTCTACGGACCGTCGGAACAGGTGGAGGGCACATCAGCCCAAGGCAGCGCCCCCACCCAAGTTGCTTCGGGACGAAGAGGTCGCTTGACCAGGCCTAAATCGGAGGTCAGGCCCAGCACCGACGGGCCCACCAACCCTCATCCGGGGAGGCATAGGGGTCAGGCCAGGTCTGCGCCACATAGAGCGCGTCGAGCGGTTCGACCATGGACCGAAGTTCGCGCGCCGGCCGTGAAGGTAGAGCATGAAGCGCGAGTTCGAGGACTGCGCGTTCGTCAGTCGTGTAGAAGGGATTGCATAGCGGGCAGCCGCAGCCGCCGGACAATGCACGAGCTGGACGGCGGGCTGTACGTGACCACTGGAGCAGGGCATGGGCTAGCGCACCCGGCCACAGCCGCTCACGTTCCAGCTGAGCAGCAGCAACGAACAGCCTGCGTGAACCACGGGAGAATCCCCGCTCTGGTGGTTCTCCTGGCCGCCGATGTGGAGCCCGACTGGCAGCCCGGACTTGAGACGGCCGTCTACGCGGCATCGTCCTCTCTGAGTCGCTTCACGCGAGTATGGTGCCAGACCGGTCCCCGCGGGACCAATGATTAGTAGACCGGTCGGTGCGCGGCGGGGCTGGAACGAGCCTCGACTTGAGAGTGCGCACTCGGGGCTGTCTCCGGGCCTTGCGAGTCAACGAAGGCCGACCCGCTATGACCGAAGCCCACAGCATCTGAACTGGTCGGAGCTGTGGGCTACTTCGGTGTTGCTGGTCAGCCAGACCGGTGATCAGCAACACCGGCTGGTGAGATCGCAGCGGAAGGCTCAGGAATGCATCTGTTCGTCGGCAGCCAGACGACGGCCGCCGTACGAGGTGACCAGCGCGTCAGCGACGGCCACCGCGTCTCCGTCGGCCACGTCCGCCGGGTACTCCGGCAGGAGGTCGTCCCAGACGGGCAGCCATGACCCGTACAGCTGGGCCTGCCCCTCCGGCCGAGCGAAGAACCAGATGTGCAGGTGCGCAGCTCCGTCCCCGATCCGGTAGACGTGGGCCCGGGAGACGTGCGGTAGTGCCTGCACATGGCGGACGATGTGAGTGGTGAGCACCCCGAGTTCGGCGGCCATCTCGTCGGGCAGATCCGCCATGTCGTAGTGGTCTCGAGGGAACAGCATCAGTACCAAAGGCACGCCAACGCCCGTGATCCGCGCCAGCCGCCAGCGGTCGTTGAACCAGATGCCTTCGTCTCGGGCGCGGCACGGGTCGCAGTTCGCCGGATCCTCCCCGTGCCGTTCCGGCTCGGGCAGAGTGGGCGGACGCAGCGGCGCGACGCGAAGTCCTTCAGGTTCGAACGGGCTTATCTCCCAGGCGGTCATCCGCGCCAACGGAAGCCGAAGCTCACCGTCCGCAGCCGCGCGTGCATGGTCGTAGAACTCATCCGGTCGTATGGCCATGATCGGAGACTAACGTGGCTCACGGGCCCCTGACCGTGCCAGACGCACGCCAGATCGTGCCGGGGGCCACGGGGGAACAGCGAATCTCAACGCTGATTTACGGCTCGCACAAAGGGGGTTGGCGCGCCCGGTGCGGTTCCGCAGGGCGATGATGCTGCAGGCCGCGACGGGCGGGAACACCGTGCCGGTGATCGCGCGGCTCGTGCAGACGGACGAGGACACCGTTCTGGACGCGATCCGCAAGTTTCAACCAGAACCCCCGCCACCCCCACGTTCTGGCGGCTCAGCGCCGCGAACGCGCCCGCATCCGCAGCGAGAAGGGCATTCGCTGGGGCGGACGCCCCCTCGCAGCCGCAGCCTCACCAAGTGTGAGGGATCCCGCCGTGCCCGGACGTGGAGATCAGACAGTGGCCAGGCTCTTCGCCATGACCCGCTCGGTGCCAACGCCATCGGGCAGAAGATCGCCGGGCTCACCCGTGTCATTGAAACCGTGCCGCTCATAGAGCGCGGTCGCCTTGCGGTTGTCCGGCATGACGGACAACCGCAGGGTCGTGGCACCGCGCTCCACCCCCCACCGCTCGACCGCCTGGATCAGATGGTCGCCCACGCCCTCGCCCCGAGCCGTCGGGTTGACCCACAACGAGATCAACTCCACGTCCTCTGCTCCCTCGCCCGGCACTCCGCTGGCCATGCCCACCGCAATGCCGTCGAGGACCGCGACGAGATCGTGCGCGCCAGGAATCGACAGACGGGCACGCCAGCGTTCCTCTCGGTCGCCGGAGCCCTGCCACTGGGCCAACGTCGATCCGAACGCATAGGGCGCCTCAGCAAGCGCGGCCAGTCGCAACTCCCGCCAAAGGGGCCAGTCGTCCGATTCCAAAGTGCGTAGTTCAAGCATGATCCAAACCCTGCCTGCCCACCGGGGTGGGCAGCAAGTTGATTACGACCAGGCAAACGAGGTCGCTCAGCCCTGCGACCAGCCGAAACCGGGGAGTACTGGTGACTCACGCGCCCGCAGACCACGAGACCTCGGTGAACGTATCCGGTCACGGCACTAGGGGGCGCCGGAGCCGGGTTCGAACATCATGCCGAGGTTGTACTGCGCGATCCCGAAAGGTTGAAAGTCGGCATCGGCAAGAACGCGGCAGAGGAACTCAGCGGTGGACATGTCGTATCGAACCCATCCGCCGACGTCATTGGACCGCGCGAGGATGGGGTAATTGCCCGGCCGTTCGGCATCGATCAGCCAGAAGTACTCGTCGGCCCATTCGGTGGAGCCCCACTCAACCAGCCCCTTGCCGCCGGGCGCGTAGACCGCGTAAGGCGCGACCGCTGAGACGTCTCCGAACTTGCTGTCCCGGTCGACCGACAGGCCGACCCGCCACTGCCTCAGGAAGTCGAACGCCCCGGGGCCCTCGTCGCGGCCCAGAAAGTAGACGGAATCGCTGAAGACGCCACCGCCGAAGACCTCGTAGAGCTCCTTGTAGTCCGTCGGCAGCGGAACCCCCAGCTCACGCTCGATCGCCGCCCAGTCGACGGAGATTCCGAGCGGCTCCCACCCGGTCAGTTCGATCACTCGCTGAACCCACATACAACGATCTTTTTAGCACTGGTCATCGTTCCGATGCCCCTCACCCATCGGCTGCTTAGACTCCGTCGACCACCGCTGAACAGCGAGGCCGAGAGGGAGACCCGTGAACGATCAAAGCCTGCTGAGGAAGCCGCCCACGGCGGCGGACCGTCTGCTGATCCTCCTGAAGATCATCACAGCGGTGATCATCTTGCCGCTCGCGCTCATGGGAGCCGCGGCCCTGCTGTTCTATGTACTGGCCGGCGGGGCGTAGCCCGCGTCGAGGTGACCTTCGAGGATGAGGGGATTCAATGCGCAGGGCCGTGATCGTGTCCAAAGCCGTGCTCGCGGTGATAGGCACGTGGCTTGTCCTGTTCCTGGCGATCGCCCTTCCGGCCCTGCTTCCCGAGCGGTGGGAGTACTACCTGATCTCCCCTGCCGGCGTGTGTCTGTGGATGCTTTCCATGCTCGCAGGACCCGTTGCCGTCTGCTGGAAACTCCGCTCCTGGATACGGACGGTCCCCGGCTATTCATCGCGGCTGGACATCTGACAAAGAGATGTCCCGTAACTACCGATCAGGGCGGATGCCACGGACGTGCGTGATCACGTCTGGTGGGCCCAGGCCGGCACGGTTGATCCGGCCTCGGCCTCGGATCACGCCGTCTGCGGCCAGTCTTCTCCGCAGTGCGTCGGGTGCCAGCGGGGTCTCGAAGCCCTCACTGAGGCCTCGCCCCGTATCTGCGTACTCGTAGCGGACCGCGTACGTCCTTCCCTCGTGATGCCACTCCCAGCGCATCAGAGGTCGCGCGAGAACCGCTTCGAACCACTCTGCCGCCCTGTTCCCCAGCTCCGTAGGGCTGCCCGCGGCTTCGAAGGTGAACTCGCTCGCGGTCTGCCGGATAGTGAAGTCCTGGTTATGGAGTTCGCCGCCACGGACGACGGAGCCGCCGAAGTGGGCGCCGATCGTCAGGACTCCCTGGTTGCGTTGCGGGACACCGATGTCCAGATAGACGATCAGCCGGCCGTCGGAGGTATGCGCCGATGGCAGCACGACAGTGTCGAGCGGGTCGACCTGCCAGGAGCCCGCGCGTCCGGCCAGAACGTCCACGAACACGCCCTGGGCGACGTCCAGGTCGTCCTCTTCGTACTCGAACCAGGGGATCTCCTCCACGACTGCACTCTACGGTCGACTCAAGGCTGTCCAGGAGCTGCCGGTGCGAGTGAGGTGATCTTGGTGTGGCTGGTGTGATCACGGCGTCGGAGACTTCCTGGACAGCCCCGTTCACCGGGTTGAGCCTGCGCGCCTTCGGGAAGCTGGTGACCGTGCTGCGGCGCGAGCTCTAGCCGGTGTGGAAGGCGGTCACGGAGCGGATGATGTGGTCGACCTCGGCGTCGGTGAGTTCGGGGTAGGCGGGCAGGCACAGCCGCTGCGTGGCCGTGGTCGACTGCTCCGAGACGTGGCTGCGGTGGTTGATCTCCCTGAAGGCGGGCTGGTCGGGCAAGAGATACGGGTAGACCTGCTCGGCCTGGATGCCCCACGAGGCGAGGTGCGCGGTGAGAGCGGGGATGTCCTCACAGCCGATCGCGTACTTGTAGAACCCGTGGACGTACCCGTCCTGCACCACCGGCGTTTCTACCGGCAGTTCGGTGAAGGCCTCCGTGTAGCGGTGGGCGATCCGGTTGCGGCGCTCGGTCCAACCCGGCAACAGGGCCAACTGGACGGTGAGGATGCCGGCGTTGACCTCACCCAGCCGGGCGCGATGGCCGGGCAGGTGGTGAAGGTGACGGTCACCGCGGTCGCGGCCCATGTCGGTGAGACGGCGCAGCGTGTCGGCCCGCTCGGGGGTGGTGGTCAGGAGCGCGCCCGCGTCGTGCAGACCGCCGATGTTCTTGCCGACCCAGAAGGAGAAACAGCCGTAGTCGCCCCAGCGGCCGGCCGGGGTGCCGTGGAGGCTCGCTCCGGGGGCCTGCGCGCAGTCCTCGATGACGACCAGCCGATGACGGAAGGCGATCTCGTTCAGGCGGGCATGTCCGCCATGTGACCGTGCAGATGCACCGGGATCACCGCCCGGGTGCGGCCGGTGACGGCGGCTTCTGTGGCCTTCGGGCACAGGGTCAGGGTGGGCTCGCTGACGTCGACGACGACGGGAACCGCTCCGAGGGCGGCGACAGCGAACGCGGTGGCCGCGAAGGTGGCGGCCGGAACGATCACCTCGTCCCCGGAACCGATCCCGGCCGCCCGTAGCGCCAGGGTCAACGCGCGTGCAGGACTTGGTCGCCACGGCACGGCCGCCCCAGGCCCGCTCCAGGGCATCCTCCAGCCGCCGGGTCTGCGGCCCGTAGTGGAAGGTGCCGGCGTCGATCACCTCGCCGGTCACGCGGTGGATCGTTTCTCGCAACTCGTTCACCCGTCGGACGTGGCCCTCTGCCGGAATCGCGGTAGCCGTGGCGCGGCCGGGAGACTCTGTACTGGCCATCAAGACGGATCCCATCTGCACGTGCGTGGACGATGACGCCCCTTGATCCAATTCGGCCACGCGTCCGCCCGGCCCGCGGACGGTGTCCAGCCGTTCGGCGGAGCGCGCACACCAGCATTTCGAGGCACATCCGGCGCGCGGTCGGGGCGCGGGCGCATCCGATCCGATGAGCCCAGAAGTTCGCCCACCGCATGTCGTCGACGCCCGATCGCCGGGCCGTCCCTGGGCCGTGCGAGGCCGCTCGACAGTGACCTACCTCGACAGTGACCTTGGCCGGGACATGCCGCCGTCCCGTCCGCGGGGCCGGCGTGCGGGTGGTCATCAGGTCGTGTCCGAGGCCGAGCAGGCGCGCCACGGAGCACCCCTCCGCCTACGACTCAGGCCGGCTCCCGCACTGCGCCGTCACGGGCGACCGCGCACGGCGTGACCCGCAGCAGCGTCCGCACCCGTTCCGACAGCCACAGCGGCTGCTCTACCGCGAACTGTTCGCCGCCGGTCTGTGGACGTGACCCGATCCGTCGCTGGTCGTCGTCGATGTCCCGCCGCTCGACCAGCGCGTTCAGTGCCTCGTCTCGTACCTGGTCAGGACCACGCCGCCGGGCAACGTCCGTGTCTCCAGCAGGTTCAGTTTCGTCCAGCTGTCCAGCGCGGCGAAAAACGGTGTGCCGCTACCCACCAGGACCGGATGGGTGACGATCGTGTACTCGTCGATCAGCCCGGCCCGCATCGCCGCCCCGGCGAGCGCTGCGCCACCGACCCTCATCGGCCCACCGTCCTCGGCCTTGAGCCGAGTGATCTCCGCGACCGCGTCGCCGGTGACCAGGCGAGTGTTCCAGTCGACTTTGTCGACCGTCGAGGAGAACACCACCTTCGGCGTGTCCCGCCAGTTCCGCGCGAACTCGATCTGCGCTGGGCTGGCGTCCGGCTGCTGGTCGCCCGTCGGCCAGTAGGCGCTCATGGTCTCCCACAGCTTGCGCCCATACAGGAACAGGCTGATCGCCCGCTCCTGGTCGAGCCACCACTGGAACAGCTCGTCGCTCGGCTCGCTCCAGCTGAGATCGTCGCCGGGCGCGGCGATATAGCCGTCCAGGGACAGGTTCATGCCGTAGAGCAGTCTCCGCACAGCGCTGGCCTTCCGTCAGTCGGTCTCGGAAGTCCGAGAGCGTGCTCTGACCCCGAATCCCTGGACATCAGTTATACGGCTGGTGCGAGCGTAGTCGGTCAGAACCCGCTGGGGTTCACTCGTCGAAGACGTAGCCGACGCGCCGACCGCACAACAGAAGTATCCGTGCATCCCCTGCCAGATCACCCACACACCGTCTACGAGCACGAACCACAAGGCCCCGCACGTCGTTGACGATTCAGTGCAGGACGAGTTGCGCTGTCCCCCGTCCCCCGTCCCCCCCCTAGAGACAGCACAGGGCCGGACGGCCTCGCGTCCGTACACCTGCCGGCCGAGCCCGGTCAGCACCCGTCATGTCGGAAGGCGTTCTCCGGGCAATGCGTGACCCGGTCCCCGCCCGCGTCCGCGACCCGCAGACCGAAGGCGAGGGAGAGCGCCAGAACGCCGAGCAGGGCCAAGCCTCTGACGCTGCGGGGAAGCCGGCTCCACCGGCCGGGGCGAGACGAACGGCCCATTCGTCGAGGACGGTGCTCTGAAGGCACCGGCCGCTGCGCATCGGCCGACGCGACGGCTGATGCGCGAGACCCCCGTCCGGATTTCGGGACGCACGAGTGCGCCACCGAGGACTGATTCTCGTGACCTGGCTCGTCCACCACTTCTTCACGACAGACCTTGCAGATGTGCGACGTCATGCACCCCCCTGATGTCTGGCACACGGTATCCAACGGCCCATGCCGGGGCCAGTTTTGATTCGTCCGCCGACGAAGCCACCACCTGGGCCGAATCACGCCAGGCGACCACCATGAGGGGGTCCGACAGGGTCCGTCGGTATCGGCCGATCGCGCTTCCTGGAGGCGCTGGTGGATTGCTCAGGATCGCGGGACGGCAGAGGGGAAGTCGATCGCGCGCAAGCGCACGTGGTCCTCGCCAGAGTTCAGCACTGGTAACTCCAGCCGGCAGCGGCTGGGCCCGCACCCAACACCCCGTCCAACACCGCCTCCCGCACGCGCAGTCGACTCGCATCGAGCTTGCGGCGGGCACCGCCGGGCCCCTTGGAGGCCAGCGTCTGCCGGCCACCCGCAGCGAGTGACCGCCGCCAGCGGTTCGCCGACATTCGGGTCACCCTGAATTGCCGGGCCACCTCCGGTGTAGAGGTACGTGCTCAAGGTCGAATGGGTTGGCCGGGAGGCCGGGTGGGGTCGTAGTGCGTGCGGGCGAAGGTGTCGTTCGCACGGTGGACGGTGTCGGGTTGCGGCGGTGCCGGCCAGACACTCAGGAAGTGCTCTTCCACAGGAATATCGCCTTCGTGCGCATCGCCTTCATCGCGTCCACGTGCCTGGACGCGGACCCGGTACCAGCCCGCGCCGACCGTGGCGAAGTTCCCGGCATCGTCCTCGACATCCCCGCCCCACCGGAACAGTCGCAGGATGCCACTCGTGCTGCAGATGCTCACGTCCACTACGCTCTCCCACTCCTCGCCCGGTGGGAGTGGTTCATCCGCGCAGTGCTGCGTGGTCAGGCGTATCCAGCCGGTGTGCGTGCCCGCGAGCACCGTGAGGTGTTCCGGGCCCCCCGCTGCCAGGCTGTTTCCCGCATAGATCCGTCCGACCGTGTCGGTGTCGTCGTACACGCTGAGAAAGTCGTCGCCCTGCAGGTAGTACTGCCCATAAGAGACGAACATGCGATCCAAAGTCCACGTCGTGTAGCGCATTCAACGGATCATGCCCTGCCCCACTGACAGCGCTGAAGCAGCCCCGCACCCGGCCCCACGCCGGTGTCTGGGGTGGCTCGCACGGGGCGAGCAGGCTGCTCGATGACGCCGCCCATCGTGGAACGCCGCGTAGGCCAGCTCAGCCGGCCGACCCATCCGCTCCGGCAGCCTGGGCTGCCCGGCCCGACATGGCCTCGGTGGCGAGCAGTTCCAGGACCAGGTCGACGACCAGATCCGGTCGGCCCACGAACGGAGAGTGCCCCGTCTGCCACTCACGTACGGAGCCGCACCGTGCGGCCATGACCCGTTGGAGTTCGGGGTCGATGGCCCGATCCTTCGCGCAGACGACGTAGGCGGAAGGGGCATGTTTCCAGCTCTGGCGTTCGGGGACCGCTCGGCCGCAGCCGGGGGCCTGGGCTCGTAGGAGTCCCACCGCCCAAGTCGCCAGGTGCTCGGGGCAATCCGCGTACAAAACGTCCAGGGCCCGGCCCGGATCAAGGCGTGTGAAACTGTCGCGCCGCGGCTCGATGGCGGATCTCAACCGACTCGATGCGCCGCCCAAGCTCGCCGCACTCTCGCCCTCGTCCGGCACGAAGGCCGCCAGATACACCAGCCGAGCCACTCCGCGCAGGCCAGTGATCACCGATCCCCCGTAGGAGTGCCCCAGCGCCAAGGGAGGCTCCGTCAGCCGGTCGACGGCAGCCTGCACCGCGGCCGTGTCGGCGGCCAAAGAGCCCCTGTGCAGTTCGGGAACCAGCACGTCCACGCCGGAGGCCCGCAGGCCCTCGGCAACCCGGGTGAAGTGTTCGGGCTGGTGATAGAGGCCGTGAACCAGGACCGTGCCGGGCATCTGGGTCACCTCCGTGGGGCGACTCGCCGAGGAAGCCGAACCTGGACGTCCAGCTCCGCTGTTGATCCACCAAGCACGGTCAGAGCAGACGCAGGACGCCGACCACCTTGCCGAGAATGCGGGCGCCGTCGCCGGGGATCGGAGCGAAGGACCCGTTGCGGGGCATCAGCCAGACCTGGCCGTCCTGGCGGTGCAGGACCTTGACGGTGGCCTCGTCCTCCAGCAGGGCGGCGACGATGTCGCCGTGTTCGGCGCTGTCCTGCTTGCGGACGGTCACGATGTCGCCGTCGCAGATCGCCGCGCCGATCATGCTGTCGCCGGACACGGTCAAGGCGAACAGCTCGCCCTCGCCGACCACCTGGCGGGGCAGGAAGTATACGTCCTCGACCATCTCGTCGGCGAGCAGTGGCGCGCCGGCGGCGATCCGACCGACGAGCGGCACCTCGGCCGGCGCCGAGCTGCGGGTGGCGAGGTCGGGTGCCCAGGAGGGGCGTACGCGGTAGGCGCGCGGACGGTGGGGGTCGCGGTAAAGGACTCCCTTGTTCTCCAGCGCGCCCAGTTGATGGGAGACCGAGCTGGTGCTGGAGAGCTCCACGGCCTGGCCGATCTCCCGCATCGACGGCGGGTAGCCCTGCCGGGCGACGGCCTCGGTGATGTAGCGGACGATGGCCGCCTGGCGCGCGGTCAGCTCACCTTCGACAGCTTGTACGCCCGGGGGTCGTCCCCGGCGTACTGGCGCACTGTTCTCCATCCCCGGGCCCCTCCGTGTCAAGATCCTCGCGGAACCTGACTTTAACCCGCCATCCCGTGCATACGGAACGCCGGGAGGGGAATTCCGAGCCGCGGTGACGCGAAACAGGCGGGGCCGGGGGTCGGCGGGCACTCACCAGTGCGGTGTCGGCACGCTCGGCGAGTCGTCGTCGCCCTCGCGCACCGGCCGCGGAGGCTGGTCGAGGATCTCGCGGGCCGTGGTTCCTTCGCCACCGCCCCGGCGCTGTCGCCCCCGCACCCGGTGGCCGAGCACGGTGAAGCGTTCGAGGAGCAGGGCGAATGCGCCTTTGGCCGGTTTCACAGTGATTCCTTCCAGGTGGGTCTGGGAAACTCCATCGCACATCTGAACAATGGACACAGCTTCGGGCTGTTGAGGGTCTTCTGGCTGATGAGGGGGTTGGGTGGGCGGCATCGGTGAGGACGGCACAGTTCCGGACGTTCATACGACGGCGGGGTGGCCGTCGCACGAGACGCAGCTGTCCGAGGACGCCGTCCGGGTGTTCCGGTGGGTGAGCGACCAGGGGGCGTGCGACGCCGGCACCCTGGGCGCGAGGCTCGGGCTGCCGGAGAGCCGGGCGGCCTCGGCCGTGGCGACCCTGACCGAACTCCTGCTGCTGCGCCGACTGCCCGGGAACCCCGACCAGTTCGTGGCGGTGGCGCCGGACGCGGCCCTGGCCGCGCTGGTCGCGCCCAGGGAGGCGGGGTTGCGCCGGCAGCTCGCCGAGATCGATCGGCTGCGGGCAGAGCTTTCCCTCCTGGCGCCGTTCTATGCGGAAGGCCGGCGGCAGTGGCAGGGGCGGGCGCCGCTGACGGAGGTCACGGACCTGAAGACCGTCGTGGGCATGATCACCGAGGCGACCATGCGGTGCCGGAAGGAGGTCCGCACCTGTCACCCCGGAGGCGGCCGCTCCCCCGCGCTCCTGGAGCAGGCGTTCATCCAGGACCGCGACATGCTGCGCCGGGGCATACGCATGCGCACGCTGTACCAGCACACGGCCCGCTACCACCTGCCCACGCAGGAATACGCGCGGCGCATGACCGGCGAGGGCGCCGAGATCAGGACACTGAGCGAACTGTTCGGCCGCATGGTCGCCTTCGACGGGGAGACCGTGTTCATCCCGCACCAGGACGACCTGGACGCGGCGATCGTCATCCAGGAGCCGTCCACGGTCTCGTACCTCTGCGCGACCTTCGATCACGCCTGGTCGCTCGCCGAGCCCTATCACCCCGCCTGGACGGAGAGTTCGGCGCGGGACGAGGTGAAGCAGGCCATCGTCCGGCTGCTGGCCGAGGGCATGAAGGACGAGATGGTGGCGCGGCGGCTGGGAATGTCGCTGCGCACCTGCCGCAAGCACATCGCCGAGATCATGGAGCAGTTGGGCGCGGCCAGCCGTTTCCAGGCCGGGTACCTGGCGCGCGTGCAGTCCTCCGGTCCGGCCTCGGCGACCACGGGCGGAGCCTGAGCCGGCTGCCGGGGCACGCCTCGGGCGGCCCGGGGTCGGGCAACTCGACAGCGCGTACGGGCTTGGGGCGGTTCCGCAAGGTCTCGCCCGCCCGGCGACGCCTGGCACGCCCTAGCACCGCTCTCCCGACGCGGCCGCCTGTTCTCGCGCGAACAGCAGGGTCAGCCACGGCAGTTCGTAGCGGACCTCCTCCGGGGCCGCGGCCAGATGCGCGGTCACCTCGGGCAGGGAGGGCGGTGGCAGGACGCCGACGTCGATAAGTTCCTCCAAGGAGCGTTGTGCGGCCCGTCCGTTCGTCCCCAGCACACGCGCGGCGGCGGGGAGGTCGAAGGAGGCGTCCGGCAGCGCGGCCAGCGCGTGGAGGGAGTCGCGGGCGGGGGCGGGCAGTCGGGCCCAGGCCCCGGCGAGCCGGGCGCGAACTCCGAGGCCCCCGGACGCGAGTTCGTCCAGGGCCTCCTGAGGATGTTCGAGGCGGTCCGCGTACTGGCCGAGCGGCATGTGGCGCAGTACGGACAGGCGGTTTCCGGCCGCTCGCAGGGCGAACGGGAGGTATCCCGTGGCGGCGACGATCCGTTGGGCCGCGGTGTGCTCGGCGGTCAGCCGCGTGCGCCCGATGATCGTGCCGAGCAGGTCCAGGCCCTCCTCACGTGACAGCGGCGGGAGTTCGACCCGGTGCGCTGACTCCAGACAGGGCAGCCGTTCACGGGAGGTGACCAGTGCGGCGGCGGTGCCCGACGGCGGTAGCAGGGGGCCGAGGGCGGTGGCGTCGGGCGCGTCGTCCAGGAGGAGCAGGATGCGGCGTCCGGACAGCCACGAGCGCCAGACGGTGGCGGCCTCCTCCCGGTCGGCGGGCAGCCGCTCGGTGCATCCGAGGGCGCGGGCCAGCTCCGTCAGTACCGATGCCCAGGGGCGCGTCGAGCCGTCCTCGGCGCACAGCCGGGTGGCGACCACGCCGTCCGGGTAGTGCGTGGCGAGGCGGTGCGCGGCGTGTACGGCGAAGGCGGTCTTGCCGACGCCGACCGCTCCGGTGATCAGGACCGGGGGGCCGCCCTCGGTCTCCAACTGGGCTCGGACGGCGTCCAGTTCTCGGGTTCGGCCGGTGAAGTCGGCGAGGTCCGGCGGGAGGAGCGGTCGTGACCCGGTGGTGCCGCCGCACGGCCGGGGCGGGGCCATGTCGTCCAGGAGGGAGCGGTAGGCGCGTTGCAGTGCCGCGCCGGGTTCCAGGCCCAGCTCCCGGGACAGCCGCTGACGGCAGTCGTCGTAGGCGGCCAGTGCCTCGGTCCTGCGGCCGACGTGGTGCAGCGCGGTGAGCTGGGCGGCGCGCAGCCGTTCGCGCAGCGGGTGGCGGCTCACCATCTCGTCCACGGTGTCCGCGACCGGGCCCGGGTCGCCGATCTCGAGCTGTGCTTCCGCCCAAGCCTCGTAGACGGCCAGTCGCCGGGCGTGCTGCCGTTCGATGGCGGCGCGCAGAACGTCGGCACGGGGAGCCAGGTCGCTGAAGGGGTCGTGCCGCCACAGGTCGAGCGCCCGGCGGTACGTGCGGGCCGCGTGGCTCGGGGCGCCCGCGCGGGCTTCGGTGTCGCCGCGACGGGCGAGTTCGTCGAAGCGGAGGGTGTCGCATTCCTCCGCGGTGAGGTGCAGTACGTATCCGCCGGGACCGTGGCTCAGCCGGCCCAGGTCGTCGGGGTCGAGCACCCGGCGCAGGGTCGACACGTACGCCTGGAGGTTCTTGCGGGCCGTGCGGGGCGGGTCGTCCGGCCAGACGGCGTCGGTGAGTTCCTCCACCGACACCGGGGTGTTGGGGCGGGTCAGCAGGACCGCCAGGACGAGGCGCTGCTTCAACGGTCCGAGCGCGAGGGGCAGACCGCCACGGGAGGCCCGCAGGGGGCCGAGGAGGGTCAGTCGCAGGAGGGCGGAGGTGGCGGATTCCCCGCCGATGTCCCCGGCGGGCTCTCGCGGAATTCCGGGATCCGACGTCATGCCGCGGCTTTCCGTGAGGACATCAGTCATGTCGGCCCCTCAGCCCCTTCCCCAGCCGGTGTCGGGGTCGTCGGAGTTCTGACAGAGGAAAGGAATTCTGTGCACGAAAGCCTCCGGGGAGCCGCAGGGGGTGAGGGAATCCGTGAGAAGCCGTGAACCTTCGGGAATTCGATCGAATTCCTTCGGCCTTCACAGGATGCGCACGGGCCGGTTCCGGGGCCATGGACTCGAGGATGGCTCAAGGTGCATGCAGCAACACACCCGCCGGGATGGAAGGCGAATAGGGGTGCAAAAGGTAGTAAATCTGCCGCCCCTGTCCCGGACCGTCCCTGCCGGCGGTCGGACCCGTCCCGCGTACCGGCCTCGAACCGCCCGCGAACCGCGACCGAACCGGTGCCGCGCACGCTGGGACCGCACGTCCCGGTGGCCTACGGAGGTGACGAGATGCGGCTGGCGGAGATCATCGAGCTACGTCCGGTACCGGCGGCCGGGCTCCTCGCCACCCTCACCAGGCGCTGCCCGCTGAGCTGCGCGCATTGCTCCACCTCGTCGGGGCCGCGCGGCGAGGACACGCCGGCGGAGGCGCTGCGTCGCTTCGTCGGCGGTTTCACTCCCGCCGACCGACCGGAAGTCCTCATGCTCACGGGTGGCGAGCCCCTGTTGCGGCCCGCGCTCGTGGCGGACCTCGCGGCGCTCGCCGCGTCGGCCGGGACGCGGACGTCGGTCCTGAGCGGCATGTTCTTCGCCGCCGACGGCCGGGTGCCGGCGCGCATCCTGAGCGCTCTGCGGCACGTCGCCCACTTCTCGGCGAGCATCGATGTGTTCCATGAACGTGAAGTTCCGCGCGCCGGTGTCTTTCGCGCGATGCATCGCATCAGGGAAAGCGGAATCGCCGTGAGTTTCCACGTGGCGGGCACCGCGGCGGACGACGCCTATCTAGCGGACATCACCGCCTCCATTCGTACGGAATTTGACGACCAGGCGGCCGTTCTCGTGAATCACATACGACCTGTGGGGCGAGCGGCGGGCTGGGCGGCCGCGCGAACCGTGCCGCTGCGGGGTGGCGAGGCTCCGAGTCCGCCGCGAGGCGCCGCGTCCGGGAGTCCCACCGCGATGCCGCCCGCACCGTGTGCGATGGCGGCCTGGCCGACGGTCGCCTTCGACGGCACCGTCGCGGCCTGCTGCAACCAGCGTGTGGTGGACGGCCGCCCCGTACCGGAGCACCTGCGCCTGGGGCACATCGCGCACGACGACTGGGCCGCGATACGGCGCCGGTGCGTGGAGTCGCCGGTGCTGCGCACCATCCGTACCGCCGGAGTCGGATCATGCACGGACTGCCGCGGTCTGGCCCGACGCCCGGCGGCTCTCGACGCGGCCGAACGGTCCGGTTCGCGCCCCGCGGCCGGCGCGATGGACATGCTCGGCGCGCGGCTCCAGCACGACGCCGGAGCCGCCTCGCTGCTGCGACGGTACGGAAGCGACCGGTACGCACCGCTCGTGCTGCTCGGCGGTCCCGGGGACGGGGAGGATTCCTCGTGAGCGCATCGGCCGTCGCGAGTCTGCGGCTCGAACTGTCCCTCGTGCAGCCGGTGTTGTGGGCCGCCTCCGCCCGCATGTGGCATTCCGACCCGTGGCTCCCCGGCCGCTATCGCCGCTACCTGCGCGCCATGCACCAGGTGATCCGCGCCTCCGTTCCGTTGATGGAGCGGGCCGCCGCCCGCTGCGAGGCGCTGCCCCGGGACCCGGTGGCACGGTCGCTCGCGCCGTACCTGCGGGCGCACGCCGAGGAGGAACGGGGGCACGACGAGTGGCTGCTCGCCGACGCGGCGGTGACCGGGGCGCCGCCCGACGAACTGACCGGCAGCGTGCCGCCGCCCCAGGTGGCCGCCCTGGTCGGGGCTCAGTACTACTGGCTCGAGCACAGCCACCCGGTGGCGCTGCTCGGCTACATCGCGGTACTGGAGGGCAACGCGCCCGCGCCCGGACTGGCCGGCCGGCTGGCGCGCGAGACGGGGCTGCCGGACGCCGCCTTCGAAACCGTACGCCTCCACGCGGACCTCGACGACGGGCACAGCGCCGACGTGGACCGGCTGTTGGAGCGGCTGCCCCTGGATGCCGCGCAGCGTTCACTCGTCGCCGTCAGCGCGCTGCACACGGTCGCTTCCCTCGCCGACCTGTTCGACCGCATCACCGCGGCACCAACCGAAGGGGAGAGCACCGATGACTGACTCCGCACCCGATCACGAGCGTCTTCGCGCGCTGGAGGACGCCGGGTTCCCGCTGCACAGCCTCTCCCCCGAGCAGCGAGAGGTGCTCCAGGACCTCAGCGCGCAGGAGTTGACCCTGTTGCTGGATCTGAAGCGGCGGCTGGACGCTGCCGAGCCGGAGGTGCAGGCGCACAGCGAGATCGCCGGCGGAGCGCTGTTCTGATGTCCGAAGCGATGACCGGCGGCGCGCGCATGAAGTGCCCGCGGTGCCCCGAACCCCCGCCGGACGGAGCGGCGTTCTGCCCCCGGTGCGGAACGGCCTGCGTGGCCGCGGGCGACGCCGCCACCGCCGAGGAACGCCGGGTGGTGACCGTGCTCTTCTGCGACCTCGTCGGGTCGACGGCCCTGTCCGGGCGGCTGGACCCGGAGACCCTGCGCACGGTCACCCTCAGGTACTTCGCTCTGATGCGGGCGCGGATCGAGGAACACGGCGGCACGGTGGAGAAGTTCATCGGCGACGCCGTGATGGCGGTGTTCGGTGTGCCCGTGCGCCACGAGGACGACGCCCACCGGGCGCTCGCCGCCGCACGCGGCATGGTCACCGGCCTCGACGGGCTCAACGCCGAGCTGGAGCGGGAACACGGCGTGCGGCTGGCCGTCCGCATCGGCGTGAACACCGGTGAGGTGGTGGTCAGCGTCGACCCCTCCGCCCGGCAGGCCCTGGTCTCCGGCGAGGTCGTCAACATCGCGGCCCGGCTCGAACAGCACGCGGGTGCGGGGGACATCCTCATCGGCCCCGCCACGCTGCGCGCCGCCGGTCCCACGGCGGTCACCGAGTCGGCGGGATCGCTGTCCCTCAAGGGAGTCGGGGCACCATTCCCGGCCCACCGTCTCGTCGCCCTGCACGAGGACAACCCGGAACGGGTACGCCGGTTCGACACCCCCTTCATCGGACGCGAGCAGGAGCTCGCCGAACTCCGTCTCCTGTCACGCAAGTTGGGGAACGACCCGCGTTCGTACCTGGTGACCGTCTACGGCGAGGCGGGCCTCGGCAAGACGCGTCTGCTGCGCGAGTGGCTGCGGGACTCCCTCGCGTACGGAGAGGGCCGGTGCCGCCCCTACGGTGAGACCGGCTCGCTGGCGCCGCTCGCCGAAGCCGTACGTCAGGTCCTCGCGACCGTGGGCGAGGACGCGGCCCTCGCCCAACTCCCCGCCCCCGAACGGACGGAGGCCGACCAGGCGCTGCGTCTGCTGCGGACCGGCCTCCTCGCGGACGGCACGCCCAGCCCTTCCGCCGACGACACCCTCATGGCCCTGGCCTGCCTCCTCGACGCGCTGTCCCGTGAACGGCCCCTGGTACTGGTCCTCGACGACTGCCACTGGGCGTCCGAACCGCTGCTCGACATGGCGGACCGGTTGCTGGACGAGCTCGACCACTCCCCCGTGGCCCTGGTGTGCGTCGCGCGTCCGGAGCTCCTGGAGACCCGTCCCGGCTGGGGCAGCGGGCGTATGCGGTCCGCGTCGCTGATGCTCACGCCGCTCACCCGGGACGAGGCCGCCGCTCTGGCCGGCGAACTCGTCGAGGTGGCCGCCCATCGGCAGGGCGTACTGGAAGACGTACTGGAGGGCGCGCTCGACCGTGCCGAAGGCAATCCGCTGTACCTGGAACATCTGACGGCCATGGCCGCCGAGTGCGACGACCTGCCGCTCACCGTGCACGCCCTGCTCGGCGCCCGCATCGACGCGCTGCCGCCCGAGGAGCGGACGCTGTTGCAGGTGGCCGCCGTCCTGGGGCGGGAGTTCCAGCGCGCCGATCTGACCGAACTGGCCACCGTCGAGGAACCCGCGGGCCCGACGGAGTCCCCCGGCGGTCTGCTGCGCGGCCTCGTACGACGGCGGCTCATCGAGTCCGGCGGCCGCTCCCGGTCCACCGGGGCACTCCTCCGGTTCGGCAGCGCCCTGGTGCAGGAGACGGCGTACCGCGGTATGGCCAAGAAGGTGCGGGCCCGGCGGCACGAACACGCCGCCCGGGTCCTCGTCCGCCACGACGCGGGGGACGCCGCTGTCGGCTCCCATCTGGCCCGCGCCCACCATCTGCTCACCGAGCTCGGCATCCACGACGACGACACCGACACGTTGCGCGCTCGCGCCGCCGCTCTGCTCACCCGGGCCGGAGCCGCCGCCCTGGCACGCTCCGACCTCCCGTGGGCCGACGACCTGCTCACCCAGGCGCTGGACCTGGCCACCCCCGGCGAGCCCGTCGCCCGCGAGGCCGCACGCCGGCTCGGCGAGACGAAGGTCGCCCGGGGTGAGCCGGAACGAGGCAGGGAACTGCTGGCGGACGTACTCGACACGGCGGACCGGGCCGGTGATCCGCTCGGTGCCGCCCATGCCCGCCTCGCCCTCACCGCGCTCGACCCCCGGCACGGGTCCGCGGCCGAGGTCGCCGAGGCCGCGCTCCCGCTGTTCACCCGGGCGGGCGACGACCAGGGCATCGCCCGTGCCTGTGTCCGTATCGCCCAGGACCGTCAGCGGCGCGGACTGCACGCCGAGGCCGAGGAACTGCTCCACCGGGCCCTGGACCACGCCGACCGGGCCGACGCAGAACCCGAACGCGCTCTGGCGCTCGGCGCGGTCGGCATCTCCCTGTGGCGCGGCCCCACGCCGGTCGCGCGTGCCGTGGCGCGCTGCGAGGAACTGCTGACGGCCCACGGCGCCGGCCGGCCGACCGTCCGCGCCACGCTCGGCTGCCCGCTCGCCGTGCTCCTGGCCCTGGAGGGCCGCCCCGAGGAGGCGCACGAGCGGCTGGCCGAGGCGGCGCGCCTGGCCCGCGGCCTCGGCTACGCGGAGAGCGCGCTGTTCATCCCGCTGTTCGCCGCGGAGGTCGAGGCGCTGACCGGTACACCGGCCCGGGGCCTGACCCTCCTCGATGACGCGGCACACGCGGGCCGGGAACTGGGCGCCACGGGTGCCCTGCCCGGCATCGCCCGGGAGCGGGCGCGGATCCTGCTGGACCGGGGAGCACCGGCGGAGGCGGGGGCCCTGCCGGACCCCGAGCCGTCAGGCCTGCCTCCGGCGGAGTCCGCCGACGCGTACGGACTGCGAGCCCGCGCCCTGGCGCTCGCCGGTGACACGGACCTCGCGCGCACTTGCGCGGACCGGGCCGTCGCCGCCGCCGGTGAGACGGACTCCCCGCTCGTACGGGGCACCGCCGCCCTCGACCGGGCTCAGACCCTGCGCACGCTCGGTCTGACCGCGGAGGCGGCGCGGGAGGCGCACACGGCGCGGGAGCACTTCGCCGCCAAGGGACACAGGCCGGGCACGGACCGCGCGTCCGCGCTCGCCGACGAGATGACGGCCACGGTCCGGGGCGCGGAACGCCCGGCCCGACGGGAAGGCAGGACCGGATGACCACAGGAACGGCGGCAGGACTCACCTGGAGTCTGCGTGACCGCTCCCCCGAAGACCTCACGATGCTCGCCGACACGGTGCCGGATCTGCCCGCCGATCCCTCGGAGTGGTCGGACGGCGCCGGGGTGCGGGTGTGCGTGGTCGACACCGGGGTCGAGTGCGGTCACCCCTCGGTCGGCACCGTCCAGGGCTCCTACGAGGTGGCTCCCGCCCCCGACGGAGGCCTGCACGTCATCGACAGCGGCCGGTTGCCCGACGGCGCCGGCGACGGCTGCGGACACGGAACGGCCTGCGCCGGCATCGTCCGGCGCGTGGCGCCGCGATGCGAGCTGTACAGCGTGCGGGTGCTGGGAGAGGGCTTCACCGGAACGGGCGAGGCCCTGCTCACCGGGTTGCGGTGGGCTGTCGACCAGGGCTTCGACGTGGTCAACCTCAGTCTGTCGACGACCCGTCCGAAGTTCCTCGAAACGCTACGGGCCCTGGCCGACCAGGCGTTCTTCACCGGGACCACCCTCGTGGCCTCCGCCCACAACACACCGGTGGAGAGCTTCCCCTGGCGATTCTCGTCCGTCATCTCGGTCGGCACGCACCGCGAGGACGACTCCGGTCTCTTCCTCTACAACCCCGCGCCACCCGTCGAGTTCTTCGCCCCCGGACAGAACGTGCAGGTGGCCTGGACCGGCGGCAAGACCATCCGCACCACGGGCAACAGTTTCGCCACTCCCTTCATCAGCGGGATGTGCGCACGCCTGCTCGGCACCCGACCCAAACTGACACCTTTTCAGATCAAACACGCGCTCTACCTCTCCGCCGCGAACGTGCGCATCGGCGAACCAGGAACCCGAGGTGAAAGATGACCCAGTCCCCCGGACTCGTCCCCGCCACCGGCGTGGACCCCGCGACGCGAGTCGGCAGCGCGGAGCACGATCTGTTGCAGTCCGTCGTCGACACCGCGCGGGCCATCTTCGGTGCCGCGGCCAGTTCCGTCCTGCTGCACGACCCTGAGACCGACGAACTGGTCTTCCAGGCCGTGGCCGGGGAGGGCGAGGAGTCCCTCGTGGGCTCGCGGTTCCCCGCCGGCCGGGGCCTGGCGGGCTGGGTGCTCGTCGCGGGTGAACCCATGATCGCGGACGACCTCCGGGAACAGAGCATGTTCGCCAAGGACGTCGCGAAGTCGACCGGCTACGTGCCCGACGCGCTCATGGCGGCACCGCTCGCCCATCGCGACCGGGTGCTCGGCGTCCTCGAAGTACTCGACCCCGCCGAGCAGTCCCGGTCCAGCCTCTCCGAACTCGACCTGCTCGCCCTCTTCGCCCGTCAGGCCGCGGCGGCCCTGGCGGTCATCGCCGACCGGCGCCATGAGGAGACACCGTCGGCGGTCCGCGCACGGGGCCTGGAACTGGTGGCCGCGCTACGGGACGTACTGCTCGAAGGTGTACCGCCGCAGGCGTCGCAGGAGGGTTGAGGCACCGCGGGGGTTGCCGCACCTTTCGTGCGGCAGCCCCTTCGCCCCGGCCCGCCATGCCACCGGGACGGGCAAGGTCCGCGCAGACGAAAGTGGTTTGCGGGCCGCGACGGCGCGTGGATAGCGTCGTCGGCTGTGACCCCGAATCTCCGCACCGAACGGCTGCTCCTGGAGCCCTACGTCCCCGAGGACGAAGACGACTTCGTCGCCCTGTTCCAGGACACCGGAGTGTCCCGGTGGATGGGCGACGGCCCCTCGTCCGCATCGGCGGACCGGGCACTGTTCGGACGGATCTTCACGAAGGTCTACGCCCAGGACCTGTTCGACGTCTGGGCTGTTCGCCGCGACGGACTCCTCGTCGGCCATGCCGAGATCAAGCCGACCGACGTCGTCGGAGGCCACGAGATCATCTACGCCCTGGCACCGGCGGCATGGGGGTCCGGCCTGGGAACCGAGCTGGCGCAGTCGATGGTCGCCCACGGCTTCGACGCTCTCGGACTGACCAAGGTGTACGCCACCGTGGCCGCGCCGAACGAGGCCTCCCTGGCTCTGCTGCGCAGAATCGGTTTCGAGCATGTCCGGGACATCGAAGAGGACGACGGCAGCAGCACCCTCGTGCTGGTTCGCGCTCGGTCGGCGTGAGGCCGACTCCACGGCGTCCGCGGCGCGGGCCTCGCTCTTGCCGTCGGCGAGCACCCTTGATCTGCTCCGCGCGCCCGTAGTTCGGGATCGGGTGCTGTCCTCTCGATCCCGGCATGCGGGTCTGCCGCGTGAGTTCCGGGGCGGGTTGCAGCGACACCGCCGGCGGCCCGGTCAGTGGTGGGTGGAAGGATCGGTCCATGACGTGTGACGTCTGCGGGCGTGAGATGCGGCGGTTTCCGCCGGCGGACTCGCGGGTGAAGGAGACGTGGTTCTGCACCTGGTGCTACGCGTGGACCAAGCTGGGGACTGACCCAGGCCTGATCAGCCGGTCGTGGTACGAGCCCGTGCACATGCGGTGGGAGCGCGCCGACACACCGGAACCGCCGGTTGGCGTCTCTCATGCGTACGGCTACTGCGGCGCGACCTTGTGCGGCATGCGGCAGGAGGGCACGGTTCCCTCGCCTTATCCATGGTTCCCCGACTGGGACAATGCCTGCCCGGGATGCCGGGAGGCAGCCGTCGTCATCGACGGTCGCTGGCCTGTTGACGCGCGAGGCGAGAAGTACGAACGGATACGTCTTCCGCCGCCGCTCGGTGCTGACTGGCCGCCCTTCTAGGGCGTCCGACCCATCGAGACGAGTCGCCTCCAGCAGATCAGGGCGCATCGCAGGCTCAAGAACGTCTCGTAGATTCGGTCTCCGCGCCCTCAGCTACTCAAAGAAGCTCGCGCAAATCCTCAGTCGGGGACGCGGTGCTGTTGACCCACTGCGGTGACGAGGGTGGAGGAGATGTGGGCCAGGGCAGGGTCCGCTGCGATGAAGAGCGTTTCGACTCCGGCCAGTTCGTGGTTCATGCGGGCCATCGGCATTTCGTAGTCCAGGTCGCTGACGCCGCGCACCCCGCGGATGACGACGTCGATTCCGGCTTCGCGGCAGTAGTCGACCAGCAGGCCGCCGGTGTGTGAGTCGACCGTGACGTTGCTCAGGCCGCTTGCTGCCGCGCGGAGCCGGTCCAGTCGTTCCTCGATGGGGAAGCGGCCGATCTTGTTCTGATTGAACATCACGCACAGGACGACTTCGTCGAACAGGAGGGAAGCGCGCCGGAGTACGTCCTGGTGCCCTGGAGTGACAGGGTCGAAGGATCCTGGGAAGAGGGCTCGCATGATCGGAAAGAGTAACAAGCGGCCGCCTCCGGCAGTGAAGTACCAGGGCATTGGATCCACAGCTGCCTCCTGGCCAAGGCGATCGGTTCACCGCGTGCTGTGGAGAGTCTCCCGGGTCAGTGCGCGGCTGACTCCACGGCGTCCGCGGCGTGGAACTCGCTCTTGCCATCGGTGAGGGTGGCGGCGATCTCCTGTGCGCGTGACCTGAGTTGAGCGTCGTGTGCTGTCTCCTCGATCGCGGTGCGCAGGTCCGTGGCGGGAGTTCCGGGCTCCGGGAGCCTTCGGGCGACGCCGGCGCGTAGGCAGGCGGCGGCGAGGACCTGCTGCTCGGAGCCGTTGGGGGCGACGAGCAGGGGTTTGCCGTGAAGGAGGGCGGCGAGGACGGGGGCGGAGGTCGCGTTCGTCAGGACGAGTTCGGATCGGTCGACCAGTGGGCCCATCCAAGGGCGGCGGCCGACGACCAGGTCGGCGCCCTCTGCCGCTTCGGGTGCGCCCGAGCGTCCGAGTTTCACGACGGCCCGGTAAGTGCCCCCGGTGAAGGCCGTGTTGAGACGGGGCCAGAGGGAAGTGCCGCCGAAGGTCCGGCCGAGGTGGACGTAGGCCAGGGGCTTGGAGTCCGGCAGCGGCTCGGCGGACGGGGGCTCCGGCTCCCACCAGCAGGGGCCGACATGCCGTACAGCCGGGGGGAGTTCGGCGTCGGCCGGCTCCAGGTCGGGGTGGCCGCGCAGCAGGAAGGTGGTGCCGAGCAACGGGGTTTCGGGGTGGCGGTCGTGCCGTGGTGCGAGGCCGGCGGCTGCTCGTAGCGCCTGGTAGTGCTTCAGGGTCTCCGTCAGTCGCCACGTGCGGTCGTGCGTGTCCGCCGGGCCGGCGCCTCCGGAGCGGTAGGGCCACAGGTGTGCGGCGAGTCCGAGCACGACCACCGGCAGGTCGGTGGCCTCGGCTGCCACGAGCGCGCCGTGGTTGAGCACGGAGGTGAGCAGGACGTCGGGCCGCAGCCGCCGGACCGCGCGTGCCACCTCGGTGTACTGCTCGGGGCCGCGTGCCGTCCAGTGGGCCACGGACAGGGCCGTGTCGTCGGTGGCGGCGGACAGGTCCAGGACTGCCTCGGTCACCAGCGGCGCGGCTCGCGGCCCGGCGAGGACGTGCACCGTGTGGGAGCGGCGGCGCAGTTCGCGGCCCACCGCGAGGGCGGGGTACAGGTAGCCCGGGTCGCCGAGCGGGCACAGGAGCACGTTCATGTCACAGGTCTCCCGGCAGTCGGAGGCCCAGATGGTGCGCGAAGAAGGCCATGACGTCGGCGTAGAGGCGGGCGCTGCGCGAGGAGGCGCGGGCGCCGTGGCCGACACCGCGCTCCGTGCGCAGCACGACCGGCGCGTGACCGGTGCCGGCCCATTGCAGGGCGGCGCACATCTTGCGGGCGTGTGCGGGGTCGACGCGGGTGTCGCCGTCGAAGACGGCGAACAGCACGGCCGGGTAGGGCGTGCCCTCGCGCACCTGGTGGTAGGGCGAGTACGAGTGGAGGTGCGCGAACTGGGCGGGGTCGGCGGCGCTTCCGTACTCGTCGCGCCAGCTCGCCCCCATGCCCGACAGCTCGTAGCGCACCATGTCGAGCAGGGGTGCCGCGCACACGACGGCGCCGTAGGTCTCCGGGCGGCGGGTCAGCGCGGCGCCGGCCAGCAGACCGCCGTTGGAGCTGCCGAGGACGCCGAGCCGGCCGGGCGCGACCCAGCCGTCGCGGAACAGGTGGTCCGCCGCCGCGTCGAAGTCGTCGAAGGTGTTGTGCTTGTGCTCGCGGCGTCCGGCGCGGTGCCACTCCTCGCCCTCCTCTCCCCCGCCGCGTACGCAGGCCACCGCGTAGATCCCTCCCGCGCGCACCCAGGGCATGGCCTGGGGGGTGAATCCGGGGGTCATGGAGGCGCCGAAGCCGCCGTAGCCGGTGAGCACGGCGGGGCGGGGTCTGTCGGGGTGGCCCGTGGGAGACATGACGAACATGCGGACCTCGGTGCCGTCGCGGGAGCGCACGACCTCCTGGGTGACATGTACGCCCTCGGTGAGGGCCGCTTCCGGGGAACCGCCGGGCCAAGGGCTCAGGTGTCCGGTGACGGCGTCGTAGTGGAGGACGACGGTGGGTGTGATGTGGTCGGTGTAGGCGAACCACAGCTCATGGCCTGGTTCCTGACGTGCGGTCAGTGACGTGATCGTTCCTCGTCCCGGCAGGGGTACGGTTCCGGTTCGGGCGCCGGTCCGGGCGTCGTGCAGCGTCAACTCGCCGACCGCGTGCCGGGTTCGTACGACTGCCAGGAGCGGGCGGTCCAGTGCCGGGCCGTCGAGGACCGCGAAGTCCTGGAGAACGGTGCCGGGTTGCTCTTCGACCAGGGTGCGCCAGGGGCGCCGATCCGACGGACACGGATCGACGACGTCGCGAGGGGCCGCGGCGATCCGGCCGCGCGGGGCACCGACCGTGGTCCTCAGCAGCAGCGGTCCCGCACCCGGCCTGAGACGGACGGCGGTGTGGCCGTCGACGGCGTGCTGAAGGCGGCGCAGGTCGGGCCCGTCGGGTCCGGTCCTGGTCAGGTCGGCGGTCCACAGGTCGGTGTGCGGGGACGTGCCTTCGCTGGCGCCGACGACCAGGAGTCGGCCGTCGGGGGCGGTGGTGACGGTGTAGTACTGGGTGTCCGACCGTCCGGCCCCGAAGATCTCCACGTCCTCGTCGGCCGGTGTGCCGAGCCGGTGCAGATACACGCGGCGGCACGGTCCGGCCCCGGCGGCCTTGTGCCCGGAAGGCAGTCGGCGTACGTAGTAGAAGGCCCGGCCGCCCGGCAGCCAGGCCACGGGAGAGCGGCGGACCCGGTCCACGGGCCCGTCGACCGTCTCGCCCGTCGCCGCGTCGAGCACACGCAGCACCGAGTGTTCCGTGCCGCCCGAGGAGAGCTGGACAGCCACGAGGTGGCCTTCCCAGGACGGTTCCCAGGCGTCGAGCACCGTCGTGCCGGACGGATCGGCGTCCAGCGGGTCGAACAGGGTCCGCGTCCGGTCGGCCTCGCGGACGGCAAGTGCGGCGAGTTCACGCCCGTGCTCCCTGCGCGTGTGGAACTCCCGCCCGCCGCGCGCCACCGGCGGACGGCTCCCGCCCCCGACGAGCAGGTCGGTCATCCGCGCGAACAGCGCGTCACGGGCCGGCCAGCGGGCCTCCTCCTCGGCGTAGAGCAGGTCCTGAGCGGTGCACCACGCGGCGGTGGCGGAGTCCCGCGGATCCTCCAGCCAGCGGTAGGGGTCGGCCACCGGTTGTCCGTGGACGATCTCTACCGGTCCGCTGCGTGGAGCCGGCGGGTAGGTGTACGAGGCGGGCGCCGGCCTGGCGTCGCGGGGCGGGGACTGGGTCATCGCGGCGCTCCAGGGGGACGGATCACGTCGGTAGCGTGTGGGCGGGGCGCGCGGCTCAGGTGCGGTCGGGGTCCGGGCGTTGTGCGGGGGACGCCGGTGACGGGTCCTGGGGCTCGGGGTCGCCTGGAGCGATCGGTTCGCCGTGCGCCTCGACCGCCGGCCGCTCGGCGTGGCCCGCGCCTGCGCCTACGCCTGCGAGAGCCGGAGCGTCCGGGAAACCGGCGGGAGCCGCGGCATCCGCGAAGTCGGGCACCTCCAGGAGATCGGCGGGACCGCCGGTGGCCTTCGTATCGTCCGCGACGGCGTCGAGCCCCGTCTTGCTCCCGTCCCCCGCGACACCGTCGGGGTCGGTCTGCTTCGCGTCGCCCGTCACGGCGTCGAGGCTCGTCTCGCGCAGCAGGGGCACCGAGGACACCACCGTGACGACGGCCGCGGTGCCGGCGAGCGCCAGCCAGGTGTGGCTCGCCCCCAGCGAGTCCACGAAGGAGCCCGCGAGAAGCGGTCCGAGGGAGGCGAGACCGGCCATCACCAGTCCGGTCGCGGTACTGACCCTGCCGAGCAGGTCCCGTGGTGCGAGCACCAGCATGGCGCGGCCCACGACGATGCCGGCCGGCGGGCTGAAGAAGACGACCACGACCAGCACGGGGCCGATCGTCCAGGGGTGCGTGGTCGTGGAGAAGACGGCGAGGCCGATCGCCCAGACCATGCCGATGAGCAGGAACAGCCGGGCGGCGGGGATCCTCTTGATCAGCCGTGGGGCCGCGGCGGCGCCCAGCATGGCCCCGATGCCCGCGCAGCCCATCACCGCTCCGATCGCCGTCCCGCCGGCGCCGCTCTGCCGCAGGGAGACGACCATGGTCGTCTGGGCCGCCGCGGATACGACGTTGATGCCCGCGGCGAACAACAGCGCGGCCAGGAGCGTCCGTTGGCGCGTCAGCCACCGGAGCCCGGCCGTGAGCCGGTCGTCGCGTTCGGTGGCGGCGACCGGGCGCGGGGGTTTGGTGGCGATCCGCAGCAGCAGAACGGCGGACACACCATAGGAAACGGCGTCGGCGGCGAACGGCAGCATCGGGTCCATCGTGTACAGCCAGCCGCCGAGGAACGGGCCGAGGAGCGAGCTCGTCGCGACGGCGGCCTGGCTGCGGCTCAGCGCGTCGGTGAGGTCCTTCTCCGGGACCACGTCGCGGACGGCGATCGTGGCGGCCGGCGCGAAGAGCGCGGTGGCCGCGCCCTCGACCACGGCGACGCCGAGGAGGTTTGCCTGCCCGAGGTCCCCCAGTGCCGACGCGAGGGGAATGCTGGCCAGCGCCACGAGCCGGAGCAGGTCGGTCCCGACCATGATCTTCCGTCGGTCGAGCCGGTCGGCGAGCTGGCCCGCGGGCAGGCGCAGCAGGGTCCGGGTCACCAGGGAGAAGGTCGCGACCGTACCGGCTTGTGCCGCGCTGCCGCCGATGGAGAGGACGAGCAACGGGAAGGCGAGCAAAGACAGTTGTGAGCCGAGGGTGGACAGCGTCGTACTGAGCCAGTAGCGGCGGAAGTCGGCGTTGGTCCGTAGGATGCCGGCGCCCTTCATCCCAGCCGCCCGACGGCGTGGAGGCTGTCCAGCACTCCGGCGTCGACCCGGTCCTGGAAGACGGCGCGGACGGCCGCCTCCTCGTCGTACTGGTAGTGGTCGTGGCAGCTCACCCAGCGGCCTTCGGTCTGCTCGGCGTCGAGGTAGCCGTCGGCGATGGTGCCGACCTCCATGCCGGGCTTGCCCGCGGTCTCCCAGCAACTGGCGAGCACTCCGTCGGCGTTGACGACCGCGCCGTAGCGGCCGTCGGCGAAGGAGCAGGCCTGGCAGGGGACATGGGCGCGCGGGCGGGCCACCGTGAAGCCGAGTTCCAGCGCGCGGGCGTGCCAGCGGACGAAGTCGTCGACGAGGCCGTTCTCGTGCATCAGGTTGTTGGCGTAGCCGACTCCGACGTCGCCGACGCGGGCGAAGTGGATGCCGCAGCGTGCGGGATCGAGGTGGGCGCCGAGGCGTTCGACCAGGTCGTCCACGCCGTGGCGGTTCAGGTGGGAGACGTTGACGCGCAGCATCCAGCGCAGGGAGGTCTTCTCGATGGCGCGCGCGATGTTGGACACGATGACGTCGAAGGTGCCGCCTCCGGAACGGCGTACCCGGATGGCGTCGTGGTCGGCGCGGTCGCCGTCGAAGGTGACCTGCACGGAGCCGAGGCCCGCCGCGTTGAGTTCCTTGGCGATCAGCGGTGTGAGCAGGGTGCCGTTGGACGTCATCGAAGCGGTGAGGGTGCCCAACTCGGCTGCCCTGGTGAGCAGATCGCGGCAGCCTCGCGGATTGAGCAGTGGCTCGCCGCCGAACAGCAGCAGCGCCAGTTTGTCCATGCCGGCCGCGGCCATGCGCTCACGGGTGAAGTCCAGGACCTGTCCGACGGCTTCGGGGGTCAGCCGGGCGTGCTGGATGCGCGGCGGCCGGCTTCCTCCCTTGGGGTCCTGCGCGGTGTTCTGGAAGCAGTAGCCGCAGCCGAGGTTGCAGTCCGTGCTGGTCAGTACGGTCAGCGAGTACGCGTTGTAGGGCTTTACGTCGTACAGTCCCGCCTCGCGGAGATGGCGTTCGGCGGAAGGCCGCAGGGTGCCGTCGGCCTCCACCTGGCCGGGGCGCATCAGCGCGTATCCGCCGGCGCCCAGGAACCACCACCCCCTGCCGGCCTGGATCAGACGGGCCCCGGCGGCGGGGACGGCGACGGACTGCGTACCGGGCACGGCAACCTCCGGAGCGAGGGCGGGAGTTGGAGGGCGGGCGCGGGCCCGGTCGCGGTGGCGTCAGGCGCCACCGCGACCGGGAGGACCGCGCCGGTGGTGAGCCGATCAGGCGTTGTGCTCCTGGTGGACGCCGCACCAGGGGGTGTCCTCGCCCTCCTCGGAGTGGGCGATCACCTCGGGCTCGTCGGCGGCGGTCTCCTGGTGGACGCCGCACCAGGCGACGTTCGACGCGGCGTGCGCGACCACTTCGGGCTCGTCGACGGCGGACTCCTGGTGCACCCCGCACCAGGCGACGTTCGACGCGGCGTGCGCGACGACCTCGGGAGTCTCCTCCGCGGGGGTCTCGGTGGTCTCCTCGTTGGGCTCGACGTTCTCGGCCATGATGGTCCTCCATACGACGGGCGTTCGGGACGACGGACGGCAGCGGTTCGCCGACCGGCAGGAAGCTAGGAGCAGGGGGTTCGGCACCGGTTCATGGACGGTTGGGCCGTGGTGAAATGCCTGGTGGGGGTGTGGGGGCGGTCTGTGGCGGCCGTGGCATATCGAGGCCTCGCTCGCTGGACTACGGCGAGGGAGCCGAGGCACATCAACGCGTCACGCACACGAGTACGGCGGGGTGGCCGAGGCTCACCGGAGCGTCGCTCACAGATATGGGGCGGGGCGGCCGAAGCTCATCAGTGCCTCCGGCAGCAACGCGGGTCGTGACCGGCCACATACCGGAATCCCACCGGGTGCCAACCGGCGGGCAACCGGCCGTTCCTACGCTGACCGCCGCACACTCCGCGACCGCGAGAGGACGCCTCCGTATGGACACCGAGCCCGCTGCCACGGCCGCGCCGTCCGCCCCACCGGCACCGGCACCGGCACCGGCACCGGCACCGGCACGAGGGCAGCGGCTGCCGGAGCCGCTGGGGGCCGGGTTCCTGGCCCGTCCGGAGGAGACGCTGGCGGAGATCCGGGAGACCTGTCCTGTCGCCCGGATCAGGACGCCCGCCGGACGGCCGGCCTGGCTGGTGACGCGTGCCGAGGACGTGCGGGCCGGATTCCTCGACCCCCGGCTCTCCTTGAGCGGCGGCCATGTCCCCGACCCGGGGATACCCCGACGCGCCCTGGACGTGACGCTGGTGAACTACGACCCGCCGGACCACACGCGGATCCGCCGTCTGGCGACGCCGGCGCTCACCCCGGCGCGCATGGCCGTCCACCGCGAACGCATCGAGCTCAACGCCGTCGAATTCCTCGACGCGGCGGACGCGGCGCGGGGGCAGGGACCGGTCGAACTGATGGACGCCTTCGCGCGCCCGTTCGCCTTCCGGTCGCTGTGCGAGGTCTTCGAGGTGCGCGAGGAGGAGCGGGCCTCTCTGTACGAGCCGGTGGCGCTCCTCGCGGACAAGGCGGGGTGCTCCGCCCGGGCCGTCGAGGAGAGCGTGGCCCGGATCGACGTGTTCGTCCGGGGGGAGATGGGCCGCCGCACGGCTTCTCCGGGGGACGATGTCGTCTCCCGCGTCCTGGTCGCGTGGCGCCAACAGGGCGGCGCGACCGAGGACGAGGTCGCCTCCCTCCTGGCGATGCTGTTCCTGGCCGGCTTCGACAGCACGGTTCAGGCGATCGGCATGAGCGTGGTGGCGCTGCTCGGCCACCACGACGTACAGGAGTCCTTGCGGGACGAGCCGTCGAGGATTCCGCGCGCGGTGGACGAGTTGTTGCGCTGGGACACCCCGGGCCCTTTCAGCACCAAGAGGGTGGCGCTGGAGGACGTCCGGTTCGGGGACACGGTCATTCCGGCGGGCAGCGGTGTCCTGCTGTCCGTGGCGGCGGCCAACCACGACCCACGCTGCCACGCCGACCCCGGCACGCTGGACCCGGACCGCGGTACCGCCGCACGCCACCTGTCCTTCGGCCTCGGTCCGCACTACTGCCCCGGATCGGCACTGGCCCGCCTTGAACTCACGGTGGCCCTGACGGCGGTCCTGGGCCGCTGGAGCCGACTGGACCCGGCAGTGCCTCTGAACGAACTGACCTGGGGCGGCGGCTATTTGCACCGCCGACTGGCGGCGCTGCCTGTCCAGCCGGGCAGCCGAGCCTGAAGAGCGGCGAAGCCCGGCCGGCATTCGCCCGAAGCCACGGGCAGCAGCCCCGTGAGGCGTCCGCGAAACCCCCTGGGGTGTGCCCTCGCTTCGGCGGCGATGCCACGTACGTGAGTATTCCTACTCAGGACAGTGACCGTCGCCGACACCACACTGAACCGGTGACGAGAACCGGTACGGGTCGTGGACGGCGTGGTCGAGGCGTGGGCTGTCTGGCCGTGGTGGCGAGCGTGGTCTTCGGCCTCTACTGGATCAGCCCCTTGCACGACCCCGAGAACACCGGCCACGCACGGGCTGACGCCGGCCGTCGGGCGGCGACGCTGGAGGACGCGTTGCAAGCCAACTTCAGCTCGCCCCCGGGGGGATTCAGCCGAAGCAGTGAGCCCGTCCTCGATCGCGTGGCGGACCGCTTCGGCGGCACATTGATCGACGTCCGATCCCATACCAGCGGCGAACGCCGCGACTTCGATGTCCTGATGTCCGTACCAGGCAGCTCCGCCCCGAAGTTCAGCTTCGACGCCGATGAGTCGACCAAGGTCCTGGTCTGTTACGAGTTCTCATGGCAGGGATACGTGTACACGATCGAGCACAGGGCCGTGGACTGCCCGAAAGACTTCCCGGCACCGTCCGACGGTCTCCCCTCGCAGGACGACACGACGCGTCTCGCTACGCGCATCATGCGGCACGGCTCGTCGGCGGTGGCGAACTCCCCCTCCGCCACAGCGGCCGTCGAAGCCGCTCTGCGCGAGGCCGACGTCCCCTCCGGCGCGCGCCGGTCGATCACCGCCAGAAACGACATCGTGGTCTTCACTGTCGGCTCCACCCACTCGTGCGTCTTCGGCGTCCTGGCCTCCGAGGGGCTGTACGCCTGGCGGGCGCCACGGGGGGAGCGCTGCACCACGCAAGGTGCGTACAGGGGTTACGCACTCACGCAATGGCCGCCGATCGATGGGTAGCCTCACCACCCGCCTCGCTCCGTGTTCGTGACCAACTCACCGCCTACGGGCGGGTGGTGGAGCGGGCGCCTCGGACCGGGCGGACCGGAGTGGGGGCGGGGCCGCGCATCCGGTTCAGCAGGTCTCTCTCCGCGGCGCCCGCCTCCTGGTCGTCCCACGTGTCCGAGAACGGCACCGTTCGCAGACGGCGCCCCTCCGGATCCAGTACCTCACCGGCGTGCTTGAGCTGCCAGAGCGTCATGGCCCGGTCCGCGATGGTGAGTTCGGGGAACCGCTGCGCCAGCGCCGCCTCGAACGAGTGGACGTCCCCCATGGAGCGCAGCCACGCCGTGACCATGAGGTTGTGCGGGCCCGACAGCGTCGCGCACAGGCGGGTTTCCCGCATCCCCGAGAGCTGGGCAGTGATCCTGGCGGTCTCGGCGGCGGGGGCGATCCCCCACAGCGTGGCGCTCACCGGCCAGCCGGAGACGGAACGGGCGGCCTCGCAGCGGTACGAGATGGCCCTGGCCGCGTCCAGCCGGTCGAGCCTCCGCCGGACCGTCGTCGGGCTCAGTCCGCTGCGCTCGGCCAGCCCAGCGACGCTCTGGCGGCAGTCCTGCGAGAGCAACAGGATCAGGTCCAGATCGGACTGGTTCAGGAGCGCACCCCGCGTCGGCCGGTCGCGGTCCGCGCGCAGCATGCCCCGGCGTTCCTCGGCCAGCCGGTCCAGTCGCCAGCGGCTGCCCTCCGTGTGGAGGGCCGTGGCCAGTTGGGTGCGCGTCGCGGCGATCCCGTCGAGCCCGCTCAGCCGAAAGCCCACGTAGCGGGCGAGCTGGGCCTGTGAGCGGAAGACGGCGGTGAGCAGCAGGTCCCGCGCCCCGGTCGTGTGCTCGATGTTGAAGAGCGGAGGGTCGTCCAGGATCCGCTCGCACACCTGGTGGAGTTTCCCCGACACGCAGTCGACCTCGATGAACGCCACGATCAGTTCGCCGATGAGCGCGGGACTGGGGTGACAGCCGAGCCAGGCGAGGCCGGACTCGGTCAGCCGGGCCCAGCGCCGGGCGGCCGTGGTCGCGTCCACGTCCAGTGCCGCGCCGATCCGCCGCCAGTCGGCCCGGGGCGCGTGCTGGAGGGCCGTGATCAGGAGATAGTCCAGCTCGTCCAGCATGTCCGCGCTTCCTTCCCGTACGGCGGCGGATATCTGCAAATGATCATGAACGAATGCCCGATGCCGTCGTTCCGAGGCCGGTACGTGTCCGCCCTCGCACGATACCGGCCATGTTCCAGCACTCAGACGCCGCCGCCCTCCTCGACGACCTCACCGACCTCCGCCGTCGGCTCCACCGTGATCCCGAGATCGGCCTGCACCTGCCGCGTACCCAGGAGAAGGTCCTCGCGGCCCTGCAGGGGCTTCCCCTGGAGATCACCCTGGGCACGGATCTGTCCTCGGTCACGGCCGTCCTGCGGGGCGGCAGGCCGGGTCCCGCCGTACTCCTGCGCGGCGACATGGACGCTCTGCCGGTCCACGAGGACACCGGGCTGCCGTACGCCTCCGAGAACCCCGGTCTGATGCACGCCTGCGGCCACGATCTGCACACGGCGGGCCTGGTGGGCGCGGCGACGCTCCTCGCCGCTCACCGCGAGGAGCTCGCCGGGGACGTGGTGTTCATGTTCCAGCCCGGTGAGGAGGGCGACGGCGGCGCCCGCATCATGGTCGAGGAGGGAGTGCTGGACGCGGCCGGCCAACGGGTCGTGGCCGCCTACGGCCTGCACGTCTTCTCGACCCAGGTCCCCATGGGCACCGTCACCACCCGCCCCGGCACCCTGCTGGCCGCCAGCGACGCCTTCGACGTCACCGTGATCGGCCGGGGAGGACACGGTTCGATGCCGCACCTGACCCGGGATCCCGTGGCCGCCGCCGCCGAGATGGTGACCGCCCTGCAGACCCGGATCGCACGCGAGATCGACGTCCAGGACCCGGCAGTGATCACCGTGGGCACCTTCCACGCGGGCACCGCCCGCAACGTGATCCCCGACACGGCCGAACTCGGGGCGACCGTGCGCACCTACTCCGAGCAGACCCGCGACCAGGTCCAGGCCATGGTCGAGCGCACCCTCCAGGGCATCGCGCGGGCCCACGGTGTGGACGTGCGGCTCGACTACACCCGTCAGTACCCGGCCACCGTCAACTCCGCGGACCAGGCGGCCTTCGCCCTGGAGACGGCGCTCGGCCTCTTCGGCCCGCGGCGAGTGTTCGAGACACCCCGTCCGGTCTCCGGGTCCGAGGACTTCTCGTTCGTGCTCGACGCTGTGCCCGGCGCCTTCCTCGCGGTGGGCGCGTGCCCGCCCGACCGCGACCCCTCGACCGCGCCCGTCAACCACTCCCCGCAGGCGGTGTACGACGACCGGGTTCTGCCTGACCAGGCACTGCTCCTCGCCACACTCGCCGTGCGCGCCCTCGACCGCCACACGGCAGGGGGCCTGTCCGCATGACACAGACCTCTCCCTCGCCGGAGGAAGCCCGCCTCGGACAGGACCCGGGCGCACCCGCCTCCGTCACCGCCGTCGTGGGACTGCTCGTCCTTTTCGAGCTGATGAGCGGGTTCCTCCAGACGGGGATCACCCCGCTCCTGCCCGAACTGGGCGAACACCACGGGATCGGTGACTCAACGCTGAACTGGATCGTGTCGGTCCAGCTTCTCGCCGGGGCAGTGATGGTGCCGGTCTTCGGCCGCCTCGGCGACCTGTACGGGCACCGCCGGATGCTGCGTGTCGCCGTCGCCGCGGTGGCCGCCGGCACCCTGCTGGTCGCGCTCGCCCCCGACTTCCCGGTCCTCCTGCTCGGGCGGGTCTTCCAGGGCGCGCTCGTGGCGCTCCTCCCGCTCGAGATCGCTCTGGTCCGCGACCGACTCCCGGTCGAGCAGGCGCGGCGGGCCATCGCGAGGCTGGTGGGCGCGCTGACGCTGGGCAGCCTACTGGGCGCCGTGGTCATGGGCGCGGCGGCGAAGGCCGTGCACAGCATCCAACTCGTCCTGCTCGTCCCGGCGTTCTTCGCGCTGCTGTGTGTGCCGGTGAGCTTCCTCTTCATCCCGGAGAGCGTGCCGAGGGCCGTCGGCCGGCCCGACTGGCCGGGCGCCGCTCTGCTCGGCCTCTCGCTGCTCTCTCTGCTCGGCGGTGTCTCCCGTGTGGACCACGACGGCTGGCTGTCGGCGGGAGTTCTCCTCCCGCTCGTCCTCTTCGCCGTCCTGATCTGCGCGTGGGTGCGTACAGAACTGCGGTGCGCGGCGCCGCTGGTGGACCTCAGGGCCATGAAGGGCCGTGGTGTGGCCCGGCTCTATCTGGTCTCGTTCCTCTTCGGCGTCATGTACTTCGGCAGCCAGTCGCCCAACGCGACCTTCCTGGCAGCCGATCCCGCGACGGACGGCTACGGTTTCGGGCTCACCGCGCTGGACATCTCGCTGGTCAGTCTGCCCGGGGCCGTCGCGGCGCTGATCACCTCCGGCTGCACCGCCCTGATCACCCGGCACCTGGGCTACCGGGGCACTCTCATGACCGCCTTCGGTCTCATGGCGGCCGGCTTCCTCGCCTTGGGCTGTCTGCACGACAACGTCGGAGAGATGGCGGCCGCCGTGGCGGTCTGCGGCGCCGGTATCGGGGCGGCGCTGGGTGCCATGCCCACCGTCATCGTGGAGGCAACGGACCCGGAGCACACCGGCGTCGCCTCGGCTCTCTACAACAACGTGAAGACCGTCGGAGGAGCGGTCTCGGGCGGCGCCGTCGCCTCTCTGCTGGCATCACACACGAGGCCGGACGGGACCACGCCGTACGAGGGCGGATACACGGCGGTCTGGCTGCTGTGCGCCGTGTGCGGGCTCGGCGCGATCGCCGCGGTGGCCGGGCACGGCCGCGGCGGCGGGAAATTCTCGGCACTGAGACTCGCCCGTCCGGGACGGGCGGGCCGGCGGTCAACGCCCGCGGTACCTCGTCGGGGATCGGCCGGCGCCCCTGGGACGCCGACCGGATGACCTGGCAGTGGAGCGGGTGCCTGCGGGCCGTTCGGTCGGGGACGGGGGCCATGTGCGTGTCAGGATCGCGGGGCGGGGTCGGAACGAGCAGCCGAAGACTGGGAGAAGTTGGTGGCGGCCACCACCTCGGGAGGGCGCACATATCCGCCGACGCTCTCGACGCGCACGACGAGCGCCAGAGGTGACCTCGTGTCGTACGCCTTCGCCAGCTTGCGGATCTCGGCGCGGGCGAAGAGCTGGGTCGCCCCCGACGTCGCCAGGGTGTCGCAGCCCGCGATCATGACGAGGCGGCTTCCGGCCGCGAAGGGGTTGCGTGCCAGCAGGACGATCGCGTGGTCCACGCGTGTCGTCGCGCCGCTCTCCGACTCCCCGTACTCCTCGCCGTCTTCCGTACCCACGATGCGGTAGTCGTCGGAGAACTGCCGGAAGGAGTAGGGGGCGTTGAGCCGGTCGGCCATCAACTGCCAGACGCCGTTGTGCGCCGGCCCGCCGATCACGACCAGGTTCTCCTCCGCGTCCGATGCCATGGCGAACGCCCTGGCCCTGACCGTCACGGCCTCGTGCAGCCGCAGATCCTGGGAGAGGAACTGCCGCAGATTCATGGCGGCGAGGGCATCGGCCTCATGGAGCTTCGGATACGCGGACGACGCCCGACTGGACTCCCCCACGACCACCATCACGCGTCGGCCGCGGTCCAGCCGCCACACACGCGCGGCCGGGACCTTCGTCCGGTAGTAGTGCACGAGGGCACGGCCCAGCCAGCCGGCGGCGAACGCCAGCAGCGAGGCCACGAGGTTGACCGTCAGGTCCTGCCCCACGATCGACCTCCCGCCCTCGTCTCCGCCTCAACAAGCAGTCTGCACCACGGATTTGGCAGAGGAGCGTCAAACGCCAAGTGGGACCTATGCCTCGTGCACCCGCGTCAGAAGTTCCATCAACTGTCGGCGCTCCGCAGCGCTGAGCGGCTCCAGCAGTTCGGCGTTGGCTCGCTCCGCCAGCTCCGCGCACCGCTCCAGGGTCCCCATGCCCGCCGACGTCACCGTCACCGCGTTCTTGCGGCGGTCCCTCGGATCGGGTTCGCGCCGAGCCAACCCGACTTCCTCCAGGTGGTTCAGCAGGAGGACCACGTCCTTCGCGTCGAAGCCCAGGCGGCGCACCAGATCCGCCTGGGCGACGGGCCCGTACTCGGACACGGCCGCGAGCACGGCGTGATGCGGCAGCTTCAGCCCTTCCGCGGCGATCGCCTCGGCGACCAGGCTCCGGCCGCGCGCCGCCACCCGGCCGACCAGCCAGCTCGGCAGGGACTGGATGTGCGCGAGGGCTCCCGAGTGTTCAGTGCGAGTCATGGAGGCACACTATCCACAATTCGTTGGACTTCCCAACGACAGGACTCTAGGCTGACCATCCGTTGGAGATTCCAACGATTCCGCGTCCCGCGTCACTCCTGGAGGTGTCCATGCGTCGTGTCCGCTATGAAATCAACGGCGGCCCAGAGGTTCTCTTCATCGAGGAGGCGCCCGTTCCAGAGCCCGGCACGGGTGAGCTGCTCGTCCTCGGCGAGGCGATCGGAGTCACGTTGCCCGGCGTGCGAAAGGTGCGCGAGGGCGCCGAGCCCGGTCCGCTCGGCGGCGAGGTGGCAGGCACCGTCGTCGCGGTCGGTGAGGGCGTCACCGACTTCTCCGAGGGCGACCGCGTCACCGGTCTCTGCTTCTCCCACGCCTATGCCGAACTGGCTCTCATCCACCACACGATGGCCTCGCGCTTACCCGCGTGGGCGACGGCCGTGGATGCCGTGGCCCTGGTCCGCAGCGGCCTGGTGGCGCGCGGCGCCTACGAGGCCGGTCGCCCCGCCTCTGGTGACAGCGTCCTGGTCACCGCGGCGGCCAGCGCGGTCGGCACCCTTGCCTTGCAGTGCGCCAAGGCGGGATCGGCCTCTCGCGTGGTCGCCGCCGTCAGCAGCGCGGACAAGGCGGAGTTCGTTCGCGCCCTCGGCGCCGACGAGGTCGTGCTCTACGGGGACGCGTCCTGGGGCGATCCGGTCGACATCGTGCTCGACGGGGTCGGCGGGGAACTGCTCGGCCCGGCGGTCCGCGCACTGACCCCCGGCGGCCGCCTGGTCGCCTTCAGTTCAGGCGGCGGCACGATCGACGCGTACGAGCTACTGGTCCGGAGTGCGTCGGTCATCGGCTTCCAGATGGCGGCCCTCGCCCGGGGCGAGCCCGCACTGTACGCGCGCCGGCGCGACGAACTGTGGGAACTCCACCGCGACGGCACGCTGCGCACCCACGTATTCGCCGAGATCCCCCTCGCGGAAGCAGCGCGTGCCCACGAGATCATCGAGTCCCGCCGCAACCTCGGAAAGGTCGTCCTGGTGCCGGAACGCTAGGGGAGTGCACTGCCGCATGGATCATGATGGAATGCCGGACAACCGATCCCCTGTGGTGCCGACCGTGGTGCGGCGTTCGCTGTCGCTCCCTATGTGACTCACGTCTGCACCCCCCGCGACCCGGTACCGGTCATCGGGCGACCGCGGAGTGGGGAGCCGACCGGCGCAGCAGGCGGTGCTGTCGGCCGGTATCTCCACCGCGGACGATCTCCGGCGGATCGAATCCGCTCACGGCCACGACGGCTTCCTCATCGAGGTGGCGCGGGTGGCCGCGCTCGTGGGCGAACTCGTTTCACGGAGACCCGTAGAGCAGGAGGTCTCACAGACTCTCACGGAGAACCGTCGAGCAAGAGAGGGCATGGCCGATGGCCGCATGAGGGTCGGCCGGGCACTCTTCGGGGACCAATGGCCCCTGCCGGATCGACGCCGCGGAAGCCTTCCATGGAATCAGCGGACGGAACTTCTCCGCCCTACCGCCACCGCGGGAACGCGCGGGCCGTGTCCACGCCCGCAGAGGTCGAGGGGGCGGAACGAGGAGTCGCGCGGAAGGAAAGCACCGTGAACGCAGAACCTCTTGATGCGAACACCGTCAAGGCACTCGTAGCGGAGGCCACCACCGCGCCCTCGCTGCACAACGCGCAGCCCTGGGCGTTCCGATTCCTGCGGGACACGGGCGTCCTTCGGCTGTACGCCGACCTGGAGCGCGCGCTCCCGCACACCGATCCGGAGAACCGAGGCCTGCACATGGGGTGCGGTGCCGCGTTGCTCAACCTGCGCGTGGCCGCCGCGGCGCGCGGGTGGGCTCCGGACGTCCGGATGCTGCCCGACCCCGCCGACGAGAGGCTGCTCGCCGAAGTGCGTCTGTTCGGCACGGGACCACCCGACGGCGCACTCGCCCGGCTGGCCCCCGCGATCCAGCGCCGTCACTCCAGCCGCTTCCCCTTCCGCGACGAGGAAGTCCCCGTGGCCACGAGAGAACGGCTGTCCGAGGCGGCCCTTCTCGAAGGCGCGGAACTGTTCTTCCCCGATCCCTGGCATGTGCGGTCGATCCTCGAGTTGGTCCAGGACGCCGAGGCCACGGAAGCACTCGCCCCGGAAGTCCATGAGGAAACACTTCGTTGGACGCGTCCGGAGCCGTCGGCCGCCGCCGGGACGGCGGACGGTGTCCCCGGCGGGGCGTTCGGTCCGCTGCAGCGCGGTACATCGGTCCCCGTACGGGACTTCGCCCTCGGCCGTCCGGTGCCCGGGCGCGGCTGGGCGGTCTTCGAGAAGAACCCGAACATCGTCCTGCTCGGGACGGCCGGTGACAGGCCCCGGGACTGGCTGTGTGCCGGTCAGGCACTGGAGCGGGTTCTGCTCCAGGCCACCGCGGACGGACTGGTCGCCTCCCTCACCTCCCAGCCGACGGAGTGGCCGGACATCCGGTGGGCCGTCCGCGACCCCGCCTCCGCCATGGCGAACGTTCAGATGGTGATCAGGCTCGGCTACGGCCCGCAGGGCGTGGCAAGCCCACGGAGGGCGGTGCCCGACGTACTCGACGTCCTCTGACGTACTCACTGGAGTCACATGACGTACTCGCCGGAGTCACAGCTTGTGAGCGGGCAGGAACGGACCTGACGGACTCTCCTCCGAGACGTTCTCACGACCGGCGGCCGGTGTCGGGGTCCCCGGTGACGGGAACGCCTCCGCCGGCCGTGGCGACCATCGGCCCATCGGCAACGCGAGCCGACCGGCTGTTTCTCCCACCCCGGACGACGAGACGGTGTCGCGTCGCGGGGACATGATCTGGACCCGCGTTCCTCCACGTCCGCATCGCCCGACATCCGCCCGCGCCGGTCCTGTGCCACGGTGGTAGTAGCTCGCTCGCCAAGGGGGCCGACCGGCCCTGTGAAGGGGCTCGACAGCACCTGCCTCTCCGTCCGAACCGGTCGGAGGCTGGACACATGCTCCAGCCCGAAATCCGACAGAGGAGACCGGCGACATGGTCCGCTACGTGTACGACTTCGCGGAAGGCGGCCGCGACCGGGCCGACCTGCTGGGCGGCAAGGGAGCCAACCTCGCCGAGATGACCCGGCTGGGGCTGCCCGTCCCGCCGGGCTTCACCGTGACCACGGACGCCTGCCGGGCCTTCCTCGCCACGGGCAGCGAGCCGGACGGTCTGATGCGGGAGATCTCCGACCGGCTCACGGTCCTGGAGGAGGAGGCGGGACGACGGCTGGGGCAGCCGGACGATCCGCTGTTGCTGTCGGTGCGCTCCGGGGCGCGCTTCTCCATGCCCGGCATGATGGAGACGATCCTCGACGTCGGACTCAACGACGAGTCCGTCCTCGGTCTGGCGAAGGTCTCCGGCAACGAGCGCTTCGCCTGGGACTCCTATCGCCGCCTCGTGCAGATGTTCGGCGGCACGGTCATGGGCGTCGACAGCGCTCTCTTCGAAGGCGTCCTGGACGACCTGAAGCGGACCCGGGGCGCGGCGAGCGACCTCGACCTGACGGCGGTGGACCTGGCCGGACTCGTCGAGTCGTACCTGAGTCTCGTACGCCAGGAGACCGGTGGGTACTTCCCGCAGTCACCCGCCGAACAGCTCCGCCAGGCGGTGCTCGCCGTGTTCGCGTCCTGGAACGGCGAGCGCGCCCGGATCTACCGACGCCGCGAGCACATCCCCGACGACCTGGGCACGGCGGTCACCGTGCAGACCATGGTCTTCGGCAATCTCGGTCCCGACTCCGGCAGCGGCGTCGCCTTCACCCGGGACCCCGCCACGGGACGGGCCGGCCTGTACGGCGACTACCTCGCGAACGCTCAGGGCGAGGACGTCGTGGCGGGCATCCGCAACACCGTCCCGCTGACGGCTCTCGCGGAGCTGGATCCGCCGTCGTACGGACAACTCCGCTCCTACATGCGCACGTTGGAGGCGCACTACCGGGATCTGTGCGACATCGAGTTCACGATCGAGCGCGGCCGGCTGTGGATGCTGCAGACCCGGGTCGGCAAGCGCACCGCGGAGGCCGCGTTCGCCATCGCCACGGAACTCGCCGAGGAGGGCCTGATCACCCCGGACGAGGGACTGGCCAGGGTCAGCGGGGAAGGCCTCGCCCGGCTGATGTTCCCCCGGTTCGACACCTCGGCCGTCGGCGAGGCCCTCGCGCACGGTCTGCCGGCCTCCCCGGGCGCGGCCGTGGGCGCCGCCGTGTTCGACTCCGCGGAGGCGGTACGACGGTCCGCGGCCGGCGAGAAGGTCGTCCTGGTCCGCCAGGAGACGACCCCGGACGATCTGCCCGGCATGATCGCCGCGCAGGCGGTGCTGACCAGCCGGGGCGGCAAGACCAGTCACGCGGCCGTCGTCGCCCGCGGCATGGGCACGGTGTGCGTGTGCGGGGCCGAGGAGATCACCGTGGACACCACGGCGCGCCGGTTCACGGTGCGGGACACCGTCGTCGAGGAGGGCACGGTCGTCTCCGTCGACGGTTCGGAAGGTGCCGTGTACCTGGGTGCCGCCCCGCTGGTCGACTCCGCGGTGATGCGGTACTTCGAGACGGGCGAGCGGTCCGACGGACTGGTCGGGGCCGTCGCAGGCGCCATGGAGCGGGCGGACGGCCTGCGGCGCCTGGAGGTCCGGGCGAACGCCGACACCCCCGAGGACGCGGCCCGCGCCCGGCGGTTCGGCGCCCAGGGCATCGGCCTGTGCCGCACCGAGCACATGTTCCTCGGCGAGCGCCGCAAACTGGTCGAGGCGATGATCCTGGCCCGCGAAGAGCGCGAGCGCGAGAGGGCGCTGGCCGCGCTGTTGCCCCTCCAGCGGCAGGACTTCACCGGCATCCTGGAGGCGATGGACGCTCTGCCGGTCACCATCCGGCTCATCGACCCGCCTCTGCACGAGTTCCTGCCCGACCGGACCGGACTCGCGGTGCGGATCGCCGCCGCCGACGCCCGGGGCGAGCGGCCGGACCCGTACGACACCGATCTGCTCGACGCGGTGAACCGTATGCACGAGGAGAACCCGATGCTCGGGCTGCGCGGGGTGCGGCTGGGACTGGTCGTCCCGGGGCTGGTCGCCATGCAGGTCCGCGCGATCGCCGAGGCGGTCGTGGAGCGCACACGGGCCGGAGGGCGGCCCAGGGCGGAGATCATGGTGCCGCTGGTGGGCGCCGTCGAGGAACTGCGCATCGAGCGCGCCGAAGTGGAACGCGTACTGGCCGAGGTCTCCGAGGAGTCCGGCATCCCCGTACGGCTCCCGGTCGGCACCATGATCGAGCTCCCGCGTGCCGCGCTCACGGCCGGCCGCATCGCCGAGGAGGCGGAGTTCTTCTCCTTCGGCACCAACGACCTCACCCAGACGACCTGGGGCTTCTCACGCGACGACGTCGAGGCGGCGTTCTTCTCCGCCTACCTCGACAAGGGCATCTTCGCCACCTCGCCGTTCGAGACCCTCGACCGTGACGGCGTGGGCAGGCTGGTCCGTATCGCGGTGGACGAGGGCCGCGCCGCACGCCCCGAGCTGAAGATCGGCGTCTGCGGCGAGCACGGCGGGGACCCCGAGTCCGTGCACTTCTTCCACACGGCCGGGCTGGACTACGTGTCGTGTTCACCGTTCCGCGTTCCCGTCGCGCGCCTGGAGGCCGGACGCGCGACACTCGCGTCGGCGCGGACGAGCGACAGCAAGTGAGAGGCAGTTCGGTTCCGTAGGGTCGTACGGCCTCCGCCGCAGGCTCCGCCGCAGGCGAACTGGCGGTCCGTCAAGGCTTTCGGCTTGGGCCGTCCGGCCCTCGATGCCCGCCGCCCGGCCCTGGGCCCGGTCCCGGGCGGCCCCGCGACGACACCTGTCCGGCCCCTGCCCCATGACGGCCCCGGCTGTCACCGTCGGAAGTGCCGGAGACGACCGAGGAGGTGCCGGGAGATGCCCCGCGGCACGAACGCGAAGAAGCGGCTGTGGCGGTGGTGCGACAACCCGCTGCGGCGGCGCGACGACGTCATCGAGGCCTGGATGGTCCTGGTCGTCTGGACGGTCTTCGCCCTGGGCGGAACGGTCGCCGGGCTGGTGACCGCCCAGGCCGCGGACGACGCGTTCGCGCGGCAACGCACCCAACGTCACTCGGTCGGCGCAGTGATACTGCACGACGTCCCGGCGACCGCCTCCGGGCCGGGCGCGAGCTCCGGCCGACTCATGACGGCGGTGCGCTGGACGGCGACCGACGGGTCGTCCCGTACCGGGTCGGCCGCCGTACCCACCGGAAGCAGGGCGGGGTCGAAGGCGAGGATCTGGCAGGACGGGCACGGCCGTCTCACGCCCGCACCCCCGCCGCCCACGAAGGCGGCGATCGAGTCGGGCGTCGCGGGTGCCGCCGCCGCGACCGCCGTCGGCTGCCTGACGTTCGGTGCCGGCACGGTCGCCCGCCGTCGGCTCGACCGCCGCCGTTACGACGCGTGGGGCCGGGAATGGCTTCTGGTGGAACCGAAGTGGGGGCACAGGACCGGTTGAGGCGGGAGCGTGACTACACGCGGGTCAGGCAGACCGCGATGTCCTTCGCCCACTCCTCGATGACGCCGAAGTCCCTGAAGTCTCCGCCCTTCCCGGAGCTGATGATCATCTTGGCGATGCGCCCCTTGGCGCCCTCCTTCAGGCACCCGCCGAAGGTGGTGTGGCCCTGGACATCCAGCTTGTACATGGTCCGCTGGACGCCCCGCACCGGCGGGATGTCCCGGTCGGCGGCGGAGCTGTCGAGCGGTCCGCTGCTGAAGAGCCACACCGGACGGTGCGCGAGCTCCGCGCGGTGCCGGCGGACGAACCCCCGCGCGTCCTTGTGCCAGCGTCCTGCGTAGAGTCCGCCGCCCACCACGACGGCGTCGTAGGGCCCCACGCTGGTGACCGACCGGGCCGGAAGGGCCCGGGCGGTCAAACCGCCCTTCCGCAGGGTTTCCGCGACCGTTTCGGCGATCTCCGCCGTCGATCCGTTCGTCGTTCCATAGGCGACCAGCACGGTCTCGGCCATGACGGTCCGCCTCCTTTCACGGTCCGCGTTGCACATTTCACGGTCGGCCTCTCACCGCCTGCGCAGCCGGTCCTCGGTCACGCCGTACGGTGCTCGGCCGTTCGTGCCCAGCAGCGGGGCGCACCTCGGCGCGGTGATCAGTTCGTGGACGTCCCGGTCGATGAGCGGCGCGAGGCGGGCCGCGTGATCGGCCAGCACCTCCGTGGCCGTACCGTTCTCGCTGAGGGCGTCGGCGGTGAAGGTGGCGATCCCCTCGGACCGGGCGGCCGAGCCGAGATGCTCGACGAGGAGGGTGCCGACGCCTCGGTGGCGAAGTCCGTCGGCGACGGCGATGGAGATCTCGGCGCCCCTCCCCCCACCCGGTTGCTCCCTCCGCGCCATCGGCCCCTGCGGTGCCGCTTTTCGCGGCCCCGCCTTCCCCGGTCGCGCCGCCGTCCTCCCCACCGGTGTCGTAGTCGGCGAGGCCGACCACGCGGCCGTCCGCAGGTCGTCCGTCATCCCGGGCCTCCTCCATACTTCGGTATCTCGATCGTCCGCCGATGCGGGGAAGGTGTTCATGGGCTGCACGGGCCGCCCCGGGGCCGGTCGGCCCTGCCGCCCCCGCCGACCGGCCCACCCCCGGCCGGCTCAGCGGACTGGGCCCGGAGCGGTCATGCAGCCGCGCCGTCCCGACTCACGCCGGCTCGGGAATCACGGCGACCGGGCAGGCGGCGTGGCGCAGGACTCCGTGAACGACACGGCCGAGTCGAAGCCGAAGCGTCCGGGATCGCTCCGGGCACCGACCACCAGCAGCCAGGCGTCGTGGGACGCGTCCAGGAGGACATGGCGCGGCGGGCCCTCAACGGTGCGCCTGGTTGTCCTGTCAGCCGCGCAGCACGATGACGAGCGTCGCTCGCTCGGCGTGGCGGTTGGCGACCTCACGGCAGCGTCCGAGACCACTTCACCTTCAGGTCGCCGATCACCGGCAGGCGCAGCTTCCCGCCCGGCGTGATCCGCCAGCCGCCGACTTCCCGTCAACTACGGCCCGCATGCCGGACGACCGGCCCTGGCCGGTACCCATCGGGCCGTTCCACCACCCGTGGGACCGCTCCCGCTTATTTCCTATCGATTTACTAGGAAACCATTGACCGCACGTCCAACGGATGCGCAGGATGATGTACATGCCCCCCACGCAGCAGCGACTGGTTCGCCGCCGGCACGTCGACTTCGGTCGCGTCGCCAGCGCCATCTGTCGCACCGCGTAGGGCGCCCGGCACCCGTCGCGCGTGCCGCCGAACCGTCTCTCGCTCCCCGGTGATCCCGCGCTGCCGCCGCCCCAGGCCGGGCGGGGCCCAGCGGGCACCGCATCGTCACCGTCCGGCGCATGGGCCACGCGTGCGTGCCCGACCGGCAGAAGACTCCCGACACGGCGCCTGGCCGCCGAATGTGAGGAATCATCACCATGGCCGTTGCCACCGTACTGTCCGGAGCCGACCCCGTATCCGACCGCACCGCACCCGACCGCAGCGGACCCGACCACGCGCACTGGCTGCGCGCGGCACGCGAGACGGCCGATGACCTGGCCACGGACGCGGTGACCAGGGAGCAGGCGGGCAAGACCCCCTTCGACGAGGTGTCCCGGCTGCGCGAGGCGGGACTGCTGACGCTGCTGGTGCCGGCCGATGCCGGGGGAGGTGGCACGGACTGGACGACGGCCTACGCCGTGGTCCGGGAGATCTCCGCCGCCGACGGCGCGATCGGTCAACTGCTGGGCTGTCACTACTTCTTGTCGTGGAGCGCGCTGACCTTCGCCGACTCCGCCCGCGCCACCGAAGCCGTGCAGCGCTCCACGAGGAAGCCTCATCTCTGGGGCGGCGGCTTCGCCCGTCAGGAACCCTCGCTCAGACTGGCAAGGAAGGGCGGAGGCTTCGTCCTGGACGGCCGGCAGAGCTACGCCACGGGGGTCCTGGTCGCCGACCGCCTGGCCGTACGAGGCGAGCGGACCGACACCGGCGAGCCCTTCGCCGTCGTCGTCGATCCCGCCCATCCCGGGGTACGGATCGAGGGCGACTCGGACGCCTTCGGGCAGCGGCTCGCGGCCGGCGGCAGTGTGGACTTCCACGCCGTGCCGGTCGCGGCCGCCAACGTACTCGGATCCCTGTCCGCGGACGAGGACGTCCTGTCGCCGCCGACTGCCTTCACCTCGCCGGTCGGACACCTTCTCTCCGTCCAGCTTCTTCTCGGCATCGCCGAGGGAGTGCTCACCGAAGTACGCGAGTACAGCAGGGCGGGTCACCGGCTCCGGCATCCCGCCTGGCCGGCCGGCTCCGCCCCGGACCCGCGGACGCTGACCCTGCACGGAGAACTGACCGTACTCACCCGCTCCGCCGCGGCACTCGCCGAGCAGGCGGTGCAAGCCGTAGCCGTCGGACTGGCACGCGGCGAAGACCTGAACTACGACGAGTACGCGGAGATCTCCGTGCTCGTGGCCATGGCCGAAGCCGCCGCCTCCAGGGCCGCGCAGGAGTCCACCACGCGCGCCCTCGACGTCATCGGCGCCCGCTCGGCGTCCACGCGGCTGGGATTCGACCGCTTCTGGCGCAACGCGCGCACCCACACGCTGTACGAGCCGGTCGGTCACCGTCTCCGTGACGTCGGGGACTATTTCCTCAACGGAGCGCACCCTCCCTTCGTCCTGCCCGTCTGAACGAGAGAGCGTGAAACCGAACCGAGTCGTACGGGATACTGCGCACATGCGGATTTCAGCCAGGGCGGACTACGCGGTACGGGCCGCGCTGCAACTCGCCGCGTCACGGGACGAGGGGCCGTTGAAGGCCGAGGCGATCGCCGAGGCGCAGGACATTCCGCACAAATTCCTCGAAGGCATCCTGAACGACATGCGCCGCGGTGGTCTCGTGCTCAGTCAGCGCGGCGGCAACGGCGGCTACCGCCTGGCCAGAGCCGCCGGGGCCATCACCATCGCGGATGTCATACGCGCCGTGGACGGCCCCCTCGTCTCGGTGCGCGGGGTCCGCCCCCCGGACCTCTCCTACACCGGTCCCGCCCAGTCGCTGCTCCCCCTGTGGATCGCCCTGCGGTCCAACGTGCGCGAGATCCTCGAAGGCGTCTCGCTCGCCGACGTCGCATCGGCCCAACTGCCCGCCGAAGTCTGCGCGCTGACCGAGACGCCGGCGGCCTGGACCAACCCCTGACGTCGCGCACCCCCATCACTCTCCTGGGTGGGCGCACTCGGCGCACGGGGGCTTCCCCACGGCCCCGGTCACTGGCACATGTGACCCCAGCATGCCGATAGCCCCAGGTCAGCCACGTGTCCGGGCTCTCCTCAAGTGGCGCAACATTCCGGCAACACGACATTCCCCAGCGGATCGGTAGGGTTCGATCCGTGCCTCCCACCGACCGCATCCGAGACCACGCCGGCCAGGGCGCGACCACCGTCGCCGCCCACCGCGCGCGGCGCCGGCTGCGCGCCGACCGGGCCCGGCAGCTCGCCGACCTGCTCCGCCACCAGCTCCTCACCGGCGGCTTCCCCACGGACACGTTGCCTCACGAGTCGAACCTCGCCGGCGACTACCGCGCCTCCCGCAACACCGTCCGCGAGGCCCTCGACCTGCTGCGCGCCGAAGGCCTCGTCGAACGCCAGCCGGGCGTCGGCACGGTAGTCGTCGCCCGGAAGTATCGGCACGGCCTCGACCGCCTGATGGGCCTCGCCGAAACCCTCCATGAGCACGGCCGGGTCACCAACGAGGTCCGTACGGTGGGTCCCGCACCGGCACCGGCCCCGGTCGCCGATCGCCTCCAGGTCCCGCCCGGCAGCGACCTCCTTACGCGGTACCGGTCGACGGTTTCCTTCCGGTCGGCGGTCCTTCCCGTCACCTCGGTGAGGTCCACCCCGAGCAGGTGGCGACGGCCGGGACACGGGAAGCGGCTCCGGTGGCGATGGGGCCCGGGATCACCCCGGCGGGCACGGCCCTCCCCCACGGTGCCGCCACCGGGTCACCTGCCACGCCTCGCCTGCTCCAGCTCCTCTCGCTCGCGGAGGAGGAACCCGAACTCGCCGCCATCGCGCCCTACTTGACCGACTCAGACCCCGTCGTCCGCAGGACCGCCGTCACCGTGCTGACGGAGACCGTGCCGCCCGGCACCGGACCGGCCCTCGCCGCCGCGCTCGTCGACGCCGACGCGGGCGTACGGGAGGCCGCGGCGGGCTCACTGCGCGAACTCGTCGAGACGCTGCCCGCCGACAACGCCCTGCGCGAGGGGCTCGCCGTCGCCCTCTCCGCCGACGACCCCGTCGTACGCGCCGCGGCACTCGACGTCCTGCGCGCCCTCCGCCTCGGCGACGCCGAACTGTTCCGGGGGTCCCTGTCCGACTCCAGCACCGCCGTCCGCATCGAGGCCGTAAGGGCACTCGTATCGGTCGACGCCACCGAAGAGGTCGCCCGTGCGGCCGGGGACCCGTCCCGCGAGGTCCGCGTCACGATCGCCAGGGCGCTGGGCACCGCTGTCACCAGGCGGCTCGGCGACACGAGCCCGGCGGGATCCGGGCCGGTCCCGGCCCGCTCGGTACTGGCGGAGCTCATCGCCGATCCGGACGCCCTGGTGCGCGCGGCCGCCTACGCGGCACTGGCCGCCACCGGCTGCCCGCCACCGCTGGACGCCCTGGCGGTGGCGGCCCTGTCCGACGCGGCCTGGCAGGTCCGGGCCGGTTCCGCCACGGCCCTGTCGGCCGCGGACCCCGGCACGGCCGTCCCCGCCCTCGCCAAGGCTCTCGCCGACCCGAACGCCGACGTACGCAAGGCGGCCGTACTCGCGCTGACCCGTCACCGCGCCACCGAGGACACCCGCGCGGCCCTGGCCACGGCGACGACGGACTCGGACTCGGACGCGGACGTACGGGCCTACGCGACGCGAGCGGTGTGACGACGGCCTTCGCGCGCCCCGACCGGGAGAGCGGGGCGCGGTCGTGATGCGAGGGACATGTCCGGACAGGGGCCGACGACGGCCAGCCCCGTCGGCCTTCGCCGGTCGGCCCCGCCGGTCGGCCCCGCCGTCCTCCAGGGCCGGCCGAACACGCTTTGCATTGCCGTCTCGGGATGCCAACGGGTTCACTGGTGTGATGACGACCTTCTTCGTCACGCTGACGGGTTTCTGGCCCTCGCGTCGCGTCTACCTCTTCGACGGGTTCTGTCGCCGGGACGTGTGAGCACGCCACCGCGGCCCGGCGCTCCGGTGCTGCAGTCCCATATCCCCACCATGGTCCCCCTCCCCGCTAGTGCTGTGACCGGAAGGTCCACCGGGTTGGGTCGTTTCGATGACTTCCTGCACCAGTACAGTCGGCGCACTGAGGAAACAGAGGAGCCCCGGTGCGCATAAGAGACAGCAACGCTGATGGCCACGGCCAGCGGGCCGTGGCCATCAGGTGGATGCAGGTCGTGCTGTTCGGAGTCGTTGTCCTGCTGGTCGGATTCCGTGTCTGGGAGCGAGAGCACAGCGGTGGTTCGAGCTCGATCGTGTTCGGGCTGATGGCCGCATCGGCACTGTCCATTGGCGTACTGGAACAGTATCGGGCAAACGCCGCCAAACGATCTCGGTGACTCACCTTCCAGCCGGATCAGGGGTTTCCACCGTCCTTGCCGGCCGGATCGTGCTTGTCACAGCCGAGGTGGTCGGTGATCTCGCCCTCCTGATCTCGGTGAGAATGTGCAGCCGCGCTTCGACACCGAGATCCGACGCGTCGTCTGCACGACGAATGCGACCGAGTCGGTGAACGCGCGGATCCGGCCGGCGGTCAAGCCCGTGGACACTTCCCCAACGAGCACAGGAGCAAAGCAGCGAGGGTGAGCGCGAGCTCCTGGCCCTGGCCCTGCTCTTGGTCCCGCTGCGGCTGGCGCGTCCTGCCGGTCACGCGCGCCACAAGCTCCCGCCACCGCACTCGCGGTACTGCAACCAGAAGCTGCGGACCGGCAACGCGCCCCGCCCGATGGCCACCTGGCGCAACCTCGCCATCGGAGCCCTCCGCACGGCCGGAGTGAAGAACATCGCGGCCGGTCTCCGCCGCAATGCCCGCAACCCTCGCCGCCCGCTCGCACTTCTCGGCCTCGGATGATCACGAACCGGACGTCACGCGACTACGCCGAAGCCCTGGGCTGCCCTCAGCTTCAACAACCCTGCGGCGTTGGTGCAGGCCTTTCGCCTCCACTCGAACCAACAGCGCCTCACGGCGCAAACAAGATCTGTGCCAGCACCCGAAACTCGCCGACATCCACCGGTCCATCGGCCCTTGAATGACACCCCAACTCATCGACAAACGAAACTCGTTGAGAGCTACGCAGCCAAGCGGCAGGCATGACTGGCAGAACTCGGCCTGTAGTCATGGCTGCTACAGCTCGGGGGCATGACGACCACCGACTTTTCAGAGGATGCCACGCAGGTCGACGACCGGCCGGTTCTCCAGCAGGTAGGTGCGATAGCGACCCTCGGCAAACATCTCCCGCAGATACATGCCCGGGAAGTCCAGGACATCGGGTCGGTCGGCCAGCGCGATCCGGACTCGGTAGCGGCTGTCGCCGTCGAGGACGAGGACGTCACAGCCGTGCGGGTCCGGCGCCTCGATGCCGATCAGGGTGATGCGGTCCTCGGCCATCTGATCGACCCATGCGGCCAGATCGTCGAGCAACCACGCCATGTTCATCCAGGCCGGCGCGCCGGCTGCGGGCTGCCAGTCGTACGTGCGGCGTGCCTCGCGTCCGATTCCGGGCGGCTCGCCTTCGAAGTAGACAGGCGGCTCTGACGGGCCGCTGACTTCGGTGAATTCGATAGCGCGGGATCGGAGCGTGAGCTTGGTGACGCGAAATCGGTCAAGGCCGAGGTCAAAGGCGACCTCTGCTGCATGGGTGAGGAATTCGCTGTCCTGATCGGCCACGAACGTGTCTTCCTGGGCGGTGGAGAGCCGCCCCCGACCGGCGGGGGCGGCCAGTGCAGATCGAAGGCTTACCGGAGTCGGTTGTAGGACCCGACGTAGCGGTACCGGTCTTCAGTGGCGGAGACGGGGATGGTCCAGGCGAGGGGACGGTAGGAGGCGGCCAGTCTTTCACTGCCGAAGGCGGTCAGTGCGACTGTCGGCGCGGCGGCGGACATGGAGTTCGCCAGCGGCTGGTAGGAGCTCAGGTACGTCTCGGTGCCGTCGACAGCGTCGCCCTCGTCTGCCGGAGCGCTGCCGTCCACGGGCGTGTTCTCGTCTTCGAGGTCAGCCTCGTCCACGACCTCGTCCGATGGAGCCTGCGAGTTGTCAGGAGCGTCCTCCTCCGGGATGCTCCCTTCCTCGGAAGCGGCAAGGGAGCGGTTCTCCTTGGCCAGAGTGGTGCTGACCCAGTTGGGGCACCGGACAATTCCCACGCAGTACATGGTGATGACGCCCTTGTCCTGGCCGTCACGCTGTACCTTCTCGTTGACCGAAAGGATCATCTTGAACTGCTTGACGAGAGTGCACACCCCGTTGCGGCAACGATACTTCCCCGCATACCCGGTCATGTGATAAGTCGTCGAGCTTCCGACCCGATTTCGGTTCGGGGACTTGGCGATGTACTCGACTGCGGAATACTTCGTGATGTTGTGCTTCTTCTTGACCTTGTTCCAGCCGAAGCCCTTGTCGTGCGTGTGGTCGTAGTAGCCCACGCGTAACGACGCCTTGCCCGGGCCCGAGTATTCGAGGTGCTTGAGGACCCGGTAGGCCGGGTTGGCCGCAGCTGCTTCGGCGTCGCTGCTGGTCGAGGCAGCTGCCGGAACACTGAAGGCGCCGAGCAGGACTGTGGCTGCTATCGCACCCACGGTGTTTTTGACTCGGTTCACTCTTTTCTTCCCCCTTGCAGGTCTGTGCCGGACACAAGAAGTCGGCACAAGTGGCGACTCTAAACAGAACACGATCAAGAACCCAAAAACTATTAAGAATCGTCGGTTACTTTGAGACAGCCCTCTCCCGGCCCGGTGTAACAGTCCAGTGCGGGTCACCGGACATGGTGCCCCGATGAAGACCGGCTGGGTTCCCGATCCCGATCCGAGCGGGCCGAGACTGCCCGGCCCACGTAACCAGCGGTCGACGGATCCCATGCACAGACGTCCCGCGAGCGAACGCGAAGCCCCATTCGTCGTATGGACTCACGGAGCCCGTTTTGACGGCCCCGGCCCGCAGCATCTGTGGGGAGCCTGGCTGAGATTCAGCCGGTGAGGGTTTGCCTGTGCACGTCGATGGGTGCGGCCCCGCTGCACGGCGGAGATCTCCTCACCCTGGCCACCCCCTAGATCGCTGCCCTCATCCAGCAGGGCGCCGGCGTGGCCACCGCGTGCCCAGTGCTCTGCCCGGCAATGTTTGCCGGGTCGTTGGTGCGTTGAAAGGCCGGGCCTGGCGAAGAAAACTGGTTGTAGGGGCTGAGGCATGCCTGAGACGGTGCGGGTTTCCGTAACATCCGTGAGGATCCCATGACGATTTACTTCTATGGCACCGATGAAGTCCCTTATGGATGCTTCTCGAACTTCTCCGATCACGGCTTCGACCTCGACGGGGTCCGGTGGGCGACCTCGGAGCACTACTTCCAGGCGCAGAAATTCAAGGGAACCCGCCACGCGGATCTCGTCCGGCGTGCTCGCACGCCGCTGCGGGCAGCGGAGCTGGGCCGTGACTCGTCAAAACCTCTGCGGAGGGACTGGGAGCGGGTCAAGGACGACGTGATGCGCCGTGCGGTGGCAACCAAGTTCCGCGCGCATGCCGATATCCGTGACATTCTGCTCTCCACCGGTGACGAAGAGATCGTCGAGGACACCACCGCCGATCGCTACTGGGGTCGGGGCAGGACCGGGAACGGCAAGAACATGCTCGGGCGGATTCTGGTGCGCACCCGTAGCCAGCTGCACGCCGAACTCGCCGAAGCTCCCGACAGCGATATCCGCCGCCCGAGGCGGTGACCTGGGAAATGTGTGCGATGTGCCGCATGCGTAGGACGGGTCAGGCCCCGGTCTCGAGGACGGGGCGCCCTCCCCAGCGGATGCCCTTCTCGCTGCGATGCGGGCACGTTCTCGGCGTCGTGCGGCGAGTATGTCGGGGTGGCGGGCGTTGGCGTTGCGCCACCGCAGGTAGGCGGGCAGACCCGGGTCTGCACGGTGTGGTTGGGGTGGCGGGAGTTGGCGATGGTGAACTGCCTCAGCGGTCCGAAGTGCGCCTCGATCGGGTTGGCCCAGGAGGCGTAGGTCGGGGTGAAGCACAGTTCGACCTTGTGTTTCTTGGCCCAGCGGCGGATGTCGGTGCCCTTGTGAGCGGGCAGGTTGTCCATGATCACGTAGATCGGGGCGCTGTCGGGGGGGGCGGCGCGGATCGATTTCAGCGCGGCCAGCGCGTTGGCGGCGCCTTTCCTGCGGCGGTTGATGCCCCACGGACGGTCGTCTCCGACCGAGTAGCAGCCATGGAAGTACCGGACTCCGTGCGTCCGGTGGTAGGTGGCCGGCAACCGGTCGGGACGTCGCTGTTCGACCCAGCTCGAGCCCACGGTGGTCCGGATGCCGAGCGGGCCGAACTCGTCGAACGCGAAGACCCGGTCCGGGAAGCGGTCCAGGACATGCTCGATGCGGTCGAGTTTGGCGTCACCATCGGGATCCGGGGACTCCTTCCACGTCTTGGTGCGCTGGAAGGTGACACCCCGGACGCCACGTACTTTCTCGCCAGTTGGTTTCTGGATCCACGGTCGAACTTCAAAGAACTGCGGCCCGTCCGCAGCGAAGCACAGATCGACCGGGCCCTCGCGCCGTACAACCTCGACCCGCGCTACCGCTCGTCCACCGATGGTGGGACTGGTTCACCTCGGTGGCCCTCCACTTCGACTGGGGCAGGTCGCCCACCGGGGTCTCCGTCAACGACGAGGTGGGCTACCGGTCCCTCGTCAGTTCGGAGTTGGTCGTTGTAGTAGTCCGGGTTGTACTGAACCTCGCCGGTCGGCGCGTACGTGATCGCGTCGGCGTTGTACCAAGCGACGTGAAGGTGTCCGTCGAGGGCGGCAACCAGAGGGTGACGCTGACGATCAGCCCCAAGGCCGTCTTCAACGACAGCACGCCGATCGACTGGACCGCGATCAAGGCCACGTGGAAGGCCAATAGCGGTTCCGACAAGGCGTACGCCGCCTCGTCGACGGACGGCTACGACCGGATCACCTCGGTGGACAAGGGCGTGAGCGCCAAGCAGGCGGTCATCACCTTCAGGACGTCAACGCCTCCTGGTCGAGCCCGTTCACCACCTTCCTGCATCCCAAGGCGGCCACGGTCGGCAACTTCAACAAGGCGTACGTCAAGAAGGCCCACCCGGAGTGGGGCGCGGGTCCGTACACGGTCGGCAAGTGGGACACCCACTCGGGCAACATCACCTTCGTCCGCAATCCGAAGTGGTGGGGCAAGAAGGGCAAGCTCGACCAGCGCGTCTACGTGAACCTGGAATCGACCGCCGCGGTCAACGCCTTCAAGAACGGCCAGCTCGACTACGTCTCGGCCGTCGACGCCGAGAGCCTGAAGCAGGTCAAGGGGCTCAAGGGCACGGAGATCCGCAGCGGCGGAAGCCCTTCGAGTACTCGCTGTACTTCAACACGAAGTCTCCCGTGCTCGCCGACAAGGACGTGCGCAAGGCCGTGGAGGAGAGCATCGACCGCTCACAGATCGCGAAGATCCAGTTCCAGGGCCTCGACTACAAGGAACCGCTGCCCGGTTCGGCCGTGCTGTACAGCTTCCAGAAGGGCTACGAGGACAACGTCTCGGCCGTGCTGAAGTACGCGCCCGACGAGGCCGAGAAGGCGCTCGACGCGGCCGGCTGGAAGTCCGGAGGCGACGGCGTCCGGGCCAAGAACGGCAAGAAGCTCGAGGTGGGCTACACACTCCTCGGCGACGACCCGCTGGACAAGGCCACCGCCGGCGCCTTCGCCGCGATGCTGAAGCCGGTCGGCATCCGGCTGGTCATCAAGAAGGCCGACGAGGCGGAGTTCGCCGGCATCCTCAGCGGCCGCAAGTTCGATCTGTTCGTCTCGGGCAACCGCTCCATGGACCCGTTCGGCGCCCGCTACCTGTGCGACTTCTACTGCTCGGACCGCGCCTCCAACATCACGGGCGCGGGTTCGGCCGCACTCGACGAGGAGATCCGCGCCACCACGACCATCGCCGACCTGGGCCGGCAGGCCGCGGCCGCCAACGAGGTCGAGCGGAAGGCGCTCCAGCAGTACGCCTTCCTCCCGCTCTTCAGCGGCCCGTCGACGTACGCCGTGAAGAAGGGCCTCGCCAACGTCGGCGCGACCATCTTCTACAACCCGCTCCCCGAGACGGTCGGCTGGCAGAAGTGACGTCGTCCCCGGCCGAGAGGCCGGGGACTCCCGTCCGCGTCCGGCGGACGCGGATCTACGGGCCCACGCGGCGCGAGCGCCGCGACGACGCCCTCCGGTTCAGACATCGCACTGTTCGCCCCGGATCGCACGAATTGGGCCATTCGTGTGACGATGGCTGAGGGACAAGGGCCGTCTCCCTTGAGTGTCACGCGAGGTGTCCGCACGGAAGACCGAGGAGGTCCTGATGACGGACCTGACCACTCGCTCCACGACCACCAAGAACGAAACGGGCGGGACCAAAGAGCTCCGGCGCTCCGGCACCGGTGATCCGGGAGGCAAGGGACGGACCACGATCGCCGACGGCGTGGTGGCCAAGATCGCGGCGGCGTCCGCACGCGAGGTGGTGGGCGTCCACGGCCTCGGCACGGGCATGACCCGGGCCCTCGGGTCCGTCCGCGACCGGGTGCCCGCCGGGCGCCCTGGTCAGACCCGCGGCGTGAGCGTCGAGGTCGGCGAACGGCAGACCGCCGTGGACCTCGATGTCGTCGTCGAGTACGGCTACCCCATCACGGACGTGGTCGCGGACATGCGCGTCGCCGTGATCACCGCCGTCGAGCGCATGACCGGTCTGGAGGTCGTCGAGGTGAACGTCGCCGTCGGCGACGTGCGTCTGCCGGACGAACCGGAAGAGGAACCACAGGACGGCCCTCGCGTGACGTGACCCGCTGCCCCGGCACCGGAGGCTCGCGCCCACCGGCCACCGTGGAAGAACGCTCAGGAGGTGCGTCGCCGTGGACGAGAAGGACCACGCGGACGGTGTCCGTCTCACAGCACGCGAACGAGCCGCGCTGGCGGAGATAGAGAAGGGGCTGCTACAGGACCACGAGCCGGACCACGAGCCGGCGCCGCGTCGCCGGTCCGGTGGACGCCGCCTGCCGATAGCGGTCGTCCTGATGCTGATCTGCTCGGTGGTTCTCGCGGTGGTCGGTATCACGACGTCGCAGGCCGCACTCCTCTGGTGCTTCGCGGTTGTGTGGCCGCTGACCGTGCTGCAGCTCGTCAGGTTGCTGGGCCGCTGGATCAGAGCCACGGGCCCTTTCACTCCGTGGTTCTGACCGGTTCACGGCCGCCGGGTCCGGCACAGGTCGTCCCGGCTCCCCCGCGCGGGCAGGTCGGCCACGCCGCCGTCACCACCGCGCGGGGCGCCATGCTGCGGGCGGTGGCCCGGGTGAGCCGTGTCTCACCCGGGTCTCGGCGCTTGTCTATGCAACGAGTTGCATAGAAAGCTGTGCGGTATGGCGCTCGAACACGCGATCCTCGTGTCCCTGCTGGAGAAGCCGGGGTCCGGCTATGAGCTGGCCCGCCGCTTCGAGCGGTCCATCGGGTATTTCTGGACCGCCACGCACCAGCAGATCTACCGCGTGCTCAAGCGCATGGAGGGCGAGGGCGTCCTCGCCGTCCGGGACGTGCCGCAGCAAGGGCGACCGGACAAGAAGGTGTACTCGGTCGCCGGCCCCGGGCGTGTCGCCCTCTCGCAGTGGCTGCACGAGCCGATCGAACCGGAGAGCATCCGCCACGAGCTGGCGGTGAAGATCCGCGGCGCCGCCTTCGACGACCCGGCGGCGCTCGTCGACGAGGTCGAGCGGCACCACCGGATCCACAGCGACCGGCTCGTGCGCTATCTCGCCGGGGAACTGCGTGACTTCACCGGTCCCGACGCGCCCGCCCCGCTCGACGCCGGTCAGGAACTCCAGCACGTCGTGCTCCGCGGTGGCATCGCGTACGAACGGATGACGATCGCCTGGCTCGACGACGTGCTCGCCACGCTCCGCACCCTCGGCACGACGGCCGACGTCACGGGCGGCGACCCGCGGGACGCCCCTGCGCGGCGGTCGGCCTGACCACCCCCGCTTCCGCCGTCTCCCCGTCATGTAACTCCCAACCCCTCACTCCCAACCCCCGGAAGGCGAACCTCTGTGACCACCACTCCCTTGCTGTTCAACCCGAACACCTACGACCCGGCGCACTTCGACCCCGAGACGCGCAGGCTGCTGCGCGCCACCGTCGACTGGTTCGAGGAGCGCGGCAAGCGCCGGATCATCGAGGACTACCGCACCCGCGCCTGGCTCGGTGACTTCCTCGCCTTCGCCGCCAAGGAGCGGCTGTTCGCCACCTTCCTGACCCCGGCCTCCGCCGCCACGGACGAGGACCAGCGCTGGGACACCGCCCGGATCGCCGCCCTGAACGAGATCCTCGGCTTCTACGGTCTCGACTACTGGTACGCCTGGCAGGTGACCATCCTCGGTCTCGGCCCGGTCTGGCAGAGCGAGAACGCCGCGGCTCGCGCGCGTGCCGCGGACCTCCTGTCCCAGGGCGAGGTGTTCGCCTTCGGTCTGTCCGAGAAGGCCCACGGCGCCGACATCTACTCCACCGACATGCTGCTGGAGCCCCAATCCGACGGCGGCTTCCTGGCCAGTGGCTCCAAGTACTACATCGGCAACGGCAACGCCGCCGGTCTCGTCTCCGTGTTCGGCCGACGCACCGACGTCGACGGCCCGGACGGATACGTCTTCTTCGCCGCCGACAGCCGCCACCCGGCGTACCACCTGGTGAAGAACGTCGTCGACTCCTCGAAGTTCGTCAGCGAGTTCCGCCTGGAGAACTACCCGGTCGCCCCCGAAGACGTCCTGCACACCGGCCGTGCCGCCTTCGACGCGGCCCTCAACACGGTCAACGTCGGCAAGTTCAACCTCTGCACCGCCTCGATCGGCATCTGCGAGCACGCGATGTACGAGGCCGTCACCCACGCGCAGAACCGCGTCCTCTACGGACGCCCCGTCACCGCTTTCCCGCATGTCCGCCGGGAGTTGACCGAGGCGTACGTCCGGCTCGTCGGCATGAAGCTGTTCAGCGACCGCGCCGTGGACTACTTCCGTACGGCCGGTCCTGAGGACCGCCGCTACCTCCTCTTCAACCCGATGACGAAGATGAAGGTGACCACGGAGGGCGAGAAGGTCATCGACCTGATGTGGGACGTGATCGCCGCCAAGGGCTTCGAGAAGGACAACTACTTCTCCCAGGCCGCCGTCGAGATCCGGGGCCTGCCCAAGCTCGAGGGCACCGTCCACGTCAACCTCGCGCTGATCCTCAAGTTCATGCGCAACCACCTGCTCGAGCCGATCGACGTGCCCGCCGTGCCGACCCGTCTCGACGCGGCCGACGACGACTTCCTCTTCCGGCAGGGACCTGCGCGTGGCCTGGGTTCCGTTCGCTTCCACGACTGGCGTGCCGCCTACGACGTCTACGCCGAGGTCCCGAACGTCGCCCGCTTCCGCGAACAGGCCGACGCCCTGTGTGAGTTCGTCACCACCAAGGCCCCCGACGAGGCGCAGAGCCGCGACCTCGACTTCCTCCTGTCCGTAGGCCAGTTGTTCGCGCTGGTGGTGCACGGACAGCTCATCCTGGAGCAGGCGCGTCTGACGGACCTGGACGCGTCGGTGCTCGACGAACTGTTCTCCGTCCTGGTCCGCGACTTCTCCGGCCACTGCGTAGAACTGCACGGCAAGGACTCCGCGACCGAGCAGCAGCAGACCTGGGCGCTCGGCGCGATCCGACGCCCCGTCGTGGACGAGGCACGCTCGGCCGAGATCTGGCAGCGCGTGGAGGCACTGTCCGGGGCGTACGAGATGTCGCTCTGACATCTCCTCGCCCTGAAGGGCGAGGACTCCGGCCGCCTCGGCCTCGGCCGGCTGCCGTGCTGCACCGCGGCACGGCAGCCGGCCGGGCTGGTCAGGTCGCGGTGGGTATGTAGGGCGCTGCCGCGACCTGGGCCATGGTCCGAAGTTTCGTGAAGTAGGAGGCGCAGTACTCCTCGTTGATCAGAGGAACGATCTTGTCGAGGTCGGCGATGCACCCCCAGAGACAGGCGATACCACTGTCGTCGAGTCCGCCCTTCAGCTCCCTCCGCACGAGGCCGGCGATGTCGGCGTCCAGGAGGACCAGGTCCACGCCGTCGAAGTCCACGCCGCGGAAGCCGTCGGGGAATGGTGCGTGCAGGTGGTCCTCCCACAGCCGGGCGAGGTCTCCCTCCGGCTGCGCAGCGCCCACGTCGGCGGCTGTCGCCTCTGCAATGGACGGTGGGCGAAGGAGCAGGGAGACGGCGTCGAACACGGCACGCACCATCGCGACGGAGCGGAGCGGGGTGAGGGCGGCACTCGACGCGGAGCCCCGCACGAGTTTGTCGCGCAGCAGTCGGCCGCGGTCGAGTTCGGCGGCGAGTGCGGCCGTGATCAGCCCGGCGTCGGTGGCCCGCTCGATGAGGACGTGGAGCGGTTCCCTCGCGGCCAAGCGCTCGGCGAGGACGTGCTCCAGGGCGAACAGGGAATGCGTGACGGCGACGGTGGCGAACTCGTAACGGTAGTAGGAGTGCCGGATGAGCTCGCGGGAGGTTTCCATCGCGCTCATGACGTACATCGACGCGTCGCCGGGCAGAACCAGGTCGGCGACCAGGGCGTGCATGTCCGCATAGTCGAGAACGAGGTCGCGGGCGCGCGGGTCCCGCACTGGCTGGAGGAGCGGGTCGGGCGGCGGTGGCAGGGCGTTCACCGGTGCAGTCTTGTCGCCGGAAGGCTGTCGGTGCCATCGGATTTGCTGGCCTCTTGGTAGCTCGCCGATGTCGAGTCCAGTTCGTCCGGGCGAGTGTCAGAGGGCTCTGCGATCGTGTGCCTCGTGGATGAATTCGTGGAACGCGTCGACGCGCAGGATCGTGTGCTGGGGGTGGTCAGTCGGCGGGACGCTGTTCGGGAGGGCTGGCTTCACCGGGTCGGCGTGGTGGTGTGTCGCGACAGGCAAGGTCGCTTTCTCGTTCATCGGCGTGCCGAGCAGTTGTCCCGTTTTCCGGGGCACTACGAACTCGGTGTCGGGGGCGCTGCGGGAGTCGGCGAGTCCTATGAGCAGGCTGCTGCCCGCGAGCTCGGTGAGGAGTTGGGGGTGTGGGCGACCGTGTGCCTTCGGTTCAAGTTCCTCAGCCGGGGCGGGCTCAGCCCTCACTGGCTTGCGGTGTGCGATGCCGTGCTTCCCGAGATCGGCGCCCCCGATCCGCGAGAAGTGGCCTGGCACGGGTGGCTGACCGAGTCCGAGCTGCGGCGAAGTCTGCAGCAGTGGACCTTCACTCCTGACAGTCAGGAGATTTTCGTTCGGTATCTCGCCTGTCGTGCTGACCCGTCGCTTTCGTAGAAGCGGTGTTCATGAGCTGGGTCAGAGGCACGAAGGTGCGTGTGATCATCGCAGGCGTGCTGTGATCACGGATCACGCAGTCAGGAATTGAAGTCCGCGCCCAGTGCGGAATCGAACTGTTTGGGGGCGCCGAGGGTGCTGGGCCCGATGACGATCGAGCCCTTCGCGGTCACCCCGCACGCCGTCGACGGAAACACCCAGACCGCGCCGCGAGCGCCGTGCGGGGTGCCGTCCGGAGCGACCTCACCGCCGGCGAGCAGGTCTGCACGGCCGTCGCCGTCCACGTCGACGATCTTGGTAGCGGCCCCGAAGGCGTCGGCGCCCTGAGCGACGCCGGGCACGCCACTGGTGTCCTGGGTGAGGAGCTGCGCGCCGTCTCCGGTGAGGCCGTGCGCGGTTCCCCGCATCGCGAGGACACTGCCCGCGCCGTCCGCGCCGCCGACGTCCTTCGCGGGTATCCCGACGGATACGTCCGCGTACCCGTCACCGTCGATGTCGCCCGCCGAGACGCCGGCGCCGAAGTACTCGGTCCCGCCCTCCTCGTCGGCTCCCGAATCCTTGTGGGCGACACCCGGTACGCCAGGGCTGTCCTGGTTGAGCATCGTCATCTTCTCCAGATCGGGGCCGCTCTTGCCGCCGGGCAGATAGACGACCGCGCCGCTTTTGAGGTGCGGCAACCGGTACTTCCTGGCGTACTCGTCCTCCTCCACCCCGCTGCCGCCGGCGCCGCTGTCGCGGGCGACGAACTCGAAGAAGGCGTTGGTGACGATGTCGGCGTAGCCGTCGCCGTTCACATCCCCGACGGCCACCGCGTGACCGGCATCCTGAGGACCGTGGATCCCGCTCAGCGCGACGCCGGCGGCGAGGCCGTCAGGGGTGCCCTTCCAGTACACGACGTCGCCTCGACGCATGCTGCCGGTCTCCGTCTCACCCACGGAGACCAGGTCGGTGATGCCGTCCCCGTTCACGTCCCCGGTGGCCAGGTCCTTCATCCCGGCTTTGCGCGGGCCCTTCACGTCGTGCACGCCGCCGGCCGGCGTGCCGTCCTGCCCGAACGGCCCGGACAGGACGCGCAGGTCGCCACCCCGGACCTGGGTCGCCACATCCGGCGCGCCGTCGCCGTCGAAGTCCCCCGCCACAATGAGCGCACCGACCCCGTCGTGGGAGCCGGCGCGGTTGGGCAGTGTGACCGAGCCGGACAGCCCGTGCCGGCCTCCCCAGACGACCGAGAGGGATCCCTGCCAGTGATACCGGCGGAGTTGCCCGTCCTCGACTCCACCGTTTCCGTACGCTTCGTCGGCGCTGTTCTCCCGGGACCCGACGATCAGGTCCGCGTACCCGTCCTGGTCGAGGTCCGCGGTGGTCACGGAGCTGCCGTAGTAGTCACCCGGTTCGCCGACCCCCGGCACGCCGGGCTTGTCCTGGTCGAAGATCTGCTTGGACGAGATCCGCAGGCCGTGGGACGAGCCGTACACGACGGCCACATAGCCCGGCTTCCGACGGGATTTCCCACGGCTGAGGTCTCCGTGCGGGACGGGGAAGGCGACATCGGAGTAGCCGTCGCCGTTGAAGTCGTCATGGAGCGGACCACGATGGGGCTTGCCGGCAGTGGTCGAGGCACTCGGCGTGCCGCTCACACACCAACTGGCCGGAGGGGGGCCGTCCACCCTGCCCTTCGCCCTGTGCTGGGGTTCGCCGGGGTCGGCACCCGTGCAAGCCGTCATGGACAGGCCGATCACTATGGCCAGCGCCGAGCCCCGGGCGTGTGTGGGTCGGCCTCGGTGCATCGGCGTCCCTCCAGGAACATCGAACAGGGCGGGTGCGCAGGCGCGCGGATATGATCCTTTGCTCACCCTGTCAGATCAGACCCGCCGGCCGGGAACGCGTTGCCCGACCGCACGTGATGATCCGCGGACGATGACGTGGAGGTTCAGAGCCCGGCTCGTGGGCCGGTTCGCCCGGCCCGGTCCGTCCCACCTGCCAGACGTCCGGCAGTGCCTGGCCGGTGGGCGTCAGGTCGTGGTGGGCCAGGTTCGCAGCAGTGCGGCGATCCTTCCGGCGGTGCAGGTGGGGTCGAGGAGCAGGTCCTTGAGGGCGATGGCGTCCGCGCGTACGGGCTTGACGCCGATCCCGGCGGCTTCGAGGTACATGACACCGCTGGCCGCGGCGACGGCGAGGTTGGAGCGCTCCAGCCAGCGGCACCGGCCCAGGGTGTGTACGAGGGCGGCGGCTTTGGCGTACGGGCCTTCGTAGACGGGCTGCTCGAACAGCTCGGCGCGGTGGCGGGCGACCGCCGACGCGGGTACGCCGTAGTCGTCCGGAGCCGGATCGTTGGCTCCGGCGGCCTCGGCGACCTGCAGGATCCAGGGGACGTCGATGTGCAGATCCATCAGGCCGCGTGCGCTCCCCGAGCCGACTGCTGGGCCTGTTCGGCCTCGTCGAAGACGCTCTGGTGTTCGGTCAGGAAGCGGGCGGCCGCGTCCACGGCTCGGGCGCGCAGGCCGCTGGTGTCGTCCTGCACCAGTCGGGCGAGATAGTCCCCGATGCTGAGCCCCAGGTCGGCGGCTCGCTTCTTCGCGAGGTCCGCGACTTCCTCGTCCACGCGTGCGCCCAGCTGTGTCTTCGCCATACCGGCATGGTAACAGTCGTTACCACCCTAGGCGGGGAAACGGGGAAGCCGGCGGCTCCAGCACGTATCGTCCCCTGCCGGACTGAACGTCCGGCAGGCCCTGGGCGTCACAGGTCTGGCGTCGTATTCGACTCCATTCCACCGTCTTCATGGGGGCATCATGCGGTACGTCAAACTGCTCGTCACCTTAGGCCTCGTCGCCGCCGCCGCCGTCGGATGCGGCGACGACAGGGCACCCGCCGGCAACAGTGTCCGCGACGTCGACACCGCCGAGCGCGCCCGCCGGGTCGCCACCGCCTGGGAGGGTTCCGAGGCGGCGCGTGTCTGGCGCCAGGGCTACTACCCGCTCGGCGACGCCGTCCAACTGCCCGACGGAGCCTTCCACAACGACGCCGACAAACGCGCCTACGCCACCCAGAACTTCCAACTGCGCACCCACCTTCCCGACACGGCGAAGAAGCAGGCGAAGGTCCGGTGGCGCGACGGCGATTCGCTGACCCTCCCCCTCACCTCGGCACGAGCGGCCTACGACAAGCTGGACCGCGGCGAGAACCCCGGCCCAGCACTCACCGTGACCGGTGCCCGGCTCGGCAGCATGACGGTACTGACCAGCAGGGGAAAAGCGACCGTGCCCGCCTGGCTCTTCACGGTCAAGGGCTACGACACCCCGCTCAAACGCGTCGCGATCACCCCCTCGAAACGGCCCCCCTCCCCGATCGGGGCCGTACAGCAGGAGACGGACGAACTGGTACCGCTCTCCGGGCTGAAGACCGTCGCGCAGGACGGCCGGACGCTCACCGTGCTCGCCAAGCACGGCGCGTGCGACGACGGCCCGGCGGTCGACGTGCTCGAGACCGGGAAGAGCGTGGTGCTCTCGGCCTCGATCCGTGGCACCTCCGACGGACCGTGCACCAGCCAGTCGCTCACCGAGAAGGTGACGGTGAAGCTGCGCCGCCCGGTCGGTGAGCGCATCCTCCTCGACGCGTTCACCGGCAGGCCCGTACCCTACGGGGAGCCCTACTCGGCCTCGCCCAGCTGGCGTTGACCCACCATAACCACGGCAAAGGGCACACCCGGCTCCGAAACGGCCGCACATGCGGCACTCGTTCGAAGCACGGGGTACGGGTACGGGGCCGCCCCCTGTGAGCGCGGCCCCGTACCGATCGGTGGTGTCCGGCACCTACTCGACGTTGATCCTGAAGGTGCTGGTCGTGTTGCGGACGTCCTGGGCGTTGCCGCTCATCCGCAGGTTGCGGAAGGTGGCCTCGCCGACGGCGGGTCCCTGACCGGGCTCCGGCAACTCGTTGGCCCAGATGCCGAATCCGGACTTGGCGTCGAAGGCGTCCCCGCTCTTCTTGGAGTTGGTGATGGAGATGTCCGTGAAGATGGTGTCCTTCACGGGGAACTGCGGCTGCCCACCGACATAGTTGGTCTGGAACATCACGCCTCCGTAGGTGGAGTCGTCGATGTCGACGTCGTTGACCCGGATGCCCTGGAAGACCTTCGAGGCCGAGAACGCCCAGATGGCGGGGAAGACCTGCGAGCCCCAGAAGTGGCCGCCCGTCCTCTCCAGGGACACGTTCTCGATGGTCGTGGGCTCGGTCCCGAAGCCGTTCATCGGGTAGCCGAAGTCCAGCGAGGAGATGGTGATACCGGAGTAGACGAGGGTGTCGGCCACGCGAAGGTTGCGGAAGGTGTTGCTGTAGCCGCCGTAGACGGCGATGCCGGCCGCTCTCCAGGTCAGCGTCGATGTCAGGTTCTCGTACAGGTTGTTCTTCTCGTCGGCGCCTCCGGCGTCGATCGCTGAGAAGAGGGCGAAGCTGTCGTCGCCGGTGGCACGCGCGTCGTTGTTGACGACATGGTTGTCCGTGGAGCCGTTCGTCATGTTGATGCCGTCGGCGAACGTGTCACGGATGCGAGAATTCTTGATGGTCATGCTGTCGGTGTTCGCGCCCCAGTACATGCACACCATGTGCTCGACCCAGATGTTGTCGATGGTGATGTTCGCGACGTTGGCGAAGTCGAACACCTTGCCCGGGCCGTCGATGCGGGAGGTGTAGTTGCCGAGGTAGGTGAAGCCGGCGAACGTCGAGCCGTTGGCCGTGGAGTCGGCGCGGAAGCCGATGTCCGTGTTCTCCTGCGAGGAGGGTGCGTGGAAGCGCGCGAACCACGGGCCCGCTCCGACGACCTTGACCGCCTTGCCGTAGACCTGGAACTTGCTGGCGGTCTCGTAGTCACCGGCGGGCAGATAGACACCGACGAGCTTGCCGGTCGTGTCCATGCGGACCTTGTCGAGGGCGTTCTGCACGTCCTGGTGGGTGAATCCGGTCGGGACCGCGTACGCGGCCGGGTCGGGGTTGGCGACCGCCGTCGCCTGCTCGGTGTTGATGAAGTCGATCGCGTACGTGGAGGAGTTGGCCGTGTCCTTCTGGAGCCGGATCTTGGAGCCGGCCTGCACGGTCCTGCCGAGTTGCAGGCTCGCCTCGTCGTAGATGTGCCGAGGGGCCCCGGAGCCGGGCGAGTTGCCGGGCGCGGTCTCATTGCCGTACAGCCAGGCGTACTTCGAGGTGAGGTCGATCGCCTTGAGGAACTGGCCGTCCACGTAGACGTTGAGCGTCGAATCGGTGCCGTCCGGGATCGAGAAGCGCGTCACCAAGGTGTTGGTGGCCGCGCGGGTGGTCCATTCGACGTACTGCCCGGTCCCGTTGAGGGTCACCGCCTTGCGGCCGCTCGCCTCGCCGGCGACATCGCCGATGGTCCGGTTCGGTCCGACGACCTTGGCGCCGCCACCGAGGGTGCCGTCCTCCGCCTCGTACATGTCGTACGGCATGTCGGCGCCGCGGCCGACGAACAGGGCCTGCGTGGTCGTGTTGTTGGTCCGCTTGACCGGCAGTTCGTTCGCGTCGTCGGCGATGACGGTCTTGACGGTGTACTTGCCGTTGGCGGCCGTCCACGAGCCGAGGCTGACGGGTGCGGTCGTCTGGCCCGCGGCGATGGCTCCGCTGTAGGAGCCGCTGAGCGTCTTGACCGTGGCGCCGTTGGAGTCCTGGACCGTCAGCGTCACCCCGTGGCCGCCGGAGGCGGAGGCCACCGTGCCCTGGTTCTTGATCGCGACGGTGAACTTGACCTCGTCGCCCGCCGAAGCGCTGGAGGGCGTCCAGGAGACCGGTGCGGCCAGGAGGTCCGAGCTGGAGACGGGCTTGACGACCAGGGCGTCGGAGCGGGTGAAGGTGTTGTTCGCGTCGTTCTGCTCGATCACCTTGTTCGACGGGTCCACCTCGGCGCCGACCGCGTAACTGCCCGCGTCCCGTGCCCCGATGCTCGCGGTGACCGTCTTGGTCTCGCCGGCGGCGAGTGCCGGGACGTCGGCCGTGGCGACCTTGGTGCCGCCGAGGGTGAAGTTGAGGTCGGTGGCCTTGGACGCCTTGGTCCCGCTGTTGGTGACGGTCGCCGTCAGGCTGATGGCGTCCGACTCGACCGGCACCGCGGGGGTGTTGGTGATGCCGGTGACCGTGAGGTCGGGGTTGGCGGCCGGGGTGCCGATCACCTGGAACTCGGCGACCTGCCCGCCGGGGGCGCCGGAGTTGGACGTGAACTTGAGCTGGATGTCGGCGGCGGCCCCCGTGACGGGGATGGTCACGGTGTTCCCGCTCGACGGGTTGAACGTGTAGTCCTTCGCGGCGACGAGGCTGGTGAAGGCCGTCGCGTCCTGGTCACGGCCGAGCACCTGGATGTTCTGGGTGCGGGTCGCCCAGGCGGCGTCCGGGTTGAGCTTGACGACGACCTGGGCGAGGTCGGCGTTGGCCCCCAGCTTGGTGGTCAGTGTGGCCGGGTAGGCGCCGCCTCCGCTCTCCCAATAGGTGCCGATCTGGCCGTCGTTGGCGTTGCCGGCGACAAAGGTGAAGGTGGAGGAGGACGCCTCGATGGGCTTGCCCTGGGCGAGGTTGGATCCGGAGCCGGTCGAACCGGTCCGGGTGACACTGTTGCTCGCCGCCGACACGTTCCCGGCGGCGTCCTTCGCCTTCACGTAGTAGGTGACGGTGGCCGTCGCCGAGGGGGTGTCGGTGTACGTCGTGACGTCGCCCGCGACGGACTTGACGAGCTGGCCGCCCGCGTAGACGTCGTATCCGGTGACCTTGACGTTGTCGCTCGACGCCTGCCAGGTGAGCTTCACGTCGCTGCCGGTCTGGGTGTAGGCGAGGTTGCCGGGGGCCGTCGGTGCCTGGGTGTCCCCGCTCGATCCCTGCCGGGTCACGCTGTTGCTGTTGGTGGAGACGTTGCCCGCGGCGTCCTTGGCCCGGACGAAGTACGTGATGTCGGTGCCGGCCGGCTGGGTGTCGGTGTACGTCAGGACGTTCCCGGCGACACTCGCCCGCAGTTGGCCATTGGCGTAGACGTCGTACCCGGTGACGGCCGTGTCGTCGCTCGCCGCGTTCCAGGTCAGCTTGATCTGGCCGGTGGCCGGCTCGGTGAGGGCCAGGTTCGAGGGAGCGGTCGGCGCCTGGGTGTCGCCGGTGGCGGGTCCGTAGACCTCCAGCTCGGACAACTGCCCTGCGGGCCAGCCGGTGTTGGCCGTGATCAGCACGCGCACGTACCGCGTGGTGGTCGTGTCGAGGGCGATGGTGGTCGACTGGTCGTTGGAGCTGTCGAAGGTGTACGCCTTCGAGGCCGTCAGATCGGTGAAGTTCTGGTTGTCGGTGGAGCCCTGGACCTTCAGGGTCTGGCTACGGCTGGGCCAGCCGCCGGGCAGCCGCAGTGTCACCTGGTTCACCTTGACCGATGAGCCGAGGTCGACCTGGAGCCACTGCGGGAAGGCGTTGTTGGCGCTCTCCCAGTAGGTGTTGCGATTGCCGTCACCCGCGTTGGCGGCGGGGTACACGTCGGCGTGCCCGCTCTCGGTGAAGGGCTTGCCCTGCGCGAGGTTGGGGGTCGACGCGGCGGCCGTGAGGACCTGCATCTCGGCGAGCTGGGCCGTGGCTGCCACCGAGTTGCCGCTGAAGTCGGCCCGTACGTACCGGGCGAGCGTCGCGGGGAAGGAGACCTTCACCGTGTTGTCGTTGCCGGGGCTGAAGACGTACTGCGCCGACGACTTGAGCGTGGCGAAGCTCTTTCCGTCGGCGCTGCCCTGAAGTGCCAGCGTCTGCTTGCGGGTCTGCCAGTGCTCGGGCAGGCGCAGCACGACCTGACGGACGCGCTTGGTCCGCCCGAGGTCGGTCTGCACCCACTGGGCGGACTTCTTTCCGGCCTGCCAATACGTGTCGGTGTCGCCGTCGGTGACGTTGACGGCCGCGTGTGCGGCGCGGGCGCTGCCGGCCTTGGTGGCGGTGTCCGCGGCGGCGTTGGGACCGCCTGCGGCGTGGGCACCGACGGCGGGCAGGCCCAGAACCATGACGGTGGAAGCCAGCGCGGCGGTCGCTGCGCGGCGTCTCCAGGATCTCGGCTTGTGTGGAGTCATGCGGGGTTCACTCCCTGCGGAGGTTCGCGCGCCGGAGGGGCGGCGGGGGTCGGCTCGTTCCTGGGCAGAGCAGAGGCGCGTGATAACGAACGGCAAGAGGCGGCTGCAAGCGCGTAGACCGTCCACAATGAAAGGACATACGCGCAGCTTCTTGCATTGTTTCATCGCAATATTGCAGAGCGGTGCGAGCACGTCTACCGTCAGGACGCCACAAGTTTCACCATCAACACCCGCGCCTCAACGTCGGCGGTTGGCCAAGCACGCCCACAGGACCGACATTTGGAGCAATACAAGAGGCTCGTCGCGCCGGGCAACGGAGCACTGCAAGCGAACGCAAGCAACGCAAGTTCTTGCGTGATGATGCGGAGCCGTGAAAGCCAACCACACCCCGGACGACGGCTCATCCCCTCGCGGACCTGGCCCATCGAGGAGCAGCCGCCTCGACAGCGAAATGGGAGCGGCCGAGACGGAACGGGGAGGCATACTCGGCGGTATGACTGATCTCAGCCCCCGCGGAGACCTGACCGTCCCCGTCGCCCCCGACACGGCCGCTTGCGCCGCCGCCCTCGAAGTCGCCACCGCGTACTGCTCCCCCGCGCTGCTCAACCACTCGGTGCGGTCCTACGTGTGGGCCTCCGCGCATGCCGCGCGGCAAGGCATCGAGCACGACGCCGAGTTGCTCTACGTGGCCGCGCTGCTCCACGACATCGGCCTGGTCGCGGAGTTCGACAGTCACACGGTCGACTTCGACGTGGCCGGCGGGCACGTGGCCTGGGTGTTCGCGGCGGGAGCCGGGTGGCCGACGGAGCGTCGCCAGCGCCTGTCGGAGGTCATCGTCCGGCACATGTGGGACACGGTGGACGTGCGGGAGGACCCGGAGGGACATCTGCTGGAGCGGGCCACCGGCGTGGACATCTCGGGGCGGCATCTGGACGATTTCACCGCCGGGTTCCAGGCGGACGTGCTGGCCCGTTACCCGCGCGCGGGACTCTCGGACGAGTTCCTGGCCTGCTTCCACGACCAGGCCGCCCGCAAGCCGCGGAGCTCACCGGCCGTGTCGGTCCGGGGCGGACTCGATGAGCGCGTCCGGGCGAACCCGCTGGACCGCCCGGTCGGTTGATCCAGCGGGCCTTGCCCGACTCCGGTGGGATAGCCCGCTGCCCGGCCTCCGCGCTAGTCGATGGCCGGCCGGAGTCAGGCGGGTGTGAGCACCATCCGGAAGCGGGCCGCTCCGGAGAGCATCTTCTGGAAGGCCTCGTCGGCGTGGGCCAGCGGTACGGTCTCGGTCATCGGCCGGATGCCGTGCAGGACGCTGAAGGCCATGGTGTCTTCCACGTCCCGCGAGGTGCCGGACGGATGGCCGCGGACGACACGGCCGCTGAAAAGCAGCTGGGCGGGGGTGGTGCGCATGGGTGAGGGATCCGCTCCGATGATCACCAGCTCACCCCGCGGTGTCAGGCCATCCACGGTCGCGCTGATGGCCGGGGAGTTTCCGGCGGTGGCCAGCACGGTCCTCGCACCGCCGAGGGCCTGCAGCGCCTCCGCGACCGGGACGTCCGCGGTGCTGTCGATGTAGTGGTGGGCGCCCAGTCGCTTGGCGAACTCCGCCTTCTCGGCGCCGCGGGCGATCCCCACGGTCTCGAAACCCATGGCGACCGCGTACTGGACTCCGAGGTGACCCAGGCCGCCCAAGCCGAGGACGGCGACGAGATCTCCTGGCTCAGCGGGGCTGCGCCGCAATCCGTTGAACGTGGTCACACCGGCACATGCCATGGGCCCCGCGTCGGTCGCCGCGAGATCGTCAGGGATTCCGGCGAGCGCGTCGGCGGGCGCGATCATCTTGTCCGCGAAGCCTCCGTCGTAGGCCCAGCCCGGGACTTTCAGGTTTTCGCAGACGATGAAGTCGCCTTGACGGCAGCGCTTGCAGTGGCCGCAGCTACCGCCGAACCAGCCGACCGCCACGCGGTCGCCGACCTGCCACCCCCGCTCGAGCACCCCTTCGCCCAGTTCCTCGATCCGCCCGGCGATCTCGTGACCGGGCACCTCCGGGAACGAAATACCAGGAAGACCGCCTTCCACGAAAATGGCGTCGCTGTGGCAGACACCGCACGCCTCCACGGCGATTCTCACGTGTCCGGGGCCGGGCTGCGGTACCTCTCGCTCGGCGATTTCGAAGGTGCCGCCCGGGGCGGTCACCTGCGCGACTCGGTAGTTGTTCATGGGTCCCTCCGACGGACGTGTGCAAGGGCCTCATACCAGGGCAACAGGTCCGGGGCGATCACGCGCGTCGAGCCCTGTACTGGACGTGGCCGCCCCGCCGACGCTCTCCTCGTGCGTGCGCGTCCCGGCCGCCGGATACTCGATGCGGGCTCAATGTCTCCCGACCGCAGTCCGGCGCTGAAGAACAGCGACCGTCCCTCCCGGCCCCGAGCGATGAGGAGATTGCGTCATGCGCTCCCCAAGGATTCCGCTGACTCCCCTCGAGGCCGTGACGGCCGGCCTGCTGGCCGGGGCGGTCGGAACGGTGTGCCTGGATGCCGTCCACTACCTGAAGTACCGTCGCGCAGGCGGGACGGACAGCCCGCCCACCTGGGAATTCGCACCGGTCGAGAACTGGGAGAAGGCCCCTGATCCCGGGCAGGTGGCCAAGCGGGTGATCGAGGGCTTCACCCAGCGACGGCTTCCTGATGATTCCGCCTGGCTCACGAGCACCATCGCTCACTGGGCCTACGGATCGGCGGTCGGCGCGGCCTACGGCATCCTGGCCGGATCACTGCCCAGACCCTCCCCGGTGTATGGCGTGCCGTTCGGAGCCGCGGTGTTCGCCGGTGACTACATCGCCCTGCCGATCGCGGGGCTCTACAAACCGATCTGGCAGTACGACGCCGAGACCCTGGCCTGGGATCTCGGCGCGCATATCGCCTACGGCACCGGCACCGCGATCGCCTTCTGGCTGCTCAGCCGACTCGGCACGGGCGCCGTCTGCCACAGATCGTAGGCGGCTACCGGGCACGGCGTGGGCCAGGCCGCCCTCTGCCGGATTCCCGGGCGCGGCCCGCGTCCGGCCGTGCGAGTCTCGACGTGTCGGCATCTTGTACGCGTTACGAGCGGAGGCCAGTGTCAGTCATGGACATGAAACTCGAGATCGTGGTGGTGCCGGTGTCCGACGTCGACCGTGCCAAGAGCTTCTACACGCGATTGGGCTGGCGGCTGGACGCGGACATCGCCCCGGACGAGAGCTTCCGGGTGGTGCAGGTGACGCCGCCGGGCTCGCCGGCGTCGGTCATCTTCGGCACCTCGGTCACGTCACAGGCGCCGGGCTCGGCTCAGGGCCTGCAACTGATCGTGGACGACATCAACGCGGCCTACGACGAGCTGAAACGGCTCGGCGCCGAGCCGAGCGAGGTGTTCCACGACGCCGGCGGCGTCTTCCACCACGCCGGAACGGACGCCCGGGTGCCGGGACCGGATCCGCAGCGCACGAGCTACGGCTCGTTCCTGTCCTTCAGCGACCCGGACGGCAACGGCTGGCTCCTCCAGGAGATCACCACCCGGCTCCCGGGACGCCTCGACCCCGCGACCACGACGTTCGCCTCCGCGGAGGACCTGGCGAGCGCGCTGCGCCGCGCCGCTGCCGCGCACGGGGTGCATGAGGCACGCATCGGTGCGGAGGACCCGAACTGGCCGGACTGGTACGCCCTGTACATGGTGCGTGAGCAGGCCGGGACCGAACTGCCGTCGTGAACGCATCGCCCTTCGGCAGGTGAATGACCTGACGGCGACCACGTCGTTCCCGCCCAGGCGGAAGAAGGCGCCCCATGGACGAGCCTGCGCGGGGGGAGAATGTGGAGCGGGCCCCGGTGTCGCGGCTGTCCGGGGACCAGCTCAAGCGGCTGGCGGCTCTCGGTTCGGAATATCCGGCACCCGCCGGCGAGGTCTTGTTTCTGGCAGGTGCCCCGTCCTACGACTTCTTCGTCGTTCTCGACGGAAGCGCGGAGATCATCGATCGGCTCGGTCAGCTGGAAGAGCGGCTCGTCGCGTCGTACGGCCACGCGGAGTTCCTGGGTGAGATAGGCATGCTGACGGGCGAGCGCTCACGCTTCGCCGGCGTCATGAAGAGCCCGGGCCGAGTGCTGAGGGTGCCGCTGGAGCAGATCCGGACGATCGTCGCGCAGGACAGTGATCTGAGCGAGCTCATCCTCCGGACATTCCTCGTACGACGGGCGAACCTGTTGCGACGGGGTGCGGGTATCACCCTCATCGGTTCCCGCTACGACGAACGATGCCGAGTCCTGTTGCATTCGTTCTCGCTCAGCAGGACGGCCGTGGAGTGGCTGGACCTGGAGGATCGGCCGGAGGCCGAGGTGCTTTTGCGCAGGTTCAAGGTGTCCCTGACGGACCTTCCCGTCATCCTCGTCCCCGGCAGGCCCTTGATGCGCAATCCACAGCCGGCCGACATCGCCGCGGAGTTCGGGGAATCGCCGCACGCAGTCGACGATCAAGAGATGTGCGACCTGCTCGTCGTCGGTGGCGGCCCGGGCGGTCTGGCGGCCGCGGTGTATGGCGCGTCCGAAGGACTGACGACCGCCCTCATCGACGCGGACGCCTTCGGCGGTCAGGCCGCTACATCGTCGAGAATCGAGAACTACCTCGGATTCCCGGCCGGTCTGCCCGGTGCCGAATTGGCGGCCCGGGGGACGATCCAGGCAGCGAAGTTCGGAGTGCGGCTTCACCGGAACGCCCGCGCGGCGGCCTTCACCAGCGAGGACGGTATCCACACCGTCACCTGCGACGACGGCCGATCGTTCAGCGCTCGCGACGTCATCATCGCCACCGGTGCCAACCACCGGCGCCTGGCCGTGCCCGGTATCGAAGCCTGGGAGAGCAACGGCGTCTACTACGCCGCCACGGTGGTCGAGGCGACGTACTCGCGCGGGCGGCCCGTGGCGGTGATCGGCGGCGCGAATTCCGCGGGTCAGGCGGCCCTGTTCCTGGCCCGGACGTCCGATCCGGTGTATCTCGTGGTCCGCGGGGACGACCTTGATCATTCGATGTCCCGCTACCTGATCGACGCGATCGCCGCCGACCCGAGGATCCATGTGCGGGTCCACACGGAGGTGGTCGGTCTTTCCGCCGACTCCGAGGTGACAGGGCTTGAAGTGGTGGACCGGACGAGCGGACGCCGCTCCGCTCTGGCGGTCAGCGCTGTCTTCGTGTTCATCGGTGCCACGCCCTGCACGGACTGGCTGGACGAGCGGCCGGCGATGGATCCCGACGGGTTCCTGCTGACCGGACAGGACGTCGCCCTCCCGGCCGGCCATCGCATGCCGCTGCCCTTCGAAACCAGCGTGCCCGGGGTGTTCTGCGTCGGTGACGCGCGCAGTGGAAGCGTGAAACGAGTCGCCGCCGCGGTCGGGGAGGGTTCCGCGGCGGTGCGGCTCATCTTCGACCGACGCAGAATCGATGGGACCGAAGTCCTGTGACAGCCCCTCCCTCCACCCCTTCGCGACACTGTGTCCGGTCCCGGACACGTTCCGCGACAACCCTGCGGTCCCGAACACGGTCACACGCGTGCGGGCCAGGAACCTGCTGGTGCGTTGTGCTGGGCGCAGGTGCATTCTGAAAGGTGAGCGTCCCGGTCAGTGAGCCTGCCCAGCAGGCCCTTACGAGGCCTCAGCAGGGCCGGGTCCGCGAACCGGCGTCGGCGAAGCGAGCCGGGCACCCGCGAGGTGCGTAAAGGTGGCCGTCGACGGACAAGGATCATCTCGAACCAGGGAGCAGGTCATGCCGTCCCTCCACTTCCACGTGAACTCCTCGATGAGCCCGGGGGAGGTGATGGGCGTGCTGACGAACTTCAGCCCCTCGCGTGTCGACGAGTGGCCCTCCATCGATGCCGAGCACTTCCAGGTCCACGAGCGGGGCGACACCTGGGCGGAGGTCACCGAGGGGAACGACAAGTCGTGGGAGCGGGCACGCTACGAATGGGACCCCGAGGCGAACAGGGTCACGGTCACCACTCGGGACTCGGTGCCCTTCGGCTCGGGGGGCTGGCAGTTCGAGATGACTCCCACGGACGACGGCACCCGCGTCGACGTCAGGCTGGAACGGCACCCCGACTCATTCACGTCAAAGATGAAGTCCTCGATCATTCCCTTCGCCGGGCCGGTGTTCCGCAAGTCCTTCAAGGAACCCCTGCACACCGTGTAGTCGCGAGGAGGCCGCCGACGACCGGGCGTGGTCGGTGGGGACGCTCTGTTGTCGATGTCTCCGAGGGGAGCCGTTCATGACCACGGCGAACGATCTGTTCATCATCGCCCTGGACCTGAAGCATCCCGTGGGACAGGGTGACCTGTCCCTCGCGCTGGCGGGAGCGGAGCTGATCGATCTCATCGACGCGGGGTCGGTCGCCGTGGACGGCGACCGCATCGTGCCGGGTGGACCGCCACCGCCGGGCGATCGATTCCTGGACGAGGCGGCGGCCGGTCTGACTCGCGAGGCACCGTTCGAGCGGATCGAGGACTGGCTGTGGCGCCGGGGCCGAGACCTGTCGGCCGCGTACCAGGCCGCCCTGGAGGAGAACGGTGAGCTGAAGCCGCAGCGAAGCAGCCGGTTGTCCTTCGGCTCGGAGAGCCTGGAACCCGTCGATACGCCCAATCGCCGCCGTGCGGTCGAACGCTGGGAGGAGAACGAACCCGTCCTGACCGCACTCGTCGCGGTCCTGAGCATCGAGGACGAACGATCCGACGACGAGCCGTCCGACGACGAGACCGGTCTCGATGACGAGGCCGTGACGACGGTGGTGGCCGCCGTCCACGACGCGGTGATGGAGTTGGAGGCCGTACGTCAGCGGCGGACCATCGAGAACGCGGCCTTCGCCAACCTCTGGCGCGGACCCTGAGCCGGGTCGGTTGCACCACCGACGCCTTGGCCACCGCCGCCATGGCCACCGGTCAGGCCCCGGACGGGGTGACGCAGGCGTACAGACGTAGGGGTTTCATGCCGTGGCGGGTCTTCATGGGCTCGTTGCTGCGGCCGCCCTCCACCCAGCGCTTGCGCCACTCGATGGCCGTACGGATTTCCGTGGCCCACAGAAGGTAGTTGGGGCTGAAGCCGTCGAGCGTGGCGTGGCTGGTGCCACCTGCCCACATGTGCAGGCGCTCGTCGTCCAGGAGGACGACCGCGGCGGCCAGCGTCAGGCCACCGCGGTCGACGCGGACCACACGGGCGTTGTCGCCCAGGGCCATGACGAAGTCGGTGAAGGCCCTCTCGGGATACATTCCGGCACTGCCGTACTTGGCCGCCGTACGGCGGGTGAGGTCGCCGACCGTGCGGAGGAAGTCGGGGCGGGGTGCTTCGACGGCGGTCGTGACACCCGCGTCCGCCGCGCGCCGCAGGTATTGGCGGATCGTGCGCCGGGTGCGGGCACCGAGGGTCGCGAGATAGGAGTCGTACGAGTCGAAGGGCACTCCCTCCGCGCTGTGCAGCGGAAGTTGGAAGCGGGTGACGATCGGCGCCACCCGCCACCCCTTGTCCCGGGCGACGTCGAGGACCGGGTCGCCCTCGGGGACGCCGACGAGTCCCGCGGTCAAGGCGCCATCGGTGGCGGCCAGTTCGCGCAGGGCGTCCAGCACGGCGCCGAGAACACGCGCCCGTTGTCCGGAGCCCGTCGCCCGTACGGGCACGCGGGTGTCGTAGCAGTACCAGTTGTGCCCGAGGAGCGCCGGGCCGCCGGTGTCCTCGATGCCGACGGCGCGCAGGAAGCCGTACGGGTCGCCCTCCTTCTGGAGGTAGCACGGCAGCACGGCGACCGTGCGGCCCGCTTCGGTGAACGTCAAGTAGCGTGCCGCGAGAAACGGACTCAACGGGCTTGTCTGATAGGCCCGCAGATACGCGGGGGTGTAGTGCACGGGCGCGGTGTCCGTCGCGGTGACCTGTTGCCACTGGACGGTGTCCACGTCGTCGATGGAGTCGGTGACGGTCACGGTGATGTGCTGCGCGGTCACGTCCCCTTCCCCTCCTCGGCCCGTTCCCCTTCCCGCTCTTCCTCCCGCTCCCCTTCCTTCAGCCAGCCCGCGCCCGCCATCGCGGCCAGGAAGCGTTCCCCGAAGCCCGGCTCCCACCGGATTCCCGCGTCGAGCTGGGCAGTTCGGACGACGTCCGCCGTGGCGGACACTCCGTCGACGCTCTGGGACAGGGCCATCGCGGACGCGTAGAACCGGCCCCGATCCTCGGCGAGGCGACGCATGAACCAGTGCCGGTCGGACTCGTTCACGGCTCCCATCAGGGCGCGGAGGTTGAACGGGCCCGGCCAGGCCCGGCGCAGGGGCGGGCCACCACGGCGCTGCACGGGCACGTGGTCCCAGGCCGCCGCCAAGGTGCGGTGCACACCGTCAAGCAGAGCCGCCTGCCGGTCGAGGACGCCGGGGTCGGCGCCGAAGGGCCGCAGGGTGTCCAGCGCGTCGCGTCCGTACCGCGCGAGGCGGGACAGCAGAGTCGCGGCGAGCGGGTCGTCGTCGGGTGGGAGGCAGGCGGTCATCCGACGTGCCGTCCAGCGGGTGAGGAGGTGGGCGAGTCGGTCGGCCTCCGGGGGACCCGCCGTCGCGACGACGGCGGCCGCGGACGCGGCGATCGCGGCGGACCTGCGCAGTTCCTGCGGGTCGACCTTGTCCAGTGTGTCGGCGCCGGAGTGGTTGAACCGGTCGGGCCAGTGGCCCAGTTGGACGGAGGGACAGCCGATCGCACGGTCGGCGAGAACCGCGTGGTCGGAGGCGCCGACGAACGGGGTCGAACGCCAGGCCCATACGTCGCAGCCGACGGCTCCGCTGTAGGAGCGGGCCGCGGCCGGCAGGGCACGCACACAGGCCTCGACCAGGGCGTTGGCGAAGTGCGGGAGGTACTCCGGGCTGCGTTCGACGATCAGCGGGCCTCCGCAGCGCCGTTGGTCCTGGCCCACCATGTCGAGGTCGACGGCCATCATGGGCAGCGGTCCTCCGCCCTCCTCCACGAGCCGGTGGACGTAGGCGGCGAGTCCCACGAACTCGGGTGCCCAGAGGAACCGGACGGGGCGGCGCAGCGGGCGGGCCGCGAGGACGCGCCCGGCCGCGAGGGCCGCCGCGACTCCGGACGCGTTGTCGTTGGCGCCGGGGGCGGGGTGACACAGATGGGCGGTGATGAGGCAGGCGTCGGGCGACGACGGCGACAGGCCGGCGTCTCGTTCCGGGGTTCGGGCGACGACCACCGGCATCCGGGCGGGGCTGGTGTCGACGTCGACGGCCACGCGGGCCCGCTCACCCCGGCTGAGGGCGCGGTGCAGTCGGTCCATCTGGCCGGGCACCACGCTGAACCCGAACAGGTCGCTGCCACCGGGCAGTTCGAGGCGCTCCGCGGCCTCCGGCCGGGAGGGGTCGGTCGTCACGCAGAAGCCGATCGCCCGCTCGTGGCGCATCCGGGCGTGGAACTTCGCGTCGAGTCGCGCGGCCGACGGGACCAGGACCACCGCGCCCGGCGGCCACCCGTCGTCCTGCGCGCGCACGAGAGGGGCTTCGGTGTGCGCTGCGGCCGAGTGGGCGGCGAGGGCGTACGGCTGGGCGGGATAGTCGACCAGCGCGGGCCCGCCGGGGACCGACAGATGCGCGGCGCGCGGGGTCCAGGAGGAGGGCGCGGTGAACGTCCACCACGCGGTGCGGCCGTCGGCCGGAAAGTTCAGAACCTCCACTCCGGCCAGTCCGGCGCGCTCGGCCTCGCCCGCCACGAAGTCGGCCGCGGCGGCGATGCCCGCCGATCCCTGGTAACGGTCCCACTCGGTGAGCCTGGCGACCCAGCACATGGCCTCGTCGGCGTCGATCCCGTGATGGATCCCGGCGACGAGGTCGGCGAGGCTACCGGGCATCGGCGAACGCGTCGAGGAAGGCGGTCAGACGGGCTTCCGAAAGCGGTACGGCGATCTTGTACAGGGGGCCGTCACGGTGGCCTGCGCCGCCGGAGCTGCCGAAGCCGCCGGAACCGGGCCCCTTCCCCGACCTCCCGCCGGAGCCAGGACCCTCCCCCAGCCTCTCGCCGGAGCCAGGACCCTCCCCCGATCTCCCACCGAACACGGTCCCGGAGGCCCCCTCAGCAGCGTAAGAAGCCTCCACCGGACCTATCTCCTTCACCCGCACCCCGCGATCCTCCCACTCCACGCTCGTGGCCCCCAGCTCCCCGTCCCCATCCCCGGTCACCCACGGCAGACAGTCGGCCCCTTCGGTGACCTTCAGTCCGGCCCGCCGCAGCGTTCTCGCCACGAGCGGCTTCACCTCCGCGATACGGTTCCGCAGCGCGCCGAAGACGTCGCCCCGCGCCAGGAGACGGAGAGCGACGGCGAGACCCGCTCCGCCCGCTCCGAGCGGCGGCGTGATCTCGCGCAACCGTCGTGTCAACTCAGGTGCTGCGAAGGCGAATCCGACCCGGAGGCCGCCACAGCAGTACCCCTTCGACATGCTGCGCAGCACGATCAGGTTCGGGTGTTCGGCGACGGCCGGGACACAGCTCGCGCCGGGCCCGGCGTAGACGGCGTACGCCTCGTCGAGGACGACGGTCGTGCCGCAGGCGCGGGCGGTCTCGGCGATCTCCTCCAGTCCCTCCCTTCCGAAGAGGTCTCCGGTGATCGTGGGCCGGTCCAGGACGAGCACCGAGGGGGTGTACCGGTGGAGATCGGCGGCGAGGTCCTCGAACCGGGTGGTGATCGTCTCGGCCCCGAGGCGGGCGGCCCAGCGGGGCAGGTCCGGGTGGCCGCCGGCCAGTCGCAGCACGGGTCCAGGGACGGCCAGCGCCGCGCACGCGTGCAGCAGACCGGTGGCTCCCGCCCCGGCGGTCACCATGTCGGGCGCGAGGTCCAGTCCGAAGTGCCGCGACAGGACGGGTGCGGCCCTGTCCGCGGAGTAGGGGTCGGACAGAGGGTAGGCGCGTGAGAGTTCGGCGAGGCCGCCGTCGTCGTACGCGCTGCGGAAAGCGGCGTCGACCCATGGTCGTACGAACTCGAACTCGTCCGGCGACCAGCGCAGGTCCAGCGCGGAGGGGCGGGCCTCGGCCGGCGTCGATGGGCGGGCCTCGGCCTGCGTGGAGGGACAGGTCTCGGCCGGCGCGGAGGCGCGGGTGTCGTGCCGCCCTTCCCATGCGGTGATCGCCGCCGGGGAGCCGGCCGGGCTCCGGGCGACGAAATGGACATAGCGCGTCGTCGGGGCGGGCTCCCGGCCGACGGCGAAGTCACCGTCGACGCGCTCGACGGTGAAGCCGGCGCGGGTCAGCAGGTCACGCACCTCGGCCGGTTGGTACATCCGCACGTCGTCGTGGATGACCACGGGATCCGCGTCGCCTCGTCGCACCTCGATCTCCCCGGTACTGCGGCCGGAGGCCATGCGGTACGTACGGCGGAAGTCGGCGTACAGTCCCTCGGTCTCGAACGTGGCCCGCGGCACGTAGTTTCCTGCGATGGCCAGCACGTTGGAGTGGTCGAGGACCAGCAGTCCGCCCGGGACGAGCACCCGGCGGACCTCCTGGAGCAGCCGGAGTTGCTGGGCGTCACTCCCCCACCCGAACGACTGGACACAGACGACGGCGTCGAACTCTCCGACGGGCCACGGCAGTTCGCGGAGCAGGTCGATGCGCAGCCAGTCGACCCGGACGCCCGCCGCGTCGGCCTCGGCCTCGGCGCGCCCGAGCGCCCATCCCCCGGAGTCGACCCCGGTGACGCCGAACCCCCGCGCGGCGAGCGCGACGGCGTGGCGACCGGTGCCGCAGCCCAGGTCGAGGACACGGCGGCCGGGTGCCGAGGTGTCGAGGACGGCGGCGAGGTATCCGGCTTCGGCCGCGGTGCGTTCGGGCGTGTACTCGTGGTCCGCGACGGCCCAGAAGTCCTCCCCGAAGAAGGTGAGATACCAGGGAGGACCGTCCTGGCGGCGGGCATCGCTCATACGGCGTCCGCCCGCAACGCTTCCTGGCGGTGCAGGAATCCGCACACGTCGCACAGGCCGGCGGGGTTGGCCACGCCCTCCTGGAGCACATAGCGGCCCCCGCAGACCCGGCACAGATCGTCGACCAGGGGAAGCAGCGTGCGCTGGACGTTCTCGAAGGCGTTGAAGAGGTAGTAGTCGATGCCCGGCCACAGGTCGTAGAGGTGGTCGGCCACGGCGTAGGCGAGGGAGCGTTCGTCGGAGCCGGTGGTGAACCGGCCCGGCGCTCCCTGGCGGTTGAGGCCGGGTGCGACGAGCTCCAGGTAGAGGGTGAGTTCCTTCTTGGTGATGCGGTACAGCGGGAACACGTACCGCAGGGAGCCGAGTTCACGGACCGGGATACCGCCCATCCGGTAGCCGGTGGTGAACCAGGTGACCATGCTGGCCACCAGGTCGTCGGCGTTGAAGCCGAACGCGACGACCGGGGCGCCCCGGCGTTCGGCTTCCTGTTCCAGCATGCGGCGCAGGACCTGATGGCCGATGACCATGTTCATGTTGCGGTGTTCGCCGGCGACGACCTTGTTCATGACGTCGACGAAGGGCTCACGCAGTTTGAACACCTCGGCCACGTCGTCGGCGGTGACGACGACGTGGTCGACGCCGAGGCCCGCGCAGGCGTCCAGGGCGGTGCGGAAGGTGGCGGGTTCGTCCCAGTCGGGCAGTCCGGTGATGGTCACCGCGGTCATGTCGACCTCGGGCCAGCGGCCGCGGGTGCGTTCGAGGAGCTTGAGGTAGGCGACGCTGTCCCGGCCGCCGGAGAGCCCGATGACGACCCGGTCACCGGCCCGCATGGTGGCGCCGGATGCGATGCTCTGGACGAACGTCTCCTCGACGTACGTCACGAAGGTCTCCGCGGTGAACTGCTCGGTGCGCCGTTCCAGGGTGCCGCCGTGGTCGAAGAGAACAGACTTGGTGTAGACGGGGTCGGGCGCGGCGTAGACGTGCTCCTTGGGCCGGCGCAGTACGTCGAGGTCGTAGTGGCGTACTTGGCGTACCTCGATGACGTCGTCGGTTCCGACGACGGCCGTGGCCTCGGGGATCACCTGCCCGTCGCGAAGGGCGAGCACGGCGTTCGCCGGGATTCCGTGGAGACGCAGCACGTCCAGGAGGGGCTGTCCCGGTGTCGCGTGGAGGGTCTCCGAACCACCGGTCTTGTTGCGGAACACGACCGTGCTCACGGGTTCTCCTATCGTGTCGTGTGGTTCCGGGGGCTTAGGGCAGGGCGAAAGCGGGCTCTGGTACGTCGTTCCAGGCGGCCAGCGGTACGAGCGTCTCGCCGTCGGAGACGGATCCGTGCTCCCAGGTCACCGTGGGGTCGGGGACGGGGAAGCGGGGCGAGGTGGCCAGGGCGACGACCTCGCCGATGCGGGCGCGGACGACGGGGGTCGCCGGCAGCAGTCCCCGTGCGTGGAGTTCGTCCGGGGTGAGGACGAGGGCGTGGTCTCCCAGCGCGTCACGCAGTGCGTCGGCCACGGTTTCCTCCCGCCCGGGGAGCGGATGGAGCCAGCGGACGCGTCCGGCGCCGCCGCCGGGCATACGGCAGTGGGCGGGGGCGTCGAGGCGTGCCCACGCTTCGGCGAGGGCCGGGTCGGGGGTCACCTCCACCTGGCCGTGGTCGGCGTGGGCGAGGACGCTCCAGCCGGCGTCGGCCCAGCGGGCGGCGGCCGTGTCGAGCAGCGACAGCGCCTCGCGCAGCCGGGAGTCGTAGCCGGACCGGTGGATGTGGTCGTCGAGGTTCACGTAGGCCCATATCAGTGGCGGGGCGTCGTGGGCGCGCGCGAGGACGGCCTCGACCTCGCGAACGGTCCGCTCGGCCACGCTCACCGGGTCGATGTCGGGGATCGAAGTGGCGGCCGGTGACGGCACGATCCGGGCGCCGCGCAGCAACGCGTCCACCCATGGACCGGTCAGGCGCTCCAGTTCCGCGCCGATCGCGAGGGCCCCGCGGCCCGACGCGGCCGCGTGGTCGAAGAGCGTGGGTCCCGCGTTCAGCAGCGCGTCGCCGGGCGTGCTCCGGGAGCCGAAGGTGTACGTGTCCCCGGTGACGAGGTGGGTGACGCGGTCGGCTCCGGGTGCGCGGTAGACCATGCCGACGGCGCCGTGGACGCCGGGATCGGTACCGGTGACCGCGGTGAGCCAGGCCGTCGTCGACGTGCTCGGGAACGTGGAGCGCAGTGGCCGGACGTGTGCGTGACGGAACGCGGACTCGGCCACTGCGAGCGACAGACCGTCGACCGCCAGGACGCACAGCCCCCGCGGAGCGGCGCGCAGGGTGCCCGCGACGACTTCGGTGACCACGCGCAGGTCGGCGGACGCTGTCGACTGTCCGCCGACGCGCGACGCCGTGCTCAGAAGTTCGGCACGCAGTCGGTGCAGGTGGTGCGGAACTTGACGATGTGCGCGGCCTGCCGGTCCGTGATCATGCGCTCGACCAGGCGGGGCAGCAGCATGACGGGCGCCGGGGTCGACGTCCGCGGCGCCTCGGTGGGTGCTTTCGCGGTGGGAAGTGGAGCTGTTTGCATGGATTCCTCCTGCCGGGAACGGTGCCAGAGAAACGTGCCAAACAACTTGCCAATTTTGCATGCACAGGTCAGCACACCGTGAGCTCGCATGTCAACGTCATGCCGGGAATCCGCGGTCAACTCGCTTTTTGTTTCCTGAATTTGACGGAACGAGAAATTCCGTCGACCGTGCGGGCCTCTTATGGATCAGCGGGTCCCTTGCGGATCAATTGACGAAGATCAGCTTTTCCGCCTCCGCGACGATCTTTTCCGGATCGGGCGCGTTCGTCAGGGTGTCCGCGTAGCGTTCCGCGTCCGGGTCGGCGACGCGGTGGGCACGCGCGACCGCGTCCTCGACGTCGTAGCGCGTGGTCCTGAGCCGGACGTCGGGGCCCAGCAACGCCCAGTACGCGGTGCCCGGTTCACCCGTGTGGTACGGCAGCCCGACACTGCCGGGGTTCACGCTGCGCAGGCCCGCCACGGCTCGGTCGAACTGGAGGTGCGAGTGCCCGGTGACCAGGACCCGGGCGTCGATGGCCGCCGACAGCTCGGCGAACCGCTCCGGCGGTGTCCCCGGCGTGACCAGCTCGTGGTCGCTGCGCGGCGACCCGTGGCAGAAGTGCACGGGTCCGAGCCCGTCGATCTCGACGACGAGCCCGAAGGGGAGACGGTCGAGGAAGGCAATGGCCTCGGGCGAGTGCCGCGCGGCGATCCACGACTGGCGCGGGGTGTCGGCGGTCCGCGCGGCCGTGCCGATCTGGGCGGCGTAGCGGTCGGCGTTGCCCCGTAGACACAGGGCGCGTTCGCCCAGCGCGACGATCCGTTCGTACGTCTCCTGCGGCTGTGGCCCCCACGTCAGATCGCCGCACAGGACGACGAAGTCGGCGGCGGTGACGTCCGGTTCGGCGAGTACCGCGTCGAAGGCGGGGATGTTGGCGTGCACATCGGAGAGCACGGCGACGCGGGCGGCGGGCCCGTACCGGCATGGCGGTCCCTCCCAGTTGGCGGGACCGTGCAGTTCGACGTCGGCGTCGGTCATCGGGCCATTCCTCCTGGTGGCTGGGGGGTCTCGGTGAGAGGGGGGCTGGGCGTCCAACTTCTGGGCAGAGCCCGTGTGTTCGGGGCTCGCGGAGGCCCGTGCGTAGGGCTCGGGCCGGGCCTGGGCGTTCAGTGCTCGGGCAGGCCCCGCGCGTTCAGCCGCCGGGCGGGCCCCGCCGCTTCAGTGGTCCGCCGAGGCGGTGGCCGGGGGCCCGGCCGGGTGGACCGCGCGAGGGTGGCTCAGGCGGGTACCGGGCGGCGGCCCTATCAGCGGCCGGCCCTCGGAGGGGAGCCCCTCCACGAGCTCCGCGGCGATCACGATGCGGTCCCACAACGGAAGCCCGTCCGCGTCCCCGGCAAGCCGCTCCACCCGCGCCAGCAGCGATCGCGGGTCGGCCGGGCGACGCGAGGTGTCGCCCGGAAGCTCATGGTGGGTGGAAGCACCGGAAGGCACCGGCCGGGTGAGGGCGTGGGCCGGGTGTGTGGCGTACAACTCGGCTGCCAGGGCCGCTGGTTCGGCAACGCCGAGCGGCGACACATCGGCCGCCAGCAGGGAGAGCGCCTGTGCTCGCCGCCGGGGCAGCAGGACACCCACCTCCCGGATCAGGTCGGCGGGATCGTCGGGAGCGTGCAGGAAGTTCAGGCACATCAGCTCGCACCCGAGTGCCCCGCGCAGGGAACCGCCGTCCACCGAGCGGTTCTTGGACGATCCCTTCAGCTCGGCGAGCCGTTCCGCCGCGGTCGTCCCGGTGCGTTCGGGACCCCGGGTGTCACGGAGCGCGACGAAGAGACAGGGTGGCCCCGACTCGAGAATCATGTCCACGGCCCGGATAACCGCCAGGGGCGCCGCGTTGATCTGGTAGCGCCACAGCTCCCGGCACACCCGCGCGTCGACCCGCACGGTCAGAGCGCCGAGGGGTTCGAAGCCGTGCCCCGCCAGGAAGGCCAGCGCGGGCTCGACGCGCCGCCCGACGACGGCGTCGGGCTTGAACATCACGAATGTCGACCGCAGCAGTGCGCGGTGCGCCGTTTCCGTCTCCCAACCGTCCAGCAGGGCTGCCATTTCCCGGAAATAGACGTCATCGGGATAGGTGCGGCGCCTTTCCGGATCATGAGTGAGGGGAGCCCTCAACCACGCGTGGACCGTCATGATCCTCCGGCATTCCGTTCGTCCGCCGGGCCCGGTACGGCACCCGTGCGGCACGCCAAGTCCGCTGTATGCAAAGCAAGTTGCATCATTGTCATGCACCATTCGAGGGCAATACGCTGAGGCTACTTTCCATGACCGACCACATCAAGGAGGGTCCCATGAGTGTCGCCTTCAAGCAGGTCAAGGTCCGCCCGAAGCCGGGCAAGTAGTCGTCCTCGGATGCGATCGGGATCCGGATCCGGGCCTGTTCGCCCTCCAGCGGTCCTGATCGCATTCCTCCTCGGCCACCACGGAGTCCCCGGCTCAGGGGCTCCGTCCACCTTCACGCACCGGGGCGGAGCCGGCGTTGACAGACGCACCGACCGGAACGGCGACGAACGTCGAGGTGTCGGCCGCGACGGTCCTCGCCCTGCTCGGCGCCGGGCCCAGGGCTGAACGTGACGCCGTGCTGGAAACCGCCCGCGACAGCCGCCACAAGCTCGCCGCGACCCTGCTGAGCCTGTGGGCCGAGGACGGCCAAGCCCTCACCGAGGCGGAGACGGCCGAACTGCGCCTGCACCGAGAACGCATCGACCACTACCGCGGCGTCTGGTCGCGCCTGCGGACGGCTGCGCCCGGGACCTCCCTGCTCAAGGGCGGAACGATCGCCGCCCTCTACCCGCCGGGAGTGCTCCGCGCGGCCGGTGATCTCGATGTGCTCTGCCCCGGCCATACGGAGCTGTGGGACTGCGCCCGCCACCTCGCCTCGACGGGATGGGACTTGGGGGCCTTCACCGTGAGCCCCGCCAGGAGCGGCGACTCCGTGCCGCTGCACCTTGGAGCCGAGTTCCGCAGCCCGGCACCCGAACCGTCCCCCGACCCCTACGCCGTCGGACTGTTCACCGCGGAGATCGTGACCGAGGTGCGCGCCCCGGCATGGCAGCTCACCCGCCCCTCCCACTCCCCCCTGGCCGCCTGCGCGGTCGCCCTGGTGGCGGAACGCTGGGAGCGCCCCTTCCGCAGCCGCGACCTGCTCGACCTGGCACTGATGCTCCAGCACCTCGACGACATCGGCATACGGCAGTTGCGTACCGACCTCACCAGGACAGGCCTGTGGCCGGAGTGGCGGGAAGCCCTGCGTGCCGTGGCCCGGCTGGGCTGGCGGCCCGCCGTGACACTGCCGCACACCCGCAGGGCCGCGGCACGCGCCCGGCTGCGGCGGGCGGCCCGCACGACCGCGCGGTGGAGCAGCCCGGTCCGCGCGCCCGCGCTGATCGCCCAGTCGGGCATCGAGGGCGAGGGCGGCCCTCTCACGTACCTCGCCTCCGACCTCGCCCACCGCGCCATCGGCGCCAGGCGGCTCCTCGACGCGGGGCTGCCCCTGTTCGGCCTACCGCTGGAGGACGAGCCGACGGATCGGCTGCGTCTGGACGACGTCGGGCGTCATCTCGTCGCGCGGACCCCGTTGGGCTCGTTCCTGCTGGTGTCCGGCGCCGCCCGCCAGGAGTGGCTCGACGAGGCGGCCGACGCCGCCCGGAGCGCCGGGGAACCCGGCGCCTGAACCTCACTGGGCCGGCCTGCGGACTACGACCCGACGACCCCCACGGCAACGGGAGCGCGATGACGGACAGCACGAACGGAAGCGGTGACGGCATCCGCCCGGGCACCGGCGAACCGGCCGTGGAGACAAGCGGGTTGCGGCGGGAGTACCGCACACGGCGCGGCCCGGCCGTCGTCGCGCTCGACGACGTCTCCGTCACCGTGGAGCAGGGCGAGGTGCACGGACTCCTCGGCCCCAACGGGGCGGGCAAGAGCACCCTGATGAAGATCCTCTCCACCGTGCTGCTGCCGACCTCGGGAACCGGCCGGGTGCTCGGTCACGACCTCGCGACGGAACACCGTCGGATCCGGCCCCTGCTCGGCATCGTCTTCGGCGGCGAACGCGGCCTCTACCCACGTCTGACAGCTCGTCAAAATTTGCGCTACTGGGCCGCCTTGTACGGCCTGACGACCCGGGACGGTATCGCCCGCACCGACGCGCTCCTCGACGAGCTCGGGCTCGCCGAGCGCGCCGACGACCGGGTGGAGACCTTCTCCGTGGGCATGCGCCAGCGGCTCCACCTCGCACGCGGCATCATCGGCGACCCCCGCGTCCTGCTCCTCGACGAGCCGACCAACGGCCTGGACCCGCTGGCCGCACGGCAGTTGCGCGAACTCATCCGGCGGCTCGCCGGCGAGGGACGTACCGTAGTGCTCGCCACGCACGACCTGTCCGAGGCCGAAGTGCTCTGCGACCGCGTCACCATGATCAACCACGGGCGCGTGGTCGCCGCGGAGGCACCGAGGACGCTCGCCCGCCTCGTCGCACGCCAGGATCGTGTACGGATCCGAGCCGAGGAAGCCCTGGTCGCCCAGGTTCGCGCGCTCCCCGGGATCATCGGCACGGAACCCACCGACGACGGGACCACGCTCGTCACGGTTGAGAACAAGGAAGCCGTGGGCCGCGTCCTCGCCTTCGTCGTCGAGCGCGGTGTGACCGAGGTCCGCACCGAACTGCCCGGCCTCGAAGAGGTCTACCTGCACCTCGTGCACCGCAACGAGACGCGCAGTGTGGTGAACCGGTGAGCCTGCTCGTGGCGGCGGGCCGGTTCCAGGGACGCCTGGTGCTCACCCACCGCGACTACCTCATCGACCTGGTGCGTACGCCGCTGCTCGCCGCGGTGTTCCTGCTCCTGATCCGGCACAACGAACGCCCCGACCTCCTCGCCAACGGCCTGCTCGCCCCCGTACTGATGGGCGTGTGGAGCATGGCCATGCTGATCTCCGGGGAGGTCGTGGACAACGACCGCTGGCTCGGCACGCTGGAGCTCCAGATCGCCGCGCCGGTCGACTTCGCCCGGGTGGTCCTCAGCCGGGTCTGGGTGAGCACCACGATCAGCCTGCTGACGGTGCTGGAGGTCGCCGCCGTCGCGATCCTCGGATTCGGCACCGTCCCCCACGTACCGCATCCCGGCGTCTTCGCCGTGGCGCTCCTGGCCACCGCCGTCGCCACCGCGGGCACCGCCACGTTGATGGCCGCCCTGTTCGTCGCGACCCGGACGGCCCGCACGTTCCAGAACTCCTTGAGCTACCCCGTCCTGCTGCTCGGCGGGGTGTTCACCCCGCTCGACCGGCTGCCGGAGTGGACCCATCCCGTGGGCCGCCTCATCTATCTCTCCTGGAGCTCCGACCTGCTGCGCGACGCACTCGGCCCATCGGCGGTCACCTCCGTCGCGTGGCGCACCGGCGTCGTCCTCGGGCTCGGCCTCCTCACCGGGGCCGGTGGATGGCTCCTCCTCGGCCGGGTCGTACGGCTCGTACGCGAGAACGGGACGGTGGGGCTGCGATGAGCCGCACCGCGGACGGCGTCCGGACGGGCGGCCGCACACGGGTGCTCGGCTGGGCGGCACGCGCCGGAGCCGCCGACTACGGCACCGTGTTCACCTGGAAGACCTGGCTGCTCGGCTGGTTCGTCCGCATGCTCGCCCAGGTCCTGTTCTTCGCCACGATCGGCAACCTGCTCGGGCCGGGACAGGCCCGCTACCTCCTGGTCGGCAACGCGGTGGCGCTCGTCGCGCTGCACGGCGTGTTCGCGACCGCGTCCACCACGTGGGAGCTCCAGAACGGCACCCTTCCCCTGCTGGTCGCCTCGCCCAGCAGTCCCGCGCTCGTCCTGGTCGGGCGGAGCCTCTTCTGGCTGCCGGACGGGGTGGCCTGCGGGCTCGGCGCCGTACTCCTTCTCGGTCCGGTGGCGGGACTGAGCCTGAGCGTGGCGTCGGTGGCTCTGATCTCCGCCCTGCTGATCCTCGTCGCGGTGACGAGCTACTGCCTCGGCCTCTTCCTCGGATCCCTGGTGCTGACCGCCGTCGACCTGCGCAACGTCGTGTCCAACGCGGCGTTCACGGTGATGCTGATCGTCTGCGGCCCCGAGGTGCCCTCGGACGCCATCGGGCCCGCCCTCGCCGGGTTCGGCCAAGTGCTGCCCCTCACCCACGGATTGCTCGCGATCCGGGAGGTACTGGCGGACGAGGCGAGCGCGCACACCGCCGCACTGGCCGGCTGGGAGACACTGATCGGCGCGTGCTGGCTGGCGGCTGCGCTGACCGTACTGGGCCTGCGGGCCCGGAGGAGCAGGCGGGACGGGGCGGCCCTCTTCCTGACCTGATGGCCGCTCGGACGGAAGCGTACGGGCGTCTCCTCAAGACCGGATAGCGTGCGCGGCCATGGGCGAACTGATATTGATCCGACACGGTCAGACCGCATGGAGCCTGTCGGGCCGGCACGCCGATCGTACCGACGTCCCGCTGACGGACGCGGGTGAGGCCGCGGCGAAGGCACTCGCTCCGAGGGTGGCCCGGCGCCCCCTGGTCGCGGTGTTCAGCAGCCCGTTGAGCCGTGCCACGCGGACCGCCGAACTGGCGGGCCTGACGGGTGTCGAGCCCGATCCGGACCTGGTCGAGTGGGACTACGGCGGCTACGAAGGCCTGACCGCGGCACAGATCCGGGAGCGGCGGCCGGGGTGGGACCTTTGGCGGGACGGTGTCGTTCCCGGAGACGCCGACCATCCCGGCGAGCGGATCGAGCAGGTGGCCGCGCGTACGGATGCGGTGCTGGGCCGGATCCGGCCCCTGCTGTGCGACGGCGATGTCGCCGTCGTCGCGCACGGTCATCTGGCGCGGGTGCTCGCCGTACGCTGGCTCGGCCTCGACGCCTCCGCCGCCCGCCTGCTCGGCCATCCCCATCCGGGCACGCTCAGCTTCCTGGCCATCGAGGACGAGCAGCCGTTCATCGCCGCCTGGAACGTTCCGTAGGGCGGTCGGCCGCCGCACGCCCGCCGTGCGAGGCGCCGCGCAGCTCCCGGCGACAACCGGGAGGAGCCTAAGCCGTGCGGGTCGTCCGGCCCGTACGGGCGACGGTACGAGGTGGCACCCGAACAGTCCCGTACACCCCCTTTCGGCTACGACCCGCGCGCGGAACGGCTCATTCCCCGCGTTGGGCGGGGTGGCTGCTTAGCGTGACCCCATGACCACTGTCCAAGCCCCGCCCGTCCCCGACCACCGGCGGTGGAAGGCGCTCGCCGTCTGTCTGACGGCGGGCTTCATCTCCCTGCTCGACACCTCGATCGTGAATGTGGCGCTCCCCTCGATGGAGCACGGGCTGGCCGCCTCGGAGGCCGCCCAGTCCTGGGTGGTCTCCGGGTACGCCCTGACCTTCGGGCTGGTACTCGTCCCGGCGGGCCGGCTGGGTGACATGCGGGGGCGGCGCCAGGCCTTCCTGGCGGGGCTGGCCCTGTTCACACTGTCCTCGTGGGCGTGCGGCCTCGCCCCCAGTGCCTCCTGGCTCGTGCTGTTCCGGCTCATCCAGGGCGCGGCGGCCGGCATGGTCGCCCCCCAGACCTCGGGGCTGATCCAGCAGATGTTCCAGGGCGCGGAGCGGGCCAAGGCGTTCGGTCTGCTGGGCAGTGTCATCGGGGTCTCTACAGCGGCCGGTCCGCTGGTGGGGGGTGTGCTGATCGACGCCGTGGGCACCGACGACGGCTGGCGCTGGGTGTTCTTCGTCAACCTGCCCATCGGAGTCGCCGCGTTCGTCGCGGGCCTGCGGCTGCTGCCCCGGTTCCCGGTGTCGACGGGCCGGCGGGAGGAGTTCGACCCGTTCGGTGTGCTGCTCCTCGGTGCCGCCGTTCTCGCGCTCATGCTGCCGCTGGTTCAGGAGCAGCAGTGGACCGGGCGGCTGAAGTGGGCCCTGCTGCCGGTCGGCGCGCTGCTGCTCCTCGGGTTCTGGGCGTGGGAACGGCGCCAGAAACTGCGCGGGCGGGCGCCGCTGGTCGATCTGGACCTGTTCTCCCTGCGCTCCTTCACCCTGGGTTCCCTGATCAGCCTCACCTATTTCGCCGGCTTCACCACGGTCTTCTTCGTCTACTCCCTGTTCCTGCAGAACACGGCCGGGTACAGCGCGCTGGCGGCCGGTGTGTCGGTGCTGCCCTTCGCGGCCGCGTCCGCGGTCGGCGCCGCCGTCGGGGGCCGGCTGGTGATGCGTCACGGACGCAAGTTGGTCGTCTTCGGCCTGCTCCTGGTGGTGGTGGGGCTGCTCGGGGTGGTCGTGGCGGTGCAGTTGGTACCGCTGGAGAGTGTCGGGTGGGCCACGGCCCTGCCCATGGTCGTCGGCGGGATCGGCTCGGGCCTCACGGTCTCCCCCAATACGACGCTGACCCTCACGCGCGTGCCCGTGCAGCGGGCCGGCGCGGCCGGCGGGGTGCTCCAGACGGGGCAGCGCATCGGCTCCGCGGCCGGGATCGCCGTGGTGGGCGCGGTGTACTTCGCCCACCAGGCCAACCACGGCCGTTCCGTGACCGCCATTCAGCTCGGACTGCTCACCGCCGTCGGAATGAGCGTGATCGCCCTGCTGCTGGCCATCGCCGACCAGCGCGTACGCCAGGCACACCCCGAACCGGAACGACCCGCGACGACCGCCCGACGGGGTTTCGAGGAGGGCGAGGCGGAGGAAGTGGTCCGGCGCGGCTGACGTGGCCGAGGGGGCGCGCCTCCCGGCGCGCCGGACTTCGTGGGTTGTTCGTAGGACGACGGCTCGTGGAAGCCGCCCACACCTCCCCGGCACGCCCCCGCCTCGCATCCTCCCTACCCACCAACCAGGCGCCGAGCGCCGCCAGTACGGCCGCGGCCAGGCCGTACACCGGCAGCCACAGCGTCGTCGTGGACGCCAGGCAGTCGCCCACGACGTGCCGGGCTCCGGTCGTCCTGGGCGAAGGCCGGCGCGGCACCGTCCCGACCCGCCAGGTCGTGCAGTGCGGCCTGTGCCCGCAGCGCCGCGTAGTCGCCCAGGTGGGCGCACGTCGTGCGCGTGCCCGGCATCGGGAAGAACCACTCCCAGCGCTGTATGGCGGGCGCCACCGCGAGGGCCACGCACAGGCCGACGACCAGGGAGTAGGCGGTCAGGCTCCGTGCGTACGCGGACTGTGCGCCGGCCGTGGGAACCGGCGCCCGGGTGCAGGCGAAGATCAGCGCGAGCAGGGTGGCCCCAAGGTAGGTGGAGAACCACTGCCAGGAGCCGGAGGAGAGCGCGAAGGCCAGGACACCGGCGAGGGCGGTGCTGAGTACCCCGGCCCGGTTGGCGGCTCCCCTGTCCGTGACGGCGGTCACCGATCCCTGGGAGCCCGCGCTGCTGCCGTCGTTCATGCGCTCTCCTGCTCAAGCCCGGCATCGGGTCACCAGTCTCCGGCCGCCGTCCCGTTCAGGCCCTCGCACCATGCGCTTCCGCCCGCCGCCTCGCCCGGTCGGCGGGCGCGGAGGCCGGGATCCGGCGCGGCAGGGGACGCGGTCCCGTGAAGCACCCGCGGAAACTGTGTGGCCACGGTGTCAGTAGGTCCGCTTATGCTGCACCGGACGATCATGAAGGACCAGGGGAGGGTACGGCATGTGGGGCAAGCTGTTCGGCAAGGACGCGGAGAGACCGGCGGCGGGTCCGCACGCGCTCCCGGTGTCGCGCAGGGGCAAGAACGGGGTGCACACGCTGCGCGCGCTCGGGGACGTACGGGTGCTCGCGCTGGTGGAAGCGGCCGACGCCGGTGACTGGGAGGCCGTCAAGTCCGCGCTGTCCCCCTTCGATCCGGGCCGTGACCACAAGGTGCTCGCCGAACTGGCGGAGCTGGACGGTGTGCAGGACTGGATCGGGCGCGCCGTCGAGGAGGACAAGGAGCACCGGGCGACGGCCCTGCTGATATCCGGAACGCGCCACATCAGCTGGGGCTGGGAGGCCCGCACCAGCGCCCGCGCCGCGAACGTCACGCAGGAACAGTGGCGCATCTTCCGCGAGCGGCTCGTGATCGCCGAGGAGCATCTGCTGGAGGCCGCCGAACTGCGCCCGGAGTGGATCACCCCGTGGCGCCGTCTCCTCACCTCCGCGCGCGGTATGTCACTGCCCTCGAGCGTGAAGGAGACCCGGTTCGACGCCGCACTGCGCCGGGACCCGCTGGACCTGGAGACCCACATCGAGTGGGTGTCGCAGTTGCAGCCCCGCTGGGGCGGCGATCCCGGCCAGGCCCTGGCGTTCGCCCGGGACGCGCTCCGCCGCGCCCCGCAGGGGCACCCTCTCGGCTGTGTGATCGCCATGGCGCACATCGAGGACTGGGTCGAGTCGGAGCGTGGGAACTGTCTCGAAACCCCGGCGATCCAGGCCGAGTTGCGCGAGGCGGCCGACCACAGCATCCTCCACCCGGCCTATGCGCGACACCCGGGCTGGCAGCACGACTTCAACATGTTCGCCATGGCCCTGTCCCTGGCCGGTGAGCGTCACACGGCCCGGCGTGTCTACCAGGAACTCGACGGCGCGTACACGAGCTGGCCGTGGACGTACTTCGCGGAGCCCGAGAAGCAGTTCGCCCGCCACCACCGCCGCGCCTGAGCGCACACCACTTCCGGCGTGCCCGAGCGCACGCCGATCCCGCCGCCACCCCGTCGCGCCTGAGCGCACGCCGGACCCGCCGCCCCGTTTCTCCTCTGCCTTCGGACTGCCCCATGACACTGCCCGACACCGCCGCGACCCCGGCGGGCGACGACCGCACCTTCCAAGTGGATCTGCGGGGCCTCGTCGACCTCCTCTCCCACCACCTCTACTCCAGCCCTCGCGTCTATCTGCGTGAACTCCTGCAGAACGCGGTGGACGCGCTGACCGCCCGGCACGCCCTCGAACCGGGCGCCTCGACCGATGCCTTCGGGATTCGCCTGTACGCCGACGGTTCGGTGGTCCGGGTCGAGGACGACGGCGTCGGTCTGACCGAGGCCGATGTGCACACCTTCCTCGCCACGATCGGCCGCAGCAGCAAGCGCGCCGAGAAGATCGCCGAGCAACGAGGCGATTTCATCGGCCAGTTCGGTATCGGGCTGCTGTCCTGCTTCCTGGTCGCGGACGAGATCCATGTCCTCAGCCGCTCGGCCCGTACTCCCGACGCGCCCGCCGTGGAGTGGCGGGGCCGCGGCGACGGCAGCTACACCGTCCGCACCCTGCCCGCGTCCGCCCGCCCCCGGCCCGGCACCACCGTCACCCTGACGCCGCGCGCCGACGCGGGCGACTGGACCCGGCCGGTCCAGGTTCAGGCGCTGGCCCGGCACTTCGGCTCGCTGCTGCGCCACCCGGTGACCTTCACCGACGGGACGGGCGGCACACCCGCGCCGGTCAACCCCGAACCCGCGCCCTGGGCGGTCACGTACCCCACGCCGGGAGCCCGTTCGCGCGCCCTGGCCGCGTACGGCGAGGACGTCCTCGGATTCAAGCCGCTGGACACGATCGAGCTGGACCTGCCGGCCGTGGGCCTGAAGGGCATCGCCTGCGTGCTGCCCGAGACGGTCCCGGCCGGGCGCCGCCACGGCCACCGCGTGCACGTCAAGGGCATGCTGCTGTCCGAGCAGGCCGAGGAGATCCTGCCCGAGTGGGCATTCTTTGTCCGCTGTGTGGTCGACGCCGAGAGCCTGCGCCCGACGGCGTCCCGCGAGTCCCTGTACGAGGACGACACCCTCGCCGCCGTCCGCGACGCCCTCGCCGAACGACTGCGGGACTGGATCGCCCGGGCCGCCGCCAGCGACCCGGACCTGCTCGCCCGCTTCCTCCAGGTGCATCACCTGGCCGTCAAGTCGCTCGCCGTGCACGACGACGAGATCCTGCGGATGCTGCTGCCCTGGCTGCCGTTCGAGACCACCGACGGGCACGCCACGCTCGACGAGTTCGCGCGCACCCACCGCACGGTGCTCGTGACATCGAGCGTGGAGGAGTTCCGGCAGGTCGCCGCGATCGCCTCGGCCGCCGGACTCGGAGTCGTCAACGGCGGCTACACGTACGACCGTGAACTCGTGCACCGGCTGCCGGAGATCAGGCCCGAGGCGAGCGTCGCGGACCTCGACCCGGCGACCCTGACCGCCCACCTCGACCCCGTCGACCGGGAGACGGAGCTGGCCGCCGCGGCGTACCTCGCCCAGGCCCGCGACGCCCTCGCCGTCTTCGACTGCGACGTCGCCCTGCGCGCCTTCCAGCCCGCCTCCGCGCCCGCCCTCCTCGTCGACAGCCGCGAGGCCCGGCACGAGCGCACCCGCTCCCAGCTCGCCCGCGAACAGGAAGGCGGCGTGTGGGGCGACATCCTCGGCGCCCTGCGCCAGGAGGCTCCGCGGGCCCAGCTCATCCTCAACCAGCTCAACCCGCTGGTGCGTACGGCCGTCACCATCACCGAGCCCGAACTGGCCCGCACCAGCGCCGAAGCCCTCTACGGCCAGGCCGCGATGCTGTCCCGGCGTCCGCTCAGGCCCGCCGAGTCGAGCCTCATCAACCGCTCCTTCCTCGACCTCCTCGCCCACGCCCTCCGCAAGGACAGCTGACGATGCCGACCGCACCCCAGACCACCGACGAGCTGCTCCAGGCGCTCCAGGAGAACGACCGCCGGCCCTACGGCCGCACCCGCACCGTCACCGCCGAGGAACTCGTCGAGGCGGCCGAGCAGTTCGCCGAGCCCGTTCCCCTCATTCGCGCACTCCTCGAACTCCAGGAGGCGTACACCTACGGCTCCGAACCCCGGAAGTCGCCCGTCGTCTTCGCCCGCCTGCTCACCCTGTTCGACGAGCAGCCCGACGTCTTCGACGAACGCCTGCGCCACCTGCTGTTCTGGCGGTTCAAGTGGGTGGCCAACGCGCTGCTCGCGCTGCCCGAGATACCGCTGGCCAGCCTGCGCCAGTGGCAGAAGGAGATGCGCGACCGGTACGAGAAGGCCGACCTGGGCCTTCAGCCGTACTACGGGCAGGCGTACCAACTCGCCGCGCACCTCGGTGAGGACACCGCGCTCGCCTACGAGCTGTGGGCGGGGCGCCCCCGCACCAGGCTCAGCGACTGCGAGGCCTGCGAGATCTGCGAGCGCGCCCTGTTCCACCTCGCGGCGGGCGACGACGAGCGGGCCCTGCGCGTCTGGGAGCCCGTCCTGGCGGGGAAGGACTCCTGCCAGGAGGAGCCGGCGCGGTCCATCTCGCACGCGCTGCTGCCCCTGCTGCGCACCGGCGCCGCCGACCGGGCCGTCGAACTGCACCTCGCCGGCTACCGCGCCTGCCGCCGCAACCCCTCGATGGCCGGGGAGGTCGGCCGTCACCTGGAGTTCTGCGCGCTGACCGGCAACGAGGCGCGCGGTCTGGAACTGCTCGCCGAGAACCGGGGGCTGTTCGACGAGGTGGAGTCGCCTCGGGACATGCTCGACTTCCTCACCGGTGTGGAGGTCCTCCTCCGTCGCGTCGAACACCTCGGCCACGGCGAACTGCCCGCCGCCGGATTCGCGGGCCGCGCCTGGACGGCGGCCGGCCTGCGCGCCGAAGTGGCCGACCGCGCCGATGACTTCGCCGCTCGTTTCGACGCCCGCAACGGAACCACCGCCCACGCCGACCGCCGCGCGGCCCGCGTCGAACGTGCCCCGCTCCTGGACGCGTTGGAGCTGACGCTGCGCCCTCGCAGCCTCGACGACGTGGCCGCGGCCGTCCCGATGGCCGCACCTCCGGCCCGTACGACCGCCACCGCCGTACCCGAGTCGGTCGGCGAACTGATCCTCCGGGCAAGGAAGTTGGACGGCCTGGGCCACCCGGAGTCAACCGCCCTCTGGGCACGGCTGCGCACGCTCTCGGCCGCTCGGGACTACGCCCACCCCGACGACCCGGAGGTGGGTCCCCTCGTACGGCTCCGCGCGGACCTGCTGGACGACGAGGCGAGCCGGGCGGGCGACAAGGACGAGTTCGCCGTCGCCCAGGCGCTGTACGAGGAGGCCGCGGGACTGTACGAGGACGCCGGAGCGCCGGAGCGGGCGGCACTCGCCCGCGCCTGCGCGCTGCTCGCGGCGGCGGGCGGCGTCGACGACGGGGCCGAGGCGAAGGCCGCCGCGCTGACCGAAGCCCACGCGTCCATCGTCGCCCTGCACGAGGAGACCTCCGGCCTCACACCGGTCCACGAGGCCCGTCTGCTGCGCCTTCGGGCCACCGCGCTCGGTCTGCGCCTGCAGACGTCCGGCAACGAGGACGACGTCGAGCCGGCCTTCGCCGAGGCGGACCTGCTCCTGGCGTTCGCCACGCGGCACGACATCGCCGGGCAGATCTCCGGCGGACTGCTGCTGAAGGCCGGCACGCACGCCCTCTCCGGCGACCTGCCCGCCGCGGTCGCCGGGGTCGACGATCTCCTCGGCCGGCTGAAGGCCCAGGGCCCGGCCTGGCACCTGCCCCGCGCACTCGGTCTGCGGGCCCGGCTCCAGCTCGGGCTCCGGGACCCGGAGGCCGCGCACGCGAGCCTGATGGAGGGCCTGCGGCTGGCCGCCGACTGGCCGGCCGAGGCGGTCGACACCAGCCGTCTCCACAGTGACCTGGCCGAGGTCTGCATGCACCTGGGCCGGCCCGACGAGGCACTGCGCCATCTGACGCGGTCGGCTGAACTGGACCTGCGTCACGGCAGCCGCACGGAGGCGTTCTGCAGCTACAGCAACGCGGCCCAGCTCAGCCTCGACATGGGCCGGGTCGAGGACTGCATCGCCCTGCTCGACTCCCTGATGACCGAACCGGACGTCACGGCGGGCGAGTTGGACGACCGGCTCCTGGCCCAGCTCCGCCTGACCCGGGCCCGGGCCCTGCACGCGGGTGAGGACCTCAAGGCCGCCACGGCCGAACTCGTCGCTCTCGCGGCCGAGTCGGCCGACTGGGAAGACGACCCCGGAAGCCACGCCATGATCGCCGCCGAGGCGGCCGTGCTCCTCGGCGAGTGCGGCGACTTCGGCCGGGCCCGCGAAGCCGTGAACCAGGCGCTCGCCGCCCACGCGCTGGCACCGCGCTACGAGCAGCTCAGCAGTTGTCTGCGCGAACTCGCCCGTCAGCAGGCTCAGCAGCACGGCGAGGAGGGCCTGACCGATGCCCTCGCCTTCCTCGCCGACGCCGACCGGATCGCCGAAGAGGCCCGCGAGGCCGCGTACGAGACCCGGGGACGCTCCCTGGACTCGGCCCTGGCCTACGAACACGGCCGGGTCAACGCCTACGCCGGTGAGTACGAGGACGCCCTGGCCGCGCTGGAGAAGGCCCTCGCCCTCCTGGGCGAGCCGGGACCGGAGGACGACCGGGCGGGCGAGTGGGCCGAATGCGTCCGCTTCGCGGGCGCCGTCGAGGGCCTCTACCTCGAACGCGTCTCCCCCGCCCTCACCCGCCTCGACAAGGCGGTGTCCCTGCTGACCCGCCTGGGCCGCACGGAGGAAGCCGAACCGCTGACGACGTTGGCCTCCCGCCTGCGCGACGAGGCCTGACACACCGGCCGCGGTGCCGGGCCGAGTACGCCCCGGCACCGCGGCCGAGCCCTCCTCCATGCTTGGTCAGCGATCCCGTGTTCCTCATCGACGTGGTTGCGGCAGACTGGAGGTCCTGTGTGGGCGCGGCCGGGGGGATCGCCATGGTCAGGTATGTGCACCACGAGCTCAGGGGTGCCGGCATGACGGTGGCTGCCGCCGCCGTCGGTCTGGTGGTGGCCCTGCCCTTGCGTGCGCTGCCGCATGCGGAGGTACCGGGGGATGTCGTCGCGTGGTTCGCGGGCATCCTCGTGGTCGTGCCGTGCCTCTCCCTGATCGGGGAAGGGCGCGCCTTCCGGAGGGCGGTGCCGTTGCAGGATCCCGACGCGGTTCTGTCTCGCGGCCACGCCCCGCGGCCGTACCTGTTCCACGGTGGATTCCTGGCCGTCCTGCTGGTACTGACCCTGCCCCTGGCTCTCGTGACGAACCCGCTGGCCGCTCTGTGCGTGCTGCCTCTCACCGCGCAGTTGCTGGTCAACGCCGCGTACGCGCTCTACTGGGAGCGGACTCACGGTCTGCTGATCTGGCGAGGTGCCGTCCCCGAGCAGCCGCTGGGCAAGGGGCAGATGTTCTACTCCTCGACCCGGCCGCCGCGCCGCCGGGAAGATCACGATCTCCGGGCGGAGTACCACTAGGCTGCCAGGCGGCACCGGCCTCAACCCTGGAGTGGATGTCATGGTCGACCTCTTCGGGAAGCACCCGTACCCCGACGCATTCCGCTCGGACGAGAAGCCCGCACCTCACGAGCTGCTCACGCCGGTCATCGGACTTCTCGGCACCTGGGCCGGACAAGGCCGCGGCGGCTACCCGACGCTCGACGAGGAGTTCGTCTACGCGCAGGAGGTCACCTTCAGCCACGACGGTCGGCCCTTTCTCCACTACGAGGCACGCGCCTGGCTACTCGACCCGGAGCGCTCACCGCTGCGCCCGTCGGCCCGGGAGAGCGGCTGGTGGCGGATGCAGGCCGACGGACGCGTGGAGGCGTTGATCACCCAGCCCACCGGCATCGCGGAAATCCTGGTCGGGCAGGTAACCGACGGCGCAGTGGACCTCGCCACGCAACAGGTGGCACTCGCTCCCACGGCCAAGGAGGTGGCCGCCACGCGCCGCCGCTACACCTTGACGGACGAGGACACCCTGGACTTCCTCCATGACCTGGAGGCGGTCGGTCAGCCGTTGCAGCACCATCTCTCCGCGCGGCTCCAGCGCTCCGGCGCGAGCTGAGGCGCGGGGCCGGAACCGCCGACCGACTCCGGCCGGGCCCGGCCGGAAGCTCTTGCCGGGGCGGGCACAGACCGGTGCGATGCCTGCACCGGGGCGGGCCGCAGACCGGCGCGGTGCCTGACTGACCCGTGCATGGTCGCGGCGCCTGCCTGACCCGTACCTGGTCACTTGCCCGTGCATCGGCAGGGCGACCGGCCGTACGTCGTGGCGGTGCCTGCGGCCTCCCCGTACACCGTGTCCTCGTATCCGTACCCTGGTTGCATGCGCATGCGCCCGACCCTGAGCTGGATCCCCTCCGGGGACCTCCCGCCGGCTACGACTGATCTGGAGCCGGTGGCCGCCGCGCTGCGCACCGGCGGCGTGCTGGTGCTCAGCGGGGCGGGCATCTCGACGGAGTCGGGCATCCCCGACTACCGGGGCGAGGGCGGGAGCCTGCGCCGGCACACCCCGATGACCTACCAGGACTTCACCGCCACCGCTCAGGCCCGGCGGCGGTACTGGGCCCGCAGCCACCTCGGCTGGCGGACCTTCGGCCGGGCCCGCCCCAACGACGGACACCGGGCCGTGGCCGCGTTCGGGCGCCACGGCCTGCTCTCCGGGGTGATCACACAGAACGTCGACGGGCTGCACCAGGCCGTCGGCAGTCAGGGCGTCGTGGAACTCCACGGAAGCCTGGAGCGGGTCGTCTGTCTCTCCTGCGGTGCCCGCACCCCGCGCCGCGAACTCGCCCGCCTGCTGGAGGAGGCCAACCCCGGCTTCGCGCCGGTGGCCGCCGCCGTCAACCCGGACGGTGACGCCGACCTCACCGACGAGCAGGTCGGAGAGTTCCACGTGGTCCCGTGCACGGTCTGCGGCGGCATCCTCAAGCCGGACGTGGTCTTCTTCGGCGAGTCCGTTCCGCCGTCGCGGGTCGAGGAGTGCCGCCGCCTGGTCCGTGAGGCCACTTCGCTGCTGGTCCTGGGCTCCTCCCTGACGGTCATGTCCGGACTGCGGTTCGTGCGTCAGGCGGCCGATGCCGGGAAGCCGGTACTGATCGTCAACCGGGACGCGACCCGGGGCGACCAGCATGCCCTGACCCGGGTCGCACTCCCCCTGGGTACGGCCCTCACCACCGTGGCCGGCCGGCTCGGCATCCCCTTGGACGAGGCCGCGGCCTGAGCCTGGGGGTGGTGGCCGGCCGCCGCGACCGCGGCCGATCCTCCCGACCGGGGGCGCGGTTCAGCGGCCGCCCCGCAGGCGAGCGGCCCAACGGCCGAGGGTCCTGCGCGAACGGCGCACACGAGAGCGGGCCGGTGGCCGGCGGTCCCGGGAACCTGCCGGGCTCGTATCGCCCGGACCACGCTCCCAGAGGCCGTCGGGCGACAGAAGCGGCGCCTTGCGTTCCTTCTGGGCCTGGATCTCGACGTGGGCCGCGTGCGAGGTCGCACGAAACACCTCTTCGTACGAGGCCAGGGCCGCGTTCACGGCTCCGCCGGCAAGACCTCTGGAGCGGACGCGGGCGGCGAGCCAGACGAAGAAGCCGATGACGGCGGCGAGGCCACCGAACATGACCACGAAGGGCACGAGCGCATCCATGGAGCGAGGCTACTGGCCGACTTGGATCAGCCGCCGGCCACCCTGCCCGTGGACGACCACACGCACCGAGGGGTACGGCCCTTCACCCCCGAGCGCTCGCAGCGCGGGCCCGTCTGCGCAGTTCCAGGCGGGCCGCGGGCATCCGGCCCGGCCCCGTCCAGAACGGATGCCACCACAGCCGGGCCGACAGCACCAGCAGACGGCGGCGCAGGGCCGTGCGCCCCGCCGGGCGGGGTACGGCGAGGGCGTCGTAGGTGCGACACCAGGCAACTTCGAGTTGGACCAGGTCTTGAGGGAAGGACATGCGTGACACGGACTCCATCGCTCTATTAGTTCACATGTTCGATTTCCTCCTCAAGTCCGACCCTCCACCGCACCGCGCGCCCGGTTCCGCTCGACCGGTTCCGCCCGCCCACCCGGTCGCGGGTTCCGCCCGCCCGCACCAGGACGGTCCGGACCTCGGAGGCGGCGGCCCCGGCCGGTCGCGCCCGATCGAGTCGCCCGCTCGGATGAACAGCCGGATACTGGACTCATGGCCCAGAAGACCGCGAAGGCACACGGGCCGTCCACGGTGACGGTCAAGGGGCGGGACTACCGGATACGCAGCATCGGTTTCTTCGTGCTGGCAGCCCTGACGATCTGGTTCATCGCAGCCAATACGAACTCGGTGACCATCCGGCTCTGGATCCCTGAGGTCACCCTCCCCCTGTGGATCGTCCTGACCGTCACCCTGCTCGTCGGCATCCTTCTGGGGCTGCTGATCGCCTACCGCCGCGCACGCCGGTAGCCCGCGCTCGGAGCCCCCGGTACGGTCAGACTCTCAGGACAGGGGGCCTGCCCGGCGGATCATGCCGGACAGGCCCGCGCCAACCGCGAGGGCTCAGCGCTTGAGCGTGAAGGTGAAGTCGCCGGACACCTTGCCACTCAGCCGGACCGCGGAGACGACCTTCCCCTCGGCCATCAGTCGCTCGACCTCGGCCCGTGACAGACCGCAGCCGTCGGCGATCAGCCGCACCGGCCGGAGGGGTATCCGCGCCGCGAAGCGGACCGAGACATCGATCACCTCGCTGCCCAGATGGTCCGAACCGCCGGTGTCGAGACGCCAGGCGCCGTCCCAGTCGAGAGCGATGCGATTGCGGCGCCGAAGGACCGGGTCCTGCAGCAACTCCGCCGCAAGGCTTGGGTCGTTGTCGTGCATCCGGTCCAGCAGCTCCGGTCGGATCGTGCGCACATGCGCCCGCTCCAGGATCGTGAGCTTCGCCGTGTCCCCGCAGCCGGCGCAGAGCACGAGAAGCCAGGCGTCGAGGAGTTTATGGTTCGCGTTGACACGGAATTTTCCGTTGGCCCGGAAGCGCCCGGAGCCGCAGGCGTGACAACGGCGGAGAACAGTAGGCAGGCAGGTGGGCATGACCACCCAGCTATTGAGCACAGAGGTACACCGGTTTCAGTGAGAAGTCCGCAGCAAAAGGCAGCGCGGCGCACGACGGCGACGCGCGACAGATCAGCGCTCGGGAGGTCTCACACGGTGTACAACGGCACGTCCTTGCCTAGACGAATGGGCCCGTCGGCACGCTAGTGCCGGACCGCGCGACCACTCCACCGAATTTCCGACCGGCCGACCCGACCGACCCGCCTGACCCCGGCCGACCCGGCTGACCCGACCGCCTCCGGCCACTCCGGCTCCCGGAGGCCGATAGCCGACGTATGCGACATAGTCACGCGCGAGTTGGGCAACCTCCCCTGATGGTGACGTCCAACCGATGGTGTGCGCCCACACGCCAAAGCGCCTTCCCGCCGGCACTCGCTCGCGACCCACGGTCCAGGGCACGGAACCGGCACGCACGGGGAGGCGCGGTGTGATGAGGTTCTTCGGCAAGGTCCGGCTGGCGGAGCCGGAAGTGTCCGACGCGGAGCGCGAGTTGTTCGGCGGCCCGTTGCGCTACGACATGGGCTGGTCCCAACACGAGCACGCGCAGCTCGACTTGACGATGCTCTCGGCACTGCGTTCCATGCCGACCCTGGTCGGGGCGACCTTGCGCATGGCTTGGAACACGGACCGCCGGGCGCTCATCGCCGTCGGCGTGAGCGAGATCGGGCAGGGAGTCGCCGCGGCCGTCGGGCTGCTCGCGGTCAACGCGGTCATGCACGCCCTGCTCGGCGTCGGCACGGCGGCCGACCGGCTGCACGCCTTGATGCCGGGCCTGCTGGCCGCCGCCGCGATCGCCGTCGTCAACTCCGTGCTGGCGGGCTGGTCCACGTCCCGGGCGGGCCGGCTCGAACCTCTGGTGGAGCGGATCGCCACCACCCAGTACCTGGCAGCCGCTGTCTCCGTGGAGCTGGAGGCCATCGACGACCCGGACTTCCGGCGGCTGATCGACATCGCCCAGTACGGCCCCGCGTCCGCCCGCCGGATGATCAGCGCCTGTGTCGCCGCGCTGAACAGCACCATCTCCCTCGTGGCCACGGCGGGCGTGCTGACAGTGCTGCACCCGGCGCTGCTGCCGATGCTCGTCCTCATCGCCACCCCGCGCGGCTGGGGCGCGATGCGTGTGGCCCAGGAACGGTACGTCTCGGTGATGAGCTGGATCGAGCACGTGCGGGCCAGCCGGCTGATCGGCAACCTCCTCACCGAACGTACCGCCGCCCAGGAGGTACGTATCCACGGCGTCGGTCCCTTCCTGCTCGGCCGGTACGAACGCATGGCGCGCAGCGCCGAGGCCGAGCAGGAACGGCTGGCCGCCGGCAAGGCGGTCACCGAGTGGGTGGCCTCGGCGCTGTCCGGACTGGCGATGGCCGCCACGTACGGAACCATGATCTGGCTGGTCATGAGCGGGCACATGAGTCTGGCGGTGGCCGGCACGGCGGTGATCGCCGTCCGGTCCGGGTCGGCGAGCCTGGGCGCTCTGGTGATGAACGTCAACACCCTGCACGAGGAATCCCTGTACGTCCGCGACCACGGACGCTTCCTGGCCGAGGCGGCCGGGTACGCCATCCCCGGGACGGGCGGTCCGGTTCCGGAGCAGGTCAAGCAGATCACGCTCGACGAGGTCTCGTATCGGTACCCCGACCGCGAGGCTCCGGCGCTCGACCGGGTCACGCTCACCATCCCCATGGGCTCGGTCACGGCCGTCGTCGGCGAGAACGGCTCGGGCAAGAGCACCCTCATGAAGGTCCTCTCCGGCCTGCTGCTCCCCCATGGAGGGGCGGTGCGCTGGGGCGACCTGGACGTCACCGGACTGGACCGCTCCCAGGTCTTCGAGCGCGTCGCGCTGCTCACGCAGGACTTCCAGCGCTGGCCCGTGACGGCGGCGATGAACATCCGGATCGGCCGCCCCGAAGCCGAGGCCACCGACGACGACCTGCGGGCGTCCGTCGACTACGCCGGCGCGGGCCCGGTCGTCTCCAGACTCCCCGACGGGCTGCGGAGTCTGCTGGCCCGCGTCTTCCGCGGGGCCATCGAACTGTCCGGCGGCGAGTGGCAGAAGGTCGGCCTGGCCCGCACGCACTGGCGCAGCTCCACCTCGCGGGGGGACAGCATCCTCATCGTGGACGAACCGACGTCCGCCCTCGATCCGGAGGCCGAGATCGCGGCGTTCGACCGTATCCGCGGACTCGCCGCCCCGCACCGCGCCGTCGTCCTCGTCACCCACCGTATGTCCGGGGTCCGCCACTCCGACCGCATCTACGTCCTGCACCAGGGGCGACTGGTCGAGGAGGGCGGCCACGACGAACTCATGGCGGCCCAGGGCCGCTACGCGGCGATGTTCACGGCCCAGGCGGCCCAGTACGCCCCCACCCCCACCATCCCGCACCCCAGCTCGCACGATTCACCGAGCTCACCCGACCCGGCCGACACGTCCGGTTCGCCCGGCTCACCGGCTGTCGCGGACCCCGCGTGACTCCAGCGGGACGGGGGTCCGGCCGGGATCCATGTATCGCGATACAGCGTTGGTCTCCTCCTCGCGCCGCTGCCCGCGTCGCGCGGAGTCGTTCGACAGGATCAGGACAGAAGCATGTCGGGAGAGATCGCGCCCACCGGGAAGGCCGTCGGCCTCGGCTCGTCGCCCGGGCTGCGGGCCTCGCACGCGGACCGGGACCGGATGGTGGACGTACTGCGTGTCGCGGCCGGGGACGGCCTGCTGACCGCGGACGAGCTGGACGAGCGCCTGGAAGTCGCCCTGTCGGCGCGGACCTTGGGTGAACTGGCCGCGCTCACCGCCGACCTGCCGTCCGTCGGCGCGGCCGGGGCGGAGGCCAAGGACACGGTCCGGATCGAGCAGGTCCACAGCGGCGCGGTCGAGCGGGTGGGGCGTTGGGTCGTGCCGCGGAGGCTGGAGCTCGCCGTGACGTTCTGCGAGGTGACCCTCGACTTCACCGATGCCCTGATCACGCACGACACCCTGCGCGTCGACGTCGGCATGACGGGCAAGACCCTGACGCTGGTCACCCGCCCGGGCGTCGTGGTCGACACCGACGGTCTGCGGCTGGTGTTCTGCAAGGTCAAACACCGTCCCACTCCGACGCATCCGAACACACCGGTCACCCTGCGGGTCGAGCTGGTCGGCGAGAAGACGCACGGCCGCGTGGTGGTACGACCCCCACGCCGGACGTTCGGGCAGTGGCTGCTGCGCAGGCCCGCCGCCCCTCCCCCCGCTGAATACAGGTGACCTGCGGGGACGGCACTGCTTACCATCGGGCGCTGCAGTTCCTGTCCGCTGTCCCTGATCGGTCGTTTCGTGAAGTCTTTGGTTCCTGGTGTGCTGCGTGATGAGCCGCAGTTCGCCCGCCTGTTCATCGGGCAGTCCCTGTCGGTGGTGGGCGACCGTGTGTCGTTCATAGCCGTGCCCTTCGCCGTACTCTCGGTGGGCGGGTCCGCCTCCGACGTGGGGCTGGTCGCGGCCGCGAGCCTGGTGCCCATGCTGCTGTTCTCCCTGGTGGGCGGGGTGTGGGCGGACCGTTTCCCGCGCCATCGCATCATGCTGGTGTCGGACCTGGTGCGGTTCGCCGTGCAGGGGCTCGCCGCCGTTCTGCTGTTGACCGGCGTGGCCGAGGTTCGGCATCTGGTGCTGCTGATGATCGTGTTCGGCACGGCCGACGCGTTCTTCATGCCGGCGGCCACGGGACTGGTGCCCCTGCTCGTCGGGGCCGACCGGCTGCGGGCGGCGAACGCCCTGCGCGGGTTCGTCCAGTCGGCGGGACTGGTGGTCGGTCCCGCCGTGGCCGGGATCCTGGTGGCGGTGGCCGGTCCCGGCGGCGCCTTGGCGGTGGACGCGCTGACCTTCGCGGTCAGTGCCGCGTTCCTGGCCCGGCTGACCCCGCGCGGCATGACACCCGAGGCGACACAGGCGGGCCCGGGCGGAACGTTCTTCAAGGAGTTGCGCGCCGGCTGGACGCAGGTACGGAGCCGGACGTGGGTGTGGTCCGGCTTGGCGGCGATCTCCGTCTATCACGTCGTCGTGCTGCCGTCGGTGTTCGTGCTGGGGCCCGTCCTCGCCGAGCGCGATTGGGGCGGCGCGGCCGGCTGGTCGATCGTGACCGCGGGTTTCGGCATCGGCTCCATCGTCGGCGACGTCTGCGCCTACCGGATCAGGGTCAGACATCCGATGGCACTCGCCGCCGCGGCGCTCGCGGTGGGCTCCTGCCAGGCGGTCATCATCGGCTCCGGCGCGCCCGTCGCCGTGATAGCCGTCCTCGAAGCGGTCACCGGCGTAGGCGTCTCCCTCTTCTTCGTCATCTGGGAAACCGCGCTGCAGACGCACATACCCGAGGCCGCCCTGTCCCGGGTGAGCTCGTACGACTATCTGCTGTCGACGGGGCTCATGCCGCTGGGCCTCGCGCTCGCCGGCCCGGTGTCCGACTCCCTCGGCGTGCGGCCCACGCTGTACGCGATGACGGTCATCGCCGTCCCCGCGATGCTCGCCCTCCTGTTCGTCCCCGCCGTACGACGTCTCCCCGCGCACGCCTCGGCCACGACCGGCGCCGGTGACAGCGTCCGCACCGCTCCGGAGGTCGGCGCCGTGTGACGCGGGGAGCTCGGCGGCCGCCGAGGAGGGGGCACATGGCCGTGCCCCCTTGGCCCGTTCGGGGCTGAGGAGCGTTAGCCCATCCGACTCCTGCGCCACGACAGCCACCGGCGCGTGGCCGCTTCGTGGACCTGCGTAAACGCTCGCGCGGGAGGCGACAAGGCCGCTGGCCGGGTGACACCTGGGCCGACGCCTCCTGTTGCGGAGCTGACGGAGCGTCGGTTTTCTCGTCTGTGGAGAACACAGGAGCGCCGAGCGGACAGGTCGGCCACTGCTTTGTCGGAGGGTTCCCTTGCGAAACACACACATTGGCGTCGGTGTCGGACTGCTCCTCGGCGTCCTGGCTCTGCAGGGCCCGGCCGCCGTGGCCGCCGGTGACACGGAGCTCCGTATCGACCCGGGCAGTGGCCTGCCGGGCTCCACGGTCACGGTCACGACCACCGCCTGCGGCCCGGATGTGACGTACGGCAAGGGCGAGTCGGCGGCGGGAGGTCAGTTCCACATGTTCGGCGGCACCCGCAAGGGCGTGCTCGTGGGTGAGTTCACGATCCCGGCCGAGGGGGCGTCCGGCACCGACACCGTCACCGTGAAGTGCCCGCCGCGGATCAAGCTCACGGACACGTACGAGATCGCGGACCAGCAGCCGAGCGGGGGCATCCACGCCGGGTTCGGAGACGCCCAGGACACCAACACCCAGGTGGCCATGGGTGGCGCGCTGATCACGGCGGCCGCGGCCGGGGGCCTCTACAGGGTCCGCCGTCGCTCGCAGAGCGCCCGGCCCTGACCTTCCGCTCCGGCCGCCCAGGCCCCCGACCCCGCTCCCGACGCCCGCGCGGCGGGAGCGGACTCCCCCGGCTCCCTCCAGGCAAGAGGCCCGACGTTGAAGGAATCCAGGGACAAGGCCGACGCGCCGACGCGCACGTTCGTCCCACCGGTCACGTTTCTGATCGTGGCACTGGTGGCGGGCATCCTGCTGGTGCTCGGCACGATGGTCGACAGGCGGCCCCCGCAGCCCTCGGCCGACCAGGCCTTCCCCACCCCGTCGGCGGGTCTTGCCGCCCCGCCGGCACACCCCGCCGCCCCACCGCTGCCCCGCTCCGAGCCCGTCCGCATCCGTATCCCCGCGATCGATGTGGACGCCTCCCTGGCACGGCTGGGCCTCGACAGGGCGGGGGCTCTGCGGCCCCCGCCCGAGGGCGATGCCGGTCTCGCCGGCTGGTACGGCGGGGGCCCGACGCCGGGTTCGCGCGGCACGGCCGTGACCACGGGGCACGTGGACACACGCGCCGGAGACACCGGCGTGTTCTACCGGCTCGGCGCCCTCACGAAGGGCAGGACGATCGAGATCGACCGGGCGGACGGCCGTACCGCCGTCTTCACCGTGGACGCCGTGGAGGTCTACGACACGGACCGGTTCCCCGACAAGAAGGTCTACGGCGACATGGGCCGGCCCGAACTCCGCGTGATCACGTGCGGCGGCCGGGCCGGGAACGGCGGCTACCGCGGCAATGTCGTGGTGTACGCGACCCTCACCGGCGCACGCCAGACCAAGGGCCACACCCCGGCGGGGTAGCGCGCCGCCTGCTCGGCATGGCAGGCAGGGGTGCGCCTTCGCGTCGTGTCCTCTCGCGGCCGGAGGGGCTTCGCGAGGGACACTTCGGGCCACGCGTCGCATTACTCCTTGCCCTGTCGCCCGTGTGCGGTGAAGGTGGAGCAAGGGTCGGACAGCGGCCGACGCTCCGGGAAGGACGGGCCGCATGTCACAGGAACAGGCGGTTCCCTCGCGAACCGGCCGTCGGGAGCTGAACGCGACCCTCACGGTACGGCGGGTGATGGACGGCGCGGACGTGCTGTGCCTGTCCGGCATTCTCGACACCGAGGGCGCCGCCGCGCTCGGCCACGAACTGACCGCGCACCTTCGGGCAGCAGGCTCGAACCGGCGCGTGATCCTCGATCTGACGGGCCTGCGGCTGCTGAGCGCGGCCGGCATCCATGTGCTGGACACCCACACTCGTCATCTGTCCGAGCACCCGGTCCTGGTGATCGTCTCCACCGCGCACGTGCGGGAGATCTTCACCGTCGCGCCGGCGCCCGGCCTGTACGTCTGCCCGACCCTCGACGCGGCCCTGGCCGCGCTGCCCGAGATCGCGCCGCACCGGACCGTCGGGACGGCGGACGGTCCCGAGGACCAGACGGACGAGGACCAGACGGACGAGGACCAGGCGGACGATGACCTCGGCACGCGCACGAAGGCCCGGACCAGCGCCGTCATCGGCATGGCCCAGGGAATCGTGCTCGAACGCTACGCGCTTCCCGGCTTGCAGGCGGCCTTCGACCTGCTGCGGGAGACCTCCCGGCGCCACGACGTGCCGCTGCGTGTCCTCGCCTCCGCCGTCGTCACCGCCCCGCGCCCCGCCGGGCGCTCGTCCGGGTGGTTCCCGGACCGCCCGCCCACTCCCCCGCCCTCCCCCGAGCTGCTGGACGTCCCCGAGCAAGGGGCGTACGACCGGCGGCAACTGCTGCGTACCCTCGTCCACGAGGTCGTCGCCGTGGCCGACGCGGACGGGGCGGAAGTACATCTGACCGACCAAGCCCTGGGCAACTCCCTCGTCCTGGAATCCCATTCGGGTCTCGACGCCGCGTATCGGGATCGCGTCGCGCAGGTCGGCGCCCCGCCGGCCGTCTGCGCACGGGCGCGCCTGCTGGGGCGGCCGGTGTTGGTCGCGGACGTCACGACCGACCCCGACCTCGTCGCGACCGAGGTGGGCCGCGCCGCGTCGGCCGCGGGCAGCCGAGCCCTGTACGCGGTGCCCGCCCTCGCCGAGGACGGCGCCTGCGTGGGCGTCATCACCGTCCACCACGCCCGGCCGGGCCCCTGGCTGACGCACGTACAGCTCAACGCGCTGCGAAACCTGGCGAACGACTTGGCGCGCTGGAACTCCTGGTACCGGCGAACGGTCGTCCTGGACGCTCTGGAACACCTCCACGCCCAGAACTGAGGCGCCGGGCTCTTCCCCCGGGGCCGGGTCACCGGGCCGTCCATACCGACTGTCCCGCGCCTGGATGCAGCCCCCCGACGGCATGGGGCACCCCACGAAGCCGCCGCTCCCGGTGGCCGCGCGTTCGCGCTGTGACGTGCTTGCCGCGCAAAGCCCCGGGGGAGCCACCGGGGGCTCCCACGAGGACGGACGGGGGCAACCCCGCCGAGGTCGCTCAGACGTACTCCGCCGCCGCGTCCAGCAACCAGTCCGCCAGATAGCCGGCGAAGGACGAACGGACCAGGACCCAGAACCCCGCCGCGGGTTCGTCCCGGGAGACCAGGACGACCTGCGTGCGGCCCAGCGTCGTCTGGGCGCAGCGGCCGGAGCCGAAGGCCCTCGGATGCAGATCCAGCGCGCAGCCGTGCGCCAGCAGATCGTGAGCGCGGGGACCCGTCACGAGGAGCGTGGTGCGCTGGGCGGAGACGTCGGTGACGGAGACGGGCTCGTCTCCCGCTGCCTTCCGGATCCGCCTCTCCAGGTCCCGTTCGCTGCCGGGCGGGCCGACCAGCAGCCATTCGTCCGGGCCGAGCCACAGCGCGGCCGATTCCCCGGCGCGTACGACGGTGTTGGGTTCGAGGGGCAGTTGCAGGCCGAGCGCGAGCCCGATGGCGTCCGCCGCCGCTCCCTTGGCGTCGAGGCGCACGTCGATCTGGGCCAGGAAGGGCAGTTCGGCCAGCCGGAGCGCGCCCCCCGACGTGCGGGTCACGGCGGCCAGGCGGTCCGCGACCTGCGACAAGGGACTGCGGAGCGGGGCGGGCAGGGCGGTGTCAGCCATCGCGACGGGTTCCCTCCGGGTCGTAGAGGACGGGGCTTGCGACGGTCACCGGGACCAGCCCGTCTCCGACAGAGGCGTACAGCCGTTCGCCGATGCGCTCCCGGCCGCCCTTGACCAGGGCGAGCGCGAAGGTCCGGCCGAGCGCGGCACTGCGGTAGCTGGAGGTGACGTGGCCGAGCATGGGGACGGGCGGCGCGGGCAGTTCGCTGTCGGCGACCAGGTGGGTTCCCTCGGGAAGGAAGGTGCCCGGGTCCTCGGGGAGAAGGCCGACCAAGTGCTTGCGGTCAGGGCGGACGCTGTCGGCACGGGCGTAGGAGCGCTTGCCGATGAAGTCGGGCTTCTTCTTCGACACCACCCACTTCATGCCGAGGTCCTGCGGCGTGACCGTACCGTCCGTGTCCTGACCGATGATGGGGTAGCCCTTCTCGGCGCGCAGGACGTGCATGGTCTCGGTGCCGTACGGGGTGATGCCGTACGGGGAACCGGCCTCGTACAGCGCCTGCCACAGGGTGAGTGCTTCCCAGGGGGACACGTTGATCTCGTAGGCGAGTTCGCCGGAGAAGCTGATCCGGCACACCCTGGCCCCGATGCCCGCGACGGTCGTCTCCCGCCATGCCATGAACGGGAAGTCGTCGTTGGACACGGCCAGTTGGGGTGCCAGCGCGCCGAGAACGTCGCGGGAGCGGGGGCCGACGAGGGCGACGGTCGCCCACTGTTCGGTCACGGACGTGCAGTGGACCTTCAGGCCGGGCCACTCGGTCTGCCGCCATTCCTCCATCCAGTCCAGTACGAGGGCCGCGTTGCCGGTCGTGGTGGTGACCAGGAAGCGGTCCTGGGCGAGGCGGATGACGGTGCCGTCGTCGAGGACCATGCCGTCCGGGCGGCACAGGACGCCGTAGCGGATCATGCCGACCTTCAGAGTGCTCATCATGTTGGTGTAGAGCCGGTCGAGGAAGACACCCGCGTCCGGACCCTGTACGTCGATCTTGCCGAGCGTGGAGGCGTCCATGAAGGCGACGCCGTCGCGGGCGGCGGCGCACTCGCGCAGGACCGCGGCCCGCATGTCCTCGCCGTCTCGCGGGTAGTACCAGGGGCGCTTCCACTGGCCGACGTTCTCGAAGAGGGCGCCGTGCGCGACATGCCACTCGTGGAGGGCGGTCGTGCGGACCGGGTCGCTCAGGGCGCCGCGGCCGCGGCCGGCGAGCGCCGCGAAGGAGACCGGCGTGTACGGCGGCCGGAACGTGGTCGTGCCGAGCGCGGAGATGTCCACGCCGAGCAGTTCGGCGACGACGCCACTGGCCAGAACCCCGGAGGTCTTGCCCTGGTCGTTGGCGGTGCCCGCCGTCGTGTAGCGCTTGGTGTGCTCCACCGAGCGCAGACCGGCGCCGGCCGCCCGGGCCAGGTCGTCGACGGTGACGTCGCGTTGGAGGTCGACGAAGCGGGGGGCGTCGGAAGCACCGGGGACGACGTACACGTGCATCGCCGGCGTCTGCCGCGGCCGTGCGGCCACCACAGGCAGGCGGGGCACCCGCGGGGTGTAGCCCTCGGCCTCGACCGCGCGGGCACCGGCGGCGGCGCCCTGGGCCAGGACGTCGGCCGGATCGAGGACGCCGCTCGCGCCGCCGACGACCTCGACCGCCTGCCGGCAGGTGTCCGGCACGAAGGAGCCCAGTGCCTCGTCGTACCGCAGCGTGCCGCCCGACTGGCTGAACAGGTGGGCCACCGGGTTCCAGCCGCCTGAGACCAGCAGCAGGTCTGCCGTGAACTCCCGCTGTCCCCCGGACTCGCCGTACGGGGCGGACCCTCCGTACGGGGCGACGGTCACCGCGGTGAGCCGTGCCTCGCCCTCCGTGCCGGTGACGGCGTGCCCGGCCACCACCTCGATGCCCGCCTGGCGGGCGCGCTCCGCCCACTCTCCCGGTGCGGGGCGGGTGTCGACGATCGCCGCGATGTCCACGCCGGCCGCGGCGAGGTCCAGCGCTGCCGCGTAGGCACTGTCGTTGGTGGTGAGGACGACCGCGCGGCGGCCGGGCAGCACACCGTGGCGGTTGACGTAGGTGCGGGCCGAGGCGGCGAGCATCACGCCGGGGCGGTCGTTGTCCGCGAACGCCAGCGAGCGTTCGTGGGCGCCGGTGGCCAGGACGACGCGACGCGCCCGGATGCGCCAGACGCGCTCGCGGGATACGTGTTCGGGGGCGTCGGCGCCGAGGTGGTTGGTACGGCGTTCGACGGCGAGGAGGTGATTGTCGTCGTAGTGGCCGAAGACAGTGGTACGGCGCAGGACGCGCACCTCGGGGGCGTCGTCGAGCCGCCCGGTGACCTCCGCCACCCAGTCGAGGTGTTCGGCCGTGCCCAGGAGGCTGCCGCCCGGCTCCGGTTGGTCGTCGGCGAGGATGACACGGGCTCCGCTGAGGGCGGCGGCCGCCGCCGCGGCGAGGCCGGCCGGCCCCGCGCCGACGACCAGCAGGTCGCAGTGGGCGTGTACGGCGTCGTAGCGGGCCGGGTCCGGTTCGGTGGCGAGGCGGCCCTGGCCGGAAAGGCTGCTCGCGACCAGGCCGTCGTAGAGCTCGACGGTGGTCGCGGGGAGCATCGGCTCGGGGAAGGGCGCCTCGATCTGGACGACCGCGTTGGGCTCCTCCACACCGGCCGAGAAGGTGCCTCGGGGGCGGCCGAACTTGATGCTGGTGCCGGTCTCGATGACGCCGTTGACGAGGAGGGCGGAGGCGAGGGTGTCGCCGCGGTAGCCCTGGTAGTCGGTGCCGTCGAAGGTGAAGGTGAGGGGGGCGTCGCGGTGGATTCGGCCGCGGGTGGGGTGGCGGAGCGGCCGGCCCGCGGCGGAGCCGCCGATGGATGCGGCGCTCCCTCCGCCCCTGCCCGTCCCGTCCTGAAGGGGTCCCGCCCCCTGTACCCCCGTCGGCCCTGAAGGAGCCCTGTCCGCGAACTCCCCCGGAGGGGGTACCCCCGGACAGGCCGGGTGCACCGGGCGGGGCTCAAGCCCTGCCGGGCGTTCCTCACCCGCCCGGTACACCGCGAGGATCTCGTTCGTTGCCGTGTCCCGTACCGCGTTGAACCACGTGCGGCAGCCCGCGGCGTGGCTCCAGCGTTCGGCGAAGGACCCCTTCGGGTTGTCGCGGAAGAACAGGTAGCGGGCCCACTCCTGGTCGGTGAGGGCCGACGGGTCCTCGGGGTACGGCACGTGGGCCTGGCCGCCGTAGTGGAACTCGGCCTCGTCGCGGGGCCCGCACCACGGGCAGGTAATGAGCAGCATGGTCGGGCTCCCTAGTGGGCCACCGCGGCGGCGCCGTGCTCGTCGACGAGCGCGCCGGTGGTGAAACGGTCGAGCGAGAAGGGGGCGTTGAGGGCGTGCGGCGTGTCGTGGGCGATGGTGTGGGCGTAGACCCAGCCCACGCCCGGCGTGGCCTTGAAGCCACCCGTGCCCCAGCCGCAGTTGAGATAGAGACTGTCGACGGGGCTGAGCCCGATGATCGGCGAGGCGTCGGGACTCACGTCCACGATGCCGCCCCAGGTTCGCAGCACATGGGCGCGGGCGAAGACGGGGAAGAGCTCCAGGGCCGCGGACATCTGTTCTTCGATGATGTGGAAGGCACCGCGCTGGGTGTAGGAGTTGTACGAGTCGATGCCCGCGCCCATCACCAGCTCGCCCTTGTGCGCCTGGCTGACGTACACGTGGACCGCGTTGGACATGACGACCGTCGGGTGCACCGGCTCCAGCAGCTCGGACACGAGCGCCTGCAACGGATGGCTCTGGATGGGGAGTTCGATGCCGGCCATGGCGGCCAGGACCGAGGTGTGACCCGCCGAGCAGAGTGCCACCTTGCCCGCCGCGACGGGGCCGAGGTTCGTCCGGACTCCGACCACCCGGTCGCCGACCATGTCCAGGCCGGTGACCTCGCAGTTCTGGATGATGTCGACGCCGGCGGCGTCCGCCGAGCGGGCCAGGCCCCACGCCACGTAGTCGTGCTTGGCGATGCCGGCGCGCGGCTGGTAGGTGGCACCCAGGACCGGATAGCGCACGTCCGGCGAGATGTTGACGATCGGGCAGAGCTCCTTGACCCCGTCCGCGTCGACCCACTCCGCGTCCACGCCGTTGAGGCGGTTCGCCTCGACGCGACGCACGCTGTCGCGGACGTCCTGGAGGCTGTGGGCGAGGTTCAGCACACCGCGCTGGGAGAAGAGGATCGGGTAGTCGAGCTCCTCCCCGAGTCCCTCCCACAGCTTGAGCGCGTGCTCGTAGATGCCGGCGCTCTCGTCCCACAGGTAGTTGGAGCGGATGATCGTGGTGTTGCGGGCCATGTTGCCGCCCGCCAGCCAGCCCTTCTCCAGCACGGCGACATCGGTGATGCCGTGGTTCTTCGCCAGATAGTGGGCGGTGGCGAGGCCGTGACCGCCGCCGCCCACGATCACCACGTCGTACGAACGCTTCGGCTCGGGTGTGCGCCAGAGGAAGTCCGGGTGGTGCGGGAGGTCGGCGCCTGGGTTATGGGGGCTCATCGGACGTCTCCGTCTTCTGACAGGAACGGATACAGCGGGTGCTCGGGGGCCGTCGCATGCGTCCGGCGTTCGCGTTCCTCCTCGGCTCGAAGTCGGCGCTCAGCCACGGAGGCGGGACATGGTCGGGTCGAACAAGGGCTCCTCGGCGACGACCGCCTCGACGCGCCGGTCGAAGTACAGAATGTGCACGGTGGTGCCGGGGGTGGCGAGTACCGCCGGGAGCCAGGCGTAGGCGATGCCCTTGCCGATCGTGTAGCCGTAGGCGGCGCTGGTGACGTAGCCGACGGCGCGGTCACCGTCGTACACCGGCTCCTTGCCCATGACGACGGACCGCGGGTCGTCGATGGTGAGGCAGGTCAGCTTGCGTCGTACGTCGGTCCTACGGCGCTCAAGGGCCGCCTTGCCGATGAAGTCGCCCTTGGCGAGTTTGACGGCGAAGCCGACGCCGGCCTCGTAGGGGTCGTGCTCGTAGGTCATGTCGGTGCCGAAGGAGCGGTAACCCTTCTCCAGGCGGAGGCTGTTGAAGGCACCGCGTCCCGCGATGATGCCGCCCAGCGGCTCGGCCGCCCGCCACAGGGTGTCCCACAGCTTCTGGCCCAGGTCGGCGGTGGTGTACAGCTCCCAGCCGAGCTCACCGACGTACGAGAGGCGCATCGCGGTGACGGGGACGGAGCCGATGTGGGCGCGCTGGGCGCGGAAGTACTTCAGGCCGTCGTCGGAGAAGTCCGTGGCGGTGAGGGGCTGCAGGACCTTGCGGGCGAGCGGGCCCCACAGTCCGATGCAGCACGTGCCCGGGGTGATGTCACGGACCTGGACCGTGCCCTCGGCGGGGAGGTGGCGGGTGAACCAGTCGAGGTCCAGGTTTCCGTTGGCGCCGACCTGGAAGAGGTCGCGGGCCAGCCGGGCGACGGTGACGTCGCTGCGGATGCCGCCGTCCTCGTCCAGCAGGAGGGTGTACGTGACGGAGCCGATCGACTTGTCGATCTTGCCGGTGCACAGCCCCTCCAGGAAGGCGGCGGCACCGGGGCCGGTGACCTCGAGGCGCTTGAGTGCCGTCATGTCGTACATCGCGACGGTCTCGCGGGTGGCCTGCGCCTCGGCGCCGACGATCGGGGACCAGTAGCGCGCCGCCCAGTCGTTCGGGGTCGGGATCGAACGGCCGTCCAGCAGGCTCGCGTTGGCCTCGTACCACTGGGGGCGCTCCCAGCCGTTCGCCTCCATGAAGAAGGCACCGAGTTCCCGCTGGCGGGCGTGGAAGGGGCTCGTGCGGATCGGGCGCGGCTCCCCCGGCGGCTGGAGCGGGTGCAGGATGTCGTAGACCTCGACGAAGTTCCGGCAGCCGCGGGCCAGGACGTACTCGGGGGCGAGCTGGTGCGGTTCGAAGCGGTTGACGTCGCACTCGTGCAGGTCGAAGGACGAGCAGTGGCCGTCGACCAGCCATTCGGCCATGGCCCGGCCGACGCCGGCGGAGTGGGTGACCCAGACGGCCTCGGCGACCCAGAAGCCCTTGACGTCCGAGGACTCGCCGAGGAGCGGCTGGCCGTCGGTGGTGAAGGAGAACAGGCCGTTGATGCCCTCCTCGACCTTGGCCTCGCGCGTCGCGGGGAGCAGGGCCCGGGTCTCGCTCCAGGCGTCCTCGAAGTCGTCCTCGGTGAACTTCAGGACCGACGGCATCTCGTCGGCCTCGTCCAGGGAGAGGATGTCGTCGGCGGAGACGGGCATCGGGCGGTGGCCGTAGTAGCCGATGCCGATGGAGTCGAAGCGGTCGCGGTAGTAGAGGTCGGCGTCCTGGTGACGCAGGATCGGGCGCGCGGCCTCCTCGGTCTGGCCCGCGAGCGCCGGTACCGGTCCGGTCCAGGCGAGTTGGTGGCCGAGCGGGGTGAGCGGGAGGTTCATGCCGACCATGCGGGCGATCCTCGGGCCCCAGATGCCGGCGCAGCACACGACGATGTCGGCGGGGATCTCGCCCCGGTCGGTGAGGACGCCGGTGACGCGGCCCTCGCTCTGCCGGACGTCGAGGACCTCGTGGCGGGCGAGGAAGCGTACGCCGCGCTCGGCGGCCCGGCGGATCTGCGCCTCGACGGCGAGGACGGCCTTGGCGAGGCCGTCGGTCGGTACGAGGAGGCCGCCGAGGACCTTGTCAGGGTTGACGAGCGGGTGTTGCTCGACGCACTCCTCGGGGCTGAGCAGCCGGGCCTCGATGCCCCAGGCGGTGATCCAGCCGTGGCGGCGGTGCAGTTCGGCGACGCGCTCGGGGGTGGTCGCCACTTCGAGGCCGCCGACCTGGAGGAAGCAGGGCTCGCCGTCGACGTCGAGGGAACAGAACTTCTCGACCGTGTAGCGGGCCAACTCGGTCATGGTCTTGGAGGAGTTCGTCTGGAAGACCAGGCCCGGGGCGTGCGACGACGATCCGCCGGTGGCCGGCAGCGGGCCCTGGTCGACCACGGTCACCTCGTTCCAGCCGCGCGCGGAGATCTCGTCGGCGAGGGCCGCTCCCACGACGCCCGCTCCGATGATCACCACTCGGGGTCCCGCCATCGCCGCACCTCCGAAATCAACACCGTCGAGTTGCCGACTGCGCAACATAGTTCAGGTTGCGCAACTCAATGTGCCCGCCGCGGAGACGGGGTGTCAAGGGTCCACGACGTTGGAGAACAGACCGAAATACCGCCTGGAACACGGCAATGCCCGGCGGGCGGCGCGCACTTGCGCGCACCGCCCGCCGGGCATCTCCGACCGGCCCGTGGCCTCGGGCTAGTTGAGCCAGGCGTCCACCTTGACCTTGTTGGCGTCCACCCACTTCTTCGCCGCCGCATCGTCGGACAGCTTGTCCTGGGCGATGTACTTGGCGACCGTGTTCTGGTCCTCGTTCGTCCAGTTGAAGTTCTTCACCAGCTTGTAGGCGGGGCTGCCCGACTCGGCGAACTTCGAGCTGACGATCTTGTCCAGGTCGTAGACGGGATAGTCGCAGGCGACCTTCTCCGCGACGGCGTCACAGCCGGACGTGTACTCCGGCAGGGTGACCTTCTTCAGCGGCACCTCGGACAGGAACCACTGCGGCTCGTAGAAGTAGCCGATCACCCATTGCTTGTTCTTCTCGGCGGTGCGGAAGGCCTGGATGAGGGCGGTCTCGCTGCCCGCGTACACCACCTTGAAGTCCAGCTTCAGGTTCTTCACCAGCGCCGCGTCGTTCGTGACATACGAGGGATCGCCGTCCAGGAGCTGGCCCTTGCCGCCCGACTCGGACGTCTTGAACTTCGACGCGTATTTGTTGAGGTTCTTCCATTGGAGGATGTCGGGGTGCGCCTTGGCCAGCCATGGCGGCACGTACCAGCCGATGATGCCCTTGTTGCCGGTCTCCCCTGCCTCGGCCGCCGTCTTCTGCTGGGTGATGTACTTCTTCTTCAGGTCGTCGTGGCCCCAGTTCTCCAGGACGGCGTCGACCTCGCCGGTGCCGAAGCCCTGCCAGGCGATCTCTTCCTTCAGGTTCTTCTTGTCGACCTTGCAGCCGAGACGGTGCTCGGCGACGTACGCGACGACGGCCGCGTCGGCCTCGTAACCCACCCAGGGGTTGACCGCGAGGTTGAACGTGCCGCACTTGCCCGAGCTGCCCGTGCTGTTCGAACCCGAGGAGGAGTCGCCGACCTTCGCCCCGCCGCACGCGGTGAGGGTGAGGCCGAGGACGGCCAGGCCGGCCGCGCCGGCTCGCCAGTTTCTTGCCATGGTGTCGTGCTCCTTAAGTGCCCGCGCGACGCGCCGCTGCCTGAGTGATCCGGTCGAACATGACTCCGAGAAGGACGATGGCGCATCCGGCCGCCAGGCCCTTGCCGTACAGCTCTCCCTGCGAGAATCCGGCCACGACGTCGTAGCCCAGGGCACCTGCTCCCACCAGGCCGCCCACCACAACCATCGACAGCACGTAGATCAGGCCCTGGTTGGTCGCGAGCGTCAGGGCACCGCGTGACATCGGCAGTTGGACCTTGGTGATGATCTGCCAGGTGGTGCACCCGGCGGAGGCGGCCGCCTCCACGGTGGTCTCGGGCACGGCCCGGATCCCGTCCGCGATGATCTTCATCGTGACGGGCGCCGCGTAGACGATCGCCGCGACGATGGCCGTGAAGCGGGTGGCGCCGAACAGCGCGAGGAACGGTACGAGGTAGACGAACGGTGGCATGACCTGTGCCGCGTCCAGGGTGGGCCGGATCAGCCGGTCCACGAGCATGCTGCGCCCCATCCACACGCCGAAGACGATGCCGAGCACCATCACCAGCACCGTGGCGACGAGCGTCGAGGCCAGCGTCGTCATGCCGTCCGACCACACACCCGTGCCGACCAGCAGACCCACGCACACGGCCGTGGTGACCCCGGCCTTCCAGCCGCCGAACACCAGGCCCAGCGAGACCAGCACCGCGCCGACGAGCCACCACGGGGAGTCGGTGAGCAGTGTCTGGAACGGATTGAGCAGGACGTTCGTGATGATGTCGCGGATCGCGTTCGTCGGACCCGACAGGTTGTCCTGCGCCCAGTTGGTCGCGGTGTCCGCCGCGCTCCCGATGTGGCCGCCGATGGTGCCGTCGCCGGGGAAGTCCGCCGCCCACAGATACGTGTGCGACATGTAGATCAGGACCGCCGTGACCACCGCGCCCGCGCCCAGCAGCGGCCGCCGCCACTTCGCGAAGGTGTTCCCGGAGCGCCGCGCGTACTCCTCTCGGGTGCCGGCCGCGGTCGTGACCCGGTCCAGGACGATCGCCATGACCACGATGGCCAGGCCCGCGTTGAAGGCCGTGCCGACGTCGAGCGACTGAAGTGCCTGGATGACGTTCGCGCCGAGGCCGGGCGCGTTGATCAGGGCCGCGATGGTCACCATGGCCAGGGCGGCCATGATGGTCTGGTTGACGCCCATCACCACGGTCCGCCTGGACATCGGCAGCAGGACCTTGAGCAGGGACTGACGGCGGGTGGCGCCCAGGGAGTCGGCCGCCTCGACGGTCGTCCTCGACACGTTGCGGATGGCGTGCGCGGTGATGCGGATCGTCGGCGGGGCCGCGTAGATCACGGTGGCGATGGTGGCGGACGCTCCGCCGATGAGGAAAAACAGGGTCAGCGGTGCCAGGTAGACGAAGGTCGGCATCGTCTGCATGAAGTCCAGGAAGGGCGTCATGATCCGGTCGAACCGGTCGGACAGCCCCGCCCACACCCCGAGCGGGATCGCGAACAGCAGCGCCACGAACACCGCGGAGAGGGTGAGGGCGAGGGTGTCCATGCTCTCCTGCCACAGCCCCTGGAGCCCGAGGAAGGTGAAGCCCGCCAAGGCCAGCAGCCCGACGCGCCAGTTCCCCACGGCCCAGGAGACGTACCCGGCGATGCCGACGACGCCGAGCCAGCCGATCTGCGGGACCGGGCGGGCCCCGGACGGCTGGGAGATCAGGTGCTGGACGAAGGTCACCAGGTTGTCGATGACCAGCCGGATCTCGTTGAAGAAGTACAGGAAGAGCGGGTTGGAGTTGCGGTTGGCGCCGATGGAGTCGTTGAGGTCGTTGATCCACCGGTGCAGATCGGTCAGATCCGCCGCCGCCAGGGACAGGGTCTGCGTTCCGCGCAGGACGGCGAACAGCACCAGCCAGGCGACGAGGATCGCGCCGATCATCATGGGCCGGCCGACCTTGCGCGCGCCCTTGGCGGGCTCGGCCGGTTCCACGTCCTCCGCTTCGCCGGGTTTCTCGATGGCGACGGTCATCACGCGTCGCCTTTCCGCCCGGCGACCACCGCGAGGATCTCCTCGTCGCCGACGATGCCGAGCAGCTTGCCGTTCTCGACGACCTTGACGGGCTTGTCGGACGCGAGGACCGCCCGGGTGGCCTCCTTCACCACGACGTCCGGGCCCAGCTCGGGGCCGTCCAGTTCGTCGCCGTCCTCCGGCGCGCGCATGATCCAGCGCAGGGTGAGTACGTCGCCGCGCGGCACGTCCTTGACGAACTCGCGTACGTAGTCGTCGGCGGGGGCGCCGACCAGTTCGTCGCCGGTACCGCACTGGACCGTCTTTCCGTCGCGCATGATGAGGATGCGGTCACCCAGCTTGAGCGCCTCGGAAAGGTCGTGGGTGACGAACACCATCGTCTTGCCGACCTCGTGGTGCAGCCGGATGACCTCGTTCTGCATGTCCCGGCGGATCAGCGGGTCGAGCGCCGAGAACGGTTCGTCGAAGAGGAGTACGTCCGGGTCGCCGGCCAGCGCCCGGGCCAGGCCGACGCGCTGCTGCATACCGCCGGAGAGCTGGTCGGGGAAGGAGTTCTCGTAGCCGGAGAGGCCGACCAGTTCGACGACCTCGAGCGCCCGCCTGGTGCGCTCGTCCTTGCTCATGCCGCGGATCTCGAGGCCGAACGACACGTTGTCGACGACCCTCCGGTGCGGCAGCAGCCCGAAGTGCTGGAAAACCATGGAGAACTTGTGGCGGCGCAGTTCCCGCAGCCGCTTGGCGTCCGCGTCACGGATGTCCTCGCCCTCGAAGACGATCTCCCCCGCGGTGGGTTCGATCAGCCGGGTCAGACATCGCACCAGGGTGGACTTCCCGGAGCCGGACAGACCCATGACGACGAAGACCTCGCCGGGCGAGACCTCGAAGCTCACGTCGCGCACGGCGGCGGTGCATCCGGTGCGGTCCATCAACTCGCGTCGGGTGAGCCCGCACAGCTCCTCGGAGTCCGGTACCTGGTCCGCCTTCGGCCCGAACACCTTCCACAGCTCGCGCACGGATATGACCGGGGTGGGGGCCGAGTCCTGGGACGTGCCGCGCCGCTGCGGCACCTCCGTCTGTGCTGGGGTCACGATCGACCTCTCTTCGGCGTTCAGCCGCGGAACCAGTGTTGCGGCCGGGGTTGGATGTTCTGCCAGATGTGCTTGGGCTCTCGGTACTCGTCCAGGCCGGTCGGTCCCAGCTCCCTGCCCACGCCCGAGTGGCCGAAGCCACCCCATTCCGCTTGCGGCACGTAGGGGTGGTAGTCGTTGATCCACACCGTGCCGTGGCGCAGTCGCCGGGCGACCCGCTGGGCCTTCCCGGCGTCCTGGGTCCAGACGGCTCCGGCGAGTCCGTACTCGGTGTCGTTGGCGATGCGTACGGCGTCGTCCTCGTCGCTGAAGCGCTCGACGGTCAGCACGGGTCCGAAGGACTCCTCGTGCACGACCCTCATGTCCTGGGTGCACGCGTCGAGCACGGTCGGCGGGTAGAAGTAGCCGTCCGCGAGGGCGGGATCGTCCGGCCGTTCGCCGCCGCAGCGCAGTACGGCGCCCTCGGCGAGACCGGCCGCGACATACGCCTCGACCTTCTCCCGGTGTCGCTCGGAGATCAGCGCGCCGGTCTCGGCCTCGGGGTCGAAGGGCCCGCCGAGCCGGATCCGACGGGCGCGGCGGACGACCTCGTCGACCAGGGCGTCATGGATCGCGTCCTCGACGATCAGGCGTGCGCCGGCGGAGCAGACCTGGCCCGAGTGCAGGAAGACGGCCGTGAGGGCGAAGTCGACGGCCGTCTCGAAGTCGGCGTCGGCGAAGACCACGTTGGGATTCTTGCCGCCGAGCTCCAGCGCGACCTTTTTCACGGTCGCGGCGGCGGTGGCCATGACGCGCTTGCCGGTCTCCAGGCCTCCGGTGAAGGAGACCATGTCGACGGCCGGGTCCTCGCAGAGCGGAGCGCCCGCCTCGGGGCCCGTGCCCAGGACGAGATTGGCGGCGCCGGCCGGGAGGCCGGCCTCCTCCAGTGCCCGCATCAGCAGGATCGAGGTGGAGGGGGTGAGCTCACTGGGCTTGAGGACGATCGTGTTGCCCGCGACAAGCGCCGGGGCGACCTTCCAACTGGCCTGTAGCAGTGGGTAGTTCCAGGGGGTGATGAGCCCGCACACGCCGATCGGTTCGTGGACGACACGGCTGACGGCGTCATCACGACCGGTGTCGATCACCCGGCCGGCATCCGTGCCCGCGATCCCGCCGTAGTAGCGAAAACAGGAGACGGCGTCGGCGATGTCGTACTCGCTCTCCACCAGCCGCTTGCCGGTGTCCAGCGACTCGGCGCGGGCGAACTCCTTGGCGTCGCGCTCGATGAGGTCGGCGGTGCGCAGCAACAGCGCACCGCGCTCCCGCTCGGGGGCGTGCGGCCAGGGACCTTCGTCGAAGGCCCGGCGGGCCGCCGCGATCGCCGCCTCGGTATCGGGACGTGTCGCCTCGGAGACGGTCGCGGCGAGCGCGCCGTCAGCGGGACAGCGGATCTCCCGGCACCCGCCGGCCACCGCGTCGCGCCATTCCCCGGCCACATACAGGTCTGCCACTCGCCAAGCCCTTCAGCCGTACGCGTTGCGCATCGTGCATCCAATTGCTTGTGGTGGAACACCATGGCGAACGCCACAGACCTACGTCAAGGGGTTGGCGGATGACGATTCCACAAGGGGCTTTCGCTCCTTGTCCCTTGACCGATGATCTCGTCGAACTCGATACACTTCGACGTCTCCGCCCTCGACGCGAACGCGAAAGCTCTGCTTTACCGATTCGGTCCCGTCGCCGAGGCCTACGCCGCCCGTCGTATACGAACCCGGCCGTCCTCCTGGACGAGTTGACCCGGAGATGACCCGCTGCGGATCGGTTCAGCCCTCCGACCGGTCCAGCAGCGCGCGGCGCCACCGTTCGGTCTCGGCGATCTGGTTGAACGTGAACACGTGCAGGCCCGCCACCCCGGCCGAGGGCCGGGTCAGCACCTTCCCACTGCGGGCGAGCAGCCGGTCCGGCGAGTAGCCACCAGGGGTCGCGAACCGCAGGAACCACGAGGTGTGCCGGGTGAGGAAGCGTGTCGACTCCCCCACCCCGATCTTCGTCGCCATGGCCAGCAGCTTCGCCCGCTGCACGGGCCCCGCCACGCCCACATGGACGGGCAGGGTGACGCCGCGGCTCCGTATGCGGCCGACCCAGTCACCCAGCACGCGCGGATCGAAGCAGAGGTTGCTCACGATGTACGTGGCGTGCGCGCTCTTGTCCCACATGGCCTGGATGGTGAGGTCGTCGTGGATGAGCGGATGGCTCTCGGGATAGCCGGTGATGCCGACGCGCGCGAACGGACCGCCCAGCTCGCCCAGCCTGCGCAGCACCGGCAGCGCCCCGTCGTAGGCCCCGGCCGGCGGATCGGCGTCGCCGGCCGGGACGAAGACGTCGTCGACACCCGTCTCCCGGAGCCGGTCGACGACTTCCTTCAGATGCGCGTCGTCCCTCAGCAGCCGCGCGGGCACGTGCGGGACGACGCGATAGCCGTACGCCGCCAGCCGGCCGACGAGGTCGAGCGTCGACTCCAGGCCCTTGACCGGGGACGCCGTCACGGTGACGACGACGTCGCGCGGGACATGGGCGAGGACCTCGTCCTCGGTCGTCCTCGCGGGCAGCACCTCGTAACGGACGCTGGACAGCAGGGTCCTGAGGTGTTCGCCGCCCAAGGGTTACCCGGCCTGCTTCTGGGCGTCCCGGTGCCGGTAGTACGCGGCCTTGGAAGGGGGCAGCGGCTCCTTGCCGAGGATGAGGTCGGCCGCCTTCTCCGCGATCATCATGACCGGCGCGTAGATGTTGCCGTTGGTGACGTAGGGCATGACCGACGCGTCGACGACGCGCAGCCCCTCCACGCCGTGCACGCGCATGCTGGCGGGGTCGACGACGGACATCGCGTCGGTGCCCATCTTGCAGGTGCAGGAAGGGTGCAGGGCGGTCTCGCCCTCCTTGGCGACCCAGGCGAGGATCTCCTCCTCGCTCGCCACGGACGGTCCGGGTGAGATCTCGCCGTCGTTGTACGGGGCCATGGCGGGCTGGTTGAGGAGCTCGCGGGCGACCCGGATCGACTCGACCCACTCGCGGCGGTCCTGCTCGGTGGAAAGGTAGTTGAAGCGCAGCGCCGGGTGTTCCCGCGGGTCCTTGCTCTTGATCTTCACCGAGCCGATGGCGTCGGAGTACATGGGCCCGACGTGCACCTGATAACCGTGGCCCCCGGCCGGCGAGGAGCCGTCGTAGCGGACCGCCACCGGCAGGAAGTGGAACATCAGGTTGGGGTAGTCCACGTCCTCGTTGCTGCGGGCGAACCCGCCGGCCTCGAAGTGGTTGGTCGAGGCGGGGCCCTTGCGGAAGAGCCATTGCAGGCCGATGAAGGGCGCGCGCCACTTCGCCATGTACGGCTGCACGGAGACGGGTTGCTTGCAGGCGTACTGGATGTACACCTCCAGGTGGTCCTGCAGGTTCTCGCCGACGCCGGGAAGGTCGTGGACGACGTCGATGCCGAGCGCGCTCAGTTCCTCGGCGTTGCCGACTCCGGAGAGCTGGAGCAGCTGCGGGGAGTTGATCGCGCCGCCGCAGAGGATGACCTCGCGGGCGCGCACCTGCTGGACCTTGCCGCGGCGTCGGTACTCGACGCCGACGGCCTTCCTGCCCTCGAAGAGGACGCGGGTGACCAGGGCGCGCGTGGTGACGGTGAGGTTGGGCCGCTTCCTCACGGGCTTGAGGTACGCCTTCGAGGCGGACAGCCGGCGGCCGCCGCTGACGTTGCGGTCGAAGGGGGCGAAGCCCTCCTGCCGATAGCCGTTGACGTCGTCGGTGCGGGGGTGGCCCGCCTCCTGGACGGCCTTGAGGAAGGCGGTGAACAGCGGGTTGGAGGCGGGGCCGCGTTCGAGGACGAGGGGGCCGTCGTGGCCGCGGAACTCGTCGTCGGGGTCGGCCGCGAGACAGTTCTCCATCCGCTTGAAGTACGGCAGACAGTGCGCGTAGTCCCAGGACTCCATGCCGGCGCCGGCCGCCCAGCGTTCGTAGTCCATGGGGTTGCCGCGCTGGAAGATCATGCCGTTGATACTGCTGGAACCGCCGAGCACCTTGCCGCGCGCGTGATGGATGCGGCGGCCGCCCATGTGCGGCTCGGGTTCCGACGCGTACTTCCAGTCGTAGAAGCGGCTGCCGATCGGATAGGTCAGCGCCGCCGGCATGTGGATGAAGACGTCCCACGGATGGTCGGCCCGGCCCGCTTCCAGGACCAGCACCTGACTGCCCGGGTCGGCGGAGAGCCGGTTCGCCAGTGCGCTGCCGGCGGATCCACCGCCGACGATGACGAAGTCGTAGTGCAGGGGAGCCATCGCATCTCGTCTCGCTCGCGCCGTAGATACGCGAGGCATGTTAGTACGGGTATCGCCATACGCACCAGGTTGCGAACAACGCAACTTGCCGGGTCTACGTTTTCATACCGCTGCTTGCAGCGCTGTTGTTTACTACGCGTATAGTTTCGTTGTGAGCAACTACGGTCCAGACAGTGAAACGACAGGTTCGCAGTCCGGCGGAGTGCAGTCCGTCGACCGCGCCATCAGCGTCCTGGAGATCCTGGCCCAGCGCGGCGAGGCCGGCGTCAGCGAGGTGGCGGCCGAGATCGATGTCCACAAGTCGACCGCGTTCCGGCTGCTCGGCGCCTTGGAGGCACGCGGCCTGGTGGAGCAGGCGGGCGAGCGCGGCAAGTACCGTCTCGGCTTCGGCATCGTGCGCCTGGCGGGTGCCGCCACAGGGCGCATCGACGTCACCGAGCAGAGCCGCCAGGTCTGCGAGCGGCTCGCCGAGGAGATCGGCGAGACCGTCAACGTCGCCGTGATGCAGGAGCACTACGCGATCAACCTCTATCAGGTACGCGGCCCGGGGGCCGTGACCGCGCACAACTGGGTCGGCCAGCTGACCCCGCTGCACGCCACGTCGAGCGGCAAGGTCCTGCTGGCGCATCTGCCCGCCAAGGAGCGCACCGCGCTGCTGGCCGAGGCGGGCCTGAAGAAGGTGACCCCGCACACCCTGACCTCGAAGACGAAACTGGAGAGGAACCTCGCCGAGGCCCGGGAGCGCGGTTACGCCTGGACCGTGGAGGAGTTGGAGGTCGGGCTCCACGCCATGGCCGCGCCGGTGCGCGACCGGCACGGCGAGGTCATCGCGGCACTCAGCGCCTCCGGACCCGCGTACCGGTTCACCGAGGAGCGCCTGCACGAACTCGCCCCGGTGCTGGTCAAGGGCGCGGAGGAGATCAGCCACCGGATGGGTTACCTGGGCTGACCCGCCCGGCTACGGCCGGGGAACGCCGAGGCGCCCGTTCAACCAGTCGTGGAAGGCGCCGATGTGGTGTTCGCTGGGCACCAGCACCCCGCCCCTGGCGTACATCCGGGAGCTCATCCCGGGCTGCGTGCGCTCGCACGCGTCGAAGTCCTGGCGGTTGACCCGGTCGAAGAGCTCCACGGACCGGCTGACGTCCTTGCCGCTCTCGACCACGTGCGGGAGATAGAGCCAGTCGCACTCGACGATCGTGCGGTCGACGGCCGCCGGGTACATCCGGTGGAAGATCACGTGATCGGGCACGAGGTTGATGAAGACCTGCGGTTTGACGGTGATCGCGTAGTAGCGGCGGTCCTGGTCGTCGGACACGCCGGGTATGCGGTCCAGCCCCTCGGATCCGTCGACGGTGAAGCCCTGGACCTCCGCACCGAATTCGGCGCCGTGGCCGACGTAGTACTGAGCGGCGTAGCCGTCGGCGAACTCGGGGAGCACCTCGGTGAGTTCGGGGTGGATCGTGGCACAGTGGTAGCACTCCATGAAGTTCTCGATGATGAGCTTCCAGTTCGCCCTGACGTCGTAGACGATCCGCTTGCCGACCGCGAGGTTGCCGATGTCGTAGTGCTCGATCGACTCCACGTCGCCGAGCCGGCCGACGACCTCGCCGATGACGTCGTCCTCGAAGGAGGGCGGGTTCTCCGCCAGGCAGACCCAGACGTAGCCGAGCCATTCGCGGGTGGCCACGCCGACCAGGCCGAACTCCGTGCGGCCGACGTCGGGCATCTTCGTGAGGTTGGGCGCCGCGACGAGCTTGCCGTTCAAGTCGTAGGTCCAGGCGTGGTACGGGCACTGGAAGGCACGCTTGACCTCGCCCGACTCCTCGGTGCGGAGCTTGGCGCCGCGGTGCCGGCAGACGTTGAAGAAGGCGCGTACGGAGTTGTCCCGCGCGCGCGTCACCAGGATGCTCTCGCGGCCCACCTCCACGGTCCGGAAGGCGCCGGGCTTCGTCAGCTCCGAGGAACGCACGGCGCAGAACCACATCGTCTCGAAGATGCGCTCCTGCTCCTGGGCGAAGATCCCCGGATCCGTGTAGGAGGAGCCGGGGAGGGTGGCGATCAGACTGTCCGGCAGGCTGGTCGAGGTCACGGTGCACTCCTCGGGAAACGTCGTGGAGGGGCCATTCACGCGCCGGGAGGAACCACTCCGGACAGCGTTGTGCGGAGAGCAGCGCTGCGCACCATGGGGAACCGCAGCGGAAAATGGCTCAGGGGGCTCGTCAAGAGCCCGCGCCGGCGAGCTGCTTGCGCCAGCGGGTGAACAGCCGAGGCTGGTTCATCCCGAGCACGGCAACCGGAACTGAGGCGCGCCGGTACACGGCCAGGACGTCGCGGTCGTCCACGGCGCCCGCCTCGATGGTCACACTGTCGGCGGCTGCCGCGTGACCGGCGAACTGGATCTTCACGCCGTACTGGTCGGACCAGAAGTACGGCGGTCGGGGCACACCTGGTTCCACCGCACCGCCCGCCAGCAGTGTGGCGATCGCGGCGTCGGGACGCTCGCGGGCACCAGTCCAGTGCTCGACGCGGCGGTGGGCGCCCGCGCGGGGGTCGTACCAGTTGGCGCAGTCGCCGACCGCGACCACGCCGGCCAGGCCGGTGCGGCCGTCGGCGCCGCACTTGACGCCGTTGTCGAGTTCGACGCCGGATCCCTCCAGCCACTCGACGCACGGGCGTGCGCCCACACCGACGACGACGATGTCGGCGGGGATGCTGCGGCCGTCCTCCAGCAGGACGGCGTCCACCCTCTCCCGGACTCCGTCCGGGGGGACCCCCATCCCTCTTCTCTCGCCCCCGCTCAGCCCCTTGACCCCCACGCCGCACAACAGCCTTACCCCGTGGTCCACATGGAGGGCGGAGACGATGCCGCCCATTCTCGCGCCGAGCGGTCCGGCCAGCGGCGTCGGGGCCGCCTCGACGACCGTCACGTCCAGCCCGAGGGCGTATGCGGTGGAGGCGACCTCGGCACCGATGAAGCCGCCGCCGATCACCACCAGCCGTCCGCCCCGGGCCAGTTCGTCCCGCAGGGCGCGGGCGTCGTCCAGGGTGCGCAGCGTGTGCACTCCGACCAGGCCTTCGGATCCTGGCAGGGTACGCGCCATCGCGCCGGTCGCGATGACGATGCCGTCGGCGCGGACCTCCCGCCCGTCGGCGAGCCGGACGGCGCGCTCGGTGCGGTCGAGTCCGGTGGCACGAGCGCCGAGCAGCCACTCCGCCCGCAGGTCCTCGTCGTCCGTCTCCAGCCAGAGATCCGCCTCGCCGAGGGTGCCGGCCAGGAACTCCTTGGACAGCGGGGGCCGGTCGTACGGGCGATGGAGTTCGTCACCGATGACGACCAGCCGCCCGTCATAGCCCTGCCTCCGCAACGAGCGCGCCGCCGACAGACCGGCCAGCGAGGCGCCGACCACGGCGACAGTCCTCACGCGGAACCCCCGGCGAGCCGGGATGCGACGCAGGGCGGCAGGTTGGGGACATCCGCGGACACCCGGACGTAGATCACGCCGTCCTCGACGACGACCTCGTGCGTCCGCACCGGGAGCTTGGCCGGCGGAGAGTCGACCGCGCCGGTCCTCAGGTCGAACTTCGAAGCGTGCAGCGGGCATTCCACCTCGCAGCCCTCCAGCCAGCCGTCGGCGAGCGAGGCGTCCTGGTGGGTGCAGGTGTCGTCGATGGCGAAGAGCTCGCCGTCCTCGGTGTGGAAGACCGAGACCGGCGGATCGATGTCGAGCCGGTGAGCCTCACCTCGCGGGAGATCCACGAGACGGCACGCGGGAATCATCATGACACCTCGGTGCGTATAGCGGAACGGATTGCAGCGAGCGCAACGACAGTTTGAGGTCGGCCAGAACCCTTGTCAAGGCATCCACAGGGCACTCCGGGGCGTCCCTCATGGCGCGCGACACGGAACTCGGTTCAGATGGAACACGGCGGCCCGCCGCATCGGTTCGGGACGAACGCGGGCCGGGAACGGGCGGCCGAGGGAGCGAACGGAAGTTCCGCGGCTGGGCGGTTTCGCGGAGGGGCAGCGTGAACGCAGGCGGGCTACGGGCTCAGCGCCAGTTTCATAGGAAAGCGGGGCAGGAAACCCAACGCGGCGTCGGTGGACTGTTCAGCGGCGGAGCACTTCGCCAACAGCCGTTCCCTCACACGACGTTGCTCGACATCTCGAAGCGTGGAGAACGGCCGCCCCGCCGTCCCGGGAAGGAACCACGGTCTGCGGGTCAGGTGAACGGCCGAGGTCAAACACCAAGCCGAGCGTCACCATGGACCACCAGGCCACCAGGCCACCGGGCTCGGAACGGGCCGGCCGTGTCATGGCTCGGGATGCTCATCGCGCGCGGCCTCGCTGGGACTCGTCAGCCCGCCGCGCGCTGAAGGCCGTCGAGGATGAGGTCCAGTCCGAATGCGAACTCGTCGCCATAGGCATACCCGGGACGCATGACGTGAGCGGTCGCGATCTCGGCCAGGTACGGGTACTCGCCGTCACCGAAAACGCTCACGATGGAAGCCGCCACTTCAGCGGTCTCCTCCGGGGAGTCGAAGGGCAAGGTCTTCTCCTGCAGGGCGAAACCGTAGATGTAGCTGTCGAGTGCCGAGACGGCATGGGCGGTCAGGGTGAGGGAGAACCCGCTCTGACGCAGGCAGCCGAGAACGGCATCGTGATGACGCAGAGTGGCCGGGCCGGGAGTGGACCGTGACTCCATCAGCCCGATCGCCCAGCGGTGGCGAGACAGCGCGAGGCGCATCGAGATCGCCCGCTGCCGCATCGCCTGCCGCCAGTCGTCACCCGGCACGGGGAGTTCGACCTCGCCGAAGACCAGATCGATCATGCCGTCGAGCAGGTCCTCCTTGTTGGCCACGTGGTTGTACAGGGACATCGCCTCGACTCCGACGGCCTCGCCGAGCTTGCGCATGCTGAGGGTCTCCAGGCCGCCGGCGTCAGCGAGTTCGACGGCTGCGCACAGGACCCGCCGCCGGGTGAGCGTCTTGCGGGCCGGCTGCGGGGTGGTACCTCGGGTCACGGTGGACGGTCACTTCCTCTCGCGGTCTCCCAGCGTTGACCAGCTTACGGCGTAAGTGTTGTACTTACGATGTAAGTACGCGGGATCGAAGAGAGAGCAGCGACGATGCGGAACATGAACGAGCCGATCGCGACCGCCGAGGAGACCCGGACGATGGCGGCCGTCGTGCAGGAGCGCTATGGCGCCGAGCCGGAAGCCGTGCTGCGCCCGGCGCGGCTGAGCCGGCCCAGCATCGGGCCGGGCGAGGTACGGGTGCGGGTGCGCGCCTCCAGCGTGGACCGGGGAACCTGGCACATGATGGCCGGTCTGCCCTACGCGATCCGGCCCGTGAGCGGGCTGCGCAGGCCGAAGCTCCCCAATCCCGGCCGCAACATCGCCGGTGTCATCGAGGCGGTCGGCCCCGAGGTGACCGGGTTCGCGCCCGGCGCCGAGGTCTACGGCACGGCGGGTGCCGCGTTCGCCGAGTACGTCGCCGCCCGTCCCGACAGGATCGCTCCCAAGCCGGCCGGACTCACCTTCGAGGAGGCGGCGACGGTCCCCGTCAGCGCGCTCACCGCACTCCAGGCGGTTCGCGACAACGGCAGGATCCAGGAGGGTCAGCAGGTCCTGATCACGGGAGCCGCCGGCGGCGTGGGCACCTTCGCCGTCCAGCTCGCCCACGCCTTCGGTGCCCGGGTCACGGCTGTCGCGAGCACCCCTAAGCTCGACGCCGTACGGGCGCTGGGCGCCGACCACGTGATCGACTACACGCGCGAGGACTTCCTTGCCGGCCCGCGGCGCTACGACGTCGTCATCGACATCGCGGGCAACCGCGGCCTGCGGGATCTGCGCCGCGCCCTCACGCCTCGTGGCAGGCTCGTCATCCCCGGCGGCGAGGCGAAGGGCCTCTGGCTCGGCGGCACCGACCGGCAGCTCCGCGCACAGATGCTGTCCCCGTTCACCGGCCAACACCTGGGCACCTTCATCGCCTCCGAGCACGCCGACCGACTGCGCGACCTGACGGATCTCATCGACACAGGCACGCTCAAGCCTGTCGTGGACACCGTGTACCCGCTGGACCAGGCCGCCGCAGCCGTCCGCCACCTCCTCGACGGCCGCGCCACGGGCAAACTGGCGCTCACCCTGCCCGCAGAGTGACGCCGCGGATCGCCGCCCCGTCACCGGGTACGTCGCTGTAGCCCGACGGTGAAGCCGGTGGTGCCGCCCTGGGGGCCGGGCATCAGAGCAGCCTCCAACCGGCGAGTGGTCGTGGTGCCGACGACGAGATCGCGTTCGCCCCGTCTGACGACTGACCTGTTCCGCCTCTCGCCACGCCCGCCACAGCACCCGTCCATTGATTTGCCCTCATCAGCGAGGGAACCCGGTGTGGGTTCTTCGGACGATGCCTGTCGGAGGACAGGCCGTGCAGGAAGCGAGGACGGCTCGTGGAGTACGCGTTGCGAGCGGAGTACGCGGAAGGTGCCCGGCCCGAGTCGGTCGGCGCCCGCGTCGGGCTCTGGCACATGACGGAGGCGGGCGAGAGCGTGTCGCTCTGCGGGCGGCAGCTCGATCAGGCCGCCTGGACGCAGCCCTCGAAGGCCTGGGGCACCTCCGCGTCCGATCCCTTCTGCCGCGAGTGCGGGGTGAGGTATCTGCGCATGGGCGTGGGCTGAGACGGAGTCCCGGCACTGCGGGCCGAAGCTCGCTGAGACGGACTCCCGGCGTTACGGGCCGGAGTCGCACGGGCCGGGCGCGACCGGATCAAGCTCGGCCCACTCCCGGCAGCCGTGCGCTCGCGGGCCACGGGTCGGTCCACAGGGACCAGGCTTCCGGGCCTCCGCCGTGCCACTCGATGACCGCCCACTCGGCCACGTCGACCTCGTCCATGTCGGCCCAGCCCGCCGTGTTCAACAGTCGGGTCAGGGCCCGCAGATCCCGGGCCGCTCCCGCGAGCTTTCCGTCCACCCACACCTGGCGGCCGTCGCGCTTCGTGGGCGGGTGAACGATCACCGACCGCTCGCTCATGTCCAACCTCCTGGGCCGGGGCCCTGCGAGTGTCCCCCAGCCACGACCTCAAACGTCCCCACGCCGGTGGTGCCCCCCGCCCGAGGGAAGCTCGTGTCAACCGGCGCCCGATGGGCACTCGGAGGCACCGGACGGACCATCCAGGAACCGTCACCGCGTCTGAGAGGTGGAGGACATGGGGCACGGCGGCAACGTCATCGACGAACTGACGACCGATCATCAGGAGGTCGAGGAGATCTTCGGGCGCATCGACCGGTGCGCGCCCGGCGACAAGGACCGGAAGGTCTACGCGGACCAGGTGACGATGGAACTCGTACGTCACTCGGTGGCCGAGGAGGCCTACCTGTACCCGGCCGTGCGCCGCCATGTGCCGAACGGCGACGCGATGGCCGACCGGGAGCTCGACGACCACGCCAAGGCCGAGCGGCTCATGAAGGACCTGGAGAGCTACGAGGCGGGTGACCCCGAGTTCGACCGGCTCCTCGGGACCCTGATGCTCGAAATCCGCTCTCACATCGCCGACGAGGAACAGAACCTCTTCCCGATGCTGCGCGCCGCGTGCCCGCCGGAAGCCCTGGACGATCTCGGGGACAAGGTGCGTCAGGCGAAGAAGGTGGCGCCCACCCGCCCGCACCCGTCGGCCCCCGACACACCGCCCGCCAACAAGCTCCTGGCACCGGGTGTGGGCATGGTCGACCGGCTGCGCGACGCGCTGAGCGGCCGGGGCAAACTCGACTGACAGCACTCGCCGCCGAACCGGCGCCACACGCATCACGACGGACGACCTGGCCGCCCGCACGGCATCTCACGTTCGCGCGGACGGCCAGGCCTCACGTATGCGTGCGGCCCCTCAAGTGACGGTCCCCTCCGTGACACCTCTCAGGCGACGAGCGCCCGCCCCTGCCCCAGCCGGCCGGCGAGCTCCTTGTGATGGAGGGCGGCCACCGGGGCGAGCAGGTCGGGGTGGCGCAGCAGGGCCGCGGCTCGCCGGTCGCTGTCGTCCGGCGACCTCAGACGCGCGAATGCCACGGGCGCGACCCTGACGTGCTCCCCCTCGGCAAGTGCCGCGACCGCCAGGTCTGCCAGGCGGGCGTCGGTGAGGAGGGACGCGGCCCAGCTCACCACGGCCTCGTCCACCCACGTACGCCAGGCGTCGTCGTCCACCGTGCCGTCGTCCGGGCCGGCCATGTCCGAGCCGACGACCATGTCGAGCCTTCCAGCGCCTCCCGGGCCGGCCATCGCGACCAGCGCGGCGTCCATCGGCGTCGGATAGCGCAGCCACGCAGCAACGGTCACGGCCTGACGGGCCTGGGCCTCACAGAGCGCGGACGCGAGCGGCCCGCCGCAGGCCGGATAGGCCCGCGTCAGCCATTCCGTGGCGGCCGCGATGAGCGGGGAGAGATCTGCGAGCACTGCCGGCCCTCCGGGAACTGCCGAGAAGATGAGTCACCTTCGACGAACGGTAGCTCCGGACGGCGGCGGCGCGATGTGGCCCAGCCCTCGGCGACGAGGTGGGATACGACACAGCCGGCGCTGTCGCGGCGCCGGTCCTGCCAGGGTGTCCGAACCGACCGGCCGGAGTGATCCACGTCTCTCGATGAGCCGGGCGGAGCTTTCACCCGCCGTATCCGGGCATGCGGGCAGGGACACGGACAAGTGGGCAATTCCTTACCGGATACCAGACCGCGGAGGACACGGTGACTGGGGGCGACGAGGTGACATCGACCTCTTCGACGTCGTTGGAGGCATGCGTCGCGGCGCGCGTGAGGGAGCTGGAGGGGGAGAACGTCCAGCTCCAGGAGGCGCTGGGGTCGCACGCCGTGGTGGACCAGGCGATCGGCGTCGTGCTGGCCCTGGGCGGGCTGACGCCGCACGAGGGGTGGGACGTGCTGCGGGCGATCTCGCAGCGGACGAACATCAAGCTGCGGAGCGTGGCGGAACTGCTCATCGAGTGGGTCCGCACCAAAGAGCTGCGCGCCGACATCCGCGCCGAGCTGGAGCGGCAACTCGCACGGATCCCCGCACACCGGCAGGCGGACGGGTGACTCCGTCGCCGACGCCACGATCGGTGGTCGGCGATCGCTGGTCGGTGGTCAGCGGTCGGTGGTCCTCTCGTCGGGCCGTCGCCGGTCGTCCGGGCGAATCCCGTGGAGGGCTCAGCGGCCGAGCCCGGAGAGTCCGTCACCGAGGACGCCGGCGCCCAGGAGCAGCAGCACCATCACCGTGATCACGGTGCTGTTGGTGACCATGAACTCTCTGATGGTGTCCAGGAACGACGCGGCGCGCTGTCCTCCGGCGAGGTGGAGCGCGACGGAGCCGAGGACCGTGCACGAGGCGATGAGGACGTAGACGGCGACGGCCGCCACGAGACCGATGTCGTGTGCTCCGGCTTCGACGATCGACGTGGTGGCCGACGCGGTCAGGACGAGGTTCTTGGGGTTGGCTCCCGAGAGGAGGGCTCCGAGGAGCAGCGCCCGTCCGGGCGTGGCGTCGTCGAGGGAGGCCATCCAGCGTGGCTGTTCCGCCTGTTCACCGGTGCGCGGGCGTCTCCACCACGTGCGCACGCCCAGCACGATGAGGGCTCCTCCGGCGAGGACGCGCCCCCAGTCCGCGACCGCCGACGATGTGCTGTCGGGGTCGTCCGCCCCGCCGAGGAGCACCGCGATCAGCGTGGCCGCGATCGTGAGGCCGGTGATCCAGCCGACCGCGAACAGCAGGCCGTTGCGGCGGCCGTGCGCGCCGGACAGGATCAGGATGATCCCGATCAGCGGGAAGGGACTGAGCGCGACCGCCAACGCGGCCGGCAGCATCGCCCCCATCGCCTGGCCGAGCACTGGCTCCCCTTCCGCATCGTGCGACTTCCACGCCGGGCGACCGGGACGGCACCTGTCGCTGAAGTCGCCGAAGTCATCCCGATGCTGCCCCAGCAGGGACCCACGTGCCTTCTGAACGCGCTGACGTCACCCGTCTGCGGAACGGGCGCGGAACGAGCGCGGGACGCGGGCGGTCCCGGCCTCTCCGTGGCCGCGGCCTCAGGCTTCGGCGGCCTTCAGCAGCAGTACGGCGATGTCGTCGGTCGGCAGGCCGTGGGGCCAGGAGTGGTGGATGAGCTTGTCGACGAGTCTGGCGGGCCGCGACCGGCCCGCGAGGAGCTGCGCGAGGCCGCTGGTCATCAGGTCGAGGTCGGTGCCGGGCACCTCGACCAGACCGTCGGTGTACAGGGCGAGGATCGTCCCCGGGGGCATCTGGACCGTGGTGATCGGGTACGGGAGGTCGACACCGATGCCGAGCAACGGACCCGGCTCGATCTCCAGCACGCCGGGGCGTTCCCCGGGCCGGTGGAGCAGGGGTGGCACGTGGCCGGCGCTGGCCAGGCTCATCTGCCCGCGGGCGAGGTCGATGTGCGCGTACAGGCAGGAGACGAGCAGGTCGGGTTCGAGGTCGGCGAGGACGCGGTTGGTGCGGGAGAGCACTTCGTCGGGCCGCGCGCCCGCGGTGGCGTGGACGGCCGTACGGACCTGCCCCATGAGGGCGGCGGCCGCCATGTTGTGGCCCTGGACGTCGCCGATGACGGCCGCCGCGGTCGTGTCGTCGAGCCGGATGAGGTCGTAGAAGTCGCCTCCCACGTCCATGCCGTGGCCTGCGGGGAGATATCGGGCCGCCACCTCGAGACCACGGACAGTGGGCAGGCTGCGCGGGAGGAGTGCCTGCTGGAGCGTGTGGGCCAGGTCGAGCTTGGCGTCGTAGAGGCGCGCCCGGTCGAGGGCCTGGGCCACGAGGCCGCCCAGCGAGGTGAGGATGGCTCGGTCGTCGGCCGTGAACGTGTGGGGGCGGGCGTAGGTGAGGATGCAGCAGCCGACGGGGCGGGCGTCGCTGATGAGCGGCAGGAAGGCCCAGGCCTGCTTGCCGCTGATCCGGGGTGCGGCCGGATAGCTGTGGGCGAGTTCGTCGGGGTCCGAGAAGAACAGGGGAACCCCCCTGATCAGCGCCTCGCCCGCGGGCGTCAGGCTGGTCTCGATCGGAAGGCCGTCGAGGCTTTCGATGGTTTCCGGGTCGTAGCCGTGGTGGCCCATGATCCTCAGGCGTCCGGCGTCGGCCGCGGACAGCACCATGCCGTCGGCCCCGAACGCGGGCAGGATCTGGACGGCGATCAGGTCGACCACGTCCTGCACACCGGCCACGTCCGTCAGGGCCGCCGCCAGGTGCACGAGCTGGTACAGACGGCCGATGGAGGCCGCGGGCGTGGGTGGGGAGGCCGTGCGGGGCGGGTCGCCGGGCCCGGAGCGGCGTGCGTCGACGCGGACGCTGATGCCGCTGGAGTCGGGGTGGAGAGCGATGTCGAGCCAGGTGTCCGGCGGCCTCAGTACGGTGAAGCCGACGGACTCACGGCTGATGACCGCCGTGCGGTAATGGTCCTCGACGAGGACCTGATCCATCCACGGCAGGGACTGCCAGGGCCTGGTTCCCAGAAGCTGGCTGACGCGGCGGCCGAGGAGGGACGCGGCCCGACTGGTGATGAAGGTGATCCTGCCTTCCAGGTCGAGGGCGACGAAGCCCTCAGGCAGCCGTTCCAGGAGATCGGCGGGCGCGTGGGCGGACAGGGCGAAGCGCTCGGAGGCGCCGTCCACGGGGATCATGTGGGGCTCGTCCGGCGGCACGAACGCCCGGCCGGCGTTTTCCAGCACGCGAGCGACACGTCGGCCGTGCGCGGCGAGGTTGCCCCTCTCCCTCAGCGAGGCCCGGCCGGAGTGACCGGCCGGCCAGGTCAGGAACAGTGCGCCCCAGCATCGGCTGCGGCCGGAGAGCGGTGCCGCCGCGAAGGCGTAGCGGTACGGCAGCGCCGCGGCGGTCTGCGGATAGGACAGGGCCATCTCCTCCTGCGAGCCGACCCACACCACACGGCCCTCACGGAACGCGTCGCTGATCGGCACGGACGCCGTCACGGGCACCTGCAGCCAGGAATCGGCGACTTCGCGGGACAGCCCACAGGCCACCTTCAGGCTCAGTAGCTGTCTGGTGTCGTCCACGAGGTAGATCCCGCCGCCCGAGGCCCCGCTGCGACGGACGGCCAGCGCGAGCGACTCCGCCAGCGCCTCGATACCGCCCGGCTTCTCGGCACCGCTCGCCGTCCCGGTGCGGATAGCGTCCTCGGCACCGGAGCCGACCGGCTTCTCTGCCAGGATCGGCTCCTCGGCGCGGCCCGGACTCACCCTTCTCGGGTTGGTCGACCTGCTCGGGTCGGTCGACACAGCGGCGAGCCTCCTCCGCAGCCACACTCGACGGTTCGGTTCGCTGCCCCCTGCACGTTCGCGGGGGCACAGCGCCGTACTCCTGCCGGCCTACCCGTCCGGCCACCACGTTCGCGCGATGTCCTTTCGGACCTCGGGACGCGGACGCCGCTCGATCTCCTCGGGCGCGCGACGACCGGGCTCGGACTTCTTGTCGGGCTTCTTCTGCACCATCTCTCGACGCATCTCCTTGCCTCCTCGGCCTCTCCCAAGTTCCGCAACATGACCGTTTTAGACATTTTTCGAGCGTATTGCTCAGATGTGAGCCTTCACCTCTCCGAGCGTCCTGTCCACCCCCGGCACAACACGACACTGTCGTTACGTACGCGGCTCAGGGGTACCCGTGCGGCGCCGCCGACTCCCGGCCGGCCTGTCCGCCACCCTCGAGCACGTTCGGAGCGGAGCCGTGAAGGCGTACCTGGTCAACCGCACATTCGAGAAGGCCCCCACCGCCCGGTTGCGCTGCTGGATCCCGCCGGGGGTCTACCGCCCGCAGACGGACACCGGACTCCTCAGACGGGCGCTGCGCCGGGAGCGGATCACCGGCCGCACGGAAGTCCTGGACCTCGGCACCGGCAGTGGCGCGCTCGCCGTGGAAGCGGCCCGCCTGGGCGCCCGGGTGACGGCGGTGGACATCTCCTGGCGGGCGCTGGCCGCCGCGTGGTGCAACGGACTCCTCAACGGACACGTGGTGAAAGTGCGCCACGGGGATCTGTCGGCCGCCGTACCGGGCCGCCGGTTCGACCTGGTGGTCACCAACCCGCCGTACGTCCCCGCCCCCGGCGAGGCCCGGCCCCGGGGCCGGGCACGCGCCTGGGACGCCGGAACGGACGGCCGCCTCCTGATCGACCGGATCTGCGCGGCGGCCCCGGCGGTCCTGAGTCCGGCCGGGCGGCTGCTGATCGTCCACTCACACCTGAGCGGTGTCGAGGAGACGCTGGCCCGGCTCCACGCGGGCGGGCTGCGCGCCGAGGTCGTCGAGCGCACCCGGCTGCCCTTCGGACCCGTGCTGCGCTCGCGGCTCGGCTGGCTGCGCGAGCGCGGTCTGGTGGGCGGCCGTACGACAGAGGAGCTGGTGGTGATCCGTGCCGAACACGCCTGAACGCCCCCGCCGTATCCGTGTCCAGCGCGAGGGGCCGCTCCTGGTCGAGGGGCCGGTCGAGATCGTGGGCGAGGACGGCGAGTCGACGGTGTCGCGGCGCTTCGTGGTGGCCGTCTGCACCTGCCGTCGTACACGCACACCGCCCTGGTGCGACACCAGCCACCGCCGTCGTACGAAGCCGGACGAGGCGTCGTGACCGGCCCCCGCCTGCCGGAACCGCGCGGCCCGGTCTCGGCCGCGCTCGTCGACGCGCTGCGCGGATCGGACGCCGACTTCCCGCCGCCTCCCGCGGACCCCTACGGCGACGATCTCCAACTCGCGCTGTACGTCCTCTACGAACTCCACTACCTCGGCTTCGACGGCGTACCGGACGACCGCGAGTGGGATCCCCGACTCCTCACCCTGCGGGCCGCGTTGGAGGATCACTTCCTCCCTGCGCTGCGCGCGGACGCGCCGGTCGACGCGTCCGACACGGCGGAGGCCGCGCTCGACGAGCTCCAGCTCGAACCGGTCGGGGAGGCCGACGGCAGTCTCTCCCACTTCCTCCGCGACCACGGCACCCTCGAACACGTCCGCCAGTACGCGGCGTTGCGCTCGCTCTACCACCTCAAGGAGGCCGATCCGCATGCCTGGGTGATCCCCCGGCTGCGCGGGCGGGCGAAGGCGGCCATGGTCGCGGTGGAGTTCGACGAGTTCGGCGCGGGCCGAGCGGACGAGATCCACGCCAGGCTGTTCGCCGACCTGATGACCGACCTGAGCCTGGACACCTCGTACGGCCACTACCTGGACGCCGCTCCGGCCGAAGCGCTCGCCACCGTCAATCTCATGTCCCTGTTCGGCCTGCACCGTGCCCTGCGCGGAGCGCTCGTGGGTCACTTCGCCAGCGTCGAGGTGACCTCCTCCCCCTCCTCCCGCCGCCTGGCCGAGGCGCTGCGCCGGATGAACGCCGGTCCGGCGGCCGTCCGCTTCTACACCGAGCATGTCGAGGCCGACGCGGTGCACGAACAGGTCGTACGGCACGAGGTCGTCGCCGGGCTCCTGGCGGACGAGCCGCGGCTGGAGACCGACGTGGTCTTCGGGGTCCGTGCCACCGGGCACCTCGAGGACCGGCTGGCCGCCCGACTGCTGCCGGCCTGGCGAGACGGCCGGTCGGCACTGCGCACGAACCACGTCACCCGACCATCACGGAACGCACCCCAGGAAGGCTGAGAATCGGCAGCCGCCCGGGCGGGCGGCGACGCCAGATGCCTGCGCGCGGCCTTGCGTTTCCCGAGCCGCTTGCGCCGTCAGGTCGGAGGCGCCAGGCGCCTCACGCTTCGGCCGGACCCCGGCCGTCAGGCTCCTGCTCCTGCTCCTGCTCCTGTGCCCAGGTGGTCGCCCAGTCGTCGAGCGGGCGGAGGGCTTCGCCGAGGGCCGCTCCCAGGGGGGTGAGTCCGTATCCGTCGGCCGCGCCGGCGATGATCCCGCTCGACGTGAGCTCGCGGAGCCGCTGGTACAGGACGCTGGACGACAGACCCTCGCACCGCGCCAGCAGGGCGCGGGCGCCGAGCGGGCCCTCGCGCAGTTCCCAGAGGATGCGCAGTGCCCAGCGGCGGCCGAACAGGTCCATCGCGGCCATGACCGGACGGCCGGTCGTCGAGCCACGGACCGACGTTCCCGGGCGCGGTGTCGACATGACGTTCCTCGGTTCTCGTCGGCTCTTCTTGTGTTTCGCTATTCGAAACACTAGCATCGGTCGTCATGCGTTTCTTATTTCGAAACCTTGTCCCTCGGGAGAGCCGATGCCGCGGATAGCCCCGCTGGAGCCGCCGTACACCGCCCAGGCCGACGCACTGTTCGCGCGCATGATGCCCGGCGGAGCTCCACCGATCGGGCTGTTCCGGATGTTCGCCCGGAACCTCGCGATGACCGGCGCGATGCACGGCTGGGGTCGCTACGAGCTGGGCCGGCAACTGACCCTCACAGCACGGGAACGCGAGATCGTCATCGACCGGACGTGCGCGCTGTGCGGGTGCGCGTACGAGTGGGGCGTGCACGTGATGACGTACGCCGAGCGGGTCGGCCTCACCCACGAGCAGACCGCGTCGCTGGTTCACGGCGGCTCCGCCGACGCGTGCTGGACGTCCGAGCGGGAGCGGCTGCTCATCCTGGCCGCTGACGCGCTCCACGAGCGCTCCGACATCGACGACGCACTGTGGGCACGACTCGCGGCGGTCTTCGACGAGCTCCAACTGCTGGACCTGCTCCTGCTGTGCGGCTGGTACCACGCCGTCAGCTTCGCCGCGCGGGCCGCACGTCTCCCGCACGAGCCAGGCGCACCGGACTTCGGCGACTTCCCGCCCCGCGTCCGATGATTCACCGCCTCTCGCGGTCGCCGTCGGGCCGGGCCGACCTGCTCGTGACGATCGTGCACGCGTGCCTGCGCGGGGGCCTTGGCGGCAGCCCGACCGCGGTCGTGTTCGAGGGCTTCTCGGCATCGGCCTCGGCCGACACTTCGTTGGACAGGCCGTTGACGGATGCCGAGCGACGCCGGGTGCCCGCGCTGGCCGGTACCTCGCACGCGGTCTTCCTCTCGAACGACCCCTTTCCGGCGGGCAGTCGCGCGAGCGACGGCCCCCGCGTCTCCGCGCGCTTCTTCACCACGGAGGGAGAACTGCCCGCGTGCGGCCACGGCACCGTCGCGGCCCTGGCCCTCCTCGCGGCACGAGCGGGCCGAGGGGAGCAGCAGGTCGATGTACGGGTGTCGGGGCGCGTCATCAAGGGGCGCGCGATCCGCGGGTCGTCGGCATCGTCCGTGGATGTCGTCCTCGAGGCCGGGCCGATCGACCTGCGTGAGCCGACACCGCATGAACTCGCCCTGCTTCTGCCCGCGTTGGGGCTCCCCGTGGCGAACTCCCCGGGAGCCTGCGTCGCAACACTGGGCCGTCCGCGGCTGCTCGTCCCCGTCAGCACCCGCTCCGCTCTCGCGGCACTGTCCCCGGCCCCCGACCGGCTCGCCGCCGCGTGCGACCGCCTGGACCTACTGGGCTGCTTCGCCCACTCCCCCGGATGGGACACCGACCGGGTCGCGGCCCGCATGTTCGCCCCGTCGATCGGCGTACCCGAGGACATCGCCAACGTGAACAGCTCCGCCTGCCTGGCCGCCCACCTGCGCGCCCGTCACGGAACGCCCCGGATCGACGTCGACATGGGCGACGTGTTGGGAAGTCCTTCCACCGTCACCGCCGGTGCACGCAACGGTTCGAAGGGGCCGATCGTCGACATCACCGGCGCCGCGAGGATCGGACAAGTGCTGCACTTTTTCGTGTAGTTGTGCGGTACTGGGTCGACGCCGACTCACCCGGGAAGGGCGTTCGTGGCACAGCCGTCAGGGTGAGCGGATGGCCGAAAACAGCGTGAGGGACATACCGGCGGTTCTGCCTGCCCACATCATCGAGGTCGGGACCGGGCAACTGGAGCGGCCCGCGCGGAACTCGTTGGGCGGCTGGCCCTTCCTGGACGACGCCGACGACTGGCCCGAGTGCTTCTGCGGCGAGCGGATGGCGCTGTTCTTCCAGCTCGACATACCCGTGGACATACAGCACTTCGGCGGAGACCACCTCATGGTCTTCCACTGCCGTTCCCACAACGACGCGTCCGACGCGGAGTTGGCCGACGGCCGGCTCGTTCCCCGGTACTGGGACGCTCCGCAGCCGCCCTACCCGCGTCCGTTCTGGCGCGTACTGCTCCAGCGGAACGTGGCCGTGCCGTCGGCGGAAGCCGAACCGTCCGTCCGCGCACTGCCGTTGACGCTGAGTCCCCTCGTCGACACTCCCGACGCACGCGGGCTGGGAGCCCAGGCGTTCAAGGTCGGCGGCACGCCGTCCTGGGCTCAGGACCCCGAGTCCTACGCCTGCGCGTGCGGCTCCGAGCTCGTGTACCTCTGCCAGGTGCCGGAGAGCATGGAGTTCGCCGTTCACCCCGGGCTGCCGGAGCAGCCGTACAGCGTCGGCGCCGACACCTACAACCTGTTCCTTGCGAACGAGGTGTACCTGCTCGCGTGCCCGGACCACTGCGACCCGGCGGCGGTGTGGCCGGTGAACCAGAACTGAGCTCCTGCTTCACCGGCCACGTGCCTCCGCTGCGCGCAGGTGTCAGCTCTTGGGCATGAGGACGGTGTCGATGATGTACACGTTGGCGTTGGCGGTCTTCACGTTGCCGCAGACCACCTTGGCGGAGTCGTTGACGGTGTAGGACTCGCCCGAACCGGACGTCATGACCTTCGACTTCTCCAGGGTGGTGAAGGAGCCGTTCTCCAGGTCCTTCGGGGTCAGCTTCTGGCCGACGACGTGATAGGTGAGGATCTTCGTCAGCTGGGCCTTGTCGTTGAGAACCTTGTCCAGGGTCGCCTTCGGGATCTTGGCGAAGGCGTCGTTGGTCGGCGCGAACACGGTGATGTTCTGCGCGTTGTTGAGGGTGTCGACCAGGCCCGCCTTCTTCACCGCCGCCACCAAGGTGGAGAGCGCCGGGTTGTTGGAGGCGGCGGTGGCGACCGGGTCCTTGGCCATGCCGTCGAAGGAGCCGGCGCCGTCCTTCGGCACGGAGGAACACGCCGGGCCGAACGGCTGATCCATGCTGCTCGCGCTGCTGCCCGAGCCGGCCATGTCGTCACTGCCCGTCGTCGCCGAAGCCGCCGCCGTACTCGCGGAATCGGACTTGTCCGCGTCACTGCTGCCGTTGGAGCAGGCCGCCAGGGCCAGCGGCAGTACGGCGGCAGCGGCGAGAAGGCCGGAGGTACGGCGGATACGAGTGTTCATCATGTTCTCCTGTTGGAAAGCGCAGCACGGTGCGGCTGCGTTCGGGTTGCGCGGAAAGGTGGTTCGGAAGGGCGCACGGCCCGTGTCACGGGGCGGGCGCGGCTGGTCGACGGGTGTGGGCGCGGCTAGTCGACGGTGACGACGACGGAGTGCCGTCCGCTGGCGCCGTCGGGGATGGTGCGGGTGCGTCTGTCGGTCTGCACGGCACCGGTGCGGTCGGTCGCGCGGACGGTGAGGGTGTGGCCGCCTCGGGTGGCCTTCCAGGGCATCGACCACTGGCGCCAGGCGTCGCGGGTGTCCTCGGCGGCCAGGTGGGCCTTCTGCCACGGGCCGTCGTCGATGCGGACTTCGACCTTGTCGATGCCCCGGTGCTGGGCCCAGGCGACGCCGGCGATCATCACCGTGCCGGTCTTGGGCCGGGCGAAGGGCTTGGGCGTGTCGATACGCGACTCGGTCTTGATCGGGGCCCTGCGGGCCCAACCGCGCTTGACCCAGTACGGATCGTAGGAATCGAAGGTGGTGAGCTCGATGTCCTCGATCCACTTGCAGGCCGAGACGAATCCGTACAGGCCCGGGACCACCATCCGTACCGGGAAACCGTGTTCGAAGGGCAGCGGCTCACCGTTCATGCCGAGGGCGAGCATCGCGTCGCGGCCGTCCATGAGTTCCTCGACCGGGCTGCCGATCGTCATGCCGTCCACCGAACGCGCCACCAACTGGTCCGCAGGACCTCCCCGGGACGGAGGCCTCACCCCGCACTCCTCCAGCAGGCCGGCCAGCCGTACGCCGGTCCAGCGGGCGTTGCCCACATAGGGGCCGCCGACCTCGTTGGAGACACAGGTCAAGGTGATGTCCCGCTCGATCAGCTCCCTGTGCAGCAGGTCGTCGAAGGAGTAGGCGGTCGGACGGCGTACACCCTTGCCGTGGATACGCAGCCGCCAGCCGGTGGCGTCCACCTTGGGCACCACCAGCGCGGTGTCCACCCGGTAGAAGTCACCGTTCGGGGTGACGAAGGGGCTGATGCCAGGGACGCGGAGCCCGGCGCCCCTGGGTACCGGTCGCGCCGGTGACCGGGGGGCCGGAAGCACGACCCTTCGCCGTGAGGCGACCGCGTCCTCGCCACGCGAGGTGGTCAGTGACCGGCCGACCACGCCCACCGCGGCCGAGGCCGCGGCGGCGGACGCGGCCGCCAGGACGAATCCCCGTCGGTCCCAATCCTCGCGCGCGGGCGAGCCGACCTCCGTTCCCTCGGTCACGGGCGCCGACGGAGCAGGTGACGGCCTCACCGCGGTCAGACGGCTCACCAGAACGTACAGAAGCAGAGCCCCGGCCACGGCCCCCACGACGGAGGGCAGCGTGTCGGTGAAGCCGACCGAGTCGGGCCGGTTGACGGCTGCCGCCGCCCCCACGACCCCGAAGAGAAGGACCCCGGCGGTTCCGACCCGCCGGAACCGCACCGCCAGGACACCCAACGCCAGCGCCGCGACAGCCAGCACGACGAGGATGCCGAGCTCCAGCACGAGCTTGTCGTTCGTGCCGAAGTGGCGGATCGCCCAGTCCTTGACCGGGGCGGGTGTCGCGTCGATGGACGCGCCGCCCACCGCGACGACCGGGCTGGACTGCGGACGCACCACGGCTGCGACCAGTTCGGCCACCGCCAGTGCGGCGAACGCGGCCAGCGCCCCGCTCAGCGCACCCAGCGCCCAGCGCGACAAGCCGATCCGTGCTCGCTGATCCTTCTCTTCGTCCCTCACACGGGGAATCCGGTTCTGCGCACCGGACGGATTGGCCGACCCACCTGATCGGGTGAAACGAGTTCTTCTACCAATCCAGCTCGCGTTCCGCTACGGATCAGATGTCGCTTCCCGCTCGGTCGCGATCGCGACGGGACGGGACGGGTACCCGGGTGAAGACGTGCCGAGCGGGGTCGGTGCAGAAAGGCGGGCTACTCGTTCAACGGCTCCGGTCCGCCCCGAGGCCCGTGTCCCCGCCCTGGCCGAGCGAGAAGATCTGGTCGAGTCCGACGATCCGCAGGATGCGCAGCGTGTTGGCGGGTACGGCCTCCAGCGCTATGTCGGCCTGCGCGGTGTGGGCGTGGTGGTGGGCCGCGATCAGGGCGCTGAGTCCGCTGGAGTCGCAGAAATCCATGCGGCCGAGGTCCAACGTGAGGCGCTGGCCCGGCCGAAGGGAGACGGTGGGGATCAACTCCCGTAGTTCGGAGACGGTGTCGTAGTCGAGTTCGCCGGCGATCTCCAGAACAGGGCCGGCGGCGGCATCTCGGATGGTGATCTTCAGCGGGCTCATCGGGTGTTTCTCGTCAGGGTGTCGGGGGCGGGGACGCCGAGGGCGAGCAGGGCGGTGTCGTCGTCGAGCCCGTCTCCGAAGCTGTGCAGCAGCCCGGTGAGGGCTTGCACGAGGGCGGGCGTGGACCTGCCGGCGTGGTCGGCGGCGAAGGCGAGCAGGGCCTCGTCCCCGTACAGGCTGGAGCGGTCCTCGCTCGTACGGGCCTCGGTGATGCCGTCGGTGTAGAGCAGGAGGGTGTCGCCGGGGGCGAGGACGGTCCTGGCCGCGGCGAAGGTGGCGGAGGGCACGATGCCGACGAGGAGGCCACCAGGGGTGGGCAGGAACGCGGCGGTGCCCTCGGCTCGCAGCACGATGACCGGCGGGTGGCCGCCCGAAGCCAGGTGGACGGCGACCTGTCCCGTGTCCGGGTCGGGTTCGAGGGTGCCGAACACGGCGGTGCAGTACCGCGGGTCACCGCTGCCGCCCGCGTACCGTTCGTAGAGCACCTTGTTGAGGGTGCTCAGGGCGGAGACGGGATCGGAGCCGTGCAGGGCGGCGGCGCGTAGGGTGTGGCGCGTCAGCGACGTGACCGCGGCGGCTTGGGGCCCCTTGCCGCACACGTCGCCGAGAAAGAAGCCGAAGCGTTTTTCGTCGATGGGGAAGACGTCGTAGAAGTCGCCGCCGATCTTGTCGGGATGGGCTGTGTGGTAATAGGCGGCTGTGTCCACCCCGGGGATCGACGGCAGGGTGTCGGGCAGCAGTGACTGCTGGAGGACGGCCAGGGCGTCCTCCAGTCGGGCCCGGTCGGCTTCCGCCCGCTTGCGCGCTTCATCGGCGGCCTTCCGCTCGCGCAGGAGTTCCTCCTCGTAGGCGCGGCGGTCACGGGCGTCGAAGAGGGTGGTGCGGATCAACAGGGGCTCGCCGGTACTGCCGTGCTTGACCACGGAGGAGACCAGCACCGGCATCCGGCCGTTCGGCTGCTTGATCTCCAGGGCGATGCCGCTGATCTCGCCCCGCATCCGCAGCAGCGGCGCGAAGTGCGTCTCGTGGTACAGCATTCCGCCCACGGTCAGCAGGTCGGTGAACCGCATCCGGCCCACCACCGCCGCACGCTCCAGGCCGAGCCAGGTCAGCAGCGTGGTGTTGATCTTCGCTATGGTGCCGTCCATCAGGGTCGACATGTATCCGCACGGCGCGCTCTCGTACAGGTCCTCGGCGCTGTCCTCCAGCAGCGAGGCGAACGCGGCGCCGGACGACTTCTCCTCGTCGGCCTCATGCGGATCGGGGTGCTGCCCGGCGCGGCACATCACCGCAAGCTCTTCAGGAACGTACGGATGGCGTCATTCGTGGCGTCCGGCGCGGACAGGTGCGGGCAGTGGCCGTACGCGTCCAGGGTGACGAGCGTCGAACCGGGGATCGTCCGGTGGATGAAGGCGCCCACCTCGCGGGGGGCGATCACGTCCTGGGTGCACTCGAGCACCAGGGTCGGCACCGTCACCGTCTTCAGGTCGTCCCGTGAGTCCGACAGGAACGTGGTGCGGGCGAAGACCCGCGCCATCTCCGGATCGGTGGCGCAGAAGCTGTTCTTCAGCTCGTCGCCGAGGTCCGGCCGGTCCGCGTTCCCCATGATCACGGGCGCCATGGCCGCCGACCAGCCCAGATAGTTCGACTCCAGTGACGCCAGCAGCTCGTCGATGTCGTCGGCGCTGAAGCCGCCGCGATAGCCGTCGTCGTCGATGTACCGCGCGGACGGAGCCACCATCACGAGCGCCCCGATCCGCTCCGGGACCCTGTCGGCCGCCAGCACACCGATCATCGCGCTGACGGAATGGCCCACGAACACCGCGTCGTGCAGATCGAGCGCCTCGCACACCTCCACCACGTCCTGGGCGTAGCCGCTCAGCGAGCCGTAGCGAGCCGCCGAGAACGCGGTCGCGTCCGAGCGGCCCGCACCGACGTAGTCGAACAGCACCACCCGGTAGTCCTCGGTCAGGGCGGGCACGGTCAGCCGCCACATGTTCTGATCGCAGCCGAACCCATGAGCCAGCACCACTGTGCGCCCTTGCGGGTTGCCGGTGACGGTGACGTTGTTCCTACGAGCGACATCCATGCCCGGCAGTCTCTCAGGACCTGCCGGGTGCCTCCTTGTGACCATCCACCCCGTGTATCCCTCCCGCCCCTCCACAAACCAGGTCACGGCGGAACCGACCCGACCGCCGGGAACACGCCCGTCTCCGCGGGGGAACCGCCCGCAGGGGAAGGGCCCCGTCTCCGCGGGGACGGAAGCACATCTCCGCGGGGAGCGCAGCACGGCCGGACGATCCGGAGTCTGCGCTCCACAAGTACGGGTACTCGGCCGCCATGGACCACGAATACTGGAACATCGCGCTCTCGAACGCCGCGTTCGGCACGCTCGGCGCCCTGCTGGGCGGGCTCGTCATCGCGGGAGCCCTGGTGTGGGCCGTGGGGCTGGGCATCCGGGCGCGCCGTAGCGAGCCGGGCCCGCCCAGGACTCATGAGCAGCCCAAGCTTCCGCAGTCGGGGCCCGCGCACGAGACCTCGGAGATCAGGGAACCGAACGAGGTACCCCGCGCCGCGAACGAGGGCGAGCGCCTCACCCCGCATCAGCTCGGCGGTGCCGGCAGCAAGCGCAGTGACCGACAGGAGCGGCCGCGCTGGGACTCCGGTTCGAGCGGGTCGTTCGGCGACGGGGGTTCCGGCTGATGCCGAACCACCCGGACCATCCGAACCGCCCGGACCACCCGGACCGGCTTCGGCAGCGGAACGCGCGTCTGCGCGCACCTGATCCGGGTACTCGGCGCCCCGTCCCCTTCCCTTCCCGTTCCCCAGCGAGGTGATGAAAGTGGCATCGACTCCACACCGGTCGGACCTGGCCGGCCTCTCCGCACTCGTCACGGGCGGATCCAGGGGCCTCGGGCTGCTGCTGTCCGCACGTCTGGCCCAGCGCGGCTGCCTGGTCACGATGGCGGCACGCGACGAGGACGAACTGCGTCGCGGCGCCGAATGGGCCGAGGAAAGGACCGGCAAGAAGGTCTCCACCGCGGTGTGTGACGTCCGCGACCGGCACGCCGTGGAGTCGGTCGTCCGGCAGGCGGATGCCCGGCACGGCGGGCTGGACATCGTCGTCGCCAACGCCGGTGTCATCCAGGTGGCCCCGGTGGCCTCGCTCGGCAGCGTTGCCTTCGAGGACGCCATGGACACCATCTTCGGTGGCGCCGTGAACACGGCCATGGCCGCGCTCCCCTCGCTGCGCGCGAGCGAGGCCGGAGGCCGGCTGTGTCTCATCGGCTCGGTCGGCGGACTGCTCGCCGTTCCGCATCTGCTGCCGTACTCGTGCGCCAAGGCCGCCGTCGGAGCGCTGGGCGAGGGACTGCGGGCCGAGACGGCCGGAGACGGCCTCAGCGTCACGACGGTCCATCCGGGGCTGATGCGCACCGGCTCACATCTTCAGGCCGAGTTCGGGGGACGCCCGTCCCGGGAGTTCGCCTGGTTCTCGGCTCTCTCGGGGGCGCCCGTCGTCTCGATGGACGCCGAGCGTGCGGCGGAGCGCATCGTACGGGCGCTGGAGAAGCGCAGGACCCGCCTGGTGCTGACACCCGCCGCGCGTGCCGCGTCGGTGGCGCACGGCGTGGCACCGGCCACGGTCACCCGGCTCAGCGGGCTCGCGGCCCGGCTCCTGCCCGCTCCCACGGCCACCCACGGCGACGCCGACGCGGCCGGACCCGGCATCGAGCAGGGCCACGGCATCGATCGGTCCGCCGCCACCTGGACGGAGAAGGTACGCAGGCTGGGAAGCGGCCTCAACGACCGCGCCGCGCGCCGCTACAACCAGCGGATCCCGGGCCCGCCGACCAGCGCCTGACGCCTGGCCGTGGTCGAACCCCGCGACAGAAGGAGCTCTCATGCGCGCACTGACCTGGCACGGCAAGAGGGACGTCCGTGTGGAGACCGTGCCGGACCCGCGGATCGAGAAACCCGACGATGTGATCGTACGGATCACGTCGAGCGGCATCTGCGGATCCGACCTTCATCTCTACGAGCTGTTCGGCCCCTATCTGGACCCCGGGGACATCCTGGGACACGAGCCCATGGGCGTGGTCGAGTACGTCGGGTCCGAGGTTCACGCCCTCAAGCCGGGCGACCGTGTCGTGATCCCCTTCAACGTGTCGTGCCGCGACTGCCACATGTGCGACCGCGGGCTGCACTCGCAGTGCGAGACCACACAGGTCCGTGAACGCGGCACCGGTGGCGCGCTCTTCGGGTACACCAAGCTCTACGGGCAGGTCCCGGGCGGCCAGGCCGAGTTGCTGCGGGTCCCGTTCGGCAACAGGCTGCCCATCAAGGTCCCGGACGGGCCGCCGGACGACCGCTACGTCTATCTGTCCGACGTCCTGCCGACGGCCTGGCAGGCGGTCGAGTACGCCGACATCCCCGACGGCGGCACGGTGACCGTCCTCGGTCTCGGCCCGATCGGTGACATGACGACCCGGATCGCGCAGCACCGCGGGGCCGGTCTGGTCATCGGCGTCGACCCGGTCGCCGAGCGCCTCTCCCGCGCCTCCGCACACGGCGTCACGTGCTTCGACGCCCAGCGCGGCGGCACCGAACTGACCGAGTCCGTACAGGAACTGACCGAGGGGCGGGGCACCGACGCGGTCATCGACGCCGTCGGGATGGAAGCCCACGGAGCACCGTTCGCGAAGGCCGCCCAGTGGGTCACCACTCTGCTTCCGGACAGCGTCGCGCAGCCGCTCATGGAGCGAGCCGGCGTGGACCGCCTGACCGCACTCCACACGGCCATGGAGCTGGTACGGCGCGGGGGCACGGTCTCCGTCTCCGGCGTGTACGGCGGAGCGGCCAGCCCCATGCCGCTGCTGACCATGTTCGACAAGCAGATCCAGCTACGGATGGGCCAGGCGAACGTGTGGCGCTGGGTCGAGGACATCCTGCCTCTGCTGACCGACGCCGATCCGCTCGGCGTGGACTCCTTCAAGACCCACGACATGCCGCTGGAGGACGCCCCCAAGGCGTACGCGATGTTCCAGGCCAAGGAGGACGCGATGGTCAAGACGCTTCTTCACCCCTGATCCCGGATTCCACGACTCGATCCGGACTACACCCTGCCCATGTGATGCGACCGCATGAACGACCTGGAGTTGACCGATGGAAGAACGACAGACCCCTGGCCAGAGCCGAGAGGTGGGCGTGTGCAAGGCGTGTGGGAGCAGGCCGGCCGTCTCGTCCGAGGGCGGGACGATGCTGTGCGAGCACTGCTCCCGAGTGCTCGAACTGCCGGACCAGGCAGCGTTGGTGGACGATGACGGGGCCGGAGTCCGGCGCGATTTCGAGAACCTCGACGGCCGCCCAGAGGCCTGAAGGCAGGTCGTACGACGCGACGTCCACCCGGAGGGGTCACGAGAACAGCGCGCCGCATCGGCCGGAAGCCGCGAGGTCAGGTCAGTCCTCGGTGACGACCCGCACCGTTTGAGGTGCGGGTCGTCGGCATCGAGCAGGAACATTCCGAAATCCCGCAAGACAAGACGCCGTCAGCCAGAGCACCACCCGTGAAATGGGTACTCGGACGAAACCGATGACCGGCCACGGCTTCCTCCCGGCGGGGACGGACGCGACGGCAGGGAGGCCTCTGATGACACGGCGCGACGAGGGGATGTTGCGGATGCTGAGGAGCCTGCTGGCCGGCAGCCATGTGATGTCCTTCGAGCAGTTGCCCTCGCGGGTGGCCGAGCAGGCGTCCGCGGCCGACTTCGACGACGTACGCATCTACCTCGGAGACCTGCAGCGCGATGTTCTGCGCCTGCTCACCGGCGAGGGGCCGGACGCCGCGCAGCAGACCCGAGACGCCCAGCCGGAAATGCCGGTCGAGGGCACCGTCGCCGGGCGCGCCTACCAGTACGGACACATCGTGGCCGCCGCCGGCAGCGAGAACGGGTACCAGACCTGGTGGGTGCCACTTCTGGACGGCACCGAGCGCCTCGGCGTCCTGCGCGTAACCAGTACCCACGGCGGTAACGGGCTTCACGAGGACATGCTGACGCTGGCGTCGATGGTGGCCATGCTGGTCGTCAGCGGTCGGGACACCAGCGACTCCCATGCCCGTCTGACCCGCATCAAGGCGATGAACGTCGCGGCCGAGATGCAGTGGACGCTGATGCCGCCGCGCACCTACGCCGACGACCGGGTCATCATCGGCGCGGCCCTGGAACCGGCCTACGAGGTCGGCGGCGACGCCTACGACTACGCCGTCGCTGGAGACACCATCCACTTCTCGGTCTTCGACGCCATGGGACACGACACCTCCGCCGGACTCACCGCCAATCTCGCCGTGGCCGCCTGCCGCAACCACCGCCGTCAGGGCACTCCCCTCGACCAGCTCGGTGACCGCATCGAACAGGTTCTGATGGAACAGTTCGGCCACAGCCGTTACGTGACCGGGATTCTCGCCGATCTGGACACCAAGAGCGGCATCCTGACGTGGGTCAACCGCGGCCATCATCCGCCCATCGTGATCCGCGGCGGACGCTGGTCCACGCTCCTGAAGTGCCCGCCGTCCCACCCCATGGGTACCGACCTGCATCTGCCCACCACTCTCTGCCATGAGCAGCTCGAACCCGGCGACCGCCTCGTCTTCTACACCGAAGCCCGCGTCGGGGGCCAGGAGTTCGGCCTCGCGCACTTCATCGACTTCCTCGTCCGCCACCACAGCGACGGCCTGCCCGTCCCCGAAACCCTTCGCCGCCTCGTCCGCGCCCTGCTCCAGCACCACAACCAGCAATTGCGGGACGACGCCACCATCCTGGTGTGCGAATGGTTCGGTCCGCAGCCCCGGACATACACCGTCGTCGCACCGCAGGCGGGCGTACCGCTCCCGCACGACCCCCTGTAGTCACAGCGCCCCGGTCACCGGACGCCCCGCTCCATCGATCGCCGCGCGGGTCCGGCCTGTGGGAGAGGAGCAACCACGACCGAAGAGATCGGGATCCCTCGCGGGGCGTGCGTCTTCGCTCCAAAGCGCCACCGTCCGGATTCCCTGCCGCTCCGCCCGGAAACGCCGCCTCGACGGCGGTGGCACGCCGGGTGCCATTGGTTCCGCGGGCGTCACCAGTGGGCCGAATGTGTGATTCATCCTGGTTTGGGAACGCGCAAAGGATGCGGTACTTCGAACAGCGGAGGCGTACATGGCCGTACGGCATCGTCTGATCCAGAAGCCCCCCGCAGCCGTCTGGGCCGTCCTGTCCGACGCCCAACGGTTCGAGGAATGGGTGGTCGGCACCTCCCGGGTCGAAGCGGACGAAGGAAGGTGGCCGGACCTGGACTCGACTCTCCGCTACGAGATCGCCATCGGGCCGATCACGTTGCACAACCGGACCATCGTGCGCCGCAGCGAACCGAACACCGTCCTCGAACTGGAGGCGGACAGCGGACCGCTGGGGACCGCGAGGATCGCGCTGGAGCTGCGGCCCTGGGGCGAACACACCTTGCTGATCCTGGACGAACACCCCTTGCGCGGCCCGGGTGGCGCCCTCCACAACGGCCTCCTGGACGCGGCGCTGCAGGTGCGGCACCGCGCGATGCTCCGTCGTCTCGCCCGGCTCTGCGAGTCGACCGAAGAGCCGTCGCGCACCCCGGTCGACCGGGCCGGCCGGCCGCGCAGCGCCTGAACCGGGGCCGGGACCGGGACCAGCAGGCGATCACGCCACTGGGCGCGACGCCCCCATCGAGCCAGGAGCACGTCATGGCGGACGCAGTAGTGATCGGGGCGGGCCCCAATGGTCTCGTCGCGGCCAATCTTCTGGTAGACGCCGGCTGGAGTGTGGAGGTGCTGGAGGCCCAGGACACGCCCGGCGGGGCGGTGCGGCACGACCATGGGGTCGACCCCGATTTCATCAGCGACGTCTTCAGCGCCTTCTATCCCCTGGCCGCCGCTTCACCGGTTCTCGACGACCTGCATCTGGAGCACGAGGGGCTGGTGTGGAGCCACGCCCCGAAGGTCCTCGCCCACCCCTTGCCCGACGGCCGGTGCGCGGTCCTCAGCCGTGATCTGGAGGAGACCGCAGCGAGTCTGGACGTGTTCGCTCCGGGCGACGGACCGGCTTGGAAAGACCTCTGGCGCGTCTGGGAGAGACTGCGCGAGGGCGTCCTCGACGCCCTGTTCACTCCGTTCCCTCCGGTGCGCGCCGGCGCCGCGCTGGCCTTGCGGCTGCGGGGTGCCGGAGGGCTGCGGCTGGCCAGGACGATGGTGCTGCCGGTGCGCCGAATGGGCGAGGAGGAGTTCCGCGGCGAGGGAGGCCGGCTCCTTCTCGCGGGCAACGCCCTGCACGCCGACCTGGCGCCGGAAGCCGCGGGCAGCGGCGGTTTCGGATGGATCATGTCCATGCTCGGCCAGACGTACGGCTTCCCCGTTCCGGTCGGCGGCTCGGGAGCCCTCAGCGGCGCCCTCGCCCGCCGTCTGACGCGGCGCGGCGGAACCATCCGCTGCGGCGAACAGGTCACCGAGATCGTCATTCGTGGCGGCCGCGCCGTAGGCGTCCGCACAGCAGCCGGCGAGGGGGTCCCGGCCCGCAAGGCGGTCCTGGCCGATGTGTCCGCACCCGCGCTGTACGGCTCGCTCGTGGCCGAGGACCATCTCCCCCCGCGGCTGCTCGCCGACCTGAAGCGCTTCCAGTGGGACTTCGCCACGTTCAAGGTCGACTGGGCTCTGAACAGCCGGGTGCCCTGGAGCTGTCCGGAGGCCGCTCAGGCGGGAACGGTCCACCTCGCCGACGATGTCGACGCTCTCACGCGTTTCGCCTCCCAGATCGCCATGAGTCGCGTCCCCGACGAACCCTTCTGTCTCTTCGGCCAGATGACCACCGCGGACGCCACCCGCTCCCCCCGCGGCACCGAGGCCGCCTGGGCCTATACGCATGTACCGCAACAGGTGCGGGGCGACGCGGGGACCGACGGACTGACGGGAACGTGGGACACCCGAGAGCAAGAAGCCTTCGCCGACCGCATCGAGAGACACGTCGAGCACTACGCCCCCGGGTTCCGCGGCCTCGTCCGGGCCCGGCGCATCCTCGCCCCGCCCACGTTGGAAAGCCTGGACGCCAACCTGCACCGCGGCGCCATCAACGGTGGCACCACCGCCCTGCACCAACAGCTCGTCTTCCGGCCCAGCCCCGGTACCGGCCGCCCTGAGACACCCGTCCTCGGTCTGTATCTGGCCTCCGCCTCCGCGCACCCGGGCGGTGGAGTCCACGGCGCCCCCGGAGCCAATGCCGCCCGGGCCGCCCTGCGCCGGCACCGCACGGCCGCTCTCTCCCGCCTCCAGAGCCGGCTGACCCACCGCGACCGCGGGGGCCGACGATGACGAGAGATCGGAGGTCGGCCAACACGCGGCCGCGTCGGCAATCGCCGCCACCGGACCGCGGCGTGAGAACCGACGGGCCATGGGTACCCGCGCCGCAGGAGCACGCCGGCGTGCACGGTGTCAGACGTCTGTACGCGCTCGTACGCGCGGAACCCACAGGCGCTCGCGACGCTCCAGCGAACACCATGGCACCGAACCCGGCACACCGATCAGTGAGGCCGATCATGAGTGATATCCCGACCCCATCGCAGGCAGAGGGCGAGCGCACCGACGCCGAGGCGGAAGCGGCCCTTCACGACGTTCCTCGAACAACTCCGTCACAGGCGGAAGGCGAGGACACAGAGGAAGCGAACGAGGGGAGCGAGCGAAGCACGCATGCCGCCGAGTCGAAGTCCTGACCCGGCCCCCGTCCGGCAGCGCATCGGCGCACCTGGGAGGAAACCCCGTTGACATGAGGCTGATCAGCGAACGCTCGCGACGCCGCCGCGCGCCGAAGTCCTGGCTCTCCTACGGCGCCAGCGCCCTTCTGCTGGACGTCGGCAACGCCGAACTCATCCGCCGCACCCACCGGTTCGCCCCCTCGGCGGCCCGCGCGCTCGTGCCGTACACGGGCTGGTGCGTCTTCGCCACGGCGCTCAACGGCGCCATCGTGCGCAGGAACCCCTCACACCGCGTCTCGTGAGTCGCAACGGGTCTGTGAGCGCGCCCGACTCATCATGCGTCGGCCCCCGGTACGGCGTACCGGGAGCCTGGGCGACGGGTTCGCGAGTTCAGTCGTCGCCTCTGACGATGTTCCACTCGGCGGTCGCGGGCCTGATGGCTGTGGCGCACTCGTCCGCGACGGCGGCGACGGAGGTACGCGCGCTTCCGCGAGGTAGGTGACGTGCCTTCGCCCAGCCGGTCTTCGGCACTCGGAGGACGGGCTTCTCTGCGGTTCGCCTGGTCACGGCGTCTCATCTTCTCTCGTTCCGCTGGTGCACCGAGTAGCCCGTCGGCACACGGCCAAACGTCTCGGCCCGGCCGGCGGTCTCAGCACCTCCCTGGCCCTCATGGGCATGTCCCACCCGACCGGAGCGGGCACAGAATGTCGGGTGCGGCAGGCTTGGCCCTTCCTACGTTGGTGATCGAAAGGGAAGGAGGCCGGGCTTGCTGGATCGGTTGAACCAGGCCATGGAGTACATCGAGCGTCACCTCGACGAGCACATCGAGGTGGCCGAGCTGGCCCGGATCTCGGTCACGTCGGAGTACCACTTCCGGCGGCTGTTCTCCACACTGGCGGGCATGCCCCTGTCGGAGTACATCCGACGCCGTCGGCTGACCGTCGCGGGGGCCGAAGTCCTGGGCGGGGAAACGACGTTGCTGGAGATCGCGATCCGCTACGGCTACACGTCGGGGGAGGCGTTCGCCCGGGCCTTCCGCGCCGTGCACGGCGTCGGTCCCGGCGAGGCCAGGCGCACCGGCGCGGCACTGAGCTCGCAGGCCCGGCTCTCCTTCCGCCTCACCGTCGAAGGGAACAGCACCATGCGGTACCGGATCGTGGAGAAGAAGTCATTCCGAGTCGCCGGCAGGAAGGCCCGCGTCCCGTTGATCTACCAGGGCGTCAACCCTCACATCGCCGAGCACATCCGGAGCATTCCGCCGGAGACGATGGTCCGGATCGCCGGGCTCTCGGACGACGACCCGGAAGGCGTGGTGTCGGCCACCGTACGGCTGTCGGACGGCTTCGAGGAGGGCAGCGAACTCGACTACTACCACGCCGTGGTGACGACGGCCGCCGAGGTGCCCGAGGACCTCGACGTCCTGGACTGTCCGGCGGGCACCTGGGCCGTGTTCGACAACACCGGACCGTTCCCGGAGGCGCTGCAGCAGATGTGGGGTGACGTGGCCGCCCAGTGGATCCCGTCCAACCCGTACGAGTACCGGCCGGGCCCGGAGATGCTGCGTATCCGCACGTCGCAGGACGACCCGACCCAGTCCGACGCACAGCTCTGGATCCCGGTGACCCGCACGCCGGCCTGAGCGGGAGGATGCGCCGGCAACCTCCTGAGGCCGTCCGGCTCACCATGAGGGGGCTTCATTACCCCGAATCCGAAACTCGAATCGGGGATTTCCGGAGTGAATTGCCGCGGCAGCGGATCCTCAAGAAGGTGAGATCGGCAGGTATAGGGATCGGTCCGCCGGGCATCCGATGCCACGGAGGTTGATAACTATGGTTCCCGTTCTTCTCGTTCTTCTGCTCGCGCTGATCCTCTTCGGTGCCGGTTTCGCGCTCAAGGCGCTGTGGTGGATCGCTGTCATCGTGCTGATCGTGTGGGCACTCGGTTTCGTGATCCGCCCGACGGCGAGCGGTGGCAGGCGTGGCCGCTGGTACCGCTGGTGAATCTCGCCGACCAACGGTACCCACGGGTGGGGCCCCGACACTTCCGTGTCGGGGCCCCACCCGTTTCCACTCTCCGTATCGGCATGGACCGGTCGTGGTTAATCCTCCGCATCGGGGTACTCGGAGGGCGTGAATCCACCGAATTCGGTGGTGCTCAATAAGACTCCGCGGTAAGACAGTTCGACGTGGAGTGGCAATGAATCACGACAAGGGAGCCGTTCCTTATGAGTGACAGCCTCTGGGGCTACCAGCCGACCGCCGGCCACACCGCGGGCACCGATCTGACCGGGTACAAGGTCGAGGCGACCGACGGCAGCATCGGGAAGGTCGACAAGCACTCGGACGACGTCGGCTCCGCCTACCTCGTTGTCGACACCGGCGTATGGATCTTCGGCAAGCACGTTCTCCTGCCGGCCGGAACCGTGCAGCGGGTCGACCACGAAGAGCGGAAGATCTACGCCGCCCTGACGAAGGACCAGATCAAGGACTCCCCCGAGTTCGACAAGGACAAGCATGTCGGAGACGCGGGGTACCACGACCAGATCGGCACCTACTATCAGGGCCACCGCGGGATCTGACCTCAGCACCGGCCCTACGGCGGGGCCGGCCGGAGCTTCTCCGGCCGGTCCCGCTCGGCGTGCCGCGCCGCTCGTCGAGGAGGCACGCACGCGCTCGGTCCACGAGCCGACTGCACTGGTTCTCCTCCCTTATGTCGCATGCGACCGCGACCGCTTTACGGCCCGCCTGCTCGACCGGCCGGGCCGTCTCGGCCGCGTCCTCCGACTCCTGAGGCAGGTGGGTGAACAGGACGTCCGCTCCCTCGCGTGCGTAGGCGAGCGCCACCGCCCGCCCGATGCCGGAGTCGCCGCCCGTCACCAGGGCTTTGCGGTTCTGGAGCAGCCCGCAGCCTTCGTAGGAGTCTTCGCCGTGGTCGGGCGGGGGGTCCATGGGTCCCGTCCATCCGGGATGTTCCTAATCCTGCTGCGGAAGGTCGGGGCGGGGATGCTTGTCGAGCGGATTGTCAGGCATGGAACACCCTTCTGCGATCGGGGTCCGTCGGGGCGAGGCGGCGCGGGCCGGAAGGAACCGACGGCACGGTCCCCGGCTACCGTCCCCGAACGGGGGCCGGTGCCGCGCCACCACCCGGCGCTGGGGCGGCGCGGCGTTGACCGATGATGCGCCGCTCCAGCCCGCACCACAGCGCGCCGAAGGTCCGGACTGAGGACCCGGACCCCCCTTCCCCACGCGCATCAAGTGGCACGCATTCCGGACTCCCCGAAGCACTCCGCCGAGCGTCAGTGCCCACGCCGGGCGCCGACTCGTGCGCCGCCTGGGGCGCCAAGGCGGGTGGTACCCAGGCGGCTCCAGGCCGCCTCATGCCGCTGGAGCCGGGGCGGAAGGGTCTGGTCCTGGTGGGCAGGAACCCTGTCCTGTCCACCAGGGGCAGGGCAGCATCCGATCCGGCGATCTCTACACGGAGGGCGCCACCGCGTTGCCCTCAGCCGGCGCGCGGGCAGCTCACCCGGACACGTGCGTGGACTCGGCGGACAGCATCCCGCGATGGTCTTCGTCCTGAATCAGCAGCGAGAGGAGTGAAGCCACCGTCAGCCCCTGACCTGCTTCGGTCGGATGACGCAGGATCTTGGCCGGGTCGATCTGATACGTGTTGCCACGACCCTGACGGACGTGGGAGAGGTAACCGGCCTGCTCCAGGTCCGCGATGATCTTCTGCACCGCCCGCTCGGTCAGGCGGCACCGCGCGGCGATGTCGCGGACCCGCGCGCTCTGGTTGTCCGCGATGGCCGCGAGGACGCGAGCGTGGTTCGTCAGGAACGTCCAGCCGTTGTGTGACTCGGGTACCCCATCCATGTGCCAAGTCTACTGAGCCCGGATGCGCGCATCAAAAAACACGTACACGCGTTCACGTATCGGTTGACGTATGTTGCCTTCCTGGGGGAACGTTGGAGTGGACCACGCGAACGCCTGTGGGAGTGAGTCATGCATCAGCCGCCATACCGGGCCGAGGCCCTCACCGCGCCGGACCTCCCCTGCCCCGATCCAGGCGGTGCCGCACGACTGCTTCCGCCCGGCCGGGCATCCGCGCCGCCCTCCCCCACCCCGGACGACATCCCGACCCTGGTGGCACTGCACGGGGAGCTCGACTTCCCCTCGGCGGCCCGAGTTCGGGATCAACTGGGCGAAGCCCTCGCCGCGTCGCCCAGCGGCCTCGAGCTGGATCTGAGCGGACTCGCCTTCTGCGACTGCGCCGGCTTGAACGTACTGCTGGAAATCCGGCATCGGGCCTTGACGGTGGGCAAGACGTTCACCGTCCAGGCCGCCAGCGCCGCCGTCGACAGGCTGCTCGAGGTTGTGGGCGTTCAGGAGCTGCTTTCATCCAAGCGTCCGCGGTCCATGAATCCGCGGCACGGCGGACCCGTCACCGCACCACAGTCGCCCTGCGTCGGCGTACAGCACGTCCGGCGCCTGTCACTGCGCGTGTCCGATCCCGCGTGAGGGGGCAGGAGGTCCGGTCGTGTCAGCCGACGAACTGTTGGGAAAGCCGTCGTGGAAATCGAGAAAGTGTACGGACCGCAACCGTTGAAGGTCTCCTCGACGACCTCGGACGGCATCGTCACGGTGACCGTCTGCGGCGCGATCGACCACGCCAGCGTCGGCCCCCTCGCACAGGCTCTGACCTCCGGCCGACCCCCCGGCCGGCCGCGCATGATCGTCGACATGCGTCAGGTGTCCTTCATGGACTCCAGCGGCATCAACACCCTTCTCGCCACCCACGTCGACTTCACCCGAACAGAAGGCTGGCTGCGCCTGGCCGACGTTCCCGCCGCCATACTGCGCACCCTGGAGACCGTCGGCGTCGACACCGTCATCCCGTACTACCCCAACGTCCGCGAAGCCCTATCGGCCTGACATCACCCGGCAGGCATGGAGCAGGTTTGAGCCGACACTGCTGGCCCAACTCCTCAGCGCTGTCGCCGACGTGTGCGAGTGGGACCGAATCCACTGGGGCTTGCTGAGTGACACGGCAGACCGCGCCCAACGAGATGGCGCCCAAGACCGTGCCGAGCAGGTATTGACGGATCTCACGTCTGGACTGACCGGCCGAGAACCGAACATCGTGGTGACGGTCGGCGCGCTCATCGCTTCAGGCCGGCAGCTTCTGGGACTACTCGGCACCCAGGCAGGCATCCCTGGGGCCAGACCTACATCGTCCTGCTGCGCAATCCGTGACGAGATCCGCAACCATCGTCAACTCGGCGGGGCAAGGCATCTGTATCAGTCCACCGACCACGGTGCCCCCTCGATCCGGCCGATCAACCTCAAAGAACAAGCATGTCGGAGACGCGGACACGTGCCGTCTCACCTCGCTCAGCCAGTTTGGGCGCCCCGTGGGGTGGCCGGGACGTATTGAACCTCGATAGTTTCCCGAGGCATGGGAACTGATCTTGAAGGTAGGAGCTGTGGTTGAGCTGCGCCCGTTCACCCTTGCGGACGCTGGTGTGATCGTGTCGTGGATATCCGGGCCGGCCGAGTTGGTGACGTGGGCCGGTCCCGGGTTCACCTGGCCGTTGAATGAACCGCAACTCGCGACATATGTGACGGACTTGAGGCGCCGGAGCTGGATGGGGGTAGGAGCTGGCGGCCGATTGGTGGGGCATGCTTCCCTACGATTGGATGAGGGTGGCGAGACTGCCCGGCTCGGGCGGGTGCTCGTCGCCCCGGATGCCCGAGGTCAGGGATACGGGGCTGCGCTGCTGACTCGAGTCCTGACATTCGGGTTTGCTCAACTGGGCCTGGAGCGCGTGGAACTGGGGGTCTTCAGCCACAACAGCAACGCGGTGCGGCTCTATGAACGACTCGGGTTCCGCTTGGACCAGGTGCTGTCCGACGTGGAGCAACTCAACGGGCAATCCTGGTCAGCGCTGCAGATGAGCCTGGCCAAGGCAGACTGGTTTCTTGGGCCTGATCGAGCCGGAGCCTGAGGGGGCAGGTTCCGGGTGCCGATCACGGGCCGACGTGCGTAGGCGTCGTCGAGCCTCCTCCCCCAGACGCAACGCCTGGGCACCCGGCGACAGCTTCGCACGAGCCCCGCCCGCGCCACCAACCTGCTCGGTGCCCCTGCTCGTCCTGACGAACCTCGAACTCGACCGCTGACAGACGATCAAGGCCAAAGACTGCCGCCCACGACCAGCACGAGCACCCACGAACCCTGCCATCTTGACGGCTCCCGCCCGAAGCATAGAAATTTTATATTCATAGTTTATGGAAATAGCGGACTGGCGTGGCGCCCTCGATCGCTGGGAGCCGGTGACGTCTCAGTGCCCGGCGAAGGAATGGCGGCACGCACCTCGGCTGACCGAAGTTTTCCAGCGCAGGAACCGCACCGGCCACCACGAGCCGGAACAGCCCACGAACGGCCCTGACGAACGATCTACACCCAGGACACCCGCACACGAATCCGGCACGGGCGCCTGATGTGCTGAATTACGCCTGGTCCTGCGGTTTCGCCCAGTTCGCCATTTGGAACCCCGAACGCGGCTGGTTCAGCGAAGACGGACTGACGGCTCCAGGGGACCGACTGGGTCCTCCGATGCACTGTGGTCACAGGTCTCACACAAGGCACCTCGCCTCGTGCACGGCCAGCCCCGGTGGGAACGACCAATGACAGGCGTTACGAAATTAAAGGTTGGGGAACCCCGGACTCATGACGAATTCCGATGAAGAACAGCAGGCTGGAACGCCCCACGCTCGCGGCTCTCAGCCGAGCACGAGCCCAGATTCCGACAAGCCACAGACGATCGTCAGCCCAACGCCTCCCGTCGCCAAGACACCGGGCCCGCCGGAACCCAACGAAGTGACCGACGATGGCGACGCCCCGGAAGCGCCCCGTACTTCTAACGGCTGACAGCGAACAGACACTGCTGCAAGCAGTCGGGTGCTCCCTCCACATCCTCTGCTGGAGCCCTCGCCTTCTACGGACGGCGGAGGCAACCGGCCGGTGGGAAGCCAGTCATGCTCGGCCAGTCGACCCGTGCCTGAGCTCCAGGGACGACCTCGAACCGCCTGTGCAGACCAGCCAGTTCATCCGGGGCAACGCCCCGCTGCGGGGCCTGCAAGCACAAATACTTCGGGGCCATTCGACGACTCAGCCAGGTCTCTTTCGTGATCTCCGACCGGCTCATCGCCCACCTCGTAGGAGCCGAGGAGACGCCGAAGCTGCAGCCATCGACGTGGGGTCCAGACCACCGCCAACCACCCTCTGCTGTCGACTCTTAGCCATCAGGCTGTGCGCACTGCCATCAGCAGTCCACTCGCCCATGCCATGCGGACGCATCGGAAGTCCTCGCGTTCGTCCAGCTCGGCCAGAAGGTGCCTGACGGAGGTTTCGTGGGCGTCTGGCCAGCCGGGCTGGGGGAAGAGGTCATCGATCAGGTAGGTCCCGCCGGGGGCCACGAGTTCCAGAGCCCGGTCGAGGTGGGTGAACTTGCCCGGCCAGGTGTCCGCGAAGACGAGATCGAAGGGAGCGCCGTCGAAATCTTCCAGCCATGCGCCGCCGTCCCCTGAAACGAAGGTCACCCGCGGGTCCTCTCCCAGCTGTTCTCGGGCGATGGCTTGGACAGCGGGGTCGAGTTCGACTGTGGTCAGACAGGAGGCGGAGTCCATGCCACTGAGGAGCCAGGCGGTTCCCTCTCCGACTCCCGTGCCGAGTTCGAGGATCCGGCCTGCGGGCCGGGCGGCGGCAAGTGCTGTCAGAAGGCTTCCCGTGCGGTCTTCGCTGGACATGGTGAAGCCCGCGCCGCGCGCCTTGGAACGCAATGAGGGCAGGGCGGTCGGGATGCGGCTCGGCGTGTCGTCCATTCGCAGATGATGCGAGGATCGCGCCATCGCAGGCAAGGCCAATTCTCGTCGCCAGGGGCCGAGGCCGCCGCTGACCACGGCGACGATCTCGGCGATCGAGGCGGGATTCGCAGCCCGGTCACGGCGCTGGTACGGGCCTTCACGCTCAGGCCGAGAACCTCATCCGCCTCATCCGCCTGGTCTTCAGGTCGCCGCCGTCGTCCAGACGGCGTGGCGCGGAGCGATCTCGGGCCGCACCACCAGGGACGGCCGCGTCGAAGGTCGGGCAGTGGGCGGAGACGCCGCCTGGACTGCTCAGGACCGGAGGGCTTTCCTCCGCGCTACCGCGCGGGCCCTGGCCCAGGCGTGCGGAAGCTCTCGCTCCCGGGCGCCGGCCGCAGCCCCCTCATGACCGTGCAGGACGCCCCAGGAGAAGGTGGGCTCCCCCGCCGCGTGGGCGAGGACCGCGAGGCGGCGCAGGACCTCCCGCGTCACCACGCTGTCGTGCTGGGCCCCGCTCACCCGCTGCACAGCCTTGGCGCGCTTGCCGAGACGCCGTGCGGGCTTGCCCAGGGACGGACGGGCCGCCTCCGCGGCGTAGCGGAGCCTCTTGGCGACCTTGCGGGCGTTGTGGATCGCGGTGTCGCGCTCGGGACCCGGCGCCATGTCGAGGGCCGGTTCCATACGTCCGGCGAGGCGGCGGTACTCCTTTCGGAGTGCCTTGCCGAGGACCTTCCCGGGTTTGCCGGCCGCCTTGGCGGTGTGCAGCGGTGGCGCCTCGGTGAGGGAAGTCAGGCCCTCCAGCAGGTTCAGGTAGCGGGGCGATGCGAGTACATCGAGTGTGCGGCGACGGGCCTCGGTCCGTTGTGCCACGTCCCAGACCTTGAGCCGTGCCTCGACCGGGCCCAGGACCAGTTCGCCGGGCAGTTCCCGCACACCCGAGATGAGGCGCTCGCGGAGTACTTCGTGGTCACGCTCGACGCCGAGTTCGTTGGCGAGCCACTTCAGGTCGCGGCGGATGGGGTCAGTGATCTTTCTGTCGAGGACGGAGCGATAGGAACGGAGGCAGCCGCGCAGGCGGCGTGCCGTGGTGCGCATCTGGTGGACGGAGTCGGGCGCCTCGCGGCGGACGGCGGGGTCGAGGTCCGTGAGAGCGCCGACGAGTCGGTCGATGTAGGCGAGCACGTACTCGCCGGCCGATCCCGGGACGGCGGCGGTGCCCGCGTCGGGCGGGCCCTGCGGGAACATCGTGGTCTCCGTCAGGGCGTGGACCACCTTGGACGGGCTCTGTGCCCGGTCGAGACCGTGCCGGCGCAGCACTTTCTCGACGCGGTCCAGGAGGACCGGGTCGCCGTCTTCGACGAGTTCGACCTCCATCTCCGTCCAGGCCGTCCCGCGTCCGGGGTCGCGGGGCGCCTCGGCGGACACCTCGTCCATGCTCAGCTCTGCCAGGACCTCGCCATGCGCGTCGAGGAGATGGTGCAACGAGCGGCTGGAGCGGATGCGCATCACGGGCCTCAGTCGCGCGCCGCGGGTGCGGGAGAGCACGAGGTCCCGCAGCTCCCCGGGAACGTCCTTCGACTTCAGCGGGGCCTGGATTTCCTCGCGGCTGTCTCCCGGGAGGGGGAGTTTCAGGTGCCAGCCGGCGTCGGCGCCGCCCGTCCTGCGCCGCAGGGACGCATGGGCGCGAGTCAGTCGCAGGTCGTCACTGTCGTAGTAGACGGCGTCCAGTTCCTGCGTTCCCCGATCTGCCACGCAGGCGATGGGTCCCGCGCCGGTCAGGTCGGACAGCCAGGAGGCATCGCCGTTGGGCACCGTGTATTTGCGTTCTGTCTCTCGCGTCGAAAGAGCCATACTCATCGCGTAGCCCAATCCCGGAATTCAAACCCTCGGGCGAGCACCTGCGCTTTGACGGTTGGTTTCTTGGCCAGCCGCCCCCTCTCCAGGATCATGCACAATTCACGGCGGCTCCGGAGCCCCGTTCACACCGTGAAGTCGAACGGGCACCCGCCCGCTGCCCACGCCTCAGGCTGCCGCCGGCTGCGCCTCCCACGGCCGCGGTCCCGCACCTTCCCGCCAGCGGCGCAGTTGCGGACCGTCGACGCACACGATGCCGCACTGCTCCGCGTAGTCGAGCGCGGGGGCGGTGAAGTCGCTGGTGGTGACCACGACGGCGACATCGGCGCCATGAACGGTGAAGCAGGTGCCGCCGAAGCGCTGCAGGTCCTGCGAGCCGACCCGGTTGCCGTCGCAGTACCGCTTGCACTGGATGACAAGCGAGCGCCCGTCGGGCGTCCTCGCCACGACGTCGGCGCCCAGGTCCCCGGCCCCGCCCACGACGTCCACGTCGAGACAGCCGTCGCGCCGGCACAGTTCGGCCACCGCCTGTTCGAACTCGTCCGGGTCCAGGGCCTCATAGGCGATCTCCACCGTAACCGCGGGCGTCTCGGGCACGCTCTGGGGAAGCAGGACGGTGGGATCCGTGCCGAGGAGGCCGCCGCCCACGCCGGCCCCGGCGGGGACCAGGCCGGCGGCGGGAGCCGGTGCCGCCGCGTCGAGCGCTTCGACCGCCGTCCGCGTGGTCGTCCAGGGCTGCAGCCGCGCGGCGCGCGATCCTCGCCGCCGATATGCGGCGCTTCCCGCGGCAGCCGGCCATGACGGCGCCAACAGCCATGAGGGCGAGCGCCACAGCCCAGGCGGGACGGTGCACCGCGGCCGCGGCCGCGGTGCGGGCGGCCGCGCCCACCAGAGCGAGGATGACCGCGAGGAGGGCGAAGTAGAGGGCCGTCGCCCGGAGTTCGAACCGGCGGGAGCGGCGCGCGGTACGCCGGGCGCGTGCGGGAACGGCCATGGTGATGTTTCCTCCCCTGGGACGTCAACGAAGATCAATTCGCGTCTTCCCAGGCAGCGGCCCTTCTACCGGGATCCGTCGTGCACGCCTCTTCCCGGCCGACGGCAGGCGCGGGCTCGCGACCATCGAGAGACACGCTGTCGTCCCGTTCCGGGAAACCGCAACGACTGCAAGGCCTGGGTGGAGTCCGGGCTCAGAGACGCTGTCCGGACGACGACGACCGTCGCCGACGGCGGCCGTCCCGGCACCGGCCTCGTTGTTCCGCACCGCCGGCCCAAGGGTCGCGAACTCATTGGAGGCAGGTTGAACACAACCGTGGGCACACGCAGGTTCGCGCCCCGGGGCGAAGACCTGAAAGATCCTGCGAGACTGCCGACTCCGAGGATGCCTGTGAACAGGTGCCGGTCTCAGCAGCACCAACTCAACCACCGTTCCCCACCGGCCAGCCTCCAAAAGCCGGCTCGGCGCTGCCCGGTGGTTGGGGAGCCCGTCAGATCGTCAACGCCTCGGCAAGGGTGGGACAGCAGACGATGATCGTATCGAGGCCTACGATTTCGACGACTCGTTGGACCGGCTCACTCAAAGCCGCCATACGAAGCTGACTACCCGCCGCAACGAGGTCACGGCTGGCCGCTACCAGGACGTTGATGGCACTGGAGTCCATGAAACTGACGGCGCCCATATCCAGTACCGTCAGCGCCGACGCGCTGTTTTCCTGAATGCGCAGTGCCTGGCGCAGTGTGCCGACGCTGTCGGCATCGAGTTCGCCGGCCACAGTCAGGACACCGATCCCGTCGACAGTCGCCTGCGTGATCGACAGGCGCGCAGGCTGCCCTTCCGAGTGATGAATGTCTGCCACGTACCCTTCAATGAATCTCGTCCCGCCCAGTCGTCCCTCGCGGGGTTAAGGCCCCTCAAGAACCGCATCATAGGGACCACGCGTCTCCGTGGCTGTGCCACAGGTAACGTGCCGGACAGTGCATGGCCGATACCGGGCGGGGTACGCGACGAAAACACGGAAGCGGGCGGCGATGGGTCATTCATCTGAGGAGACCGAGGGAAAACAGGCGGAGGCGCCTTCGTCGATGAAGGCCTCCCTGGCCTTGGACGTAGACGGAACCCGCATTGCGCAGGCCCGCCACCTCGCCGTGGCCTTCCTCACCACGGTGCGCTACGCGCACAGCATCCCGGTGGCAGACTCGACCGTGGAGATCGTCCAGTTGATCGTGAGCGAACTGGTCACCAACGCCCGCAAATACGCGCCGGGCCCGGCCCTCCTGCAGATGCAAGTCATCGGCGAAGCCCTGCGCATCGAAATGTGGGACAGCAACCCCCTACCGCCCACCGTGAAAGCCCCAGACCCCAGGCGGATCGGCCAGCACGGGCTGGAGATCGTCACCGCCCTCGCTCACAACGTCACCATCGAAGCGACCCCGCCCGGCAAACGCATCATCGCCACGGTCATGCTCAGCACGCCATAGCAGGACTAGCTCGACCCGGTGGATTCGGCCCCCCTCTCTGCCATGGGAATCGAGCGGGAGGCCGCCGCGCACCCACGGGCACCATGACAACCACACCGCGACAGACCATTCAAGCGCCTTCGCGGTTGCACATCTGAGGCTGCCGCGCGATCGGTTTGCCATACAAAGACTCCGAATGCCGCCGTCGGAACCACGAACTCGCGGTGCACGGCGTACGCCGCCGGTGAACTCCGGACCCGCTGCGTCAACTGATCCGGGCCACGGTCAGCGGGTGCGGGACACCGGACTCCGCCCGTAGAGCCTATTCCGCGTCGAGGATGCCGCCGATCACTTGGTCCAGGAACAGGTACTGAGCTTGCGCTTTAACCAACGGCTACATCCCAGCCTCCCCAGGCCGTTCGGTCCCGTTCCGCCGAAGGGTAGGTTCGCTTCTGTCAGCGCTGGCTGATCGAAGTAGCAGCGCGAAGGGGGCTGGCGTGAAGGACGAGACGGACATCCAAGTCGGGACTGACGTGCGGATTACCGGGGGACCGTTCACGGACTTCATGAGCCCTGTCGTGGCTGTTGACCATGATCGGGGCCGTGTCGAGTTGATGGTGGACATCTTCGGTGACGCGACCAGGATCGACATCCCCTTGTCGGATGTCGTGAGGGTTGTCTGATCTTGTCCCTTACGGTCTGATCCGGTCGCGTTCGCTGATGGTTTCGGGGCGTCGGACAGTTTTGCCCACGTCGTAGTGGGTGGCAGGCCGCTGGTTCTTCGAGCCGAGCGGCCTGCCGGGGCCCGGCCGTGATGGTTTCGGCGCACGGGCCGGGCAGGGCAAGGCAGGGCGGAGGTTTCTGAACCCCCGGCGGACACGGGCGGGGGTGAGCCTGTTCGGTTTCATCGGCCTTTCCCAGGGCCGGCGGACGTCCTCAGCGAGTGGCCGGGCGAGACGAAGTTGAGTGTGCGCGACGATGATCAGCCACGTCCAGCGGTCTGCCGCTTCCGGGGTGCGGAGCTTCGGGCGGGTCCAGCCGAGCGTCTGCTTGATCATCCGGAACGTGTGCTCCAGATCGAATCTCCGAAGGAACACCTGCCAGCGCAGATCGATGTCGGCGCCAGTCATCGCGGTGGTGGAGGACCACAGCCAGAGCGGCAGCGGGTCTCCGCCGCCGGGCAGCCGGTCGACCTGAAGACGAAGCAACGTCCCTTCGATGATGGGGAGTTCACCGTCGTGGTCGATCCACGCGGAGCGGGTGGTGAGCCGGGGATGGATGCGGTCCCATGCCATCGCGCGTGCGGTGCCGTAGCGGTCGGTGACCTGGACGGTCGCCGCGTTCGGCTCGCCCCAGGTCTCGGGCTTGCCGAAGCGGAACTCCTTGCCGTGCTTCGGAGGGCGGCCGCCTCGGGGATACGCCTCGGCGTACTCCAACTGCTCCAACTGCGTGGGCGTCGGCCGGCGCATGACGCGGTCCGAGCGCATCCGCCCCAGCACCTCGACCGGCAGGTTCCTCAGCAGGTAAGCCATGCGCGGGGCGTCGTAGCCGGCATCGAAGACGACCAGGATGTCCGGATCGCCCTCGCGCCACCGCCCGCCGGCGACCAGGTCCCCGACGACCCGGCGGACCTGGCGGGCGGTGACCTCGGCGACGTCGTCCGCCGGGCCGAGCCGCACCCCGTCCAGCAGCTGGCACCACGAGGTGCGGCCCGATTCGAGCGCGGCGACGAACGAGTACGGCCAGCCTGGGATCATCAGGTGCTGGTCCCGGCCACGGCCGAAGGTTTGGCAGAACAGGCGATCCGGGCTGCACTCGGCATCCGGCCGCAGCCAGTTGGTCACGTCCACGGCCAGGACGAGCCGGTCATCGGCCGCCTTCGGCTGGGGCAGCGCGGCCAGCGTCCGCCGCAGCCCGTCGGCGTCGATACGGCCTTCGTTCAACGCCGCGTACAACGCGCCGTGCCCTCGCCGATGCTCAGCCAGCAGTGTCAGATCCACCGGCGTCCTCACCGGCCCCTCCGCACACAGCAGGGCGTCCGTCAGCTCGAACAGTTCGTCGCCATGCGCGCGCAGGCACGTGTAGAAGTCATCTCGGAAGTGTGACGCCACAGCGAACGCATCCCGCCCAGCATCGTGATGCAGCAGACTCATTCCCCCACGGCCTTCGTACTGGTCCCGTGCCTCTTTCGTCGGAGCACAGGATCAAGCGAAGGCCGTGTTCACATCCCCGGAATTCACGTATGAGCGATCACGTTCGGGGCATCGTTCGAGGTCAGACCATAAAGCACAAGCTGAGCCTCGGATCCGCGAGGAATCAGCCGGAGAGTCTCGTTGAGCCATGCGGTGAGGACGGCCCGGCAGACCTCCACCACCACATGATTCGACGCGGGCCCCAGCCGTACGCGGATCACGTCCTCGCCACCGGGGCGGGCCACCGGCCACATCGCGACATCACCGCAACCGTCGTGGCGGCGCAGTCCCTTGACCAACTGTTCGCGGGAGAGACTCCACTCCGCTTCGATCCCGGAAACGTGCAGGGTCATCACCACGGTGAACGCCTGCTCCGCCGAATACTGAAAGGTCACCTCCAGCGCGACCGGGGGCTTGCCGTCCGCGACGAGCAGAGCGCGGTGCATCAGATAGGTGAACGGGAAGGGGTCCGTCTGCCGCATGGAGACCGAGATGAACGGAGGCAAGGGAGCCTTTCGCGCGCCAGGGGAATCAGGGACGGCGGCCCTCGTCCTCCCGGGCCACGACGCCTGCGGTCCCAAGCGCATCGCCCGAATACCCCCCGCCGGCGAGGGGAAACCGCCCGCCTCCGCGGTCGCCGGTAAAGGGCCCATACGGGGTGCGGGAAACGCAGAGGAAAGCGGTGTCGTCTTTGACCCGCCGTCGGCGGTCGGTCGGCCGGATCACGGGGTGGCGGGCTACAGAATGGCGCTTTCGACCGTTTCATAAGTGTTTTGCGACGTCGTTGACGGGTTACCCGTGTCTCGCTGCCGGATCAGGGGCCGTAGCGGCTCGGCGGTGTCGTCGTGGGCCGTAGCGGCTCGGCGGTGTCGTCGTGAGCGTCCAGCCCTCGGCGGTGAGGTCCGGGTTTCTGAGCCGAGATCCACGGCCCGGATCACAGTTCCGTACCCGCACGCGTCATCGAAGGGGAATCGAGAATGACCGACTCCACGCCCAAACCGACCACCACCGACGCGGGCATTCCGGTGGAGAGCGACGAGCACTCGCTCACTGTCGGCCCGGGCGGCCCCATTCTGCTGCAGGATTCTTACCTCATCGAGCAGATGGCCCAGTTCAACCGGGAGCGCATTCCCGAGCGTCAGCCGCACGCGAAGGGCAGTGGCGCGTTCGGTCGTTTCGACGTCACCGCGGACGTCAGCGCTTTCACCAAGGCCGCGGTCTTCCAGCCCGGTACCAGTACCGAACTGGTCACCCGGTTCTCCACCGTCGCCGGTGAGCGGGGAAGCCCGGACACCTGGCGCGACCCGCGCGGCTTCGCGGTGAAGTTCTACACCAGCGAAGGCAACTACGACATGGTGGGCAACAACACCCCCGTGTTCTTCATGAAGGACCCGATGAAGTTCCAGCACTTCATCCGGTCCCAGAAGCGCCGAGCGGACAACAACCTGCGTGACCACGACATGCAGTGGGACTTCTGGACCCTCTCCCCCGAGTCAGCGCACCAGGTCACCTGGCTGATGGGCGACCGGGGCATCCCGCGCAGCTGGCGTCACATGAACGGCTACACCTCGCACACCTACATGTGGATCAACGCTCAGGGCGAGAGGTTCTGGGTGAAGTACCACTTCAAGACCGACCAGGGCATCGAGTTCTTCACCCAGCACGAGGGCGACCAGATGGCGGCGGTCGACACCGACTACCACACGCGGGACCTCTTCGAGCACATCCGTGACGGTGAGTATCCGAGCTGGACACTGTACGTGCAGATCATGCCGTACGAGGACGCGGTCGACTACCGCTTCAACCCCTTCGATCTGACCAAGGTGTGGCCGCACGGCGACTACCCGCTGATCGAGGTCGGACGCATGACCCTGGACCGCAACCCCACGGACAACCACGCGGAGATCGAGCAGGCCGCCTTCCAGCCGAACAACCTCGTCCCGGGCATCGGCCCCAGCCCCGACCGCATGCTGCTGGCGCGTCTGTTCTCCTACGCGGACGCGCACCGCTACCGCATCGGACCCAACTACCAGCAGCTGCCGGTGAACGCCCCCGTCAATCCGGTACACACGTACTCCAAGGACGGGGCGATGGCGTACCGCAAGACCAGTGACCCCGTCTACGCACCGAACTCGAAGGGCGGACCCGCGGCGGACACGGCCCGGTTCGGCAATCCCCCGAGCTGGCACGCCGACGGTGAGATCACCCGCGCCGCCTACGTCTCCCATCGTGAGGACGACGACTGGGGCCAGGCAGGCACGATGGTGCGTGAGGTCCTGGACGACGCGGCGAGGGACCGACTCGTGGACAACGTCGTCGGCCATCTGCTCAACGGCGTCACCGAGCCCGTGCTGCAGCGAGCGTTCGAGTACTGGTCGAACATCGACAAGTCGATCGGTGAACGCATCGAGCAGGAGGTGCGTGCCAAGGCCGATGAGACGGACCCCAAGGTCTCGGAGCAGGGCAACCCGGCGCGTCGGAGTATGCAGGGCAAGGCGTGATGTGAGCGGGGCCCGTGCCCCGTGCGGCCGTCGGCGGCTCGTCCCCTGGCCGCCCTCGCCGCACGGGCGCGGGTCGCCCACCCCGGAGAGCACCTGCCGGCCGGCACTTGCCGAATCTCGTGATTGGCCACCGGCCCCGCGGACACTAGGACACGGTGCTGAAGATACGTCTGATCGTCCTGCTCGACTTGCTGACGGTGAGCAGCCTCGTCGCCGCCGTGATCGTCTCCCCCTGGTATTGGGGTGTCGCCGTCCCCTTGGTCGTGGCGGCGCTGGTAGCCGTCCACGATCTCGTTCAACGGCGGCATTCCGTCTTGCGGAACTACCCCGTGCTCGGGCATCTCCGATTCGCGCTGGAGACGCTTCGGCCGGAACTCCAGCAATACTTCATCGAGCGGAATTTCGACGGCCGCCCCTTCGACCGCGACACTCGCAGCATCGTCTACGAGAGGGCCAAGGGAACCGCCGCCGAGGAGCCGTTCGGCACGGAGCTCGATCTCTACCGGGCCGGCAGTGAGTACCTCACTCCGTCCATGGCTCCGCGAGCGGTGCCCGACACCCCGCCCCGGGTGCGGATCGGTGGACCCGATTGCACACAGCCGTACGACATGGCTCTGCTCAATGTCTCCGCGATGAGCTTCGGCTCGCTGTCGGCCAACGCCGTACTGGCTCTCAACACCGGGGCTCAGCTCGGTGCTTTCGCCCACGACACCGGGGAAGGCGGACTTTCCGAGTACCACCTGCGCCCCGGCGGCGACCTCGTGTGGGAGATCGGTACCGGCTACTTCGGCTGCCGGACGGACGACGGAGGCTTCGACGAGCGGCAGTTCGCCGACAAGGCTGCGCACGATCAGGTCAAGTGCGTGTCGCTGAAGATCAGTCAGGGGGCCAAACCGGGCATCGGCGGAGTGCTGCCGGGCGCCAAGGTGAACGCGGAGATCGCCCAGGTGCGTGGGGTACCGGAGGGCGAGACGGTCGTCTCGCCGCCTTTCCACCGGGTGTACACCACGCCCCGCGAACTGGTCCGCTTCCTGGGCCGGATGCGCGAACTGGCCGGTGGCAAACCCGTCGGGTTCAAGCTGTGTGTCGGCTCGCGCCGTGAATTCCTCGCCGTGTGCAAGGCGATGCTGGCGGAAGGAACGACACCGGACTTCATCATCGTCGACGGTGCCGAGGGCGGTACGGGCGCGGCACCGCTCGAGTTCGCCGACAACGTCGGACTGCCGCTCAGCGAAGGCCTGATGACCGTGCACAACGCCCTCGTGGGCGTCGGGCTGCGCGACCGGATCAAGATCGGCGCCAGCGGCAAGGTCGCCACGGGCAGTGATCTGGTGAAGCGCCTGGTCCAAGGGGCCGATTACACCAACGCGGCCCGGGCCATGATGTTCGCCGTCGGATGCATCCAGGCGCAGCGCTGCCACACCAACACCTGCCCCGTTGGGGTCGCCACCCAGGACGAGCGCCGCGGCCGCGCCGTCGACGTCGACGACAAGTCCCAGCGTGTTCACCGCTTTCAGGAGGCGACGGTGAAGAGCGCCCTCCAGATCATGGCGGCGATGGGCGTCGACGATCCGAGCGGCCTGCACCCGCCCATGCTCCTCCAGCGCGTGGACCCGCACACCGTCCGCTCCTACGCCGAGCTCCATGAATGGCTCACTCCGGGACAACTGCTCGCATCAGCACCCGAGAGCTGGGCACCCGACTGGCAGACGGCCCACCCGGACCGCTTCACCCACTGAACGTGCCCTCGTACCGCGGGGGCCGCACCGGACCGGAAGGCATTTCCGTGGCACGCACTGTCGCCCATGTGATCGTCGACGCACTCAAGGAGCTGGGTGTCAGGCACGTCTTCGGAGTCGTCGGGGACGCACTGAACCCGCTGACCGACGCCATCCGCACTACGGACGGTCTGAGCTGGATCGGCTGCCGGCACGAAGAGGCCGCGGCCTTCGCCGCGGGCGCCCAGTCACAGCTCTCGGGAACCGTCGGCGTGTGCATGGGGACCGTGGGACCGGGATCCGTCCACCTCCTCAACGGGCTCTACGACGCGGCCAAGAGCCGGACCCCGGTGCTCGCGATCTGCGGTCAGGTCCCCCTCGCCGAGATCGGCAGCGACTACTTCCAGGAAGTCGACAACGACCTGCTCTTCCGTGACGTAGCCGTCTACCGCGCCACCGTCACCTCACCGGATCAGATGCCGCGCATGCTCGAATCGGCCGTTCGCGCCGCCGTCAGCCACGGCGGAGTGGCCGTCCTGACCGTTCCGGGTGACCTGGGTGACCAGGAACTGAGTGAGGACCGGCCGACGCGCTTCGCTCTCGATCGTCCCGTCACCCGGCCCGACGACCCCGCACTCGTCGAGGCTGCCGAGCTCCTCAACAGCGCCTCTCGCGTCACTCTCCTCGTCGGCCGCGGGGCACGTGACGCCCGCAGTGAGGTGCTCCGGACCGCTGAGCTGCTCGCCGCGCCCATGGTGCTCACTCTGAAGGCGAAGGAAGGCTTCGAGGAGGACAACGCCTTCCAGGTCGGCCAGACCGGTCTGATTCGGCAACCCCGCCGCCGCCCACGCCTTCGACAGCGGCGACGCGCTCCTCATGCTGGGCACGGACTTCCCTTACCGCGACTGGTATCCGAAGGACTGCAAAGTCGTGCAGATCGACGCCCGTGAGGATCACCTGGGACGCAGGGTTCCGGTGACCGTAGGACTCGCCGGCGATGTCGGAGCGACGCTGCGCGGCCTGCTGCCGCTGCTGAACGCGGCATCCGACCGTGCTCACCTGGACGATGCCCGGGAGCGGTTCGCCCACTGGCAGGCGGGTCAGCAGCGGCTGGCCGACCCGGATCACGAACGCCGCCTGACCGGCAAAATGCGCTCTGCTCTGGACAACCGGGACCACGAGATCCGCCCCGAGTCACTGGCGGCCGCGGTGGACAGGTTCGCGGATCAGGACGCCGTCTTCACCTCCGACACGGGAATGGCCACCGTCTGGCTCTCCCGCTTCGTCACCATGAGCGGTACCCGGCGCCTGATCGGCTCCTACAATCTCGGCTCCATGGCCAACGCCATGCCGCAGGCCCTCGGAGCGCAGCTCTGGGCCCCGGACCGACAGACCGTCGCGTTCTGCGGCGACGGAGGACTCAGCATGCTGCTGGGGGACCTCATGACGATCAAGACGTACAGGCTGCCGGTGAAGCTTGTCGTCTTCGACAATCGGCGCCTCGGCATGGTCAAGCTGGAACAGGAGCAGGCGGGTCTGCCCGAGTTCGGCACGGAACTCGACAACCCTGACTTCGCCGCCCTCGCCACAGCCCTCGGGATCACCGGAATTCGGGTCACCGACCCGGCCGAGCTCCACGACAGCGTGCGCCGGGCGTTCGACACCCCCGGGCCGGTCGTGCTGGACGTCCTGACCAACCCGGAGGAGATGGCCGTGCCGGGCAAGCCGACCGTGGCGCAGGGCTGGGGCTTCGCCATCGCCAAGGTCAAGGAGATTCTTTCGAGCCACGGAAGCTGACTCAAGCGCCCCTCATCTGACGGCGCCCCACGTACCAGCCACGGATACCTGCCGGACCGTGCCGAACCCGATGCCCGTCCTGCCCCGGCGTCCTGCCCCCGCGTCCCTTTCGCGCGTCGTCCGCCTTGGCCTGGCCCATGGATGCATCGGCCGGTCCTGCCGTCCGCCGACGGTAGTGACTGGCTACTCCTCGGGCTCCCAGGCGATCAGGCGCTCGAACACCTGCGGGTCGCCATCGATCTTCAGGTCGCTCATCGTGAGGCGGCCCCAGACGAAGAGGAGCAGTTGCTCGGCCGTGCCCGTGGCCGAAGCGGAGGCGGGCGCGGCCTCGTCGGTGAGGGGTGCGGGCCAGGCACCGGTGCCGTCCAGCGTGAGGAGCCAGGAGCGGCCCTCGGTGGCGTGGTAGTGGATGGTGGCCGCCTCGTGCGGCCAGGCCGCCGGGGTGGAGTTGCAGGTGTCGAGAAACTCGGCCACGCCGTCGATCGCGACGTCCGCCGGCATCGGCTGCACGGCGCCCGCGGCGAGCTGGGCGTCGTAGGTGTGCACCAGCACCTCGTGCACCCGGCGCCGGGCAACGCCCCGGGCGTTCGCCGGCGACACGCCGGCGCTCCACCACGTCCAGCACGCCCGCTCCGGCCCTGCCTCGCGCAGCGCACTCAGCAGCAGCTCGTTCGACTCGGTGTACCAGGCCAGCAGCGCCTCGAGTTCGCGCGGCGCCTCCGCGGCATCCTTGGCCGGCGGAGCCTCGGCCGGGCCCGCGGCGACGATCGCGGCCCACCAGCGCTGGCCCGTACCCAGGTGCTGCACCAGTTCGAACAACGTCCACTCGGGGCAGGACGGCACCGGCTCGTCGAGGCCGGGCGCGGCGGCAACCGCACTCCGGAACGCGGCCGCCCGCTCGTCGATCAGCCGCAGCAGGGCGGAAAACTCAAGACTGTCTGTCACATCGCTTACCTATCACCCCAGCTCAGCCGACCGCACTCTGTTTTAGGACTCCGCCTGTCGTGTGGGAGGGGTGGCAGGCGTCCGGCGGCCACCAAGTCGTACGAGGACAGCCCATCGGGATCGTGTCCAGGGACAGGACCCGGCCGTACCTGGTGCGCCGACGCCGACGCCGACACCGTCAGGACGGCTGGAGCAGAACAGCGGGTCGGGGAAACAGCGCGCGTATGTACCCGCAAGGTGGCGCTAGTTGAACCGTACAGACCGGCGGCGATCGGACTGGGCCTCCGACGGCAGCTGAGCAACGATCTCCACCGCCCTGCTCGCCCAGGCTGACGCCGAAAGCCACCTCGACTCGGTCGTCGCGATCGACTCCACCATCGTCCGTGCCCACCAACACGCCGCCGGCGCCTGCCACAAGAGGTCGGCTCATTTGATCTTGTGGCAAGATCGCCGGATGCTACGACTAACCGACTTCATCATCGACTGCCCGGACACGATGAAGCTGGCAGCCTTCTACTCCGAGGTGACGGGGCTCCCGGTCAAGGAGGGCAGTGACGCGAACTGGGCCGGTATCCGTTTCGGCGAGATCGAACTGGCCTTCATCCAGGTGGATGACTACCGCGCCCCGCAGTGGCCGGACAGCGAGCACCCCAAGCAGTTCCACCTCGACTTCGAAGTCGACGACATCGAGGCCGAACAGCACCGCGTCCTGGCCCTCGGCGCGACCCTGCGGCGGGACTGCAGCGGCCCCGACGGCTACGGCTTCCGCGTCTACACCGACCCCATCGGCCACCCCTTCTGTCTCTGCCGCAACAAAGGTGTCATCTGGAACGATCAGGGCCCCATCTGGCCCCATCACGGCTAGCACTCCTGCTGTAGATCATGATCTTGCCGATCCGAGGCTGACGCACAGACGGGTGTGGCCACTCTTGATCACCGTGAGGTGTGTGGACTTACGAAGAGACGGTGGCCGCGGGTCGCAGCGAAGATCCAGGCCTGCGGCGGGGCATTCGAAGTGGCCGTGGGCCGCGTCGCCGGCCGGTTCACTCGGGTCGAACCGCGTTTGCGGAACAGCGGCGGGATCTGCCACAGCGTCAGATTGGTCCGCCAGTACGCCGCGAACGGCAGGACCCGGTCCTCCAGCGGAGGGCTCCAGGGCCGGCCGGGCCGCATGGTGCCGGCGCCCTCGCGTCGGAGGACCGCCATCAGCTGGTGAAAGTCGGCGAGCTCAGCCCGGTGAACGGGGTATCCAGGACGACTCCGACGCCGTGCTCACAACACCCATGGTTGTGATCATCCCACCTCGGCACGGGTCGACCACGGCTGCCGTCACCCCCACTCCGACCTGTCGGCCAGGCGGCGGTACCACCAGAACTGTGTCCGCCACTGGCGCCGGTGCGCGAACGGGTCCGGCAGAGTACGGCGCAAGAACACCGCGTCCAAAGGCTTCACGAGCCGGCCGAGCTCGGCACGGGCTGGTTCCGGCAGCCTCTCCAGGACCTCCTCCAGTACGTCGCGTGCGTGCCGGACGTCCTCGAAGGAGCACCAGGTGCACGAACAGGACGACTCCCGCGGGTACAGCGGACGTCTGCCCGGTGGGTGCAGGAACTCGCGGTACCGCCGCAACGCACGGTCCGCTGCGCCTGGATGGATATAAAGGCTGTCGCTCAGGTACTCGACCCGGTGCACGGCCAGGCTCGCCCTGGTGGAGAGTCCATGAATCCGAAACGGCGGGGTCGGCCCCCAGACGCGAGAGACGGGCTGTTCAGCGCGCAGTGCGCGTGGCCGTCTACGCGGCATCGGCCTTTCGACACATGATCATGGGAGTCATGATGCCAGGCGCCCATGTCCTGCTGCACCCGGTTTCCGGCATCTGTCACAGCGGCCAGGGGCCGTGAGGACAGTCGCAGGACGACCCTCGGGACACCGTCCGCGGCACCAAAGCCCGCCCGCGGCATGCCACCCGCCTTGCTCCGCCGGGCGACACGCCCGCGAACTCCCGTCCGCACACGCCCACTCGGACTGCAACTCGCGTAGAAGGGTAGGCGATCACGAAAACGCCGGATTCAGACGCGTGCGGGAGGAAGACACCCATGGTGACGAGCCGAGCCGACGCCCGCGTCAAGCACCCGCGGCACCAACGCCGAGGCGAACCCCGGCTGCCAGGAGTGGCCGCCACGCTCATCGCCATCACCCTGTACCTCGCCCTGCCGCAGCAGCTCCTCATCGCACCGCGCTACGTACTGCCCGCACTGGAACTGCTGCTCCTCGTACCGCTCATCGCGATCAATCCCAAGAGGCTCACCCGGCAGACGACCACTTTCCGGTGCCTCTCACTGACTCTCGTGCTCGTCATCGTGGCCAGCAATCTCACCGCGCTCGGCATCCTCATCCACGAGCTGGTCCATGCCGAGGTGAAGGACGGCCGCTCCCTCCTGGTGGCCGCTCTGCAGGTGTGGCTAACCAACATCATCGCGTTCGGCCTCGCCTACTGGGAGCTGGACCGCGGTGGCCCGGTGGCACGCACGCAGCTCCCCCGAGACGAGCTGCCGTTGGCGGACTTCCGCTTCTCGCAGGACGAGAACGACGACGCCGTGGAAGAGGTCGCCGATGGCGCCAGCATCAGCTCGGACTGGGTGCCCGATCTCGTGGACTACCTGTACGTGTCCGTGACGAACTCCACCGCCTTCAGCCCCACCGACACGATGCCGCTGTCCACTCGTGCGAAGTTGCTGATGAGCGTTCAGAGCGTCGCCGCGCTCCTGACCTCCCTGCTGGTCATCGCCCGCGCCGTCAGCATCCTGCACTGACCGGGGGACCACCTGAAGGACCGGCGCGGCTCCCCGGCCATGCGCCCCCGGCACCGACGCCTGCTACGACGCTCCGCACGTGGCCAGCGCGGTTCGCGCCAACCCGCGCAGCCAGGCGTGGGCGTGGTCGGTGTCGTAGCGCTGATGCCACGACAGGAATATCGATGCCGACGGCAGTTCGAGCGGGAGGGGGAGCACCACCAGGCCGAGGTCGGCGACCGCTGATCGCGTGGTGGCTTCGGGGACGCTGATCACGAGGTCCGATCCGCGCGCGAACTCCAGCGCGGCCGCTTCCGTGGGTGCGGCGGCCACCACGCGGCGGGTGAGGCCGAGACGTGCGAGGGCGTCGTCCAGCGGGCTGCTGAGGTTTCCGCGTCGCGAGATGGTGACGTGCTCGGCGGCGGCGTACCGCGATGCGGTGACGGTCTTGACGCGGGTGAGGGGGTGCCCCTGCCTCACGACGATGACGAGGCGGGTCTCGCCCACGTTCTCGGCACGGATGTCCGGTGCGCTCGGGCGGTTGGCGTTCGCCTCCAGGTCGACCTCACCGCGCCGCAACCCGGGGGTGTCGATGCTCGATTCCGCGACGAAGCGCAAGCGCACACCGGGCGCCTGTCCGCGCACGGCCGCGAGCAGCGCGGGACCGCTCAAGACGACCAGGGAATCGTGCCAGCGGAGGGTGAAAGTGCGCTCCAACGTCGCCAGATCGAGTTCACGGCTCGGTGCCAGCACCCCCTGGACCTGGTGCAGCAGCTCGTGCACCTGTTCCCGGACGGCGATCGCATACGGGGTCGGGGTCATCGTGCGGCCGGTGCGCACCAGGATCTGATCCCCGGTCGTGCTCCGGATGCGGCCCAGACTCCGGCTCATCGCGGGAGCGGTGACGTGCAGGCGTGCGGCCGCCCCGGCCACGCTCCCCTCCTCCAGCAGCGCGTCGAGTGCGGTGAGCAGGTTCAAATCCAATTGCATGCGAGTAATCCTATCCGTGCTTTACATGCATTTGAAGTTAATGAAGAGGCTGGATACCTTCGAGACCAGAGCGCAAGACGGAACGCACAGCCGGATCCGACTGGCTCAACCACCCCTTCTCACACGGGAGTTCCACCATGTCCGAAACGCTCCAGACCACTCACGTCGCCACCTCCGACGCCGACCTGCTCGGCCAGACCGCGATCGCCGTGCGCGCGGCGGGCTCGGCGCTGCTCGACAGGTTCGGCGAGGTGGTCCGATACGGGACCCGCGAGGAGCTGATGCGCGCGCTCGCCGCCAACGACGACACGGCCCTCGACATCCTGCGCCCCCAGCTCACGCGCCTGCGTCCGGACGCCGGCTGGGTGGAGGACGAGCTGGACGGCGGGGCTCTGCCGCCCGGCGAGTGGTGGGTCGTGGATCCGGCCGAGGGCAACGTCAACCACCTGCACGCCCTGCCGGAGTGGGCGGTGACCGCCACCCTCGTGCGTGAGAACCAGCCGGTGCTCACCGTGGTCCACCTGCCGTTGACCGGCGAGACCTACACCGCGCTCACCGGCGCGGGCGCCCACCTCGACGGCCGGCCGCTGCGCGTCTCCCCGACCGCGGACCTCGGCCTGAGCATCGTGGCCACCAGCCAGGCCCGGCCGGACGAGGATGAGAAGGTCGTACGGCGTGTCGGCTCCTCGATCACCGCGATGCTCTTCGACGCGCTCGTCGTCCGCACCGCCGTGCCCGCGACCCTCCACCTGACGAACGTGGCCGCCGGCCGGATCGACGCCTTCTGGCAGTTCGCCGGCGCCCGCGCGGACCTGCTGCCCGGGGCGCTGCTCGTCACCGAGGCCGGTGGGCAGATCTCCGACGCCGAGGGCCGCCCCTGGACTCCGCAGAGCGAGAGCTTCCTGGCCGCCGCGCCCGGCGTCCACGCCGAAGCCGTCGCCACGCTCTCACGCTGACCTCTCACGCTGACCGCGCACCACAACCTGCACGCACGGAAGGACCAGATCATCATGACCACGATCGCAGTTCTCGGAAACGGCCGCGTCGGCGGCAACCTGGCCGCGGCCCTCACCCGGGCAGGGCATGACGTGACCGTGGCGGACCGCACTCCGGGCGCCGCCGCCAACGCTTCCCGGACAGCCCGGATCGTCATCAACGCCACCCCGGGCGCCGGCTCGCTGGACCGGCTCGCCGCCCTGCGCGAGGAACTGCGCGGCAAGATCCTCCTCGACGTCTCCAACGCCACCGTCGACGGCCCCGACGGACTGCCCGCCGATCTGATCTACCCCGGCTCGAGCCTCGCCGAGCAACTCCAGGAGGCGCTCCCCGAAACGCGTGTCGTCAAGACTCTCAACACCATGCTCTTCCCTGTGATGACCGAGCCGGCCGCGCTCGCCCAGGCGCCCGATGCCTTCCTCTCCGGCGAGGACCCGCAGGCCAAGGAGACGGTCCGGGAACTGCTCGTCGACCTCGGCTGGCGCAAGGAATGGATCACCGACCTGGGCGGGATCCGGACCGCCCGTGCCACGGAGGCCGCGATCCTGTTCGTACCGCACGTGATCCGGTCCAGCGGATTCGTGCCCTTCGCGATCTCGATCGCCCGCTGATCCACACACGGTGCGTCGCCCCGTTGGACCCACGGACTGCTGTACTGCCTCGCGACAGCGGTCCGGCAGGACGGACCGTGCCCGACCTGCTCAGGCGAAGCGAGTAGCGGGCCGACCTGTGACCGGCGGTCCGACCGGCTGAGTTTTCGGCCGTGTGCCGCCGACCCGGTGCATGCCCCGGCGTTCAGGCCCCCGGAAGTAAGAGGCAGAACGGATGCCCGTGCGGGTCGCGGAGAACCCGCACGTCGTCCCGCGGCTGGTGTTCCAGCAGCGTCGCGCCCAGGGCGCAGGCCCGTTCGGTCTCCGCCTCCAAGTCGTCGACCTGCACGTCCAAGTGCGCCTGCATCTGCTGGGTGCCCGGGCGCTGCGGCCAGGTCGGAGGCAGGTGATCGGTCTCCAACTGGAAGCTCAGCCCGGGGCGTTCCTGATGTGGGGCCCTCAAGCGGACCCACTCCGGCTCACGGTCGACTTCCTCCCAACCGAGCAGGGCCCGGTAGAAGTCGGCCAGCGCGGGAGGGTCCGGGGTACCGAGTACGAAGGCGCCGAGAGTTGTCGTCATGCCTTCAGCCTTACCCCGGCACTCACCCTCACGCATCTGTGCGCCGGCGTCCGACACCGCTGATCCCGGCGCCAACAGGCTGCCGGGATCAGCGGTGCGTGCCGCCTACTTGGGCTTGATGGCGTCCTTGGCCTTCTCCTTGGCCTCGCGCAGGTCCCCCGTGGACTCCTCGGCGTGCCCCTCGGCCTTCAGCGACTCGTTGCCGACCGCTCCGCCGACGACCTTCTTGACCTTGCCCTTGGCCTGCTCGCCCTTGGCCTGAGCCTTCTCGTCCGCAGCCACAATCACTCACCCTGTCTCGCCGGAAATGAATTCCCACCCCGGGTCACCCTCTGCTTCATTGTCAAACCTGGCAGTCGAGATCGGCCTTCGCTTAGTCGTGGACCTCTGCAGGAAATACACACTTCCGGCCGTACGAAAATTTCCACGGGTCAGAACGTGTGGGGCCTCAAAGCCTGGGAACCAGGCTTCTCGATGAAACGCCATCGAATTCGGTGACGTCTCAACAGACTCGGCAGTTCGACTGTCGCCCCGACGGACCCGGAAGTTCGACCGCGGGTTGCAATGAATTCCGATGAAGGAGTATTTATGAGTGACAGCATCTGGGGATACCAGCCGACCACCGGCTACACCGCGGGCACCGACCTGATCGGATACAAGGTCGAGGCCACCGACGGCAGCATCGGAAAGGTCGACAAGCACTCGGACGAGGTCGACTCCTCCTACCTCGTCGTCGACACCGGCGTATGGATCTTCGGCAAGCACGTCCTGCTCCCGGCCGGCACCGTGCAGTCGGTCGACCTGAACGAGCGGAAGGTCTACGTGGCGCTCACCAAGGACCAGGTCAAGCACTCTCCCGAGTTCGTCCAGGACAAGCACCTCGGCGACGCCGACTATCACGAGCAGGTCGGCGGCTACTACACCGGTCTGCGCACGATCTGACCCCACAGCACCAGCACGAGGGGCGGGCGGCGAACAGAATTCCTTCTGTTCGCCGCCCGCCCCTCGTGCTGCCCGCGGACGACCGGCCTGCCGGGACGAAGGTTGCTCGTCAGCCGGCTCCGGACATCGGAGGCTGGGGCGGATGGAGGCGGGCGGCGAAGACGATGATGTCGTCGTCGGGGTCCTCTCCGAAGGCATCCACCAAGTGGGCGCACAACGCCTCCGGCTCCCCCGGCCCTTCCGCCACGACGGCGCTCAGAAGTTCGAGGCGTTCGTTGAGTTCGGTGTCGCGGGTCTCGACGAGCCCGTCGGTGATCATGACGAGCCGGCTGCCCGGTTCGACGCGATGGCTGACAGCCGCGGGTTGCGGCAGGCCCAGGCCCAGAAGCGGGCCGTGATCTCTGAGATAGCGCGGCACATTGTCGGGCCCCAGGAGCAGGGGTGGCAGGTGGCCGGCGTTGGCGACGTGCAGGCGCGCGCGGTCGGCGTCGACCAGGACGATGCACACAGTGGCCGTCCATCCGGGCTGGTGCAGACCCAACAGATGGTCCAGGTGCTGCAACAGGGTGTGCGGAGGGAGGTTCTGTGCGGCGTAGGCGCGTAGGGCGTGGCGGATCTCGCCCATGACCATGGCGGCTTGGAGTGAGTGGCCCACGACGTCCCCGACGGCGAGGAGCAGACCCTGCGGTGTGGTGACGGCCTCGTAGAAGTCTCCGCCGATCTCGGTCGTGGCGGCGGCGGGAAGGTAGCGCACCGCGAGTTCCGCCCCGGGACTCTGGGGCAGGCTCGCGGGCAGGAAGGTGCGCTGCAGGGCCAGGGCGAGTTCGTGCTCCTGTCCGAAGCGCTCCACGACATCCTTGTGCTCGACGGTGAGTTCCGCGTAGAGGGCCATCACCCCGGCATTGGTCTCGGTCAGTTCCTCGTTGAGGCGTTCGAGTTCGTCGCGTTGGGCGTGGGCTTCCTGGAGTGCGTTGATCAGGTCGCGGGACTGGGCCTGCAGGTCGTCGATGGCGCTGGCGGGGCCGTCCGACTCCAGGACGGCGAGGACCTGTTCCACTTTCAGGTCCCGGGCGGCGAGCTCGGGGATGTGGCAGACGATCTCTATCCGACCACCACCTGAGTGATCCGGGTGGCTGGGGGCCGGCTCGTAGCGGGTCTGCGGAAGCAGCCGGGTGACGGCGGTCAGCGACTCGCTGCCGGGGGCGCGGTCGTCGCGCCACTGCAGGAGAGTGCGGAGCGCGGCCGGCTCCTGCTGCAGACTGAACACGGCGGTCATCGCGGAAGGGCGCAGCAGGTCGCGTCCCAGCTCACTCACCACGGTGGCCAGGCGCACCTGGTCGCGGTCGTCCAGGCCGACGGCCGAAGCGATGGTCTTGGCGTGGCGGCGCAGGGCGAAGATGTCGTGTTCGGTGCTGAGCGGTGTCACCAGCAGGGCACTGGCGCCGGCCGTGAAGGGGTGGGCGCGCGGGGCGGGTACGTTCACCGTGCCGCCTTGGCGATCACCGCGCTGGCGTCGTCACGGCGGGTTCCGGCCTGACGCATGAGCGCGGCGGCGATCAAGGCGGGAGGGTGGTGGAGCAGGCCCGCCAGATCGCCGCGGGTCCAGCGTTCGCTGAGGCCGTCGGAGTGCATCACCAGGATCCCGTGTGGAGGCAAGTGGTGCTCGTAGGTGCGCAGTTGGTGCATCTGGTGGCCTGTGATGCCCGGGTGGGAGAGCAGCGTACGGCGGCTGGTGCTGGTGACCAGGGCGGCGGTGATGTTCCCTACGCCGCAGAACAGCAGGCGGCCGTCCGCCTCCAGGCGTGCGATGGCCACCGCCGCGCCGCGTGTTCCGCGCAGAGCGCGGTGCACCTCCTCCATGGCCCCTTCCGGGGTGCGGGCGGTTCCTGTCTTGAAGGCGTGCAGCGCCGCCTGGGCAGCCACGGCGGCCATCGGGCCGTGGCCCAGCCCGTCACAGGACATGACCAACACGCCGGTGCCGGGCCCGGCGACGGCCGCGCGCACCGCCGTGGGACGGCCGGAGCGGCCGGGGCGCGCGAAGGAGCCCCCAGACGGGGCTGTCCGCGGGTGGGGTGAGGACGGGCGGGTGCCGGTCAGGGCGGACCAGTCGGCGGCGCCGGATGGCGGCGGGCCGGCCGCCTTTTCGGCGTGCGAGACGGGTGACCGCTCGCCGCTGTCCGTGCGGGCGGCCCAGGCGTCACCGCAGACCTGCTCGCCGCCGATCGGCCGGGTGATACCTCCCACGGAGGGTTCCCCGGCTGCCGAGGGGTGTGCGGGGCGCGGCCAGAAACGGGCGAGTTGCACGGTGCCCAGGCCGGGCTGGGAGTGGATGTGGAAGGAGTCGGCCAGGCGTTGGACCGCACCGAGGCCGATACCGAGGGTCCCGGCTGTCGACATGCCGTCCTGGAGGGCCGCCTGGACGTCGGCGATTCCCGGGCCACCGTCCACGGCCAGCACCTCCACCCCGGCGGTGGCTTCGTTGCGCACCACGCGCAGGAGCAGGGAGCCGTCGACGGCGTGCTTGGCGATGTTGCCCGCCAATTCGGCCACCGCCAGCACGAGCTGGGAACTGCGCTGCTCTCCCAGACCGACACGCCGGCCCAGGGCGGCGGCCGCGCCGCGGGCCGCCTCTGGCTGGTCGCGGAACCAGGCCACGTCCTCGCAGTCCATCAACCGCGCGAAGTCCATGGCCGTCATCGCGCCCACTTGGTGACGGTCACCGTGGTCCCCTGTCCGGCGGCGGTCTCCAGGACGAAGTCGTCGACCAGCCGTTTGGAGCCGGACAGCCCGAGGCCCATGCCGGCACCCGAGGTCCAGCCGTCGGTCAGGGCCAGGTCCACGTCGGGGATGCCGGGCCCCCGGTCGCTGAAGACCAGGCGCACGCCGCGTCGGCCGCGTTCCTCCACCAGGCCGGCGGTCATGATGCCGCCGCCGCCGTGGATGAGGGTGTTGCGGGCCAGCTCACTCGCGGCGGTGATCAGCTTCGTCTGCTCGACCAGGGAGAAGCGGCACTCCTGCGCCAGGGCCCGCACCCGCTGGCGCGCCTGCACCACGCCCGCGTTGGCGGTGATCTCCAGCGTCTCCGAGCCGCTGGAGGCGCCGTTCACAGGCCTGCCGCGGCATCCGGCACGACGCCACCGGCACCGGCACCAGGACCGGCCGCGGCGTCCGGCTCGGACTCCCCGAGGGACTCGGCCCGGGCCAGTGCCAGCAGGCGCAGTCCCTTGTCCAGGGTCAGCGCCGTCCGTACGCCGCCCAGGGACAGGCCGAGCTCGACCAGGGTGATGGCGACGGCCGGGCGCATACCCACCACGACGGTCTGCGCGTCCAGCAGACGCGAGATGGACGCGATGGTCGCCAGCATCCGGCCCACGAAGGAGTCGACGATGTCCACCGCGGTGATGTCGATGACCACCCCGTGGGCACCCGCCTCGACGACCTTGGCCGCCAGGTCGTCCTGAAGCAGCATCACCGACTGGTCGTCCAGGTCCGTCTGGATCGACACCAGCAGTACCTGCCCGATCTGCAGGATGGGAACACGCTCGGTCACCGAGCACCGGCCTGGGGCACCGTGCGCGAGAGCGTGACACCGGAGCGGCGCAGCGCGTGCCGCAGGGCATCGGCCAGGGTGGCCTTGGTGACGATGTCACCGAAGTTGATCCCCAGCGCCACGATCGTCTGCGCGATCTGTGGACGGATGCCGGAGATCGTGCACTCGGCACCCATCAGCCGGGCCGCCACCACCGTCTTCAGCAGGTGCTGGGCCACCTCGGTGTCCACCGCCGGTACCCCGGTGATGTCGATGATGGCCTGCTCGGCACCCGTGTCGATCAGGGCCTGGAGCATCTTCTCCATCACGACCATCGTGCGCGCGGAGTCCAGGGTTCCGACCAGCGGAACACCGATCACCCCGTCCCACAGCTTCACGACCGGCGTGGACAGCTCCAGCAGTTGCTCGGCCTGCGCCGATATCAGCTCCTCGCGCGTACGGGTGTAGACCTCGATAGTGAACAGACCCAAGGTGTCCAGAAGGGTGGAGAACTTCAGGTACGCCTGCAGGTCACTGTCCTCGCCGGACAGGGCCGGCTCCAGGACCTCCTTGAGAGCGAACACGCTCACCGCGGTCTCGGTAGGAGTGAAGCCCTGGTGGGCGCGGTTGCGCGACAGTTCGGTCAGGAGCGCGCGGACCTCGCCGAACGCTTCCCCTCGCCCGTCCAGGCTGCCGTCGGCGAGCGCGGCCACCAGCGCCGTGTAGATCTCCTGCAACTCCCGCTGCACCTCGGCGCGGCTCACCCGACCACCCAGCGAAACGGTGACCTTGTCCGACCATTCGGCGCCGAGATCTTCGCCTCGAACCGTCAACAAGCCGACCAAGCGATCTGAAACGCCTTCACCAGCCACGGAGCACATCCTTCTTCACAGTTGGCCAGTCGGCCTGTTCGAAACCTCAGGCCATCTGAGTGACCTACGGACGGGTCCCGAAACCGTGATCTGCGACACTCAATTCCCTGCGCGCGGACGTGGCGTTGCGGAAAAGCGGCGTCAACATGAACCGCCTCGCGGATGCACCCCGTGCAGCAATGCGCACCACGCCGCCGGTCCGAAGAATCCTTCGAATCGCCTGGTATGCACTCTTCCAGCAGGGGTACGCGCCCTGTTGTCGGCCTCCAGCAGCCGGCGGCACGGGCTGGAACTGACAGAGGGGCCTGACATGAAGGTGACCGAGGCGACTCAGACAGCGACACCGACATCAGTACCAGTATCGGCACTACCGGAGATCGCGGACCCGTCGCGGGTCTCCCCCAAGGACGCCCGGCAGTTGTCCAAGCTGTTCTTCGACCGGCTCGGCGTCCTCGAAGAGGGCACGCCGGAGTACCAGTACGCGCGCAACGCCCTCATCGAGATGAACATGACCCTCGTCCGCTTCGCGGCCACGCGCTTCCGCAGCCGCGGGCATGACGAGATGGAAGACGTCGTCCAGGTCGGCATGGTCGGGCTGATCAAGGCCATCGACCGGTTCGAGCTCACCCGCGAGGTCGAGTTCACCTCCTTCGCGGTTCCTTACATCGTCGGTGAGATGAAGCGCTTCTTCCGCGACACCTCCTGGGCCGTTCACGTCCCCCGCCGACTGCAGGAGGCCCGAATCCATCTCGCCAAGGCCACCGAGGAACTCCGCAGCCGGCTCGACCGCGACCCCACGGTCGCGGAACTCTCCCAACTGATGTGCCTGAGCGAGGAGGAGGTCAACGAAGCGCGCCTCGCCTCCAACGGCTACAAGTCCGCGTCGCTCGACGCCGCCGTCAACTCCAGCCACGACGAGGCCGCGCTCGCCGACTTCATCGGCGCCGAGGACGGTGCCTTGGAACTCGTCGAGGACTTCAGCGCGTTGGCCCCCATGATCGCCGATCTCGACGCCCGGGAACGGCGCATCATCCACATGCGATTCGTCGACGAATGCACCCAGGCGCAGATCGGCGAGCACCTCGGCATCTCCCAGATGCACGTCTCCCGCCTCCTGAACCGCACCCTCGCCAAACTCCGCGAAGGCATGCTCACCACCAACTGAACACGGCGTACGAAGCGAGCCTGGCGGTCACCCGGAAGTGGGGGCACGCCGACGCTCGCCACAACCCGATGCGCCAGCCGTGGCCGCACCCTGATCGTCAGGGCCTGGTGCCAGGAACCCGCGGCCGCGCCCTCTGCCCCCGAGCCGTGGACTCTGCCAGTGGCCTTCAAAGAATCCTCGCCGTACCAGGTCAGCACCTTCGGGCTGAAACGCGTCAAGAGCGCCACCTTGCAGGCGTGCGCTTCCGCAGGGCTCTGCCGCAACAACGTCCCAGAAGCTGCGTACGCGGTGCTGGGCGGGGTACCTGGCGGGGACATGGAAGCGGGCAGGCATGGATCGATCACCTGAAAGCATCAGCGGCGGGCAGCCAGGCGTTCCAGCACTGGCGGAAGTCGCGGTCGCTCTGGACAGCGACGGTTCCCGCATCGCACACGCCCGCGACCTCGCAGTGGCGTTCCTGGACAAGGCCGGACACGCCCACGGCATACCGGTCGTCACCGCCACGGTGGAGATCGTCCAGCTGATCGTCAGCGAACTGGTCACCAACGCTCGCAAATACGCCCCCGGTCCGGCTCTCCTGCACCTGCGGATCGTCGGCACCACGCTGCAGGTCGGACTGTGGGACAGCAGCCCCGTCCTGCCGGTCGCCAAGTCCCCGGACCCCAAACGCATCGGCCAGCACGGACTGGAAATCGTCGCCGCCCTCGCCCAGTCCCTCACCGTGGAACCAACACCGGTCGGCAAACGCGTCACCGCACACGTCGCTCTCTGCCCGGCGGCACAGCTCAGTTGATCCGAGGGAAACGACCTACGTGCTGAAGGGGACGGTGTTGCGTCGGGTTTCCGCGAGGTGGATGTCGATGTACCGCGTGAGGCTGAGCGCGTCCTGCGGCTCGTGGGCCTGGAAAGTGACGCGACGCAGCAGGCTGACCCCGTCGAGTGCGACGCCCTCGCGGGCGAGGACGAAGAGGAGGGTCAGGAAGGCGGACCGGGCGTTGCCGTCGTCGAAGGGATGGAAGAAGCAGACGTCGAGATAGGCGCGTGCGGCCCGGGCGATGAGGGGAAGAGGCCGCTGGACGGTGCGCGTGCTCTCGGCCAGGCACGCGTCGAGGCGGGCTCGGGTGTCCGGGCCGATGCCGTACCGTTCCCGACCGCGCTTGGCGAAGGCCGGCAGATCGCGGAACGCCGGCAGGTGCTGTGTGCCCAGGACATGCCGTTGCCAACGTTGGAGCAGTTCGAAGTCGAGGCAGGAGTCGCGTGCCGCGTCGGCCCGCAACAGTTCCAGGGCCGTCAGCAGGCCTTGTCCGCGGGCGGGATCCAAGACGCTGTCGAAGGCGCGTATGTCTTCCGCCGCGCCATCGCGCGAGGGGACCACCGGTTCGTCCCGGCCGTCTCCCGGAACCTCCTGCCAGGAAACGCTCTCGCGCACCGTGAGCCAGCGTTCGAGGTGGTCCAGCGTCGGCCCTGCCGATGGCACCTCGTCGTCGGGCCGCACCGACAGCGCGAGGCGCTCGGCGACATCCTCGACCAGTGCCGGGTCAGGGCCTGTCCAGCTCGCGAACCGCCCGCCGATCGCCTCGTCGACCAGATCCTGTGCGGGGTCGGGAGCGACGCCCCACCGGCTGAGGAACCAGGTGAGAACTTGACGGCAGTGCCCGTGCCAGCCGCTGCCGCAGCCGGTCCGGTCGGTCACCTGCAGGATCAGGTTACGGACGGCACGCTCCCACAAGATCCGCTGGTCCTCGACCTCGGCCAGGTTCAACGGGTACGCGTCGAACCACCCGGCGAGACTCTCCAGCCACTCGCGCCATTCGCACAGCGCCGCGACGACACGGGCGATTGTCTCCTCGGGTGTGGTGATCGAGTCCCTCGGACAGCACCAGTTCCCGACGGGTCCTCCGTCGAAGTCGCCTTCGTCGTGCGCCCAGCGCCAGCCCACGGTCCAGCGACCGTAGTGCTCGGCGAGGGCGTGTGACATGGCGTCGGCCCAGGGCCGTCCCTCGTCCGAGCTCCAGGCAGTCATCGCCGGGTCACTGACGGGGATGTCAGGACGGCTGGGCACCCTTCCAGCAGGCCCGAGCGACCGCACCACGTGCGGCGCCGATCCACTGTCGAAGAGACTCCTGAGCGGCAGCCCGGCACCGGTGCCCAACATCGCCGCGGTTCATGGAGTCATCGAGACCGCGGACGGCATGATCCTGCTGGACCAACGCGGTCCTCAGGTGAACTACCACCCCCTCAGCTGGAGTTGCTCCTTCGAGGAGGGAATGGAGCCAGGCGATCTCGACGCCGGCTCCCACGCCCTCGAACGGACCGCGGCCAGGGGGATGGCCGAGGAGTTCGGCGTGCAGGCCGACCTCGACAGGATGACGGTGCTGGGACTGCTCGGCGATACCACGGCGATGAGTGTCGCCGCCGTGGTGTACTGCCGGATTCCGGCCCCGGGCGATGGGACGTACGGCTGGCTGAAGTCGGCCCAGGCGCCCGATGCCTGGGAGCACACCCGGCACCTCCTGGTACCGGCGTCTCCAAAAGCAATGGCGCGACTGCTGCTGGGCGTTGCGCCTCCGGGAGACAGCACCAGCCCGGAGCGGTCCGACGCTGGACAAGGACACGATTCCCCTTCCTGGAATCCCACCTCCCGCTGTCGGCTGCTCCTCACCATGTTCTTCCGTTTCGGCAGACGTCGGACGGCTGCCGCCCTGGCACGAGCTGCCTGACACATAAGGATGACGACGATGCCACCGGCCAATCGAGCCCGTACGAGGGCTCCGTAGGCGTCGGTCGCCTTCACCAGGAAGGCGTGCTGGTGGGCGGCGGGCCGGCTTTGGATGGGCGCGACTGCAGGTGTGGACAGCCGTTGAGCGCCCGCCCCGCATCCGAGTCCTTCACGGCGTTGATGTGTCCACGGGGGCCTTTGCCGGCGCATCGGGCTCCGGGAAGGTGAACCTCATCGCGGTACCCGAACCTGCCTGTGCCCGCATGTCATGGTGGCGAAAGATATTCGGCAGAGGTTAGGTGCGGGGCCAGCTCTGGCTGCCTGTCACCTCGAGGGCGATGTGGCGCCACTCGTTCTCGCCGCCGGGCATGGGCCAGGCCCAGGTCGGCTGTTGCGCGGTGTTCAGGTCGTCAAGGATCCGGACGAGCTGTGGGCCAGCACTGGCGGCGCCGTCGGGGACGGCGAGGCCATGGACGGCTCGGAGTTCGGCGAAGCGTGCCAGTTCGCCCTCATAGAAGCCCACGGCTTCCTCGGTACGCGCTGCCAGGTCATCGCGCTGAACCGTGCGGTGCAACTGCAGCAGAGGCGGCTCGAGGGATTCGGCGACAGCCGCGGCGTATCGCGCGTGACCGTCCAGGATCACATGACAGTCCAGGCCGCTGACCCACCACAACAGGACGGGCGGGAGCCTCCCTTCACGGGCTTGCTTGCGGTACGCCTTGACCCGGCTGTCGTCAGCATCGGGCATCGGCCGCAGCGGCAGGACCTCCCACGAATGAGAATGGAGGAACCAGTCGACGTAGCCGTCAGGATGGCCCTCGACGAGCATCGAACTCCAGTACTCGGCATGCGAAGTGTCGGCGTGACGCCAGCGCCGAAGCGGACTCTCGCACGAGAGCAGCCACCGGCCCTCATGCAACGGGCTGCCCGGCGACTCGACGAGGTACTGCGCGAAGCGGTGAGCCCAACGTTCCGGGCTGCCCGCCAAGGCGCGAGCCATGTCGGCACGCAGGGGCGGGACGAAGGAGCGGTACCCGTCGGTGCGCCAGAAGTCCACGCCCCCGTGCTGCTCCTCGGCGACGGCGAGCAGCACAGGCCGCAACAACTGGGAGACCAACAGCTGCGCGCCGGCGGTGAACACACACAACCCCGGCTGGTAGCGGTCCCCTACGTCCAGAGACAGCCCCACCCATGTACCGTCGCCGCTCGTGACATCGCTACGCCGCATGCCGCGAGCGTAGACGGCTGCCGTGCGGAGCCACTGGTGGCACCCGTGCCCGTCCGACATGACTCGCCCCCCTCCACGAGCCGGCGATTCCGAGCGGCACTCGACGAAGCCCCTCGCTCCGTACTCGCCGTCGAGGACGTCGACGACCAACTGAGACGCGGGCATGCTTCGAACTCATCTCGTGAGTCGTCGTTCAGCACCGTGTGCGTATCAGGTGACCGATGCTCAGCGATGGCTGGGCCAGCCGGTCAGTCAATGCCTTCGATGATGCGGAAGTCGCGCTCGACGCCGTCAGGGAGGGCCACCAGCGCCTTCTGGTACGCCTCGCTCTCGTATGCCGCGACGGCCTGTTCAAAGCTGTCGAACTCGATCAGAACGACGCGTTGCCTGATTCCGGCCTCGTGGGAGACGACTCGACCGCCACGGGACAGGAGGCGCCCGCCCCCAGCCTGGACAGCCGGACGGGCCAGCTTGTCGTAGGCGGTCAGCCCCTCAGGGTCGGAAATGGCGGGGTAGACACTGACCCAGTAGCCCTTGGCCATGGACACCTCCTGTGTTGGGCCGGACACGTCCGACTTCGAATTGACACGCGGATCGATCGATCCCGGCGACGGGTACCGCGGCCGATTGGATCGCCATATGCGCAGGCTAGGGCTTGATGTGCGGTCGGGGGAAAGACCGGTTCGGAATAGACTCACAACGGATCGTTATCAATCGACGGGGAGGGCACGTGGCGCCGGATACGGTGAGCCTGCGGTACTTCCTGGTGCTGGCGCAGGAGTTGAACTTCACCCGCGCGGCCGCACGGATCGGTATCGCACAGCCCGCACTCAGCGCCCGGATGCGTCAATTGGAGGCGGAACTCGGTACGGCCCTGCTGGTCCGCGACACGCGTAGCGTCGCATTGACCACGGCCGGTGCGGCTTTGGCGGAGTCCGCGCCGCCCGCGCTGGCGGGGCTGGACCGGGCCTGGGACACCGCCCGGAGCGCGGCGGCCGGTGAACTGGGCACGCTGCGCATCGGATACAGCCTCAGCACCGGGGCCGAGACGGCACCGGCCTTGGTGGACAGGCTGATTCGCGACAACGGCGGACTCGAGGTCGGCGCGGTCCCGATGGCGACACCGGAGATCTCCCCCGCGGTCGCCGACGGCCGCATCGATGCCGGGATCACCCGCGGTGAACAGCCGGGCCGTGACGTGCGCCGGTTCCTGCTGCGGCGCCAGCGCGTCGGGGTCCAGCTGGCGCAGCACCATCCGCTGGCCGAACACCCGGAGATCGAGATCGCCGACGCGGCCGCGTATCCGCTGCGACTCCCGGACCGTGCGGCCAACCCCGTGATCCACGATCAGCTGTCCGCACTGTTCCGAGACATCCGACCCCACCCCCGATTCCACACGCCCGCAGTCTCTTTCGACATGTCTCAGCGCGACCTGCGCGACGGGGTCACCCTCGCCCCGGCCGGAGAAGCCGCGGCCACGGCACAACCTGCCGGTCTCACCTGGCGACCGCTGCGAGGCGCGCCCGGCCTGACGATCCACCTGGTCCTCCCCCGCGAGCAGTCGCCGCTGCACCGCCGCGTCCGTGCCGTCGCCAAAACCCTGGCGCACGAGCTGCATTGGCTGCCGGACTGACACGCAAGAGATCGAGCGAGACGGACGCCTGCGGTGGCGAGGCCGAAGACCTTGCGCCCGGCGGACTTGGCGGTGATGACGACGGCGGTCTTGCTGCATGTCCGACACGACCTCGCTGCGCCGGCGGTTCAGCCTTCGGTGCCCGGCGAAGATGGTTCGTCATCGGCGGCCGGGGTGACTCGGGCGGTCCATGACCAAGGCTCCCGGGGCGGGTCCCAGCTCACCTCCACGTCGGTGTCATGGAAGTCGCGCGCGAGTTCCGTCACCATCACCGCCGCCGCGGCCCGCGCGTCTTGCGGGTCGGTGTTGATCGGCACGTCCAGCCGCCCGCAGAGCATTCCGTTCTTGGTGAGGACGCTGGTGCGCCAGCCCTCCGGTGTCGCCAACAGAACGATCCCCTTCGGAACGCCCCGGGCGGGCCGCTTCTTCTCCTTCTCGCGTCTCACCATGCCCCTATCCAACATCGTCGGATCCATGGTGATGAGCATGGGCGGAGGAACTGTCCGTAGTCGGGGACGGAGTCGCTTCCGTCGTAGGCGCCGGGACAAGCCCGGTGGCGATGCGGGTCTTTCGCCACGGCAGGAGCAGGGCGCTTGCCATGCAGAGCAGGCCGGCGATGAGCAGAGCGCTGCGCACCCCTGTCGCGGCGGCGATCAGGCCGCCAGCGATCATGAAGATGGCCTGGCATGTCTTGGAGCCGACGGACCACGAGGTGCCGACGCGGGACATGAACGCGTCCGGGGTGGCAGCCATGCGGTACGTGGTGAACGACGGCCCGAAGACACCGGCCGAGAAGAGCAGGCCGAAGTCGGCGGCCACGATGACGAACACGCCGAGGGCACCGGAGGGTGCCAGGGGCAGAAGGATCGTCCAGAGCGTGCGTCCGAGACCGGACAGCAGCAGAATGCGACGCCCGCCGAATCGTCGGGTGAGCAGCGGGGTCAGGCGCGAGCCCAGCACTCCGCCCAGGCACGGCAGTCCCAGGGCGAGTCCGTACTGCCACGGTGCCAGGCCGAGATCATCCAGCATGAGGACGGCCATCAGCGGCGACGTCATCATGATGGATCCGCCGAAAAGCAGCGCGTTGAGGAACAGCGGCCGCAGTCCCGGGTGCCGCAGGACGTACCGCCACCCTGCAGTGATGTCCCGGCCCAGGTGAGGGGTGGCGGAGTGTTCCGGCGGCGCGGGTTCGGGCTCCCGGATGCGACGGATTCCCAGGGCCGACCCGAGGAAGGACAGCGCGTCGACCACTACTGTCGCGGCCGCGCCCAACACCCCGATCAGCAGACCGCCGACGGGCGGGCCGGCGCTGACGGTGATCCAGTTGGTCGTCTCGAACAGGCTGTTGGCCCGAAGGCGATGCTCGGACGCGACAAGTGCCTTCAGGTGCGCCCCACTCGCCGCGTCGAACGCGACGGACGCCGCTGTCTGGAGAACGCCGACCACACAGAGTTGAGTGAAGGTGAGTCCGTCGAAAGCCATGGCGACGGGGATGCTTGCCAGAACCGCGCAGCGGACCAGGTCGGCGGTGATCATGACCGGCCGCTTGTACTGGTGCTCGATACGCACACCGAGCGGCAGAGCGATCACCCCACTGGCCACCGCGGACAACGCGGCGAGTCCAGAGACCTGAAAGGCCGAGGAATCCAGAACCAGGAGGGCGATCAGCGGCAACGCGCCCATGCCGACGGCGCTACCCGCCGCGCTGACCGCGTAGGCGACCCACAGCCTCCGGAAGTCCTGCCCGAGCGCACCTTGCCGTACCAACCGACCCTCCGAACCGTGAAAGCGGCCAGCGTAGCCACTCGGCCCACGGGCCACCCCATGATCAAGCCGTCATCAGGCGCACCTCAGACCTCGACCTTCGAACCGCGTGCCCACAGCGATGCCGGCCCTGTGCGTTCACCGCCCGGCCTGAGGGATCGAGCGGACGGCGATCGGGCCCCGCAGGGCTCGATTTGGGGACGAAACCTTGTGCGAAGGCTGTCGGACCAGATGTGTAGTCTCTCCTCCTCGACTCAGGGGAGGGATCATGCGAGGTAGAACGGCCAGAGCGGCCTGGATCCTGGCGACCGGCGCGTCGGCGTTGACGCTGTTGGCCGCGACGGGGGCGCACGCGGAGGGCCGGGGTGACATCCGCGTCACCGCCGCGGTCGTGAACGGCGGCAACAACGTCATCATCGGCACCACGAAGCGTGTCACCTATCCGATCGCCATCACCATCCGGGACAACTCCGGAGTGAAGGGCCTGTCGGACGTCTATGTGATCAACAAGGCAAATGGCTGGGGATTCAGCGACCGGGTGGACACCCGGTGCGAGAAGAAGAGTTCCACGACGTCGGTATGTACGGCCACCATGGTGATCGACCCGGGATGGCTCCCGGACAGCCTGCCCGAGGATGTGAACCACACCGCGGGCGTCTGGGAGGTCGGCGCGACCGTCAAGGCCAACGACGGTGACTATTGGATCGCCGACCACATCGCCGAGTTCAAGATGAAGCGCGCTTCCCAGCTCACCACGGACGCGGCACCTGAACCCGTGGCGAAGGGAGCCGAGCTCACCATCACCGGCAAGTTGTCCCGGGCCAACTGGGAGGACCTGAAGTACCACGGTTTCACGGGGCAGGACGTGAAGCTCCAGTACCGGAAGGCCGGCGCCGCTCACTACAGCACGGTCAAGACAGTGAAGACCGGCGAGGCCGGCCACCTCAGCACCAAGGTCACCGCCACCTCGGCAGGCTCTTGGCGCTGGTACTTCCCGGGCACGACAACGACCGCTCGGATCGTGTCCACCGGGGACGCCGTAAAGCTGAAGTAGCCATGGGCCGAAGCGCAGCACCCAGGCCATCCCGTTGGTGGCCGCCCTGCGGATCCCCTCCTCGAGCTCGGGGCGGGGATCCGCGCTTCCCGCGACGGCTATTCGCGGGCGAGCATGGCCTGGGCTTCGGTTTCCAGGTCGATGTAGGGGGCGCCGCTGACGTCGACGGCGACGCGGTGCAGGGTGGCGCCGCTGAAGGACCAGGGGGCATGGCCGGGGTAGTGGTCGGTGACGGCTTCGCCGCTGTCCCGGCCTACGGTGAGTCCTTCGCCGGCGAGGGTGAAGCGGCCGGGCTGGGTCTTGACGCGGCCTTCGCCGACCTTGTGGTCGCCGTGGTAGAGACTGAGGATTCCGGTGGCGACCCCGGGTGCTTCCTCGCCGTCCTTGTCGAAGGTCGCGGCGAGGATGACGTTGTGTCCGGCCGGGATGTCTTCGGTGGCGGTGACGAGTTGGTGGTCGGTGCCGAGGTAGTTGTAGACGTAGTGCAGGCGGTTGTCGCGGACGAACAGGGTGTGTCCGCCGAAGCGGCCGCCGTGTGCGAAGAGCACGCCGGAGGCGCCGGGGCCGGGGATGTCCACGAGCGCGCCGATGGTGTAGGAGCGGTCGCGGATGTTGACGGCGACGGATTCGGGGACCTCGGAGGCGCCGGGCCGGTACACATAGCGTTCGCGGGGCGGGGTGAGCTGAGGACGGGGGGGTGGAGAGGATCTCCAGGGCGGAGCGGTCGTCCAGTGGTAGGGCCTGGTTGACGCCGGCTTCGTAGAACCACAGGCCGATGAGGTCGGTGAGACGCCCGGCTTCCCGCTGTGCGAGGTCGTTGAGTTCGGAGCGGTCCTCGTCGGTGTGGTACAGCTCCCAGGTGTCCTGGCCGTAGTTGCCCCAGCCGCTGATCGCGGGGTGGGTGGTGACGGCCTTCCAGCCCTGGTGCCAGATGCCGCGCGTGCCGAGCATCGAGTAGAACTGTGTGGTCCTCGCGGAGGGTTCGGCCGGGGCGTCGAAGGAGTAGCGCATGCTGACGCCCTGCAGCGGAACCTGTACGTGGCCGCGGACCGCCTCGGGCAGGTCCAGGCCGATGCAGTCCAGGACCGTCGGGGTGATGTCGACGGCGTGGTGATACTGGGTGCGGACTTCTCCCCGGGAGGCGATCCCCGCGGGCCACGAGATGATGCACGGGTCGCAGGTGCCGCCGTTGAACGAGTAGCGCTTCCACATCTTGAACGGGGTGTTGAAGGCCATGGCCCAGCCGTTGGGGTAGTGGCCGTAGGTCTCGGTGCCGCCGATCTTGTCGATCATGGCCATGTTCTCGTCGATGTCGTCGGCGACGTTGTTGAAGAACTTGTTCTCGTTGACCGAGCCGTTCGGGCCGCCCTCGCCGGAAGCGCCGTTGTCGGACACTACGACGAAGATCGTGTTGTCGAGCTGCCCGATGTCCTCCAAGTAGGCCACCAGTCGGCCGATCTGGTCGTCGCAGTGGGAGAGGAATCCGGCGTACGCCTCCGCCATCCGCGCGAACAGGCGGCGCTCGTCCTCGCTCAGCTCCGCCCAGGGTCGGGTGAAGTCCAGGGGCGGGAAGGGTTCTCCGCCCGGGCCGGTCCTCGTGTCCGGGGTGCCGATCGGGTTGAGCGGCGGCAGTTGGGTGTTCTCGGGTACGAGACCGAGTTGCTTCTGGCGGGCCAGGATCTCCTCGCGCATCGCCTCGTACCCGGCGTCGAAGCGGCCTCGGTAGCGGTCGATCCATTCCTTCGGGGCCTGATGCGGCGCGTGCGCGCAGCCCGGGGCGTAGTAGAGGAAGACCGGTCGCTCGGGAGCGATGGCCTTGACATCGTCGAAGTACTGGATGGCCTTGTCGGTGATGTCGACGCCGAAGTGGTAGCCCTCCTCGGGGGTGGCGGACTGCTCGACCGGGTGGTTGTCGTGGACAAGGTCCGGGTACCACTGGCTGGTCTCGGCGCCGAGGAAGCCGTAGAAGCGTTCGAAGCCACGGCCGAGCGGCCAACTGCGCGGGTCGAGGCGAGGTTCATCTCATCCTCGGGGCACAGGTGCCACTTGCCGGTGATGGCCGTGCTGTAGCCGCGCTCGACCAGGACTTCGGCCAGGGTCGCGCACTCGGGTGGGATGTGGCTGTTGGCGTTCGGGAAGCCGATCGCGGCCTCGCTGATGCACGCCATGCCGTTGGTGGTGTGGTTACGGCCGGTCAGGAGCGCCGAGCGGGTCGGAGAGCAAAGGGCGGTGGTGTGCCACTGCGAGTAACGCAGCCCGGTGTCCGCCAGCCGGTCGATGTTCGGTGTCTCGATCGGACCGCCGTAGCAGCTCATGGCACCGAACCCGACGTCGTCCAGGACGACGTACACCACGTTCGGTGCTCCGTCGGGTGCCTTGGGCTGCTCGTAGGCGGACCAGTCCGGCACGGAATCACGGACATCGAGGTTCACCACGCCACGGAATGTCGAAGCCACGGGTCCCGCCTTCCAGGACGGCGCCCCGCCGGGCGGCGCGGGCTGCCTGCGGTCATGGTCGACCGGCGCGCGCGGAGACTCGGAGCGGCACGCGGGGAGCCTGGGCCGACCAGGTGAAACGCCGCGACCACGTGTGGCTCAACGTGGGCCGCTGCCGCGACACGTCGGTCGGGTGCCGGTCAGCGGATCACGCAGCGAAAGCCGAGGTGACAGGTGGCGGTGTCCTCGCTCTGCCCCTGCCGGGCGGCGGGCCGGTAGCAGGCAGTAGTTCGGCGCGCACAGATGCGAGCTGCCTTTGATCACTCGCCGAGGGAAGGGCTCCTCGGACGGTGGCGTGTCGGTGTCGTTCGTGGGCGGGCTGTCGACGCGGGGGTTGCGCGGGGCGCAGCAGGTGCTCGGAGCGGGGTCGGGGTGGCGGGTGGTGTAGTGGTCGGCTGTCCATTCCCAGACGTTGCCTGCCATGTCGTACAGGTTGTAGCCGTTGGGCGGGTAGGCGCCGACGGGTGTGGTTCCGGGGGCCGGATTGGTCTTGCCGCCAGGTTCGTACTCCCAGGGGAACCGGCCATGCCAGGTGTTGGCCATTCTGCGGCCCTTCGGTGCGAAGTCGTCGCCCCAGGGGAAGACGGCGGACTCGAGGCCGCCTCGGGCGGCGAACTCCCACTCCGCCTCCGTCGGGAGATCCTTGCCCGCCCAGTCGGCGTACGCGCGGGCGTCCTCGTGGGCCACCTGGGTCACCGGGTGCCGCTCTCGCCCCTGGAGGTTGCTGTCCGGGCCGGATGGATGCCGCCAGGACGCGCCCGGTCGCTAACTCCACCATGGCGCCAGTCGTTGAGGTCGACGGGGCCGCGGGGCATCTGGAAGACGAGTGCTCCCGGCACCAAGTCGGCCGCGTCGGCGCCCGGATAGTCGCCAGGCTCCAAGGGCCGCTCCGCCACGGTGACGTAGCCGGTCGCCTTCACGAAGCGACGAAACGCCGCCACCGTGACAGGGTGCTCGTCCATCCAGAAGCCGTCCACGGACACCGGGTGCACAGGCCGTTCCTCTGGATAGAAATCGTCCGAGCCCATGAGGAAGAGGCCGCCCTCGATCCAGGCCGTCCCCCGGACCGGCGCCGTCGTCGAGCGCTGCGCAATCGTCGTCACAGCACCGACGCTGCACCACCCTTCACGGACTCTACGGGTGGCACGCCCGACGAACAGACGTGCCCAGGCGGGGAGAGTTGCGCATCGTCATTGATCGAGGCGTTCGACAGCGAACCCAGTCGTTCAGGCTTGCTTGTCGTCAGCGAACCTGGTCGCTCTTCGGCCCGATGCCCTTGATCCTGGACGGTGTTCCGTCCGGAGCGAACGAGTGGTGGAAGGTGAAGGCGTGCGGCGCGGAGCCGTGGTCGTGGACGTGCTCCAGCCTGGACACCCCGTCCTGCCAGGTGGGTATCACGCCGTCGGAGACCCACCAGCACACGTAGTTCGCGTGTCCTGTCCTCTCGAACCAGTCGTAACGCCTGTTCAGCGCCTCACGGTGCAGACCGGTGTAGATGGCGTCGAAGGCGGGGTGCAGGTCGGTCCAGAGGGAGAGGGTCGCGGCCAGAGCGGTGGTTTCCACCGTACGGCCCTTGCCGTACCAGGTCGGTACGGCGAACTCTCCCCACGCACCCCAGTCCGCCTCGAAGAGCATGCCCCGGTCACCGCCTGCCGGTTCAGCACGAGCGAGGTATCCGGGGTGCTGACTGATCTTCCCGTAGACGGCCTCACCAACGTCGTAGAACTCGCGTGTGAGAGGTGCGGGATCGGCGAGAGGTGACTTCAGGACGCCGAATGTGTACAGAGCAAGATGGGGCATGCGTCTCTCCCTGGTCGGGGGTGCCCGGTGTGGACCCGCGGGTGGCTCACTGACGTAACTCCTGTGCGACCGTGGGCGATCGCCGAGGACCAGGCGAAGGTAGCCGCCTCTGCGGGCGCTGTCGAAGTTGCGTTTTCCCTGTCCAAGTGGCCTCTCGCGCCGGTCGTCGCGGGGGCCGGGGCCGATCGTGCAGGGCACCCCTGGCAACGACGCAAGCCACGTCCGCCAGAACTCACACGACCAGGACTTTCACAACAGGGCCTCGGTCGTGCCTGACAAGCGGTGACGGACGAACGGTAAGGAACAACGACACCTCCTCGTCGTGCGCCACCTCGCCGTGCAGCGCGGGCTTTCGTCAAGGAACGAGGACGATCCGGTCGCCGACGTTGGTACACCAGGCCTGCTCGACGTCCTTGAGGGGCACCGCCTTCGAACGGACGTCGAACTCACCCTTGGTGATGGCGTAGACGAGCTTGGGCAGCTCCTTCAGCCAGTCCCGGCCGGGGACCGAGCCGATGCCGCTCCCCACGATCCGCAGACGTGCTGCCCGCAGTGCGGCCGAGGGGATCGGGGAGGTGGGCCCGGCCACGGACCCGATCTGGATCCAGGTGATCGGGTCGGAACGCTCCTTTCGGGCAGTGATCATGTCGACGACGGCGGTCGCGGCCGGCTCGCCCCACAGGTAGTCGATGACCACGTCGACGTTCGCGGCCTCGGCGAGCCGGTCGAGCGGGAGCACCTCGTCCGCGCCGAGCGGGCGAAGGGCCTGAAGGGCGGCAGTGTCGCGGCCGACGCCGATGACATGGGCGGCGCCGAACTTCTTGGCCACCTGAACCGCCATGCGCCCGGCGTTGCCGGTCGCGCCGAGGATGAGCACGCTCTGCCCGCGCTTGAAGTCGACGCGGCGGCGCAGCGCCACCCAGGAGGACATGGCGGGATTCATCGCCGCGGCGACGATCACCGGGTCGACATCCTTGGGCAGCACGATGCTGCGGTCAGGCTCTATGACCGTGCGCTCGGCCAGAGTCCCCAGGGAAGTGTCGTCGAGGATCGCGTAACGAAGGCGGCCGTCAGGTCCCCGGACAACGCCGTCGATCCCGGGGACCAGGGGGAGTTCGCCGGTGCTGGTGTAGTGCGAGCCGTCCGCTTGGGAGCGCACTCGGGGGTGGAGTCCGGCGGCCAGGACGTCGACGACGACCTCGTCCTTCCCGCGAGCTATGGGGTCGGAGACCTGCTCATAGCGTGGCGGGGCGCCGAAGGAGTGGACTACTGCGGCATACATGCGGTGACTCCCCACTGATTTAGTTGGTGGCACGTACTACTCGCAATGTAGTTTGTGCCGCCAACTAATGCAAGCTAAGGTGCCCCCATGGCCCCCGATCCCGAACCGCCCGTCCCGGCCGCAGGCGAAGCCTCGCTCGACACGGTGGACGCCCTCGTGCAGTTGTCCTTCGCGGTGCACCGGATCCTGGGTGAAGTGGGCGCCGAGCGCGGACTTTCGGTCATTCAGGTCCGGCTGCTGGGGGTACTGCGGGGTCGCACCGCCGGCATGCTCGAACTGGCCACGGTCCTCGGCCTCGACAAGTCCTCGATGACGGGCCTGGTCACTCGCGCGGAGAAGCGCGGCCTGCTGAAGCGCTCGCCGTCTCCGCATGACGGCCGCGCGGTCCTGGTCTCCCTGACCGACGACGGCAAAGACCTCACCGACTGGGGTACCGCCGAGATCGGCAGGCGCATTTCGGCACTCACCGAGGGACTCACACCCTCCGAGCGGGCACGGTTCACCGAGCTGGCGTCGGCCGTCGTGCTGGCGCAACGGCGACCTCGGCCGTCCTCGTCCACGGCAATTTCCTCGCCCTGAGCATGCAGCAGGGCCCTGCCCCCCACGGCGACTTGGGCATGCGGGTGGGTTGCGGACGATGACCACTCAGGCCCGACGGTTCAGGTCAACAGGCGGCCCGTGTGGGAGACGCGGGGGGCCTCGGACAGGAGCGCGTGGATCTGGGGTCCGACGTGGTCGACGTGCCGTACGGGCGTCTTGAACGCGAGTCGGACGTCACGGTGGGTACGCCCGTACTCGAGGCGCAGCGTCAGGCCGTAGCGGTCGACTCCGACCGGGAGCGCGCGCAGCACGCCGCCGTCCGGGACAGGGCGGACCAGGCGCAGGAGCAGGGGCACGAGTTCCGCGTGCTCGTCGACGAGGTGGGTCAGCATGCCGGCCTCACTGGTCGCCAGCGGGTCGAGCTCCGTCGCCTCCAGCTCGTGGAGCGTCACGTACGAACACCCCGAGGCATCCTCGAGCATTCCCTGCCCGAACTCCATGCACGTGCTCTCCGCGGAGTCGGGGTCGTGCGGCCGGGCCAGCAGGCCGGTCAGGGTGACACGGGCTCGCAGACGGTCGCGTACGGGAGTGGGGGCGATGTCGGTGAGTTCGAGCCGGACAGGGATCCGGCCGCTCGTCCGGACACCGACACCGACACCGGCACCGGCGCCCTCGAACGGGGCGTGCAGGTGGAAATGACCCATGGCACCGGTCCCGTCGAGCCGCCGGACCTCCTCGTACCGCCCGTCGCACACCACCGTCATGGAATGGGCGGCGGCCAGGATCGAGCGGACGCGCTCGACGGCCGTCGGCGCAGTGTTACGGATTGGGGTACGACGCATCCGGACCTCCGGAACGAATAGGCTAGTTAGGTTTGCCTAACCTAACCCGTCGAAGGGTCGGCTGTCTCGCCGGGAATCGCCATCACCCTCACGACTGCACGTCGATTCCGCATGGGCACCGGGTGCGCCGGCCTCGGACATGGCCCGCCCGGCTTCGGGGCGCCATCAAGCCCGTCATACCGTCAGTTCGATTGATCGGTCACTGGGTACGGAACGAACGTGCTGGCGTTCTGGTCGATCCGCAGGGGCCGGCCGAGGGCGGTGCCGCGCGCTGGGGACAGTCGAGGCGTTCGCAGACGCGGCAGCCCATGCCGATGGGGGTGGCGGCGGAGGCGTTGGCGAGGTCGACCCCGTCGGAATAGCCGAGCCGATGGGCGTGGCGGATCTCGCAGCCGAGCCTGACGGCGAAGGTCCTCCCGGGCTCGCCCCACCCCCACGGCGGCGGGTGATGGCCCGAGCGATCCACAAGGACTCGACACGAGGTCGGTCCGCCACCTCTAGCTGTTCGTGGCACCAGCTCACCGCACGGGCCCCGGTCTGCGTTTGGAGCTGAAGCGGCTCGGGCATCGCGAGGGGTCACCATGCGGCGGGCTCGCACCACAGATACCAACGAGTGATCAAGCGAGCAGTGTTGACGATGATGGCGGTCGCGAGAGCGTCGGGCATCACCTCTGAATACAGGGATCAAGTCCCCGGACGACTCAAGGAGTCAGCCCGACACCCACGTGACCGTCATCGCGACCAACCTCTGCTGCCGGAACAGCCGGCGCGTACGTCTCGCAGGGATGTCGCTACCACCGGATTAGGGCTGTCACTACCGCCGGATCAGGACGGCTCCGACGCCGTGATCACACCAGCCGCTGCGTGATCATTTCAATGCTTCGGGTTCACCCTGCTCGAACGCGATGCGGCAGCGTTCCACCTGGTCGGCCACCTCCTCCATGAACCATTGCATGATCTCGTAGGGGATGGTGTGCCCGTCGGGGCTGTAGATGCGGACGGTCGGCTCCAGGTCAGGGTCCTCGTCGGGGACGAGCGCCGCGAGGAAGGGTGGCCCAGGCAGATGGGTCGTCTCAGCCCACGCGGCCGGCGCAGGCACGGCCTCGCTCAGCTCCACAGCCCAGGAGTCGTCGGGCAAGGCGTAGTGGAACTGGATGGCGAAGTGACGACCTGCGTGTTCTCTCAGCTCTGCCGGCATGCTGGAAGACTGCCACAGCACACGGTCACAGGCCCGGGAATACCGGCTAAGGCCCAGCGCCGGGAAGAAGCCCCGGGTTGCGGGACAGTTTCGAGCTACTCCGCGACGCCCGCAATGAACGTGCGGATTTCAGCGGTGAGGTTGCGCATGACCTCCCCCGCTGCGTGCACCGTGTTGGTCTCGAACTGCCGTTCCTCGGAGGGTGCTCGGTCACGGATGCCCCAGGTCGGTTGGATGTGGCCACCAGGGTGGTGTTCCGCTGAGAGGGTCAGGGCGTAGCAGGGAGTGCCAGGTGCGCACTCCTTCCCAGCCTCGGAAGTCTTCGGCAAGGGGACGCGTTTCCCACCGTCGCCGCGTCCCACGGACGCCGCTCCCGTGTCCCACCTCACCGTCCGAATGCCGGATGTGATCGGCCGCGCGGGTGGATTGCCCTAGGCTGGGCCGTGCAGCTGGTTCGCCCCGTCCGCCAGGCGGGATGCGTCGTAAGAGGGAACCCGGTGGGAATCCGGGACTGCCCCGCAGCGGTGAGCGGGAACGACCGCCGTCATACGCACTGGACCCGACGAACAGGGTCTGGGAAGCGACGGCCAGTAGGTGTCTCGTATCGCTCGTACGAAGTGTGTACGAGGAGACGTGCCCGTGAGTCCGAAGACCTGCCCGTTGCCCGCGCGCGAAAGGAATCGTGCGCGGACATCCCGGTGACCTCGTGGGCGGGTCGGCGTACATGTCGGACGGAAGATCGCGCTGCTCCGCGCGAGATCGGTTCCGCCCGGTTCGTCACCCCTTCGCGCTCGCGTCCCGTTGCCGGGATCCCAAGGAGATATCTCGCGAAGGAGATTTCCGTGACAGCGAAGTCCGCGACCGCGGCAGCACGGGCCACCGTGTACGGCTACCCCCGCCAGGGACCTGACCGGGAACTGAAGAAGGCGATCGAGGGCTACTGGAAGGGCCGCGTCACCGGCGACGCCCTCCACCGCACCGCCGCCGACCTTCGCGCCGCCAACTGGCGCCGGCTCACCGACGTGGGTATCGACGAGGTCCCGACCGGTGACTTCTCGTACTACGACCACGTCCTGGACACCACCGTCATGGTCGGCGCGATCCCCGCCCGCCACCGGGCCGCCCTGGAGGCGGACGACCTGGCGGGCTACTTCGCCATGGCCCGCGGCACGCAGGATGTCGCACCGCTGGAGATGACCAAGTGGTTCGACACCAACTACCACTACCTGGTGCCCGAGTTGGGGCCGGACACCGTCTTCACGGCCGACTCCACCAAGCAGGTCGCCGAGCTGAACGAGGCTCTCGCCCTCGGGCTCGGCGCCCGCCCGGTACTGGTCGGCCCGGTCACCTACCTGCTGCTCGCCAAGCCCGCCCCGGGCGTGCCCGCCGACTTCGAGCCGCTCACCCTGCTGAACCGGTTGCTGCCGGTGTACGCCGAGGTCCTCGCCGACCTGCGCGCGGCCGGAGCCGAGTGGATTCAGCTCGACGAGCCCGCCCTCGTCCAGGACCGCACCTCGGCCGAACTGGACGCCGCCGCGCACGCCTACCACGCTCTCGGTTCCCTGACCGACCGGCCGAAGCTCTTGGTCGCCTCCTACTTCGACCGGCTCGGCGACGCCCTGCCGGTACTGGCCAAGGCCCCCGTCGACGGACTCGCCCTCGACTTCACCGACGCCGGGGCCGCCAACCTCGAAGCCCTCGCGACCGCGGGCGGCCTGCCCGGCAAGCGGCTGGTCGCCGGCGTCGTCAACGGCCGCAACATCTGGATCAACGATCTGGCCAAGTCCCTCGCCACCCTCGGCACCCTGCTGGGTCTCGCCGACCGGGTCGACGTGTCGGCGTCCTGCTCCCTGCTCCACGTCCCGCTCGACACGACCGCCGAACGGGACATCGACCCGCAGCTCCTGCGCTGGCTCGCCTTCGCCCGGCAGAAGACCGTCGAGATCGTCGCCCTCGCCAAGGGACTCGGCCTCGGCACCGACGCGATCGCGGGTGAACTCGCCGCGAACCGAGCTGATTTGGCCTCGCGGGTGAACTCGCCGATCACGCACGACCCCGTCGTACGGGCCCGCACCGCAGCCGTCGCGGACGCCGACGGCCGCCGCCCCCAGCCCTACGCCGGGCGCGCGGCGGCCCAACGCGCCCATCTCGGCCTGCCTCTGCTGCCGACCACCACGATCGGCTCCTTCCCGCAGACCGGCGAACTGCGCACCGCCCGCGCCGACCTGCGCAAGGGACGTATCGACGCGGCCGGTTACGAGGAGCGCATCAAGGCGGAGATCCAGGAGGTCATCTCCTTCCAGGAGAAGGCCGGCCTGGACGTTCTCGTGCACGGCGAACCCGAACGCAACGACATGGTCCAGTACTTCGCCGAGCAGATGACGGGATACCTGGCCACACAGCATGGTTGGGTGCAGTCCTACGGCACGCGCTACGTCCGTCCACCGATCCTGGCCGGGGACATCTCCCGGCCCGAACCGATGACCGTGCGCTGGACGACGTACGCCCAGTCGCTCACCTCCCGGCCGGTGAAGGGCATGCTCACCGGCCCGGTCACCATGCTCGCCTGGTCCTTCGTCCGCGACGACCAGCCCCTCGGCGACACCGCCCGCCAAGTCGCCCTCGCTCTGCGGGACGAGGTCAACGACCTCGAGACGGCCGGGACTTCGGTCATCCAGGTCGACGAGCCGGCCCTCCGCGAGACCCTGCCGCTGCGAGGCGCCGACCGCCCGGCGTACCTGGCCTGGGCCACTGAGGCCTTCCGGCTCACCACGGGTGGCGTGCGGCCCGAGACGCAGATCCACACCCACATGTGCTACGCCGAGTTCGGCGACATCGTCCAGGCCATCGACGACCTCGACGCCGACGTCATCAGCCTCGAGGCCGCCCGCTCGCACATGCAGGTCGCCCGCGAACTCGCCGCGCACGGTTACCCGCGCGAGGCCGGGCCCGGGGTGTACGACATCCACTCCCCGCGGGTCCCGAGCACGGCGGAGGCCGCCGAACTGCTGCGCACCGGACTGAAGGCCATTCCCGCCGAGCGGCTGTGGGTCAACCCCGACTGCGGCCTGAAGACTCGCGGCTGGCCGGAGACCCGCGCCTCACTGGAGAACCTGGTCGCCGCCGCCCGCGAGGTCCGCGAGGAACTCTCCGGCCACTGACCGCAGGCCCTACAGCCGGTAGGCCCCTGGGGCCGGGGTACGGCGCACCCGCCGTCCCCCGGCCCCGGAGTGGCCCAGTTCTGCATACCTCTTGTTCTTGCAAGTAATATGCAACAAGCTTGCGGGGTCCTTACCGGCCGTCTGTGACGTGGAGCCGTGCCATGCCCCGCTTAGTCCCCAACGCCGGACCGCAGCGCGTCCTCGCGGTCTCGAACTTCGTCTATACCGTTGGCAGCGGCCTGTATCTGACCGCCGGGGTGCTGTACTTCACGGAGGCCGTTCATCTTCCGGCGGGTCAAGTGGGACTCGGACTCGGCACCGCCGGACTTGTCGCCCTCGCCCTGGGTGTCACGGTCGGTCATCTGGCCGACCGGTACGGAGCACGCGGCGTCTACGCCACCACCCTGGTGGTCCAGGCACTGGCCACGGCCGGCTTCGTGCTGGTGGACGGCTACTGGTCGTTCCTTCTCGCGGTCACCACGGCCGCCGGAGCCAAGGCGGCCGGGAAGGCCGCCCACAGTCCACTCATCAGGCACTTCGGAGGCGAGCGACCGCAGGAGTTCCGCGCCTATCTCCGCGCGGTGACCAATGTCGGCGTCTCCCTCGGTGCTGTGGGAGCGGGGCTGGTCGTCCAGGCCGGCACGCTCACCGCCTATCAGCTCATGGTCTTCGGCAACGCGATCGCCTTCGTGGTCTCCGCGGCGTTCCTCGTCGCGCTGCCGCCGGTCACGCCCCTGTCCAGCACCGGCGGCCCTCGCTGGATCGCCCTCAGAGACCACCCTTACCTGCTGCTCACCGCACTCGACGGGGTCATGGCCATCCAGTTCAAGGTGCTCACCGTGGCCATCCCTCTCTGGCTGGTCGGCGCCACCACGGCCCCGCACTGGCTCATCTCGGGCACCATGCTGACCGGCACCCTCATGGTCGTGGTGCTCCAGGTGCGGGCCAGCCGCACCGTGGACTCCCCCACAGCCGGCGGACACGCCTACCGCCGTGCGGGCGTTGCCTTTCTCGTCTCCTGTTCACTGATCTCCCTGTCCGCCGGCATACCCGGCTGGGCCGCCGCGACGGTGCTCCTCACCGCGGTGGTGATCCACACCGTCGGCGAACTGTGGCACTCCGCCGCCGCCTTCGAGGTGTCCTTCGCCCTCGCCCCGCCACACGCCACCGGCCAGTACCTGGGAGTGTTCGGTCTGGGCACCGGACTGGCCGAGGGCCTGGGGCCGGCGTTGCTCATTTCGCTGTGCATCACCTGGGGCCGCCCCGGCTGGTACGTCGTAGGAGCCCTGTTCGCCCTGACGGGTCTGGCAGCACCACCCGCCGTTCGCTGGGCAGTACGCCATCAGCATGCTGGGCAGACGCGCACCGACTCCACGCAAAAGGAGGCACAGGCGGCTTACGGCTCCTAGGGTCTGCCTCCCGGATTCGGCCATGGGATCGGAGCTCCCGGCCGTCGTGGACGGCCGGCTCAGTCGGCCGGTCTGACAGGCCGACCCCGCCCTCACATCCGGGATCTCAGGACGTCCACCTCACAGCCCGGCGCGAAGGGGTCGAAGCCGTGCTCGGTCAGCCAGCGAACGACCAGCAGGCTTCGCAACGACCACCACGCGTGGATCACGTCGAGGTCGACGTCGGTGCCGTAGCCGGCGATGACGTCGTCGAGGTGTTCCTCGTGTCCGAGCGTGAAGGTGGCGAGGTCGTACAAGGCATCACCGCGGCCCGCCTCCGACCAGTCGATGATGCCGGTGACCTCGTCGCCGTCGACGAAGACATGCGCGATCTGCAGGTCGCCGTGTGTGAACGCCGGGGTCCACGGCCGGAGCGCGGCCTCGGCGACCTGGCGGTTGCGGGTGACCAGGTCGGCGGGCAGGACACCGTTCGTCACGAGCGACTCGCACTCCTCGTCGAGTTCCGCCGTCAGCGCGACGATGCTCCGGCCCGCCCTGCCCGGCAGGGGCGGCAGCGGCGCGTCGTGCAGCTTCCGGATGGCGGCGCCCACCGCTGCCCACGCCGCCGGTGACCCGGTCGACGGCCCGCCGAGGCGCCCGAGCGTCGTCCCGGGGAGTGCCGCGATGGCGAGCACGGGCGGTTTGCGCCACAGGACCTGCGGGGTCGGGACCGGCGCGAGGGCCATCGCCTCGACCTCGACGTCGATGCGCGCCTGATCGGCGTCCACCTTCAGGAACACGTCGCCGACGCGCAGGGTCGCACGCTCGGAGTGGGCGACGACGACTTCGACCTCATCCATGGGCGACCAGTATCCCGGGGACGATCGCCGACGTCGCCGGGTTTGTCGCGTGCGATGACGCGGCGGACCGCGCCCCGCCCCCGCTACTCGGCGGCTTCGTGCGTGACATCGACCCCCGACCAGGTCAAGCCCACCCTTTTTGTCGGGAGTCCTGAGTGCGCCCGCACGCCCGTACGCCCCGGCCGAGCCGCCAGGGCATACGGGCATCAAGCGCCGGGTCTCCCGGTGCTGCCGGGTGATCGGGGCCGGTGGCTCAGGTCGGCAGTTTCCAGTTCTGGGCGGCCGAGCCGTTGCAGGTGTAGAGCTGGAGTTGGGTGCCGGTCGTCGTCGTGGCGTTGGGGTCGTCCAGGCACAGCTTGGACTGGGGGTTGACCAGGGAGCCGTTGGCGCCCGCGGTCCATTGCTGGGCGCCGGTGCCGTTGCACGTCCAGAGCTGGATCAGGGTGCCGTTGGTGGTCCCGCTGTGGTCGACGTCCAGACATTTGCCGAGACTCCGGACCGTTCCGTCTCCGGCGACGATCCAGTCCTGGGCGTAGGTGGAGTTGCAGGTCCAGATCTGGACGTGGTTGCCGTCGGTGGTGGAGGAACTCGCGTCGTCCACGCACAGGTTCGAGGCCACCGCGGAGGTGATGGCCCCGATGCGGGGTGAGGCCGGGGCGGTGGTGTCACCGGCATAGGAGGGCGGAGCGGCGGACGCGGCCGTCGCCCAGGAGGTGTTGGCGCTGGTGCCGAGCGTGTAGGTCAGGGTACCGCCGGCGGTGATCGCCGACGTCGGGGCGTAGGCGTTGTTCCAGGCGGACCCGTTCCACGTCGCGGACTGGACGTAGGGGGCGTTGTCGGCGGCACCGTTGCCGTTGATCGTCAACGTCTTGCCCGACGGGAGAGTGATCACGGCCTGTGTGAACAAGGGGGAACCCAGGGCGAGATCGGCGGTTCCGGGAGTCTCGGGGAACATACCGAGCGCGGACCACACGTACCACGCGCTCATCGCGCCGAGGTCGTCGTTGCCGTCGGCCAGCCCGCCGGGGGTGTTCGCCCAGATCTGCTGCTGGATCGCCCGTACGGTGCCCTGTGTCTTGTACGGCTGCCCGATGTAGTCGTACTCCCACGGCAGTTCGATGCTGGGTTCGTTACCGACCCACGCGTAGCCCTTGTCTCCCGTGTAGCTGCGCAGCACGGTGTCCAGGTAGTGGCTCATCGCCGTGTTGCCGCCCTTGGCGCGCGCGAGGCCGGCGATGTTGAAGGGGATCATCCCGGTGTAGATCCAGGAGTCGGCCTCGACCATGTCGGTGCCGCTGGTGGGGTCGAAGCCGCCGGTCCAGGAACCGCTCGCGTTGCGCGGCTCGACGAAGCCGGAGGCCGGGTTGAGCACGTTGCGCCAGCCCTGGGCGCGATTGGCGTACGTCTTCTGGTTGCCGGCGTCGCCGAGCGCCCCGGCCATCGCGGAGAGCGCGAAGTCGGCGGTGTCGTACTCCAGCGTGGTGGCCACGGGGCCGTAGAAGTTGCAGCAGCCGTAGCTGCCGTCGTGCGGCATGTATCCCGGTGAGTTCAGGTAGTTGAGGCCCGGTCGGTCGTTGTTGGTGGTACTCGCCTGTTTGACCATGTCGGCGAGGGCGGTCGTGGTGTCGAAGTCCCGGGCGCCGAAGGCGTAGTAGTCGGCGATGATGGCGTCAGCCGGGTCGCCGACCATCACGTAGGACTCGCCGTTGTTCTCGGACCACTTGGGGAAGATCCCGGTCTGGGCGTAGTCGTCGACCATCGACTGTGCCGTGTCCGAGGCGACTTGGGGTGCCACCAGGGCTTCGAGCTGGGCCTGCGAACGATAGATGTCCCAGCCGGAGTAGTTGGCGTAGGCCGCCTTGTGGCCGGCGTCCACGGTGTGGGTCCTGCCGTCGAAGCCGTAGTACTGGCCGTTGGTGTCGCTGATGACGTTCGGGTGCAACAGCGAATGGTAGAGCGCGGTGTAGAAGGTCTGTTGCTGTGCGGCTGTTCCGCCGGCGATCTGAATCTTGCCCAGTGCGCTGTTCCAGGCGTCCTGGGCGGACGTGCGGGTCGCGTTGAAGTCCCACCCCGTGTTCTCCGCGGCCCGGTTGGCCGCCGCGTTGGCCACCGAGACGTAGGAGACGCCGACCTTGGCCTGCACCACCGGGTTACTCGTCGTGTTGAAGGTGACGTAGCCGTTCGAGGCGGCGGCTTCCGGTGAGGCGCTGTCCTTGCCGGTCTTCGGGGCCGCGGCGGTGGGCATCTTGCCGTGGAGCACGGGCTTGTTGGGCTTCTCGGCCGCGTTCTTGGACGCCGTGCGGGGCTTCGCGGGGGTGGCGGCCGACGTCTTGGCGACCGAGCTTCCCTGGGAGGCGAACGGCTGGTCGAAGACCATGTCGAAGTACACGGTGTACATGTTGCCCGCACCGCAGAAGCGCCCGCTGGTGACCTGTCCGCTCACCTCGGTGTTCGAGACCTTGGTGAACTGCGTCGACGAGGCGCCGTTCTGACTGCCCGTGAGTTTGAAGATGAGGTTGGCCTGGCTGGTCGAGGGGAAGGTGAAGCGCGCCATCCCGCTGCGTGTCGTGGTGGTCAGTTCGGTGGTCACCTGGTTGTTGAGCGCGACCTTGTACGAACCCGCGGACGCCGACTCGTTGGCGTGCGAGAACGCGTCCGTGGCACCGGTGTTGACCGTGCCGACCGTGGGCAGCACCGGTACGTCGCCGGCCGCGCCGCAGCCGGGACCGGCGATGTGGGTGAGGCTGAAGCCGGTGATGGAGGAGTCGTTGTACTCGTAGCCGCCACCGGGGGGTCGCGACGTCGTGTCGGGGCTCCACTGCACCATGCCGAACGGCACATCGGCCCCGGGGAAGTCGTTGGCCTCGTTCGACGTGCCGATGAACGGATTGACCACGGTGGCCGGGGATGCGACGAGCGCCGCCTTTCCGGCCGCCCACGCGGGTGCGCACAGCCCGGCCATGGCCAGCGCCGCTGCCGCGAATAAGCCGATCGCTGCCGTTCCGGGGGGTCTCGACAGTCGTGTCACGGGGGTTTCTCCTCTACTCGGGAGCGGGAGCTGAAGACTGACAACGTTGTCTTCCTGTGAGGTGCGACCTTGCCCTGCTTGAGCGGCCATCGAGTTGGACAACGTTGTCGCATCGTCGAGATGGGGCGCCTGGCGATGCGTACGCACGGACGGGACCCCTGGGCCGCGAGCACCTGGGGGCGCGGACGAGAACTGTCCGTGAAGCTAGCTACAGGGCAGGGTCATGTCAACGACTTGCGCAAGAGGCCGCCCCGGGTCCGCCACGAAGATGCGGTGTCCATCCATCGGACGGACCGTTGAGGTATGACACATCCACTCGTACCACCAGGCGAGACCCCGCCCGTCGAGGGCTCCATCGCCGAAGCACACCAGGAGAAGCCCGACGGTGGGATATGGGAACACCCCTATGTCTGGCTCAGTTTCATCGTCGTGGGCTCGGTGATCGTGGCCGGATACTTCGTGGCCCGGATCAGCGGGTACTGAGCCGGCCGGCCACGTGGCGGACGAGGACCGGAGGCACGGACCGGCGGAACGACCGGAGCGGGCACACCCGTTGAGCACCGGGCGGACCGGGCGCGGAAGGAGATGTCAGAGCCCTGTGGCAGGGTGAGTCCCGGATGGAACATTCGTCCGGGAGGGATCCCGAAACCCCAGGGAGCAGCACGTGACCAGCCCCGACACCGCCCCGCCCGGGCAGCGTACGACGCGGCGACGCTCGGATCTCGGCGTGATCAAGGCCTGGTGGCAGGAGCTCGAAGGGGACGGGTTCTTCGTGCTGCCGCCGCCGAGCCGGGCCCGCTACACGCAGTCCGAGGGCCACGGTGACGCGGCGGAACTGCTCGCGGCGAGGGGACACAGCGGCCCCGCCTCCTTCGCGTACTGGCACTGGCAGTCCCACCGGCGTGCCTTCGACCGCTCCGGCTCCCTGACAGGCGAGCTGCTGCTGCACTGGGGCGGGGATCACGCCACCGTCGCCGCCGGACTGGGCGAGGGACCGACCGGTTTCCGGGTCGTCGACGGCGGGCCGAAGAGCGCCTTCCGGCTGGACCGGATCACCCCCCGGGACGAGGCCGGCCTGCCCGACCCCGGAGACCTCGACGGCGTGCGCCAGTTCCTCGCGACGCTGGACGAACCGGTGGACCGCGGCGCTCCCTCTCTCCGGTACCGACCGCTGTCACCGGCCGAGGCCGCGTGGCTCCACGACCGGCTGCGCGATCCCCTGGACCTCGCCGCCGCGACGCGGTTCGTGGTCGCGCTGGAGCGGCGGGACGAACTCACGGCCGACGCGATGGACCGGCTGCTGACCGCCTGGCGGCTGGAGCCTGAAGGGCCGCTGACGGCGTGGCGGGCCTGGCGGGAACTGCTCCACGCTCTGCTGCGCCACGGCCGTGAGGAGGCGTGGGAGCTGGTCTCCGAACTCGGCGCCGGGGCGTCCGGTGTCCTGCGGCAGGTGCCGTCCGAGCGGGGCTTGGCCGCGGTGCGGGAGTTCGCGCTCGCGGGCGACCGCTCTTCGGTCTACGCCTGGCTCTCGCTGCATCGCTCGCTCCGCGAGCCCGACGCGGTACGGGCCGCGGCCGACCTCGCGGCGGAACTCACCACGTCCGGCACCCCGGAGACCTCCCTACGCGGGTTGTACGACGCGCTGATCGGGGCCGTCACGGCCGACTGGCGCCGGGAGACGGGGGCGGACCATCACACCGGCCTGTCCTACGCGGCGCTCACGGCGGTCCGTTTCGGCGCCGACGAACGGCTGCCCCGTGCCCTGCGCGTCCTCGCGGCGGGCGCCGCCCGTGACCAGGTTGATCTCGTACGGGAGGAGGCGCTCCGGCCCGGCGGTTCCGTGCTCGTCGGCACCGACACCGCCGAGGTACTGGCCGCCGTGGAGCGCTACGAGGCCGTCCGTGACGGGCTCTTGTCCGGCACCGGCACCGATCTCACCGCCTCCGAGGGGGTGCTGAGCCGCGCGTGGCACCGGTACCGGACGCTCACCGACACCGATGTGCGCTGGTTGCGGGAGCGGGTGGCCGACCCGGCCACCGGTCTGCAGGGCCTCGGCTTCTGCCTCGAACTCCTCCTCGCCCACGGCAGAGCCACGGAGGCCGATGTCGAGGCGCTGCTGCCGCGTCGTCTCAAGGACCTCACCAAGACGTACCGGACCACGTACACCGAGTGGCGCCACCCGCTCGTCACGTTGACCTGCCTCGCCCTGGATCTGAACCATCCGGCCGCGGGAAAACTGGTCTCCTGGTGGAACGGAGCCCGGCCGGTGTGGAAGGACAAGGTGCGGCTCCTCACGCACCTCGGCGCCCCCGACGAGGCCAAGGCCGCCGAGCTGTGGGATTTCGTCACCTCACCCTCGCACGACGTGGGCCAGTTGATGACCTGGGTCCTGGTCCGGGCCCGCCTCGACGGGGAGCACCCGCTGCTCGTGGCCGACAGGCTGCTCGGCAGCCCGGGCATCAACGGTCACGTCCTGCGCCGGGTGCTGATCGGTGTGGCCGACCCCGAACAGCCGCTGTGGCACTACTCCATCAGCCCCCACAACCGGAGCTGGTGGCAGCGAGCCGTGGAGGTCGCCGACCACCCCGGCCTGTCGCCGGAGGCCCGCGCCATCGGACTGCAAGCCGCCCGCGATCACCTCCTGATACGCAACCCGGACCAGCTGAACCCGAAGCCGACCCGGGCCGAACGCGCGGCGGCCCAGGCCTGGTTCGACGGTCGCGCCGTCGGTCCGGGCGGAGCCGCGCCGTCGCTTTGACGGACGCCCGGCCCGGAGGGCGGTGGGTCCACGCGCGGCGCGCGGACCCACCGCGGCAGCTCAATGGTCCCGCGTCCACCATGTGATCCTGTCCGGGTCCTGGCCCGCGCGCATCAGCAGCTCGGCCGCTTGCGTCCCGGCCACGTCAGCCGCGTTGAACCTGTTGTCGATGAGGTTGGCCACGGACGTCGCGGCGGTGGAGTGGTCACCCGCACCTCGCCGCAGCGAGCTCGACATGACGTTCACGGCTTCGCTGACAGCGGCGATCCGGAAGCCACCGCCGAGCTTCCACGGTTCGGCCGGAGCCATCGCTGCCAGGTCGGCCACGAGACTCCCCCTCCATGTCGGTTGCGCAGGAGCGAAGGCATCGTAGGTGTGCCGACCACGGGCCCGTGCAACCGGGGGCGGCGACTTCACACCCGCTCGCGGGCACCGAAGCCGCTCAGCGCAGTACGGCCGCCAGCAAGTCGGCTCCCAGTGCCGTCAGATCGGGCAGGTTGAGGGTGTAGCGGACGTAGCGCCCCTGGCGCCGGGAGGTCAGCAGGCCGGCCCGCCGGAGGACGGCCAGGTGCCGGGAGACCTCGGGAGGTGTGAGTTCCCAGGCGTGGGCCAGTTCGCGGGTGGTGTGCGGGCCACGGGCCAGGGTGCGCAGCAGCCGGAGCCGCACCGGATGGCCGAGCGCCTCCAACCGTAGGGTGACCGTCTCCAATGACACCGGCTCCGACGGACGCGGTTCGGCGACCGGGTACTGCACCACGGGCTGCCAGCCGGGTGCGTGCACCACCGCCAGATGCGGGCTGCCGAACACGCTGGGAATGAAGGTGACTCCGGTGTCCTGGGCGGTGGTCGCCTTGTCCTGGACCTTGTCCACCACGATGCACCGGCCGTCCGGTGCCAGGGTGATCGCGCTGGAGACCGACGCGAGAGTCGCCTCGACGCCCTGGCGCCTCAACAGGTCGTGTTTCAGGCGCAGATCGGAGGCGAGCCGCACGGCGACATCCGTCCAGGCCGCGTCGAAGAACGCCCCGGCACACTGTTCGAGCGTGTCACGCACCCGTGCCCGTACCGCGGCGGGATCGGCGAGCAGCCGTTCCGCGAAAGCCTCCTGCCGGACCCCACGCGCCTGGGCCACGTCCAACGCCCGCTCCCGCGCGCTCTCGTCGGTCAGCGGTGAAGGCGCGCCGAAGTGGAGCCGGTTGCTGCCACAGGTGGTGACGAGCGCGGCGGTCACATACGTCTCGTCGTCGATCCGGTCCACGTCGTCCAGTTCCTCGGCGAGGGTCGGCCGAGGCCGGGCGGGAAGCAGGAAGTCGGCCTGCGAGGAGCGCCACAGGAAGTCGGCCTCCCGCAGCCGCTCGGCCGGCTCCGGCCGCATCGCGGCCCATACCTGGCCGGCCCAGTCGGCCAGATGGGGATGATGTCCGGGCTCGGCCAGCACATGCAGCATCGCGGTCAGCTCGGCCAGCGGGGAGGCGGCGAACCGCAGGCGCTCGTACGGCAGTCCGCCGATGTCGATCCTCAATGTCACCGCCCCAGGATCCCCGACGAGACGGCCGACGGCGTCGCCGGTTGATGACCTCCGTCAACTCGCGTGCCCAACACCCCTGGTCCGGTCCTCCCTTGGCGTCATGGAAATCAACGGCAAGGCCCGGTCCCGCGCGCTCGTCCGCGCCTCCGGAGGCCCCCGCTATGCCTTCGCGCTGGCCGTGGACGCTCTGGGCACCGGCCTGTTGCGCCCCTTTCTGCTCCTGTACGGGGTGAAGGTGTCGAAGTTGTCGGCACCGGTGACGGGCACCGCCATGACGGTCGGTGTCGTCGTGGGTCTGCTGTGCATGCCCGTGGTGGGCCGGTGGCTGGACCGCGGAGCACGCAGCACGGTCGTCGCGGCGTCGATGCTCGTGCGGGTGCTCGGCGTCGTACTGCTCCTGGCCGACTCGGCCGGGTACGCCTGGCTGTTCGCGACAGCGGCCCTCTTCCTCGGCATCGGCAACCAGGCCTGGCCGGCCGCGCACGCCGCTCTCGTGGCCACGGTCGCCCACGGCCGGGAACGTGACGCCGCGCTCGCCGCGGGCCGGGCTGTGCGCAACGCCGGACTCGGCGCGGGCGGGCTCGTCGCCACCGCGTGTCTGGCGGGCGGCATCGAGACGTTGCGGGTGCTGGCGTTCGTCACCGGTCTCGCCTATCTCGTCGCGGCGACGCTGGCCTGGTCGGTGCACGTTCACGCGCGTCCGGCCACGCTTCTGGTCGAGGACCGGAGGCGCGAGCCCGTACCCCGGATGGGCGCGCTGCTGGCCGCCAACGTCGTCTACGTCTTCTGCCTCAATGTCCCCGAAATAGCGCTCCCGCTGATCCTGGTGACACAGTTGCACGCGTCCCCCGTCTGGTCGGCCGCCGTCTTCGTGGCCAACACGGTGCTGGTGGTCGCTCTGCAGGTTCCGGTCACCGTGTTCCTGTCCCGTTTTCCCAGGCGGAGGGTTCTGGCGCTCGGCGGTGTGGTGCTGACCGTGTCGTACCTCGGCTTCCTCGCGGCCGCTTCCCTGGGGCCCGGCCGGGGTGCCCCGGCGGTCGCGGCGGTGTCCGTGGTCTGCACCGTCGGCGAGATCGTCTACGCGGGCAGCTCCACTGCGCTCGTCACCGCGCTCGCCCCGGACCGGGTCATGGGACGTGCCCTGGCTCGCTTCCAGCTCTCCACGGGGTTCGGCCTCGCCGTCTCCCCCGCGGTCATCACCGCGCTCGCTCCCCACGGACCCGCCGCCCTCTGGGGCAGCCTCTCCGCCGCGACGCTCCTCGCCGCCGGTGCCGTGGTCACCGAGAAGGACCCGGTGAAGACGCCGTCGACCAGCGCCTCCGCCGCGAACGGGGGCCCCGTCGCGGCCGCGAGCCCGCGAAAGCGCCCCTCGATCAAGGACTGCTCCGAGTGGAGCCCATGAGTGGTGGACGTCCGTCCCCGCGCTCAGGCTGACCCACGTGGTGCCCGCCCGCAGCAGGCGGTGGCGGGCGGAGCCCTGCCCTGCGTCGCGACGTCGGCGTAACCGGGGACGTCAGAGAAACGGGATCGCATGAGGGAACAGCGCATCAGAACGGGCTGTCCGCCGACCGTTCGCGGGAGCGGCCGAGGCAGGAGCGCGAGGACCGGCAGCGGCGGTATCGGCGACGGCGGGAACTGCGTAAGCCGGAACGGCGGCACCGGGCACGACGATGACGGTGGCGGTCGCAAGAAGGATGGCGATGGCCGGCGAAGGGGCGGCGACGATGGCGGTCTCAAGGGCGAACGCGGTGGCCGGCGCGGGGACGAAGAACACGACAGCGGTTCCGGATCCGCCCCGAAGCGGACGCCGTCCCGTTCCGCGCGGCAACGCTCCCGGCAGACACGTACCAGGGTGGCCGTCGCCGCCGCGGGCCTCGCCTTCGTCGGTGTCCTGGCCCCGACACCCGGTCACGCCGCGGCTGCCCCCGCGGGCGGGCCGCGCCCCGGAGCGTCCGCACGGTTCGTGCCCGGCCCGTGCCCGGATACGCCCGAGCCGGTCCCGGGGCGGTGCGGGTTCCTGGAGGTTCCCGAGAACCGCGCCCGCCCCGGCGGGCGGACGATCCGGCTGGCCGTCGCGATCATCCCGGCCGTCTCGGCGAAGCCGGGCGCGGATCCGGTCGTCTTCATGGCCGGCGGTCCCGGGGGCGACGCGTTCGGGGACATGCCGTTCGTGATCGGCGCGGGCGTGAACCAGGACCGCGATCTGATCGTCATGACCCAGCGCGGAACGCTGTACGCGCAGCCCAACCTCGCCTGCCCGGAGCTCGACCGCTTCAACGCAGAGGCCGTCGGACTGCGCTACGACGCACCGTCGACCGGACGGCGCCTGGTGCGCGCGACCAAACAGTGCCGGGACCGTCTCGCGGGCGAGGGCATCGACCTGAGCGCCTACAACACCACCGAGAACGCCGCCGACTTCGCCGACCTGCGCAAGGCGCTCGGCATCCACCGGTGGAACGTGTACGGGTACTCGTACGGCACGGACCTGGGTCTCACCTACCTCCGCCGCCACCCCCAGGGGATCCGTTCGCTGGCGATCGACTCGGTCGTACCTCCCCAGATCGTCAGTCTGCCGTGGACCTGGGACAGCGCCCAGGAAGGGATCGACACCATCTTCGCCGCCTGCGCGGCCCAGCCGGCGTGCAGGACGCGCTACCCGAACCTCTCGCGCACGCTGACCCAGCAGGTCCGGCGGCTGGAGGCACACCCCCTGACGGTGACGGCACAGCCTCCCGCGGGAGGCGCGCCGGTCAAGGTCGTCCTCGACGGGGGCGCGCTCGTCAATCTGCTCGTCGGCAACGCGGTCCCGGCCATCGACGTGCCCGCGGCGCTCGACGAACTCGCCCACGGCAATCCGGAGCGCTTCGCACGGGCCCGCGCCGCCGGCGCCACACCCGTCATCGGCGAGTTCGCGTACGGTCTCACCCAGTCCGTGGCCTGCAGCGAGTGGGTGCCGGGCTATTCGCAGGCCGACCTCCTGGCGGCCGGCCGCCGGGCCTTCCCCGGATGGCCCGACTCGGTGCTCGCCCAGGCACCCCAGCTCCCCTTCCAGCACGAGGCCTGCCGCGTCTGGAACGTCCCGGACCGCACCGCGGTCCAGCGGGTGACGACCGTGAGCAACGTGCCGTCGCTCGTGCTCTCGGGAACCTTCGACGCCAAGACCGGAGCCCGCTGGGGCGCGTACGCGGCCCGCACGCTGTTCCGCTCGACGACGGTGCTGATTCCCGGAATCGGCCACTGGGTGGTCCCCCAGTCACCGTGCGCGGCGAGCGTCCTGACCTCGTTCCTCACGCGTCCCACCGCGCCCGACACCCGCTGTGTCGCGGGCCTGACGCCGAAGCCGTTCACCATCGTCCCCGCCCTGGAGAAGTCATGACGTCCATCCGTCCGCCGCGCCACCGCGGCACCGCGCGACGGCTTCCCGCCGCGCTGGCGGGGGCCACGGCCGGCCTTCTGGTCGCCGGTCTCGCCGCCTCCCCCGCCGAGGCAGACCCCGGCGCCACGACGACTCCGGGCACGGTCGCCCGGACCGCCGGCCACTCCCGCTTCGTACCGGGCCCCTGTCCACGGACCGCGGACCCCGTCCCGGCCTTGGACGGGGCGCACTGCGGCACGCTCACCGTGCCCGAGAACCGCTCCCGCCCCCGGGGGCGGAAGATCACCCTCTCCGTCGCCATCGTGCCGGCCGCCACCCGCGGACACGCGTCCGACCCGATCGTGTGGTTCGCCGGCGGGCCCGGCGACGACGCCGTCTCCGAGGCCCAACTGGCGGTCGACGGCGGCCTGAACCGCGACCGGGACGTCATCTTCATGTCCCAGCGCGGGACTTACTCCGCCGATCCGGTGCTCACCTGCCCGAACATCGACGAGTTCAACGCCCGCGTCGTCGGCCTGGTCTACGACGCCCCCTCCACCGGACGTCTGCACGTCCGGGCGACGCGCGCCTGCCGCGACCAACTCGTGCGGCGCACCAAGGACCTCGGCGCCTACAACACCACCGAGAGCGCCGCCGACTACGCCGACCTGCGCATCGCCCTGGGCATCAGACTCTGGAACGTGTTCGGCATCTCGTACGGCACGGACCTGGCCCTGACCTACATGCGCACGCACCCGCAGGGCGTGCGATCGGTCGGCATCGACGGTGTGCTGCCGCCGTCTCTGGCCGGGGGCGCCGTCACCTGGAAGGCCGCGCGCGAGGGCTTCGACGGCCTGTTCGCGGCCTGCGCGCAGCAGCCCGCGTGCAACCGGCGCTATCCCCATCTGTCGAGGACCTTCCAGGGCCTGGTGAGCAAGCTCGAAGCCCATCCGGTCACCACCCACGTCACCCTCCCCGGACAGCCCGGACCGGTGAAGGTCGTCATCGACGGCGGAACCCTGGTGACCTGGCTGACCTCCGCCACCCACGTGGCGTCCGGAGTACCGCGTTCCATCGACGAGTTGGCGCACGGCAACCCGCAGCGCATCGCCGAGCAGTGGGCCGGGGGCAAGCTCAGCCCGCAGGCCGTCGGCCGGGTCGCGCACGGGCTCGCCTACGGCGTCTTCTGCGGCGAGTGGACTCCGTACGAGACCGAGGCCGAGGTGCTCCGGGCAGGACGGCGCCTGTTCCCCACGTTCCCCCGCTCCGTCCTCGCCAGCGCGCCGCAGCTCCCGTTCCTCCGCGACGACTGCCGCGCCTGGAACGTTCCCGCGCAACCGCGTGCCGTCCGCAGCGTGGTGCGCAGTGACATCCCCACCCTGGTCATGTCGGCCGGGTTCGACGCACAGACGGCACCGAGCAACGGCCCGTACGTGGCACGCACTCTGCCGCGCGCCACCACCGTGACCATCCCGTACGTCGCCCATGTGGCCTTCGCCGAATCACCCTGCGCGCAGACGATCACGCAGTCGTTCTTCGACAGGCCGCTGTCGGCGGACACTTCCTGTCTGGCGGGTCTTCAGCCCCCGCGGTTCGAGATCGCGCCGTAGGAGCGGCCGACCGTACCCCTCCGGGGGACCGGGGCGGGCGAGCAGCCGGAAGTCACGGCGCTCGCCCGCCCCTTCGCGCTGCGCCTGCCGCGCTGCCTGACCCACACGGGTCCAATCCCTACGTCGTCACTCGGGTGGTCACGGTGGTGGACGAGACGGTGGCCGCTCTGATGGTGCGGGTGTCTCGGCGCGTACCGCGAGCCGTCGCTTGACGGCAGGTCATGGACCCCTTGTCCGGGCTGCGTTGTCAGTGGTGGGCGATACGTTCGGTGTCTTGGAACCGCTGGTGCACGACAGGAGTGGACGATGACCGAGAGCACTGTGCTGCCCGCGCTCAGGGTGGTGCTGACGGACGTCAACGAGCGTGTGGTGGAGGCGTGGCGCGCCGCGTTCGCCGACACCCCCGGCATCGAGATCCGCAGGGGCTCGATCCTCGATGAGGACGTCGACGCCTGGGTCACCCCCACCAACTCCCGGGGCCGCATGGACGGCGGGGTGGACGCCGTCATCAAGCGGTATCTGGGGACCGGCATCCAGGTGCGCGTCCAGCGGGCGATCCGTGACCGGTTCGCCGGACCCATGCCGGTGGGCAGCGCGGTGTGCGTCCCGTCCGGCGCGACCGTTCCCCGCTACCTGATATCGACGCCGACGATGGTGGGGTCCTCGCAGAATGTGAGTGCCACGCTGAACGTGGCGCTGGCGTGCGCGGCCGCCTTTCAGGCCGTCCACCGGCAGAACCGGAAGCAGCCGGGCAGCATCCGGTCCGTGGCGCTGGTCGGGTTGGGTGCGCAGACCGGCCAGGTGCCGGCGCGGGTGTGCGCCAATCTGATGTGGACGGGCTACACGCTGTTCCACGACCACTGGTTCGAGGACGACGACGAGCTGCGCTCCACGATCATCTCCCAGGCGCACGGAATCGAGAACGCGCCCGTCGACCAGCGGGTGCGCATCGTGCCACCGGCGTCCGCCGTGCCGGCGCCGGGAACTCCCGGTCCCTCCGCTCCTTCTGCCACGACGAGTGAAAGCACCTCCTCCATGACCGGATCGACGACCGGAGCCCCCGCGCCGGGTCAGACGCCGCAGCCCCAGTCCGCTGCGAACGACCCCCTCGCCCTGACCGAGCTCTTCGACGGCGGCGGGGAGTCCTGGCTTCCGTTGCTGAAGCCGGTCATCGAGGCGCAGCCGGACGCCGCGCGGTTCATCGGGAAGGGCCGCGGCCCTGAGGTGGTCCCGGTCCGCGAGCTGACGTTCCAGGCGCTCAAGCCGAACCCGCCGCACAAGTGGAAGGTCGTGGTCTTCGGCCAGAATCCGTATCCGCGGCCGGAGAGCGCCACCGGCATAGCCATGTTCGACAACACCTTCAGCGACTGGAAGGACAGTCAGTTCGGCCGGGTCGTCAGCATCCGGTGCCTCATCAAGGCGGCGGCGATGTGGAAGTACGGCATCGCCAAGAAGACCCCGATCGCCGACGTGCGGACGCTGCTGAAGGAGCGGGACACGGTCCAGCCGCCGGAGTGGTTCCAGGCGATGCTGACACAGGGCGTGCTCCTGCTGAACGCGTCGCTGACCGCGAGCGGTGACGGGGCGATGGGGGCCGACCAGCACACGGCGTTCTGGCGGCCGGTCGCCGAGCGGATCGTCGAGGAGATCCTCAAGGCCAAGCAGAACGCGGCCGAGGAGGACCGCGGGGTCGTGTTCGCGTGGTGGGGGGCGCACGCCCGCAGCCTGAAGCGGGTCGTCCTGCGGCTCCAGCAGAAGTACCCGGACGTCGAGGTGCGGCACCTGGACCACGCCAACCCGGCGGCACAGGGCGACATCTTCTGCGAGGGCGACCATTTCACCCAGGTCAACGACGCTCTGGCCTCGTTGGGCGCCGACGCCATCGACTGGCTGCCGAGCAAGGGGTGGAACGGGACGGCGGTCGGCGCGGGCGATGCGGACGGGGGTGTCGCCGCACGCATGGGCGCTTTCATCGAGTCGACCATGAGCCTGCACCAGCTCTATCTGGATCGCCTCACCAGCGTCAAGGACGAGGGCCTGGTCCTGCCCGCGATCACCGGTGTCTTCGACACCCCGCTGATGGACTTCCAGGACGCCGTCGCCCCGGTCTCCGCGGCACTGTCCGGGCTCGCCGGGCACATCCGGCGCTCCCGTGACTTCGGCAAGCGGCGGGCGGACCAGGTGGCCGACGTCGGCCCGTCCGCCGACGCGATCGCCGCGCTCCACCTCTACACCTGTGAGTCGGCGTTCTACCGCGAGATCAACAGCGTCCTGCGCTCCCCCGACCGCACCAGGGTCATGCCCTACCTGCCGTACCTGCGGCTGCTGTTCTCGGCGGTCTCGAAGCTGCCGGCCTACACACAGCCGCTGTGGCGCGGAGTGTCACTGGACCTTCGGGCGCAGTACCCGGTGGGCCGGACAGTGACCTGGTGGGGCGTCTCCTCGTGCACCTCCGAGCTGACGGTGGCCAGGGCGTTCCTGGGCAGTCGCGGCAAGCGAACCCTCTTCGAGGTGACGCCGGCCCGGGCGGTCGGGATCAAGCGCTTCTCCGCCTTCACCGGCGAGGAGGAATACATCCTCACGCCGGGTACCCAGCTCAGGGTGACGGAGGTGAAGAGCGAGTCCCGCGGGCTGTGCACCGTCCGGCTGAGCGAGGTCACGGACGTCGCTCCCGTGGTGTCCTGAACCACGCCTCGGTGACGAGGGCCACGGTCGTGGTTGCCGGACCCTCGCGCCCGGCGACCACGTGACACCCGTAAGGGCAGGACCGTCGGCCGGGCCGAGGAGGTCAGACAGGCCGCGGGGCCGGACTGGTGCGGGTGGCCGGGGCCTGGGTGAAGTTGGCGGCCGCCACGACCTCGGGCCGGCGTACGTATCCACCGACACTCTCCACGCGCACCACGAGCGCAAGCGGCGACGTCGTGTCGTACGCCTTGGCCAGGGCGCGGATCTCACCGCGGGCGAAGAGCTGGGTCGCTCCCGAGGTGGCCAGCAGGGCGCAGCCCGCGATCATGATCAGACGGCTCCCGGCAGCGAAGGGGTTGTGCGCCAGCACGACGACGGCGTGGTCCACGAGGGTCGCGGTGTCCACGTCCGACTCTCCGTACTCCTCGCCGCTGTCCACGGCGACGATCCGGTACTCCTCCGGGAACTGCCGGAACACGTACGGCGGTTCGAGCCGGTCGGTCAGCAGTGTCCAGATGCCGTTGTGTACCGGCCCGCCGATGACGACCAGGTTCTCCTCGGCGTCCGACGCCATGGCGAACGCCCTGGCCCTGACGGTCGCCGCCTCGTGGAGCCCCAGGTCCTGGGAGAGGAACTGCCGCAGATTCATGGCCGCGAGGGCGTCGGTCTCCGGGATCTTCGGGTACGCGGAGGTCGGTCCACCCGACTCCCCTACGACCATCACCACACGTCTGTCGCGATCGAGCCGCCACACCCGCGCCGCCGGCATCCTCGTCCGGTAGTAGTGGACAAGGGCACGGCCGAGCCAGCCGACGCCGAAGGCCAGCAGCGAGGCCGCCAGGTTCACCACCAGATCCTGCCGCACGACCGGCTCCCCCCGCCCTCTTCTGCACGTCAACGAGCAGTCTGCACCACGGTGTTGGCGGACGAGAAGGGAACGGTGGGACGCGGCGGGACACAGGTCGCGCAAGCGTGGATCTGGTTCAAGATCCGCTCGGCAAGGAAGTACAGGGGCGCCGCTCCCGAGCCGGGCGACGTCTGGTGGGCGGCCCTTGCGTTCGTGGAGGACGCCGGGACGGTCAAGGACCGTCCGGTCATCATCAAGTCCGTCCGTCCCGATGAAGTCATCGCGTTCTACGTCACCAGCCAGGCCAAGGAAAGCCGTCATCGCTTCACGCCCTTGGCCTGCGCGTCCACGTGGGACCCGGCCGGGAGGCAGAGCTGGGCCAAGTACAGCGAGACCCGGGAGATCCCGCTCGCGAACCTCCGCCGATCCGGAGCGTCGTTGCCGTCCGGCGAGTTCCAGCGCCTGTACGACCTGCACGCCGGAGCGGTCGGCACCCGGCCGAACTGGGCGTGAACGGCGGCGAGCCCGGACCTCGGCAGAGGATCCGGGCTCGCCGTCCGAGGCAGCCGTCAGCCGCAGCGGTTGGCGTGGCTGAAGTCCACGACCACGCGCTCGGGGCTGTGCAGCTTGAGCACCTTGTACGAGGGCTTGGTCTGGAACGCGGTTCCGAAGGAGACGACTCCTTCGAAGTCACCGGTCAGCGCCAGGCCTTTCAGCTTGTACAACGGGATCTTCACCAGTTTGGGCCCCCGGTACACGGAGTTGCCCGCGCTGTTGTGCGCGACCGCGGGAGAGAGCCTGATGTTCAGGAAGTACTTCCCCGCGAGCGGGACCTTCCTGCCGGAGGGGTCGTAGCGGAGGGTGCTGACCCGGCTCACGGCGACGGACGGCGTACCGCCCTGGATGTCGATGACGAGCCGGTCGTAGGTGCAGTGCCCGGCCCAGCGGGCATTGACCACACGGGCGGGTGACGTAGGTGTGGCGGCCGCCTTCGGCGTGGCGGCCGCGGAGGCGGGGATCGTGGCGCCGACGGCGGCGAGAATGGTGCCGGCGACTATGGCTGCGCGGGATGGGTGGTGGTGCATGACGCCCCCAGTTGCTCCTGGTGAAGGGGACACACTATTTCACTAGCGTAGACATCTTCAGGGGCTGAACGGTTGCACTGCCGGAAACTTGTTGTGGGCACGCGCCCGCGGCCCGGCGACCGGGATCACGCCTCGGCGGCCGCCGCGCGCACGGCCGCGTACACGGCTCTCGCGAGGCGGGAACCCCACAGGGAGCGGGGTCCGGCGAAGGCGTGCGTCTCCTCCCCCGGACGCGGGGTGCGGGCGGCGACGCACACGGCGTCGGTGGGCGTGCCGGAGCAGTCGTACCCGGCGTCGAGCAGAGCCTGCACCTTGGCCTCCGTGACCGTGCTCACCGCGTTGACCAGAGCGGCGTCACCGAGTGCCACGGGAAGCGCCGCGACGATGTTGATCGTGCCCGGCGCCGCGGGACGGCGGACGGGCTCGGCGGGGGCCGCGGCCCAGCCCCGCACCCCCAGCCCGGCCGTCACGACCGCGTCCACACCGCTGTCGTGGGCGTCGGCGTACCGGCTGACGTCGGCGGCCGTCATCAGTCCGACCCCGGGCCCGCGCGCGCCGACGGTACGGGCCAGGTCGGCGAGGTGCCGGGCCGGGTCGGTGCGCCGGTAGCCGTGGGAGACCTGGGCGTTCAGGACCCACCCGCGTTCCGCGATGCCGCCGCCGAGGACCGCGCTGCTGACCATCCGCCATCCGGCGCCCGCCCGCCAGAACAGCGCGTTCAACTCCTCGCCGTCCTCGACGCGGGTGAGCCGCTGCACGCGGAGGAGACCGGCGACGGGTCGCGGCGGCGGGACGACTGCGGTCACCGGGCGGAACTCCTTGCGAGGGGGTACGGGTTGATCGTACGCGTGGCCGCCCTCCTACGCCGCTGTCGCCGTGACCGGCGAGAAGTCCGCCCCTTCGCGAGTGCCGGGCTCACAGGAGTCGGCGGGCCAACGCCTCTCCCCACGTGGCCAGGGGCCCGCGGCCGCGGAGCGGCTCAGGTGATGACGACGAGGACGTTGAACCACGGAGTGCCGAGTGATCCCAGTGGAGAGGTCAGCTTCTACATTTCGAGCCGGTACGTGCCGGCGGGCAGCATTCCTCTGCCCGGCAGGGGGCCCACGGGCAGAAAGCGCCCGTCGGCGACACCGGCGCGGTTGTACGTCCACAGCCCGGCGCCGGTGTACGTGATCGCGTACGGCCCGCTGAGCAGGGACGGGTTCACCGCGGACCGGTGAGTGCGGTCGAGCCCGAAGGCGGCGCCGGCGTACGACGGGCGGCGCGCCGGACGGGTGAGCGTGAAGTTGAAAAAGCGTCTGTTGTATCCCGCACCGGAGGTCAGCGGTGGGCAGTTGACGGCGATCACCGTCCGGCCGGTGACGTTCCCCAGGGCGAGTGGACGACTGCAGCGCGCGCCGTCGGGCCCGGATGCCTGGCGGCCGAGCGCCTCACGGCTAGGGTGCATCTCTGACGTACCGTCACGAAAGGATCTTCCGTGGGCTCTCGTCTCAATCCCTACATCAGCTTCTCCGGTGACGCCAGGCAGGCCCTGACCTTCTATCAGGAGGTCTTCGGCGGTGAGCTGGCGCTCAACGAGTTCGGCGCCTTCGGTTCCGAGGCGCCGCCCGGATTCGCCGACAAGATCATGCACGGCATGCTGGAAGCTCCCAACGGCTTCACCATCATGGGCGCCGACGTCCCGCCGGGAATGGAGCGCACAGCCGGCAACAACTTCGCCGTGAGCCTCAGCGGCGACGACGCCGAGGACCTGCGCGGTTACTGGGCCAAGCTGTCCGCCGACGGCAAGGTGTCGGTCCCGCTGGAGAAGCAGATGTGGGGCGACACGTTCGGCATGTGCACGGACCGGTTCGGCGTCGAGTGGATGGTCAACATCACCGCTGCTCCCTCGGCCTGAGACGTTCGAAGGCCACTTCCCGGCCCGTCCGGGTCCCGGCGGAGTGCCCGGCGCGGCAAGCGACCGCCGTGCCGGGCGACCGGGGCGCTCCCACCCCGAACTGATCAGCGTCAACCGGAGTGCAGGACCCGGAACTGATCGAGGTCGGCCCCGTCCCGCTCCACGACCTGGACCGGCGCCCACGCCCACTGCCATACGCCGATGCCCGGCACACGGGAGAACCGGATCCTCCCGCGGCTCCCCTCCACATCGACGCCCGGCCAGGCCGCGGCAATACGATCTCCGTCCGTGCCCTCGGAGCGCAGGACGTCCGCGAGGACGGTGACCGTGTCGTAGCCCTCGAAGGCGACGAAGGAGGGCGCCCCGCCCAGCCCCTCGCGCAAGGCCGACTCGATACGCGCACCCAGGGAACTCAGGCGCTCCGGCAGATAGCGCAGGAACGGGACGCCGGTTCCGTCGGGGCCCGACCGCGTGACCCACTCGGTGAACTCCGGCTGCCCGGCCGGGGCGCCGATCATCATCCCGGGCAGCCGCTCGTCGCGACGGACCGCCTCGACGATGGACACGGCGGGCTCCGGATGCCCGACCAGGAGAAGCAGTGCCGTCACGCCGTGACCGGCCAGTTCGTCGCACACGGCCGCGGGAGTCAGCGCGCGCATGTCGAGTTCGACGACGGAACCGCCGTGTGGGGCGAGGCGGTTGCGCAGGATGCCCGCCCCCGACGCCCAATAGACGCTCGGTTCGGTCGCCACGGCGACGCGACGGTGACCCGCGCCGAGAAGGAAGTCCGCGTAGATCCTCCAGCCGTGGGACTGCGCCGGGGCGAGCCGGGCGACCCATGGCGTCGACTGCTCGGTCAGGGTGTCGAGAACCGCCGAAGAACAGAGGAACGGCACACCGAGCGCGTCGGCTCTCATGGCGACGGCACGCGCGACGACGCTGTGATACTCCCCCGCCAGGGCGGCCACGCCCAGCCCGGCGAGCTCGTCCACGGCCGCGGCGGCTTTGCGCGGATCGGCCGCGGTGTCCCGTACGACCAGTTCGAGGGGTCTCCCGGTGATCCCGCCGGTGCCGTTGACCTCACGAACGGCCAGTTCGAGTCCGGCGAGCAGATGGCGGCCCGCCTCGGCCCAGCCGGGCCGGGTCAGCGGTACGAGAGCGCCGATCCGGACGGAGGATCCGTCGGTCCGCGGCGACGCCGGCGTCGACTCCGACGCGGAGACGGGCGGAGATGATGGCGGCTGCATGTGTCGGTGTCTCCCTGGGGACCTTGTACTGCGCTCCAGCGGCGCCGGGCCGGGCCGTCGAAGGCGGCCGGCCGCGGAGCGGTGTGGTGCCGCTCCGCGGCCGGACTCGGGTCGCTCCAGGAGGTTACTTGCACTCCTACTGATAGGTGATGGTGATCGGTGCGCGCACGCTGCGGCGGGGCAGCGTGATCGTCAGCACCTTCGAGCCGGCGTCCCAGTGGTACGCCTGCGGGGACAGGTTCGATCCGGTCGCCGAGACCTTGGTGGGTGCGTGCGCCGCCATGAGGGCGATCGTCCACCGGCGGTCCTTGACCTGACCGGGGAAGGAGCCCCGCGCCGGACCGATCGACACCGTGTGCCGCTCCCCCTTCTGCCGGTACCGGATCGCCGTCGTGGCGCTCCTGCCCTCGTGGCTGGTGACTCCGTCGTCCTCGTACAGGTGGAACGACCCGGCGCGACCGGCGGCGATGGTGAGCGTGACGTCGGTCAGCGGGTTCTTGTCGTCGCCGGTCACGTCGTGGGTGCGGGTGGCCAGGATGCCGCCCGCCCTGACGAAGACCGGCATCGATTCCAGGCCGGTGGTGACGTCCCGGGTGCCGCCGCCGGTGTAGGTCTCACCGGTGAAGTAGTTCGTCCACTGGCCGGGCGGGAGCCATACCGAGGTGGTGGCGGAGGTTCCCGGCGTGGTCACGGGTGCGACGAGGAGGTCGGAGCCGTAGAAGTACTCGCTGCCGGCGGTCGCGTACGCCTGGGGTTCGTCGGGGTACTCCAGGTAGGTGGGACGGACGATGGGCACCCCGGTGCGGTTCGCCTCCTCGGCGAGCGTGTACGTGTAAGGCACCAGGTTCTCGCGGAGGTTGAGGAACCTGTCGGCCGACTGCCGTGCCGCGGGCCCGTATTGCCAGGGCAGCCGGTCACTGTGGTTGCTGTGCAGCCGGTCGACGGGCTGGAACGTGCCGAACTGGACCCAGCGGGCGTACAGGTCGTCGGGGAGTTTGCGCGTGGTGCGGCTCTGTCCGCCCTCGGTGTACGTCTCCGAACCGGCCAGCCCTGTCGTGTCGTTGTGGCCGCCGATGTCGTGCGTGATGGCCGCCATGCCGGTCGCGGCGGACTCCCCGGGGGTGTAGCCGACCTCGAACTTCAACGCGCCCCAGGTCGAGGAGGTGTCGCCGGTGAAGTGGACGGTGCTGCGTTTGTCGGCCCACGGCCCGGTCGGCAGCCCCTGCTGGCCGCTGTACCCGGCCGCCTGCAACGAGCCGTAGGCGCGGGAGAGGACGAAGCCGCGGCCGAGGTTCGCGGAACTGGCGGTGGCGTACTGCTGGTTGATCCACGCATCGGGTGTGACGCCCCGCAGTGACGACTGCGACGCGTCGCAGCACCAGTCGAGCCACCAGAAGTCGTTGCCCTGCCGGTCCATGGTCCGGTGCAGGTCCATGTACGCCTTGAGCTGGTCCGGGTCGCCGAAGTCGAACGTGTAGCAGTTGTTCTCGACGGCGGCACCCGAGGCACAACCCCCCTTGGTCAGCTTGCCCTTGGCCGTGGCCTGCGCCTGGGCGAACTGGGGATCGGACGCGAGGATGCTGGGGTGGACGTTGAGTGTGTTGTGCAGCCCCTGCGAAGCCGACCAGTCGAAGAAGCCCTGGGGATCGGGGAACTTCGCGGGGTCCATCTCCCAACCGCTCCAGGTGTTCACGGCCTTGAAGTCCGTGTCGGTCACCAGGACGTCCAGGGGTGTTCCTTCGGCGCGGAACGCCGGGAGGATGGTGTTCTCGTAGTCCGCTGCGGTGCGGTCGATGTACTCCGAGTACCAGACGCCGTAGGCCCATTGCGGCAGGAGTGCGGGTGGGCCGGTGAGCGTGGCCAGGTCGGTGAGTCCCCGCTTGTAGTCGTGTCCGTAGCCGAAGACGTAGCCGTCCTGGTAGGGCGTGCCGCCGTGGTCGGGGCGTGGGGTCGCCCGGTGCGCCGCGGCGTCGTACACCGCTGACGACGTGTCGTCGAGGAGGTACCAGCCGTCCCGGTTGAGCAGGCCGGGTGTGGTGGGTACGGATTTCTCGTTGCCGGTCACGCCGTCGAGGCCCCGGCGGTATCCGCCGAGCGCGATGTGCGGCGAGGGCGCGGCCGTGCCGGAGGCGGCCACCGAGACGGTGTCCGCGTTGATGTGACAGCTCGCCGTGCCGGGGCAGCCGAGAGTGATGTCGTCGGTGCCCGCGGTGAGGGTGACGGGCAGCGAGGCCGTCTGCCAGTCGTCCCAGTCCTTCGTCGTCGGGAACGTCAGGGTGGTGCTGGTGCCGGCGGCGGACACGGTGGCGGTGCGCTGCTGGTGCAGGCCGTCGCCGCCGACGCCGTTGGCGTACCGGATGCGGAGGGTGTAGACGCCGTCGGCGGGCACGCCGACCACGTGGGTCGCGAGGTTCGATCCCTGGTGGAGGTCGCCGACGAAGCCACCGCCCGCGTAGCCCTGGTGATCGGTGGCGGTGATCGCCGTACCGCCGACGCGTCCGGCTTCCGCCTCGCAGCTCGTGCCGTACGCGCAGTCCAGGATCGCGGTGCTGGAGACGGGCGGGTAGGCGTCGCCGGAGCGGACGAGGGCGACGCTGTCGACGTTGACATCCCCGGAGTCCGCGGCGGTCCTGGTCAGCGCGAGGGTGTGGTGACCGGCGCCCGGCCGGACGCTCGCCGACGTGGTGCTCCAGGTGTCCCAGTTCGCCGTCACCGGCAGGGAGATCGTCTGCGGCGCGCCGCCGTCCACGGTGAGTGTGAGCGTACGGGTGCGGGTCTGACCGTCTCCGCCGCGGGAGTTGGCGTACCGCAGGTCGAACTGGTAGGTCCCGCCGTCTTTGACATCGATGTCAGCGGATGCCGAGCTGCCGGTGCCCTCGAATCCGGCGGCGAATCCGCTCCCGGTGTGGCCGACGTGGTCGGAGGCGACGGAAGCCCCGTCGAGACGCAGGCTCTCGGCCTCGCACAGGGCGCCGAGCGCGCACGTCAGGCGCTGCCAGGGAGCGGCGGTCACGGGGGTGCCGCCTGCCACCGACTGCGTCGAGAGGTTCTGGGCGTCGAAGGGACCCGAGCCGACCTTGTAGCGCAGGCTCATCGCGCTCGTTCTGATCGTGAGCCAGCCGTCGGAAGTGGTCGCGCTGTACGCGGCAGGCTCGAACCCGTCTCGGCCGATCGCGTTGAACGTCGGTGCGTCGGTGAACTTCTGATCGCCCGCGTATTCGGTACGGATCAGCGTGGGCGAGAGGATTTCGAAGCGGGCGTTCCCCGAGGAGACGACCGGGACGCGCAGGGTGTGCGCGCCGCCGGCGGCCGGTAGGTCGGCGCCGGTCAGTGTCATGGCGGCGGACACGGCGAGCGCGGCGGCGACGCTCACCCGTCGTCGTACCAGTCTCAGCCGTCGCCTTCTCGACGCCCTCGACGCGTTCGCGGTCTCTGATGTCCTTGACGCGGTCGTCATACGCGCATCCGTTCTGCTCTCAGCAGGGAGGCTCGCCCCCTGTGCCGGTCGAGATCCGGAGATGCCGTGCCGCTCGCGAGCAGTGGTCGGGCTGCGGCAATCCTCCGGCGGTGCGGCGGTGCGGGATGGCACGGGTCTTGGAGCCGTGCTCCTGGAGATCAACCCTGGGAATCAGAGCACGCCGACTCTCGCGGTGTCCATATGGCCGACGTCGACTCCGAGCAGGCCTGCCGGGTCGGTCCGTGTCGCCTCGGTCCCCCTTCTGTACGACGCGGCGCTGCTCAGCCGGTACCCGTGGGGCCTTGTTGCCGGGCATGGCTCGTGCCCACGATGTCGATGGCCACACGAAGCGGTGTCTCTGGGGTTCCCAGCAGGGCCCGGGTGACCGCGATCGCCTCGAACACGCTCGATCCCCGCTCGGCGAGAAGGACTTGGACGGCCTCCATCCCCTCGCTTTCGAGGACCGGCCTGCATTCCTCGACCAGCGCGGTCCAGCGCGCGGCCCCTTCCGGACTCAGCCCGCCGACATGGTCGAACATGACCTGTTCCCTCCCGTTGATCAAAACAATAGCGTTGGCATAAGCGTCCGCCTCAGGGATTTCGCGGGTTCGTCGCGGCGGGGTAGCGGCGGGCGCGGGCCCAGGCGAGTTGTTCGGCCGCGCTGTTCAGCAGGGTGTCGAGGACGACGGGATAGGCGCTGTGGGTCATCCGCCCGGCCAGGAGCCGCGCGGTGGCCGCGATGTGCGGGTGGGTGTCCGCGGGCAGTTCGGCGTACGTGGACTGCCACATCTCCTCGTCCGACACGCGGGCCTCGTCGGTCAGCGCCAGCGACCCGGCGTCCAGGGCCGCGAAGGCCAGGGTGAGGTCGATGAACGCGTGGTAGACGACGACCGCGTCCACGTCCGGGAAGCCCGCGCCGCGCAGGATCCCCAGGATCGTCTCGTCCACCGCGATCTCCCGCGGCCGGCCGGTGACCCGGCTGGCGGTCAGCACGGCGGCCTGGGGATGGGCGAGGTAGGAGGCGTGAATGGCCTGGCCGAGCGCCCGCAGGTCGGCCCGCCACTCCCCGGTGGCCGTCCAGGTGTCCAGCGCCCGTCCCGTCAGTTCCTCGCCGATGGCCCTGGTCAGGTCGTCCAGTCCGGCGAAGTAGCGGTAGAGGGTGCTCGGGTCGGCACCGAGTGCCGTACCGAGTCTGCGCGCCGTCAGTCCGGTGCTGCCGTGCTCCCGCAGCATCCGCAACGCCGTCTGCACGATCAGTTTCTCGGACAGCACCGTGCCCTGCCGGGTCGGCCGGCGCCTGCGCCGCTCCGTCTCCGGCACCACCTGCTTCGCCATGCCGACCCTCCCTGCTCACCGCGCGCCGACGATCCTTATGCCAACATGATTGACCTTAACCGAGGACATCCCGTTGCATCTGTCCAGCCCGGAGGCGATCGTCTCCGGCGACGAAAGGTGTGTGACATGCGAGTACTTCTCGTGGGCGCGGGCGGCGTGGGCACCGCCGTCACTCGGATCGCGGCCCGCCGTGACTTCCTTACCCACATGGTCGTCGCGGACTACGATCTCGCCCGCGCCGAGGCGGCCGTGGCGGCGCTCAAGGAGCACGGGGACCGGTTCAGCGCGCTGTGCCTGGACGCCACCGACGAGGACGCGGTACGCCGTGCGCTCACCGAGGAGAGGTGCGACGCGCTCCTCAACGCGACCGATCCGCGGTTCGTGATGCCTCTGTTCAACGCGGCCCGCGCGGCGGGAACGCACTACCTCGACATGGCGATGTCCCTGTCCGCGCCGCATGCCACGGACCCGTACGAGCAGTGCGGTGTCAAGCTCGGCGACGCCCAGTTCGAACAGGCCGACGCCTGGGAGCGCTCCGGACGGCTGGCGCTGGTCGGCATGGGCGTGGAGCCGGGACTGTCGGACGTCTTCGCCCGGTACGCGGCCGACGAACTCTTCGACGAGATCGAGGAGATCGGTGTCCGCGACGGCGCCGATCTGACGGTCGAGGGTTATGACTTCGCCCCGTCCTTCAGTATCTGGACGACCATCGAGGAATGCCTCAATCCCCCGGTGGTCTACGAGAAGGACCGCGGCTGGTTCACCACGGCCCCCTTCAGTGAGCCGGAGGTCTTCGACTTCCCCGAGGGCATCGGTCCGGTGGAGTGCGTCAACGTCGAGCACGAGGAGGTCCTGCTCATCCCCCGCTGGGTCGACACGCGTCGGGTGACGTTCAAGTACGGCCTCGGCGACGACTTCATCGCCAAGCTGAAGACCCTCCACGAGCTGGGTCTGGACTCCACCAAGAAGGTCACCGTCCCCTCGGAGAACGGGCCGGTGGAGGTCTCCCCGCGCGACGTGGTCGCCGCCTGTCTGCCCGACCCGGCCACGCTGGGCGACCGCATGACCGGCAAGACCTGTGCGGGCACCTGGGTCAAGGGGACCAAGGACGGTTCGGCCCGCGAGGTCTACCTCTACCACGTGGTCGACAACCAGTGGTCGATGCGCGAGTACGGTTCCCAGGCGGTGGTGTGGCAGACCGCGATCAACCCGGTCATCGCCCTCGAACTCATCGCGGGCGGAGCCTGGTCGGCCAGCGGCGTCCTCGGCCCGGAGGCCCTGCCGCCCCGCCCCTTCCTCGACCTGCTCAACGAGTACGGCTCGCCGTGGGGTCTGCGCGAGGAGGGCTGAGCCTCCGGGCGTGGTCCACGGCACACGGCGAGGGCGTCGTCACCGGCGGAAGGTGCGGTATGAAGTCTGCTGTGCATGATCAGACTCCACCCGCGACCGTCCGCGTGTTCATCGCCCTCGCCCCGCCCGACCACGCGAAGGAAGAGCTGGCCCGGGAGCTGCGCCCCGCCTACGACACGCACCCTCACGTGCGGTGGAACCGCATCGAGGACTGGCACATCACCCTGGCGTTCCTGGGGGAGCTGCCGGTCGGGACCGTTCCCCTCCTGCGGCCGCCTCTCGCCGGCCTCGCGGCGGCCCGCCGGCCGCCGTCCCTGGCACTGCGCGGGAGCGGCGACTTCGACGACCGAGTGGTGTGGAGCGGAATCGACGGAGACCTCGACGCACTGCACGCGCTCGCCACGGACGTGCGGACGATCGTGAGGGACTGCGGGGTCGTCTTCGAGGAACGGCCCTTCCGCCCCCATCTGACGCTGGCCCGTGCCCGCAGGGGAGACCGGTCCTCGGCGGGCGAGATCGCCCGGGCACTCGCCGGTTTCACCGGCCGCGAGTGGCCCGCCGAACGTCTGCACCTGGTCGGCAGCAACGTGGGCCGCAGCAGCGGACCGATCCACTACCGCGACATGGAATCGTGGCCCCTCGGCGACGGGCACTCCCCCGACGCATGAGTGGCGGGTCCCCTCACTCGTCGGAGTCCGGTTTGTCACGGGCCGCCGCGTAGGCCTGCGCCGGAGTCATGGGGACTCCGTTGAGGCTGACCGTCCTGTAGGGGCTGACCGTGGCACAGGTCTTGGCCTCGTCGGCGGTGGAGGCGTGGGCGTCGGCGACCGCGTTCTTGCCGTCGTCCGAGGCGGACGCGGACGATCCGCCGGGGTAGGTGGTGCCGCTGGGCCAGTCGGCGCCGACCACCAGGACCAGACCCGGGCTCGTGCCCTGCTTCAGATGCGAGGCGGACAGCCCGAGGGCCTTGGCGGCGGTCCGGGCCTCGCCCTTCTGACCGGTGCCGTAGGTGAGGGTCGTCGTGGTCGCCGAGACCGGGGCGTTGGTCGTGGTCGTCTCCGGACTGAAGCCCTTCCCGGTGAGCGCGGCCGCGATGACGGAGGCGCGGCCGGTGATCCCCGTACCGTTCTCCACGGTCACGGCGACCCGCGAGGCGGGCACGGCCGAGGCTCCGGGCTTCTTGGTCGCGGAGGCCGCCGCGGACTTCTTGCCCGACGCGGTGGTCAGCGACTTGTCGTCGGCGATCGTCGCGAACAGGCTCTTCGCGCCCGCCCCCACCACGACACGGTTCTTGTCGGCCGGGTCGGGAGCCGTCTGCATCGTCGTGAACGTCATCCGCTTCGTGGGGACCTTGTCCAGGTCCGAGGCGAGCCCGATGAGCTTCTTCACCGTGCCCAGGCCTTCGTCCACGGTCAGCGCCTTGGTGGCGGCGTCGGCGAGGTGGTAGACGGCGCCGGGGTCGGTGAGGGTGCCCGCACTCTTGAACTTGCGGATCATCGCGCTGAGGAAGATGTGCTGGGAGACGGTACGGCCCAGGTCGCTGCCGTCGCCGAAGCCGTGCCGGGAACGGACGAACTGGAGCGCGGCGACGCCCTTGAGCGTGTGGCTGCCCTTGGACAGTTTCAGGTGCGAGTACGTGTCGTAGACGTTGTCGCTGACGCACACGGAGACGCCGCCGACGGCGTCGGACATCTTGACCACGCCGGAGAAGTCGAGTTTGACGAAGTGGCTGATCGTGATGCCGGTGAGCTGGTGGACCGTGGCCACCTGGCAGGCCGGACCGTACTGCAGCGCGCTGTTGATCTGGCCGTAGTAGCCGGCCGTCGACTTTCCGGTCTCGCTGTCCTTGCAGGCCGGGACACGGGTCATGGTGTCGCGCGGGATGCTCATCACGGTCGCGTTGGAGCGGTCGGCGGACACGTGCACCACCATCTGCACATCGGCGTTGCTGCCGGTCTGCACCCCGGTCCGTGCGCAGCCGCCGCCGAGCTTGCAGTCCGCCTTGCTCGTCCGGCCGTCCGAGCCCATCACCAGGATGTCGATCGGGGTACGGCCGAAGGCGTCCGCCTTCTCCGTGCCGCCCTTGCCGTCCAGGGGGAGGGTGTCGATGTTGCCGTTCAGGTGCTCGTAGAACCACCAGCCGACGCCCGCCGTGCCCAGCACCAGAAGCGCGACGCATATGCCGACGGTCCTCAGCAGCCGTCTGCCGCGCCCTCGGTGCCCCCGCTTGCCGCCGTGTGAGCGGGTGGCGCCTCTGGACGTGAACCGGTCGCCCGGGAGTCCGGAGCCGTCAGGCCGCGTGGTGCGCTGCCCGGGCACCTGGGACGTCCGGTTGCGTGTCGTCTGACTGCCCGAGCCGTCCCACGGGTCGCTCATCTCCCACTCCCATGAACAGTCGGGCCCGTCGGCCCCGTCCCTCGGAGGTACGGCGGCCGGTACTGCGGTCTACGGGCGGATGAAGCGGGCGTCTAGCCGAGTTGCATAGTTGCGCAATCTAACAAAGTGACGGCCCGGTCGGCAGGAATCCTCCGGCGTTTCACGCGTGAGGCATCTCATGTCACCGGTGGGACGGCTGATGGAACCGTCTCCTGAAGGGAGACGTCGGATCGGGCCTGTTCGTTCCTCGGCTGCCCGGGATCCGGCCGCGAGGGGCCGACGAGCGGCCGCGGAGGCGTGCTCCTTCCGCAACCGGACGGCCGCCCTCCGAATTCACCGCGAGCGCGCGGTGAGCTGCCGGATCATCACCCTCACCACGGTGACGATGTCGGGGTCGGCGACGTAGTAGACCTGCCGTCGGCCCTCGCGGCGGGACCGCACGAGGCCGGCCAGCTTCAGCTTGGCCAGATGCTGGCTGACCGCCGGCAGCGCGCCGCCGACCCGGTCGGCGAGACGCGTGACGTCACATTCGCCCTGCGACAGCGTCCACATCAGGTGCAGCCGGGCCGAGGAGGCGAGCAGACCGAACGCGGCGGCCGCGTCGGAGAGAACCTCGGCGGAAGGATCCTCGACACCACCGGCGTTCCCGGTCACAGCCTTCACCCGCTCACTTCACGGCCTCACTCGTGCGCCGCCCCAGTCTAGGTCCGGGGACCCGGTGAGTTCCGGAGGGTTCGCCAGCGCGGTGCCTCGTCGTCGGGAACGTCCGGGGAGGCGAAGTGGAACGGCACGGCGAGGAAGTCCGCCAGCGCCCGGCCCGCCTCCGCGGCGGCGGTGCCCGGCCGGGGCCCGCCGCGCCGTTGGGGGACCATCGCCAGGTGTCCGTCCCCGGCCGGTTCGTCCAGGACCACCACGAGCAGTACGAACCAGTCGTGGACGGTGTCGCCGTCCCACAGTGCCTCGACCGCCGCGACCCGGCCCGGAAAGGTCGCGGCACGGGCCGCGAGTGAGGGGACGTCGAGGGGATCGGGCGGCCGGTACCGTACGCGCTCACCGAGGGCCTCGTACCGCGCGTGCACCACCTGTTCCGCCTCGTGCAGGCCGAGCCCCAGCGGGCGCAGCGCCACCCACACGTCCTTCAGCGCCGCGATCCGGTGATCGCGCAGCACGTTCGCGTCGACATCCTGGCGGGTCCGTTCCTCCAGGTAGGCCCACCAGCCGCTCATCGGGGCCCGGGGCGGGGTGTGGTGGCGTGCGCCTGGGACGTCATGGACCGAATGTACGGCAGGACGTCGTGGCGGAATGCGCGAGCGCTCGCGGATGACCATGACCCGGAGTGATCCCGCCGACGGCGAAAACGCCTGGCGATCCGTCAGTCGATCGGGCAGGGTCGAGATGATGAGCGATGAGCACGAGACGGTCTACGCCCGCATCGAGTCCCTGGAAGGTCTGCTGCAACGGGGGCGCGGCCTCGGCGCGGTGCGGGCGCTCCGGGACCCGCAGGAAGCCGCCGCGTTCGCTTACGACGGCATCCGCCGTGACTGGCGCTGGGACTCGACCGACGACCGCTGTCTGTATCTGGCCAGGCTCGTCCGCGATCTGGACCTGTCCCTCACCCCGGTCCTGCGTCGGCTCACGGGGGACGAGGAGACCTGTCTGCGGGCGTGTGACGTCCTGGAACTGCTGGCCCTCTCGGGCTCGGAAGCGGCCAGGGAAGCGCTGCGTACGTACATCCGCGAAGGCGAGCACTGGGCCCGCGTCCTGGAGTCGGTCTCGATCGGCTGGCCGACCGAGTGGTGGGACGACCTCGGTGACGTCGCGCGCGCCCGGATCAGTCGGGAACCGGAACTCCCGTGGTGCTTCGAACCGTGGACCCGGTTCGGGATCGAGGTACGGAACCACCAGCCCGTTCCCCGGCCGACCCTGGACGGACTCGGTACCGGCGAACTGCTCACCCTGCTCCGCGACGAACGCGCCGATGAGGAGGACAAGTTCGACGCGCTGCGTGCGTTGAACCGCAGGGAGCCCGACGCGGGGCTCCTGCCTCTGGTGCCCGCGCTGGGCACCTCGGACGGCCGTCGGCCCCTGCCGTTGCTCAGGCGCGCGGTCGAACGCCTCGACACCCTCGCCGTACCGGCGGCGCGTGGCTGGGCGATGGACCGGCGTCCGTGGCTGGCCGAGCTCGGAGCGGACGTCCTGGCCGACCATCCTTCCCCCGAGGACCTGCCGGGGCTCGTACGGGAACTGGCCGGGCAGTGGTCGGCGCGCGCTTGGTGCGGCCCCGACCGGACGGCCCGGCGCCTGGCCCGGCTCGGTCCCGACGCCGCCGAAGCGCTGCCCTACCTGCGGCGCTTCTGGCTCCACACCCCGCACTCGTACGAGCGGGCCGCGTATCTGAAGGCCCTGGCCGCCATCGACCGGGGCGGCCTGGACCACGCCTGGTCCGAGTCCCTCTGGGACTGCGAGGAGACGGCACGACTGACCGCGATCGCGTCGGCGCCGGCCGCCCCGGAGACAATGGAGCGGATCGCGGCCCTGCGCGACGACCCGATGGAGACGCCCGAGGTACGGGCCGCCGCGCGAGAACGTCTGGCGTCCACCGAGTCCGCGGACGGCACCGGCACGGCCATGGGCACTGGCATGAGTACGAGCGCGCGTTCGTTCTGACGTGACCGTCGATTTGACGATCCGTCATTGTGCGCTGAGGGAAGGCGAGTCGTCGGTGCGGAAACGCCCACCGGTGGCCCAACCGTGCGCCGCCGCCGAGGCCGGGAGGTATCCCTGGGGACGTCGATCCACTGGACGAAACGGACCCATCATGCCGACCCGGCTCCCCCGTTCCCTCGTACGCCACCGGCGCGTCTCCACGCCGGCACGGCGGCGTTCCCGGCTCACCATCCTGCTCTCCGCCACGCTGCTGGCCCTGACGCCCGTCGCACCCGCCCTGGCGACGCCCAGCGCCGTCAGCGACGTCCACCACCCGAAGGACGGTGCTCCGCCCTTCGCCAAGACCCTGACACCCGATCTGATCGCCCTGATGCAGCGGCTGCGCATCCCCGGAGCTGTGGTGTCGATCCGCACTCCTCAGTGGGGCACCTGGACCAAGACGCTCGGCACCGAGTCGCTCAGAACGGGAAAGCCGATCGCGGCCGACGAGCACTTCCGCGTCGGCAGCATCACCAAGACGTTCACCGCCACGGTGATCCTGGAACTCGTCGACGAGGGCCGGATCAAGCTGGACGCGCCGGTGTCGCGCTACCTGCGCGGCGTCCCGAACGGGCGCAACATCACCGTCCGCCAACTGCTCCAGATGACCAGCGGCCTCTACAACTACAGCGAGGACCTGCACTTCAACCAGGTGCTCGACGACCGTCCCGAGACGCAGTGGACGCCGGAGGAACTGCTCGCGATCGCGTTCCGCCACCAGCCGTACTTCCCGCCGGGGCAGGGCTGGCACTACTCCAACACCAACTACGTCCTGCTCGGGCTGATCGCCGAGAAGCTCACGCACCGACCGCTCACGTCACTGCTGCGTGACCGTGTCTTCCGCCCGGTCGGCATGCCCCACACCAATCTGGCCACCGACACGGCCTTCCCCGCGCCGCACCCGCGCGGCTATCAGTTCATCAGCAACGTGGAGAGCCTCACCGCACCGGTACTCACCGGGAAGGACGCCGCCTGGGCCGACTGGTCGGCGGGCAACCCCGAGGACGTCACCGACGTGAATCCGTCGTGGGCCTGGGCGGCCGGCGGCGGCATCTCCACGCTGGACGACCTGCTGCGCTGGGCCCCCGCGCTCGCCGACGGAAAGCTCCTCAGCCCGCAGACCCAGCGCCAGCGGCTGCACTTCGTCCCCACCTCGGACGTGCCGGGCACGCCTACGTACGGCCTGGGGATCGTCGACTTCTCCGGTTTCCTCGGCCACGACGGCCAGATCCCCGGTTACAACAGCTTCGTGGGATACGACCCGAAGCGGAAGGCGACCGTCGTCGTCCTGGTCAACCTCAATCAGTCACCCGACGGCAGCGCTCCCTCCGACGAGTTGACGAAGCTGATCCTCTCCGAAGTGTTCGGCGTCACGCCGTCCTGAGCGGCAGGACATGACGACGCGGGGCCGGGCCGCCGACGCGGCCCGGCCCCGTCTCTCTTCCCGTGAACCGTCCGAGTCAGAGGCCGCCCATGGCGTCGATGCCGGCGATCGACTGCGGCCAGGTGGCGGCGAATCCGGGGTGCAGGCGAAGCGAGTCGACCTCCGCGGCGACACACCACCGGTAAGCGGACCCTTCACCGTCCCCGCGGCGCGGGAAGAACGGCTCGGTGAGCTCCGCGACGACGGTGTGATAGGCCCATCCACCGTGATCGTCGACGAAGGTGTGGATCGGACGGAGGTCCGGAACACCGCCCAGTTCCTCCGCGAACTCCCGGCGGGCGCCGTCCCACGGGCTCTCACCGGCGTGCAGCGCACCACCCGGAGTGCTCCAGGTACGACCGTGATGGACCCGCCAGGAACGGCGCTGGAGCAGGAACCGGCCGTCGTGGCGCAGGAGCAGTCCCGCCGCGCCGTGCGGGCCCCAATGGCGGCATCCCCGCCTGTCCCTGACGTATCCGCGACCGCTGTCGGCCATGCTTCCTCCTCAGCTCCTTAGCTCCGCGGGACGCGACGCGTCCTTCATCAGCGCGGGCGCGCATCCCGTGTTTGGGTCGCACGACGCAGGAAACCCGGCAGGAGTAGGGGACGCCCGCAGACTACGTCCCGCCACCGGAGGACGCCATGATCATCCTCGGAGTCATCCTGCTTGTCATCGGCCTCATCGCCGGTATCGGAATACTTTGGACCATCGGGATCATCCTGGTCGCGATCGGCGTCGTGCTGTGGGTCCTCGGAGCGGTCGGCCGAGAGGTCGGCGGACGACGTCACTACTACTAGGCGGGACCACTGGGCGGGCGCGTGACCGGCGGCTCAGCGCGCCACTCGGGGCCCGGCATCCGCCGGGCCCCGAGGCGCGGCCGGTCCGATGGGGCCCGTCAGTCGCCGATCAACTTCGTGTACTGACCGGCGGAGAGCAGGTGGTCGGAAGAGGCGCCCGCCTCCGGCTTGACCTTGAACAGCCAGCTCCCGTACGGATCGTTGTTCACCTCCTCGGGTTCTTCGGCGAGGAGGGGGTTCGCTTCGGTGATCTCGCCGCTCACCGGGGCGAAGATCTCGCTGGCGGCCTTGACCGACTCGATGGAGCCGACGGGCTCACCGGCGTCGACCCTCTTGCCCACCAAGTGCACCTCCACGAACACGACGTCCCCGAGCTGTTTCTGCGCGTGGTCCGTGATCCCGACCGTCACCGTCCCGTCCGCTTCGAAGCGCGCCCACTCGTGGTCGTCGGTGTACTTGAGGTCCTTCGGAATGGTTGACATGACAGCCCCTTTCAGAACGCAAGGTGATCACTGAGTGGCAGGTTGTCACGCCGTGACGCGTGACAACGGCTTCCACGCGGACCGGCTTCCGAAGGATGGTTTCGTCAGCTCGCCGGGCCCCGCCACCCCGTACTCGGGTACGGACTCGTCCCTGGAATGATCCGGTTGCATGACCGCGAGACCTTCCGACGACCTGACCGCCGCCTTCGCCCGTCTGGGTGGTGAGGGCGACGGACAGGTCTGGAGCGAGCTGTGGGACGACTTGTGCCATCAGGGCAGCGTCTACAGCGACAGCTACCTGGCCCTCCCCCACCTGGCGGCCATCGCGGACGGCCGCGCCCCGGGCGAACCGCACGAAGCCGTCGAACTGGCGGGCCTCATCGCGTCGGCGGCCGACGACGAGCACAGCGCGCGCTACGCCGGAGAGTTCGCCGTCCTCCTCCCCGTGGCCCGCCGCCTGCTCGACGCGGCGCGCGGGGACGCCGTGGTGTTCGTGGACCTTTTGCAGTGCGTCCTGGCCTTCGAGGGGGAACGCGTATGGAGCGCGGGGCTGCTGGAGGGCCTGTACCAGCAGGAGTACGAGATCGAGTGCCCGAAGTGCGCTTCGGAGCTGTTCATCGCCTTCGGTGACCGCGGCACCTTCGCCTCGGCCGGCGACTACGTGACGGCCGACCCGGCCAAGACCCCTTTGCTGCCCGCCGACCCGGCCGGCCTCGCTCCGCTGCCCGCGCGTCTGCACCTCACCGCGGCACAGGCGGGACACGAGGACATCGCACGCGGGCTCACGCACCTCTTCGGCCGGGCTATCTGCCCGGACTGCGATGACGTCTTCCCGGTCTCGGATCAGGTCGAGGCGGCCCGGATATGAACGAGTCGGGCATGAGCGGGCGAGACGTCAGCGAGCGAGACGTGAGCGATGCGACCACACCGGTCGAAGCCGTGGACTGGGCGGCCCTCAAGCACGCCTACGGGACCGCCGACGACGTACCCGCCATGCTGCGGAATCTCCGGAGGCCGGAGATGGCCGCCGCCGCGGCCGACGATCTGCTGACACACGTCCACCATCAGGGCGGTGGAGTCTATTCGTCGGCGCCCGCCGCGCTGCCCCACGTCGTCGCGGCCGCCGCGGACCCGGCCGTCGCCCCGGACGTCCGGGGCGAACTCCTCCATCTCGTACGGTCCCTGGCGCACTCGGGAAACACCGCACAGCCCCGCTTCGTCACCTCCGGCTGGCCCGGCGCCTGGCACCTGGCGGTCACGGACCTGCTTCCGCTGCTGGACGACCCGGTGGCGGAGCACCGTACGGCGGTCGCCCGCTGTCTGGCCGAGGCCCGCGGCCGGGCCGACGAGGTGATCGCCGCGCTGCGAGCACGCTGGGACGTCGAGGCCGCACCACGGACCCGACTCCAGCTCATCGACTCGGTCGGTTCACTGACCGCCCACGCGGGTGAGCAGCGCGGCGCCGCCCTCGACTGGCTGCGCGCCGAGATGAACGGCACCGTGCCCTCCGTACGGCTGACGGCCGTGCAGGCTCTGCGCCGCGCCCTCCCGGAACAGGACGCCGGCGACTGCGGACGTACCGTGTCCGACGTGCTGTCCGGCAGCGAACCGGAAACGTGGCGGCCGGAGGGCACCACCACGGGGACGGTCGTCTGGGCGGTCGGCCTCCTCGGAGACGACCCCACCGCCGTGGCCGACTTGACCCGCGAACTGCTCGGACACCAGGACCCCACGGTCCGCGCGGGAGCGCTGCGGGTCGCCGCCCAGGCGCTCAGCGGCCGACGGTCCGCTGTCGTCGACCTGTTGCCGGACGTGGCCCGTTCGCTCGGCGATCCCGAAGCCGACAACCGGCTCTTCGCCATCCGGATCCTCGGCATGTGCGGGCGCGCGGCCCACCCCTGGGCGGACACCCTGGCGGCCATGAGTACGGAACCGGGCGAAGCGCATCCGCAGGTCCGGACCCACGCGCTCTGGGCGCTGTCGCGACTCGGTGACGCGCGGTGCGTCCCGCCCCTGGCACGGCGCCTGGCCGACGCGGACCCCGGCTTCGTCCACCACTCGTCCCACGCCGACGGCTGGTGGACGTACGAGCTGAGCCTGAACGATGTCGCGGCGGATCTCGGCGCCCATGCCGACGTGCTGCTGCCCCCGCTGCTGGCCCGTCTGACCACGGCCACCGGCCTCGACGAACGCAGGGCGCTCTGCCAGTTGCTGACGGCGTGGGGCGACGCCTCCGCGCCCGCAGTCCCGGAGCTGCTCGCTCTCCTGGACACCGATGCCGCGGTCTGGGCGCTGGACGCCCTGGCCGCGATCGGACCGGCCGCGGCGGAGGCCGTCCCCCGTGAGCGGCTGCGCGCCTTGCTTGATTCCCCGCCCGCGAACCAGCGGTTCGCACCCCGTTGCCTCGCGCTCGCCTACGGGCGGCTGACCGGCGACCGCGAGCCCGCGCTGACGCTGCTCCTTCCCGAGCTGGACGCACCCTACGGCCTGGAGAGCGCCGCGGTGCTCCTGGCGGAACTGGGCCCGGCGGCAGCCCCGTACGTCGGACGGCTGCGCGAACTGCTGCCCCGTCATACGCACGGCTGGCTGCCGCTGCGCGTCGGCGAGGCACTGTGGCGGATCACCGGACGCACCGACGATGTGGTCCCGGCCCTCGTCCGGGCGATCGCCCCGTTCGCCGAAAGGGGCGGCGCCTATCCGGCGGTCATCGAAACGGTGAAGCTGCTGGCGGAGATGGGCGCGGACGCCGCTCCCGCGCGGCCGGTCCTGAAGGCGTTCCTCGACACCGACGAACGGCCCGTGAGGCACGGCACCTGGCGTTCCGTCCCGGAGGACGACGCGCTGTGCGCCGCCGCACGCGCCGCGCTGCTCGCCACCTCCGCGGCGGGTGCGGCCGACTGACGGCATCCGGACGGCGGGCCCCAACGTCCGGGGCCCGCCGCGGGCCCGCCGCAGGGCCGCCGCAGGGCCGCCGCAGGGCCGCCGCAGGGCCGCCGCAGGGATGGCGCCGGGCAGCAAGAAACCCTGCCCCGCACATCGCGGGACAGGGTTTCGTCAGAGCGCCGGGCAGGCCTTGCACCTGCATTTCCCCGCAGGAAGCGGGGCGTCTTTCCTTGGACCACCAACGCATCGTCAGCCAGAGTGACTTCCTCCGACCGCTCTGAACAAATAATAGCGCACAGATGTACGGGCGATGTCCTCCGCATCATCCGGTGACTCCCTACCCGGGCTCGCGGAGGAGCCGGAGCCCGTCGAGGGGGCGGTTGCCCACCTCTCTCGCCGGTACGACAAATCCGTCACCAAAAGGCCGCGTGCGCGCCCGGGTCATACACCACATCACCCCGCACCCGGCATATGCCCTTTTAACCATTCCTCCAGGGCCCAATTGCGCGGCACCGCCGACACGGGCCGCCCCCGCGAAACACCCTGTTCACAAACGCGGAGGGACCGCGCCGGGCTTGACCGTGTCCACGGCGACGCGGCGCACCGGGCCGGGCCGGTGATCCGGTGTACGCCTGGGCGCTGTCGACGATCGGCGGTCTCATCATCACGCCGGTGGCGAATATCTTCGGAAAAGACTTCTTTCGCGCCGTTGTGGACGAAGTATCGGTTTCCCAATACTTCGAGTGGCCGCAGCCCTCCCAAGGCGTCCGGCCGGCACCGAAGCCGCGCAGCCCGCCCCGCTCCCCGGGCCGCGTACCTCCCCGCTCCCCGCTCCGTGCTCCCCGCTCCCGCTCTGCTCTCCGCTCTCCGCTCTCCAGGCCGGCAGATCCCAGCTCCCCCTGGGCTGTCCCGCCTGTACACGTCCCTGCCCTGAGGAGAAGTCCGATGGACAACCGGTACGAGGCCTACGCCTACGCAGACCCGATCTTCTACGACTCGCCCCGTCGCTGGGGCGCTCAGGAGGAGTTCGCGGCCGTCACCCGGCCGCTGCCCGCCGGCTGGGAGCGCGGCGACCTGGAGATCTGGGCGGTGGTGCGCCCCCAGGACGTCCAACTGCCCTCGCAGGGCTGGAAGATCCATGTGTCCTCGTGCGCCGAGGACGCCGAGGCGGTACTGGAACTGGTCTACGACTACTGCCTGCGGGAGCACATCACGTTCAAGTTCCTGCGCGGGCTGCCCATCCTTCAGATGCAGAATTCCAAGTACTCACCCCGCGGTTCGAGCGGAAAGTTCTGCACGCTCTACCCGCTGGGCGACGCCGAGCTGCGGCGGTGTCTGGAGGGGCTCGGACCGCTGCTCGCCGGCCACCGGGGCCCGTACATCCTCAGCGATCTGCGCTGGGGCGAGGGACCGCTGTATCTGCGCTACGGGGGATTCGCCGAGCGCCACTGCCACAACGACGCCGGTCAGCGGGTCCTGGCACTCGAAGACCCGGACGGCCGGCTGGTCCCCGACGTCCGCGGCGCCGGCTTCTCTGTGCCCGACTGGGCGCCCGTGCCCCCCTTCGTGGAGGAGGCCATCGCCGAACGCAACGCCCCACAGGCGCCCGCCCTGCCCTACACCGTCGAACGGGTCCTGCACTTCTCCAACGCCGGTGGTGTCTACCTCGGCCGCAAAAGCGCGGACAGCCCTCAAGTGGTGCTGAAGGAGGCCCGGCCGCACGCGGGTCTCGACCAGCGCGGAGTCGACGCCGTCACCCGGTTACAACAGGAACACGACATGATGGCCCGTCTGGCGGGACTGCCCGGAGTCCCCGCCATGCACGAACTGCTCACCGTGTGGGAACACCGTTTCCTGGTCCAGGAGTTCGTCGAGGGGCAGTCACTGAGCGAGTGGCTCACCGCGAAGTACCCGCTCATCCATCCGGACGCCGACGACACGACGGTCGCCGAATACACCCGCGAGGCGATCGCGATCGTGGACCGGATCGAGCACGTCCTGAAGGGCATGCACGACCGCGGGGTCGTCTTCGGGGACCTCCACCCCCGCAACCTGATCATCCGGCCGGGCGGTGACATCTGCTTCATCGACTTCGAACTCGCCAGCCCCGTCGACGCGTTCGTACGTCCGGCCCTGGGAGCCGCGGGCTTCACCGCTCCCAAGGGATACACAGGCCCGGAGATCGACCTGTACGGACTGGCGGCGATCCGCCTGTGGTTGTTCCTTCCGCTCGCCCAACTGCCCACCCTGGACGCGGGCAAGAGCACCGAACTGGCCGACGTCATCGAGCGCCGGTTCCCCGTTCCGCCCGGATACACCGACGAGATCCGCCGCATGCTGGCCCCCTCCCCCGCGGACGGCCGCACTCCCAGGCCCGAACTGGGCCTGCGCAGGGCCGAGACCCAAGCCCTGCTCAGCGGGCCGCGGGCCGACTGGCCGGCCATCCGCGACTCCCTCGCGGCCGGCATCCGGGCCATGGCCACCCCCCACCGCGACGACCGGCTCTTCCCGGGCGACATCGCCCAGTTCACCCAAGGCAGCCTGGGCCTGGCCCACGGAGCGGCCGGCGTCCTCTACGCCCTCCACACCACGGGCGCCGGCACGGAGACCGAACACGTCCAGTGGCTCGTCGAGGCCGCCCGCGCCCGCCCGGCGCAGCCGGGTCTCTACACCGGCGGACACGGCGTGGCCCACACCCTCGACCTCCTCGGCGAACGGGACGCGGCACTCGACCTGCTGGAGCGGCTCACCCACACCACTCCGGACAGCCCCCCGGGCCCGGACCTCTCATCGGGCAGCGCCGGCATCGCCCTGGCGCTGTCGCACTTCGCGACGGCCACCGGCGACCACCGGCTGCTGGACAGCGCCCTCACGCACGCACGGACCGCGGCCGACGAACTGGAGAAGGAGGGTCCGTCGAGCGGGCGCCGCAAAGCCGGCCTGATGAACGGGGCGTCCGGCGCGGCCCTCGCCCTGGTCCGCCTCTACGAACACACCGGCGATCACACACTCCTCGAGCGGGCCCAGACGCTGCTCGAACTGGACCTCGAGCGATGTGTGACCGCGGCGGACGGCACCGTCCAAGTCCTCGACGAGTACCGGGTACTTCCCTACATCGAGACCGGCAGCACCGGCATCGGGCTGGCTCTGGACGCCCTGCTCCGCCATCACCCCGAGAGTCCGACAGCCCGGTACCGGACGCCGATCAGCCGCGCCGCCGAACCCGAATTCATCATCCAGCCCGGCCTGTTCAACGGCCGCGCGGGGCTCCTCGGCTACCTCGCCCTCACCCGGCCCCAACCGCAGGCTCCGGGCCCCTGGCACTCCCCGCGTCCCCGCACCCCGGGCGACGCGGAAGCAGCCGCTCACCGCCAGACCTCGCTGGACCGGCACCGCAGGCTCCTGGCCCTCCACCAGATCTCGTACCAGGGCCACCTCGCCTTCCCTGGCGACCAACTCCTGCGGCTCTCCGCGGACCTGGCGACCGGATCGGCCGGAGTGCTCCTGGCCCTGGGCACCGCCCTGGCCGGCACACCCTTCCTCCCCTGGACCGGCGGACCCGGCCCCTCGCCGACGAGCGTGAGCCTTCCTCCGGCCACGGCCGGCCACGGCCGGGCCTCCGCCGGTCACACGGCCGGCCGGCCCTGACCACTCCCCTCAAGTCGCAACCGGAACGGATGAGTTGCGCCCCCAGACTCCCGGCCACCCGGCCGGGTGATCCACCCGTCAGTGAATGAAGGAGAACAGCCATGATGATCCTCGACCTGCAGACGATGGACCTGCCCGAGACCGAGGCCACCCCGATCGACGACACCCTGGCGAGCACCAGCTCCCTGAGCGTCCTCAACTGCGGCACCAGCACGGTGAGCACGATCCTCTGCGTGTAGCGGGCAGCGCCCGGTAAGGGGCGCACGCAGCACAGCCGGCCGGGCCGCCACCAGCGGCCCGGCCGGTCGCCCGCTCCCCCCAGCAGCCCCTCCCGACGCCAGGTGCGTGCCCCGGCGCGACGCCCCCCTCGCCCACCAGAGAGGTTCCCCGTGGCCGACGAGCCCGCTCCCCTCGCTCACCACACGAAGGGCCCACTGCGGCTGCGCCGTGAACTGACCGCCGAACCCGGCCCGCTCACCGCCGCACTGGTCCTCGCACTCGCCGCCACCGCCGCCACCCTCGCGCTCCCGCTCTTCCTCCAGGACGTCATCACCGACTTCTCCAGCCATCGTCCGCTCACCGACGACGTCACCCTGATGTGCGCCGCCGCCGTGGCCGGCGCCCTCACCCAGGCCTGCTCCGGCTTCCTGCTCGCCCGCATCGGCGAACGCATGGCGTACCGGCTGCGCATCACGCTGATGGAGCACGCGCTGCGGCTGCCGCTGCCCGTCGTCCGGACCCAGGGCACCGGCGAACTCGCCGCCCGGATCACCTCCGACGCCCTGCTGCTGCGCCAAATCGTGGACGTGGCGAGCCAGTTGCCCCTCGCCACCGTGACCATCGCCGCGACCCTAGGCGTGATGGTGTGGATCGACTGGGTCCTCACCGTGGTCACCCTGGTCGCCCTGTCCGCCCTGACACTCATGGTGACGCTGGTCCTGCGCCGCATGCGGGCCAATGTGAGCGGCCAGCAGGACGCCGTCGGGCACATCGCCCAGCGCTTCACCGCGAACCTGGAGGCCCTCACCACCATCAAGGCCAACCGGGCCGAGCCGCTGGCCACCCGCGCGCTCGCCGAGGACGCGGAACGGCTGCGCTCCATCTCCCTGGAGGGTGCCCGGCTGGGCACGCTGATCCCCGCCGTGCTCACCCTGGGCAACCAGCTCGCCATGATCGCCGTGATCCTCACCGGAGGCGCCCGACTCGCCGCGGGCGACATCACCGCGGCCGCGTTCGCCGCGTTCCTCCTCTACCTGCTGCAGGCGATCCCGTCCGTCAACACGCTGGCCACCGGGCTCGGCCGGCTCCAGTCCGGCCTCGCCGCCCGCGACCGCTGCAACGACCTGCTGCTCCTGCCGCCGGAGGACGACCAGGCCGAGGACGACCAAGCCGCCCCAACCCCGCTGCCCGACGCACCCGCCGTCGCCTTCGACGCCGTCTCCTACACCCACGCCGGAGCCGGCCGGCCCACCTTGCGCGGCATCTCCTTCAGCACCGCCCGCACCGGGCTCACCGCCGTGGTCGGCGCGTCCGGGGCCGGGAAGACCACCACCCTGTCCCTCATCGACCGGTTCATCCGGCCCTCCTCGGGCACCATCACGGTCCTCGGTCACGACATGCGGCACTGGCCCCTGGACGCCCTCCGCACCCGCATCACCTACGTCGACCAGGCCTTCACCCTGCTGGAGGCCACCGCCCGCGAGAACCTCCAGCTCGGCCGCACCACGCCCGCCACCGACGCCGAGCTCGCCACCGCCCTGGACGCCGTCGGACTCGCCGACGACATCACCCGCCTCCCCCAGGGAATCGACACCCTGCTGGGCCGCGAGACCGACCTGTCCGGCGGTCAGAGGCAACGCATGGCGCTCGCCCGCGCCCTGTTGTCCGACGCCGACATCGTGCTGCTCGACGAACCCACCAGCCAGCTCGACGGCCTCAACGAACAACGCTTCCGGACCATCATCGAAAAGCTGGCGACGACCCGCGCGGTCATCGTCGTCGCCCACCGGCTGACCACCGTGCAGCACGCCGAGCACGTGATCATGCTCGACCAGGGAACCGTCACCGACACCGGCGACCACCCCGCACTCCTGGCCCGCTGTGCCCCGTACCAACAGCTCATCGCCAGCCAGGCGATCACCCAGCCCTGAAACGGGTCGAGCGGGACCGCCCTCAGCGCGACCGCGTCGAGCAGAACCGCATCGACCGGGGCCGCATCGAGCAGGATCGGAGAAGCCATCACCGGCAGGCCGCGACTAGCGTGATCCGCATGACTTCCATCGCATCCATCACCCTCGAAGTGGCCGACCCGACCGCCGCCGAGAAGTTCTACGCCACCGCCTTCGGACTCGGCGCCGGGCTGCGCCTCCGCGCCTCCGAGGCGCCCACGGCCGGCTTCCGCGGATTCACACTGGCCCTCACCGTGTCCCAGCCCGCCGAGGTCGTGAGCCTCGTCGACGGCGCCCTCGCGGCCGGTGCCACATCGCTCAAGCCCGTGTCGAAGTCCCTGTGGGGCTACGGGGGCGTCGTCCAGGCCCCGGACGGAACGATCTGGAAGGTCGCGACCTCGGCGAAGAAGGACACCGGTCCGGTCACGGGCGCCATCGACGAGCGTGTGCTCCTGCTGGGCGTCGCGGACGTGAAGGCGACCAAGAAGTTCTACGTCGAGCAGGGGCTGACCGTCGCGAAGAGCTTCGGCGGCAAGTACGCCGAGTTCACCGCGGACGCGCCGGACCGGTTCAAGCTGGCGCTGTACAAGCGCGCCGGCCTGGCCAAGGACCTCGGCGTCACCGACGACGGCAGCGGCTCGCACAGGCTCGCGCTCACCGGCACCGCGACGGCGTTCACCGACCCGGACGGCTTCACGTGGGAAGCCGCTTCACTGGCACCCACGCAGTCCTGACCGGTTCGGCACCGGCCACACCGGCTCATCGGCAGCGCTCGGCCGTTACGCCACGGGGTCGTAGTCTGTCGGCGTGGCCCGCCATACACCGCCGCGTCCCGTGGACGTGGAGAAGCTGTTTCCCGAGCTGGCGCCCCTCCGCAGAGTGACCGTGAGGCTCCACCCGCGTGCGGGTGAACCGACCTGCCGGGACAGCTCGGTGGGTGGCCCTCTGCTCTGGCCGGCCGAGGAAGCGTGGCCCCTGTGTCCGGAGCACGAGGGTGCGCCGATGGTGCCGGTCGTCCAGATCTACCGCGTCGCTGTTCCCGACGTCGTTCCGTTCCCCGACGGGTGCGATCTGCTCCAGGTCCTGTGGTGCCCGCGGAAGCACAGCGGTGGTCGCTGGGTCATTCCTGATGTGCGCCGGCGTGCGGCGGACGCGGTCGGCGAGGTGCTGTCGGCACCGCCGAGTCCGGCCGAGGTCTGGGCGAACTACGTCCCGCGTCCGTGCGTCGTCCATCCGGAGGCGGTGACGGAGTATCCGTACTGGGACCTGGACGATGACCTCTGGGACGAACTGGAGTTCAGGTTCCTGGACTTGGAGCAGGAGACGGGCTGGGACCACCAGAGCCACCTCTCCACGGCACCGGGTACGAAGCTGGTCGGATATCCCGGCTGGAGCCAGGACCCGAGGTGGCCGGACTGCGCGGAGTGCGGGAAGCGCATGGAACACCTCCTGACCGTCGAAAGCACCGAGGGCGACGCACTGTCCCGGCGCACCTGGACTCCGGTCGAGGACGAAGGCGTGACCTACGAGGGGCCGGGCCTGGTGCTCGGCGACCTCGGCGGTGTGTATCTCTTCGAGTGCCGCACCTGTCCCGGCCGCCCCTTCACCCCTCGCTTCGACTGCCCTTAGCGGCAGCGGACTTGGCGGCAGCGGACCTGGCGGCCGGAGCGCGCGGAACCCCTCCTCGTCTCCGGCCGATACGCAGTCGCGGAACCTCTGACCCGAACGGTTGGAGCGGTCGCCGCGGCCCGAGAAGTCGTACTGCATCGGCGCGCCGATCAGGCGACGCGCTCCAGGCCCGCCCTCACGGACTGCCGGGTGCCGTCCCGCTTGGTCGACGCATAGGTGAAGTCCACCGTGTCACCGGGGCGCAGCGTCAGGGTGATGCGGCCGTTCGTGACGCAGTTGCCGGACTGGATGTTCTCCCCGAGGATCACCTGATCCGTACCGCCGACCGCGGTCAGGCTCACGGTGCCGTAGCAGTCGGAGGACTCCATCGCGTAGTGGACGCTGCCGACCCGCTCTCGCAGTGTGCCCTGGTCGAGCTCCACGGTGACGCGGTAGTGGTCCGTACTGGCGGCGTCGACCTCTTCGGCGTACCCCTGCCAGCGTCCGAGGAACTCCTCCGGCAACCCGACGGGCGTCGGAGCGATGGAGGTCGGGGCGCCCGGGGCCCCGTCGGCTCCGCCGGACCCCTCGGACACCGGGGGCGTGCTCGGCGCGACGGAGCTGCGGGGAGCGACGGAGGTTTCGGGCGCGCCGGGGGCGTCGGAGGCGGGCGACGCGCCAGGGAGCGACGGTCCGGAGGCGCGTTGCTCCACATCGCCGCTCAGCTGCACGAACAGTCCGATCAGGGCCGCGACGATCGTGGCAGCGGCACCGATCAGGGCCACGACGAGCGCGCTCCGATGGGAGTCACCGGAAGCCTGCCGGACCGGGCGCTGCGGCCTCGCGTAGGGATCCGGCGGGGACTGAGGTCTGGTCATGGATCGGCCTCTGATGCGTGGTTCAGGGAAGATCAGGCCATATTGCCGTCCAGGCACCGGACTTGTGCGACTTTCAGGCAAATCTCCCGAATAGATCATGCCGAATCGATTCGGCTCGTGCACTGTTCCCGTGGGTGGCACTCACCGGTTCACAGGCACCAGCACACCTTCTGAACCACTCCGGCCAGCTGTTCGGCCTCGGCGGCAGCCGACTCGTGGCGGCTGATCTGGGACTGATGATCGGCATACGCACGTAGGCCCACGGCGCCGACCGACACCACGGGCCCACTGCTGTTTCTGCTGTGCCACCTCGGCTTGGCTGCGTCGATCCGGTCCGGGTCGCCGTCAACGACCGCACTGCTCATGCGTGGTGTCGTCCGTCCGGCACCCTGGCGGTTACGCCTTGACCGGGCCGCTTCCCGGCTCCTTCACGATGCGGTCGCCGACCGCGATCGACTTCCACAGCCGACGGTCGATACGCACCTTCATGAACTGGCCGTCCGAGCGCCTCACCTTGACGAAGTGGTACATGTTCGCGCCGTCGAGCATGCCCCGCGACTTGTCCTCGACGATGCCTTCCCAGGCGTCGTCTGGTCCTGGTTTGTGAGATTTGAACATGCCGCAAGCCTACGGAGGCCCGACACGCGCGTTGCAGAGTCAAGAGGCGCACAAACCGCAGTACAGGTGTCACACCAGGAGCCATACAAATGTCCCGAGCATCGCAACGACGACATGCCTGGCAGGCGAGATCCGCGTTCTGGCTGGGGTCTGCTTCAGAAGTAACGGCAAGCAGGGCTGACAGCGGGCTGCAAGGATGCGGCCATGGAGCAGACACTGAGTCGGCAGGAAGCGTCAGAGGCGGTCCAGGATCACGGGTGGCGCTTCTTGCTGGGCACTTTGCGAACGTCGGTCCGGGTCGGATCGTTGGCTCAGGCGACGGCCTTGGCGTCCGACACTGTCGCGGTGTGCGGCGACGACGCCGACCGGCACCTTCGGGTCGATGTCCGCCCCGACCGGGTCGTCTTCACTCTGCAGTCGTTGGACCGCGCAGCGGTCACTGCCCGGGATGTCGAACTCGCGCGTCAGATCACCGCCACCGCTGACAGGTCCGGGCTCATGGCAGAGCCCGAGATCGGAACGGAGGCACCGCGGTCCGTCCAGATTCTGGAGATCGCCATCGACGCACTGGACATCGCCGGGATTCGGCCGTTCTGGAAGGCGGTGCTGGGCTATACGGATGAGGCGGGCACCGAGGGACCGGAGGATCCACTCGTCGACCCGGTCGGGCAGGGCCCGGCCATCTGGTTCCAGCAGATGGATCAGCCGCGCCCACAGCGCAATCGCATCCACTTCGACATCTGCGTTCCGCATGACGAGGCCCCGCGGAGGATCGAGACCGCGCTGGCGGCCGGCGGCCGACTTCTGTCCGCGACCCGCGCCCCCGCCTTCTGGGTACTAGCCGACCTGGAGGGAAACGAAGCCTGCGTGACCACATGGCAGGGTCGAGACGACTGAAACTCCCGTCGGCCGTGCGCCCCGGAGCAGCGGCTCCAGCCGCACCGCGCCTTCCGGACTCTCGCACTCCTCGACGGCATTCCGCACATCGCCGGACGCTCAGGCCATCCCTTTCGACGCCCTGACACCCTGCTGGACGACAAGGCGTACGACCCCCGGGTCGTTCGTGGCGGACTGCACAAACGCCGGATCGTGCCGGCGCGAACTCGAAACCGACGGGCGCCCGTGGGTCGGGGCGTGAGAGGGTGCGGTTCGATCCGGGACAGGGGGAAGTGTGGGGCTGGTCTACGGCTACGACCTCTATCTGCGTCCTCGGAACGTCGCCAGGGTGTTGGCCAATCTGGCCGAGCTGGCGCCACCGACCCGCGCCGTACCGCCACTTGAGATCACCCTGCCGGGCGGTGACCGGCTCGCCCTCCCGTTCACGTCCCAATTCAAGAGCGAGCCGGTCGACTGCTCCCGGAGCCGCACGCTCGAGCTCGACACGTCCCTCATGTTCGACGTCGATGACGCACTTCGCGAGTACGCGCAGACGAACGGCCCGGAACCCGACGCGGACGGGCGCATCCAGATCGGGTACATCTACGCGACGATCCGGTTCGAGTCCCTTCTGCACCCTGGCTACACGTCGGTGGAGTGCTGGGCGGCGACATCGGGCATGAGCCGCTTGTTCGCGCGGTCGGCCAACATCGGGAAAGTGTTCACCGATCTCACCGCCGACAGCGGAGGAGTGTGCTGCCTGTTCGACACCGGCGACGGCGCCCCCGAGCAAGTCTGCTGGCTCAACGGTGAATCCACCCGAGAGACAGTCCCGGGTCCCCGCTTTCCAGATAGGCGGGCGCTCGTGGCGACTTGGTCCGACTCCGCGAAGTGAGCATCAGTGCTCTCTGTCTGGGACCACAAAATCGAGCTACGAGCTCCGAGGGGCTGACGTGTCGCAGCACCCGCGCTCGACCCGATGAAGGTCATGGCCATGCGAGCGCGATGCTCCTCGGGGGCGTCGTCGCGGACGAATCCGTCGCCGGACCGGACGCGGATCAGCCGGCCTCGCCGACACGGTCGGCCGCCAGGCGGGCCTCGAAACCGTCGAGCAGGGACGGGAGCCCGAACTCGAAGGAACGGTCGGGTGCTCCGGCGTACTCCGTGGCGGCCGTGGTGTCGAGGCGTTTCCGCAGGTGCGGGAATTGCCTGGCGGTCTCGGTGGCGCGTCGCATGGTGTCGGCCATCAGCTCCTCCGCGTCCTCGCCGCTCTTGTTCAGCCGGCGGTTCAACGACACCTGCGCGGCGGGCCCGAGGGTACTGCCGAGCACGAACGCGAGGGCCGCGGCGGCCGCCCGGTCCGCGTCCGCTGCGGCGAAGCCGGCCTTCTCGTAGACGGCCAGGCTGAAGTCGTTGTGCCGGGCCTGGGCCGATCCGTAGAGAAGATGACTGCCGAACGCCTGGACGAGCCAGGGATGCCGGCCGAGCATCGCGTACACGCCGGTGGCGTGGGCGGCGGCGGCCGTACGCCAGTCCGTGGTGTCCAGGTCGGGCACCTCGACCTCGCCCCAGACCGCGTCGCCGGCGAGCCGGACCAGGTCGTCCTTGTTCTTGATGTGCCAGTAGACGGCCGTGGCGGCCGAGCCGAGCCGTTGCGCGAGGCTGCGCATGTTGAGGCCGTCCAGGCCCTCGTCGTCGAGCAGCTCGATGGCGGCACGAACGATCCGGTCTGCGGTCAGCGTGTCTCGCGGCATGGCGACAACCTTACTTGAACTTAGTTCATGGGACTCCTTGCACTTTGTTCAAGTCGTCTCTACGCTCCTTCTTGTACTTAGTTCAAGGAATCCGAGGGGGAGAGATGTCGCAGGACAAACTGGCGGAGTTCGTCTCGTCGCAGGCCACGGAGCTCGGTGTCCCCGGTGCCGCCGTCGGGGTCCTCCTGGAGGGCCGGGAGATGTACGCCTCGCACGGTGTGACGAGCCTCGCCAACCCGCTGCCGGTGGACGAGAACACGCTGTTCCCCGTGGCCTCGGTCTCCAAGACCTTCACCGCGACCGCGCTGATGCGCCTGGTCGCCGAGGGAAAGGTGGACCTGGACGCGCCGGTAAGGCGGTACGTCCCCGGACTGCGGCTCGCCGACGATGAGGCCGCGGCGCGGATCACCGTCCTCAACCTGCTGAATCACACATCGGGCCTGGACTGGAATCTGATCGACGACGGCAAGGGTGACCGCTCACTGGCCGGCCTGGTGGCGAAGCTTCCCGGCCTACCGCTGATCGCGCCGCCCGGTACCCGTGCCTCGTACAGCCAGGCCGGCTACAACCTCGCGGGCCGGATCGTCGAGAAGGTCACGGGGCTGCCGTTCGAGCAGGCCGTGGCCTCGCTCGTCCTGGAGCCGGTGGGCCTGACGGACACCGTGTACGGGCTGGCCGAGGCGATGGTCCGCAAGTTCGCCGTGGGCTACAACCGCGCCGAGGACGGCGAACTGCGCGTCGCCCGGCCCTGGAACGCGTTCAAGGAGGGCGCCCGCGGCGACAACCCCGGCGGCGGACTCGCCTCCTCGGTCAGCGACCTGCTGCGCTGGGCCCGGTTCCAGCTCGGCGACGGTGCCGGCGTGCTGCCCGCCGCCGAACTGCACCGCATGCGGGAGCGGACGGTGGAACTCCGCGGCAGCACCCTCGGCGACGGCTTCGGCATCTGCTGGTTCCTCCACGACTTCGACGGCCTCCACGGGATCGGCCACGGAGGTTCGGGCAACGGCCAGTTCGCCGAACTGCTCATCGTGCCCGAGCGAGAATTCGCGGTGGTCTCGCTGGCCAACCTCGGTCCGAACGGCTACCCCTTCAACCAGTCCGTCGTACGGTGGGCACTCGATCACTACGTCGACGTCACCGAGAAGCCGGTGCGGCCGCTCCCGTACGACGAGGCAAGGGCCCGGCAGGTCGTCGGCCGCTACGAGATCGACGCGATGAACCTCGACATCGCCGTCGACGGCTCCCGGCTCACCCTGGGCGTCGGGATCAAGCCGGAGATCCGCGAGGCATCCGATGAGGAGATGCCGCCGGACCACCCCGCCGCGGCCATCGGCTTCCTTCCCGGCGACGGCGACGAGTACGTCATCACCGAGGGCGGCCTCGAGGGCCAGCGCGGCTACTTCTCCCGCGACGCCGACGGTGTGATCACCGGCATCGACATCGCGGGCCGACTGTTCCACCGGGTCACGCGGGCTTCCTAGAACGCCAGTGGCAGATCGCGTCGGAAGACGGCCATGGCGCGACCGGGGCCGTTGTAGTCGTCGGTGATCCTCACGTCGAAACCTACGCTGCGATGGAAGGCGATCGAGCCGGTGTTCTCCACCGAGGTGATCGCCTTCAACCGTCGCGCGCCCTGGAGTTCGGCCGCTGCGGCGAACGCCGTGTACAGGCGGCGCCCGAGACCGCTGCCACGGGCGTCGTCCCGGGTGGCGATGAGATGCGCATACCCCGTGCCGTCCGGCGTGACGAACCCGAAGACGTAGCCGCGGATCCCGTCCTCGGCACGCGCGACCAGGCAGGTGGCCCCGAACTCCCGCACCAATGCCAGAAGATGCAGCGAACGAAGGTCGCGCCCACCCCAGTAGCGGGAGTGATCGGCCAGGACCTGGTGAAAGTCGGCCACGTCAGCGGGTGTTATGTCGATTCCCATGAACGACGATCCTGACAGACACCCGGCACCGGGCAGCCCAGCACCCAGCATCAGGCATCAGGCATCAGGCATCAGGCATCAGGCATCAGGCATCAGGCATCAAAAGGAGTCGACGCCGGTCGCCACGACAGTCGATCATCGGCACATGCCACTGAGAGACACCCTGGCGCGCGTCGACGCGGACCTGGCCGCGGGCCGGGTCCCCGTCGCGCGCCAGCGCCTGCGCGGACTCGTGTCGTCGTTTCCGAACGACCTGACGCTTCGGCGCCGCCTCGCCGAGACCTACCGCCTCTACGGAGAGCCCGCCGAGGCGGGCCGCTGGATGTATCTCGAATCGGACCGGGACACGGCCGAGACCTCGGCCTTCGAGGCCAGGTACGGCACCCCGGAGCAGCGGATGCGCGCACTCGGCTGGAGCGGCTCGGAGTCACTGGCCCAAACAGCCTTCGCCAGAGGGCAGTTGGAAGCGGTACGGGTGGCATGCTCCGACTCCATGGGCCATCCCGTCGCATGGGACACCGTGCCGGACGGCGGCACGAAGCCCGACTGCGGGAACAGCCCCTTCACCGACTTCCTTGCGGGAGCCGGATGCCTGCTGGCGGTCGTCGCGTTCCTCGCGATCTGGGTGAACGGCCTGGTGGCCCTCTTCGACTGAACTCGGCGGCCGAGAACCCGTACGACGTGTGCGGCGCGGGGGCTGGATCGGCGGCGGGCCGGACACCGCGTCGCCGATCCGCCGCCGGGCCTGACTCAGTCGCTCACAGGAAGCGCCACAGGTGATCGGCCGTACCGTTGTCGTCGTACTGGACCACCTGGGCGCTGTTGGCGGTGGACATGTGATCGACGCCCAGAACCTTGCCGCTGTTCTTGTTCCGGATGCGGTACCAGCCGTCGCCGTTGTCGACGAGCGTCCACAGGTGGTCGTCCGTTCCGTTGTCCTCGAACTGCACGACGATCGCGCTGTTGTCCAAGGACATGTGGTCGACGCCGAGCACCTTGCCGCTGTTGCCGTTGCGGATCAGATGCCATCCGTCGCCCCGGTCGATGAGCTGCCAGGCGTGGTCGCCCGTCCCGGTGTTGTCGAACTGCACGACGCGTGCGCTGTTCTCGGTCGACATGCCGTCGACGGCCAGGACCTTGCCGCTGTTCTTGTTGGCGAGTCTGCGGAAGGGTGGTTCCGGCGTCCAGGGCCGGCCGTCCGGAGCCGCCGTGGGGAAGGACGTGACACGAAGTCGCGCCGCGCCCATCGGGATGAGGGTGACCGTCTCGACCGGCGCGTCGCTGCGGGCCGGAGAGTCCTGCAGCGGCGCCACGACATGTTCGTCGTCCGCGACCCACTCCGGGATCTTCCGGGCCTGCGCCGAGAGGGACACGGGCGTGGTGCCGGGTGTGAAGGGCTGGTCCGGAACGACGGTGCCGATCTGCGCCGGAGTCAGCGGGGTCTGCGGCAGAAGGCCGTAGTTCCATCCCGTGGTCGCGTGGACCTCGTACGCGGGGAACGCGTCGTCTCCCGCGTACCGGTCGTAGCGTTCGCCGATCTTCAACGAGTAGGTGAGGGGGCCTCGTTCGGCGCTGACCGCGCCGTGCTGGCCGGGCCATGAACGGAGTCGGGCCTTCTGAGGCAACCGCAGGCGCACGATGTCGCCCTCGCGCCAGGTGCGGTCGATCCGTGCCCAGGACGGGCCGTCCGAGGCGGCGACCGTCGTTCCGTTGACCTGTAGTTGGGGACCCGTGCACCAGCCGGGCACGCGCAGTCGCAGGGGGAAGCGCACCGGACGGGGTGTGGAGACGGTGAGGGTGATCGTGTCCTGGAAGGGGTATCCCGTTTCCTCGGTGACGGTGACCGTCGTTCCCCCGGCGACCACCGCCTTGACGCGGCTCGGGGCGTAGAGCGCGGCGGTCAGGCCGCCGTCGGCACCGGTGAGCCAGAGTTCCTCGGTGAAGTAGGGCCAGCCCATGCCGTAGTTGTGAGGGCAGCAGCGGTATTGGTCGACACCGGCGTGGAAGGCCTGCATGGCGAAGCCGTTCTGGAACTGCCCCTGCGTCTTGGGGCGGTTGTCGAGGTCGACGCTGTTGGCGCTGGTGATGTAGTGAATGGACTTGCCGTCGGGATCGAGGGAGGCCGGGAGCATGTTGAAGGCTAGGTCCTCACAGCGGTCCGCCCAGACCGGGTCCCCGGTGATCCTGGTCAACAGCTCGTGGCTGGCCATGAATTCGACGATGCCGCAGGTCTCGAAGCCCTGCCGTGGGTCGGCGAATCCGGGTCGGTAGTTCTCGTCCCCGGCCAACCCGCCGCCGGGGAACCGCCCGTAGGAGCCCATCACGGTGTCGTAGGCCCGGTACGTGGCGCTCACGAGGTCGGCGGAGCCGGTCAGTTGTCCGTACTGGGCGGGTTCCCGGAAGCCCTGGGCGATGTTCACGTTGTGCCGGCTCGGGGTGGCTCCGGTCCAGTCGGCGCCGTAGCCGTGCATCTTGGCGGCGAGGTCGAGCAGGAACGCCTCGCCGGTCCGGCGGTGGAGCCATACGGCGATGTCCAGGCCGTCGCCCCAACGGTAGGACACCCAGCTCGTGTTGAACGCGCCGGGCCCCTGGGCGTTCATGAAGCGGAGGAAGCGGACGAGGAACGGCACGATCCGCGTGTCGTGGGTGTACTCCTCATGCGTCCGCAGTGCTTGCAGAAGCGGCAGGAAGGGCCAGAAGTCCGGTCCCCCGTTGAGTGCCGTGCGTAAGCCGCGGGGCCCGAAGAAGCCGTCGCTCTGCTGGGTCGCGAGGATCCCGTCCACCCACTCACGCGATCGCGTGAGCGCGTGCTGGTCGCCGGTGGCGATGGCCAGCGGGATGTAGCCGCGCAGCCAGTACGGCACCTCCTCCCAGGCGTCGTGCTCGGGATGCACCCAGCCGGTCGTGGAGAAGTCGAGGAAGTGCGAGAGATTCTCGTACGTGCCGCACAAACCGGCGAGCTGCAGCCGGAGTTGGCCGGCGAGCCACCCGCGGGCGACCACGCTTCCGGGCGGCAGCTTCTGGAAGGCGTCGGCCGGCGCCGTCTCCGCTCGCGGCTGGGGCGCCGCGGCCGCGGACCCCGCGAACGGGCCGCCGAGCGCCGCGGCGCCCAGCGCTCCGGAGCCCAGGGCGAGGACTTTCCGTCTGCTCACTGACATGCAGGTGACCTGCCTTCCGATAAGGGGTCCGCTCGCAGTGCGACAACGTTGTCCGACTTCTACAACGTTGGAAATGGCGCCGCGGACATGACAGCACGACGGGGTCCGGCTGTCCAGGAGTCGTCGCGAACGATCCCGGACCTCCCGTGCGGAGGCCGGCAGACAACCGGACGGCGCGGGCGAAGGCCCGTAGCCGAGCCGTCGGATCCGTGCGGGTGTCAGCTCCCGATGACCGATTGCCGGAACGCGTTCCTGGCCCGCCAGTGGGCAGCGAGCCAGGACCGGGGCACCTCAGATTTCATGTCACCGTCCGGAGCCTGTTCCGGGTAGTCGTTCACACGCGCGGCCGTGGCTTCCCGATCATCGACATCAGCAGGTGGTGCGTCTCGGCGTCGGCGGCCACCACCACGCCCCGGCCCGTCGGCCCGATCGGGGCACCGTCGATCCCGGTGACGACGCAGCCCGCCGCCTCGCACAGCGCGATGCCGGCGGCGAAGTGCACGCTCCCGGACAGGTCGCCGCCGTCCGTCACGTACGCGGCCCGCTTGCCGGCGGCGACCCAGCTCAGGGCCAGTGTGGTGGACCCGACCCGGGGCCGGAAGCGTTCCACGAAGGCCGGCCGCGCCAGCAGGTCCACGGCGCGGAACCCGGGCGCTCCCGGGAACGGCGGGTCCAGGTTGACGTCCACGAGCCCTGTGGCGGACGAGGGCACCAGCCGGGCGTCGGCACCGTCACGCCGTACCCACGCGGTCTCGCCATCGGTGAAGTAGACCTCGCCGCCGAACGGGTCGGCAACTGCGGCGGCACCGCCGCGCAGCGCCACGTTCACGGCCACCAGCATGGTGCCGGCCGCGTAGTTCAGCGTGCCGCACAGGGGGTCCACCAGCCACTGACGCGCGGCCCCCGCCGCACCCTGCGGCCCGCTCTCCTCTCCGAGCACGGCGTCATCGGGCCGGGCCTCGCGAAGGATGCCGAGAATGGTCTTCTCCGCCTCCACATCGGCGGTGGTCGCGAAGTCTCCGCCGCCCTTGTCGATCCGCGCGAGGCGCCGCCCGTACAGGGCCCGCACCACGTCCGCCCCGGCACAGGCCGCGGCTGCCGCGACCGCGGCATCGTCAAGTCCCGCATACGAGTTGCTCACCTCCGGCACGATATCGGCGGGGGACACCGTCGGGTGCGGCGGCCGGGATCTGTGGGGCTGCGGGGCCGATTGTCAGTGGCCGACGCTAGCGTTCGCTGCATAGTCGCACTCCACCCGGGACGGACTGACCTGGGTGAACTGTGCTTTCATCTGGTGTTCTTGACGCGGAAGGCTGTGCTCGTGGGGTGGGTGTCGGCGGGTGACGGGTATGAAGTCGCCCTTGTGGAGGGGCGGGTGGCGGCGCGTGCCACCTCGGGCCGGTCGGCGGGGCGGCAGCTCAAGTCGCTGCCGCGCGCGCTGAAGGACCACCCGGAGGTGGACCGGCTGCGGCGCTTCGCCGAGTGGCTGGACCGTCATGCCGCGGCGTGTGTGGCACAGGTCGACGCGTGGATGGTGTCGTCGCTGCCCGTGCCGACCGGGTTGCTGGCCCGGGTGTGGCCGGACGAGGCCTGGCAGTCCGCGCTGCGCGATCTGGTGGTGGTCGGCGACGACCCCGACGACGTGGGCTTCCTGCGCGGCGCCACCGACACCGGCGAACTGATGCTGGTGGACCTGGACGGCGAGACGGTCCGGATAGCCCCGCGCACGGTGACGCTGCCGCACCCGGTTCTCCTCGCGGACCTCGATGATCTGCGTGACTTCGCGGCCGAACTCGGCATCGTCCAGGGTGTCGAGCAGATCCACCGGGCCACTTGGCGGCAGCCCGAGGACCTTCGTGCCAAGGCCACCGAGGTGAGGGACTTCGCCGGGGGTTCCTTCCGCTCCCGCTTCGCCCTCGCCGCACGGGCCAGTTCGCTCGGCTACCGCGTGTCCGGGGGGTACGCGACCGCCCGCGTGCGGGACGGCGGACGCACCCTCGAATCCTCGGTGTGGATCGGGGAGCCGTACTGGGACAGCGAGGTCGAGACCGGATCGCTCACCTGGCGGGACCACGACGGCCGCGCCCTGCCGCTCGGCGAGGTGGGACCGGTCGCCTGGTCGGAGGGGATGCGCATGGCCGCGGCGCTGTACGCGGGCCGCGTCATCGAGGAAGGCAAGAACGCATGAGCGGGGGGACGCAGGTGTCGTACGGGGAACTGCTGACGGCGGGCGCGGTGCTGCCGCCCGACACGGAGGGTGCCGGCGAACTGGGGGTGCCGCTGACGGCGCGGACGTACCGTCACCCGGGCCTGGACGACCGGGTGGTGGTCCGGCTGGTCGCGGGCGAGCTGGGAGCAGCGGAGGACCTGGCCGCCGGGTTCCTCGGTCTGGAGCAGGACGCCGAACCCGTCGTCGTCGGCGTCGGACCGCGCCAGTCACTGGGCTTTCCCGAATGGGTGCTGGTGCACCACCCGAAGGACGGCCACCACGCTCTGCGTGTGGTCCCGGACCTGGAGCGGGCCGGGCGCCAGGCCAAGTCCCGCCCGAAAGCCGCGCTCGACGCCTTCGTGGAGCTCGGGGAGCGGCTGGCGGCCTCGGTGCCGCACTTCCTGCCGACATTCTACGAACAGGCCGGACGGGTGTTCCTCGCGGAGGAGAACGCGACCTACGCGGCCCAGCTCTTCACCCGGGCCCGCAAGGCCGAGGCGGAACACGGTCTGGCGGTGCAGGAGGAGCGGCTGGACGCCGTGTTCCTGGAGTTCGCGCTCGCAGGGGCCCTCCCGGTCAAGGTGCTCTCGGCGTACGCCAGGGAGCTGGCGGCGCGGGTGCCGGCCGAGGACGCGCTGCGGCGCTTCACCCGGCTGTGCCTGCGCCGGACGGCGGGCGGGCTGCCGCCGTCGGCGCAGATGGCGAACGACCTGCGCAAGCTGGCCCGCGCGGCCGGCCGGGACGCGAATCTCGCCGAGCAGGAGTACGTCTCCGAGCTCCTCACGCTGCCGGCGACCCTGCGCGCGGCGGCCGGCTGGTGGAAGGGACACCGCACGGCGCTGGTCGCCCTGGCCACGCGCGAGCCGCGCGTGCGGGGCGTCCTGCTCGATCTGATGCCCGCCGCTCACGACAGCGACATGCCCACGATGTGGCTGGAGCTGCTGGAGGCCGCCGGCGCCACCGCCGGACTGTGGGACGCCTCCCTGCCCGATGAGCAGCGGCCGCAGGACGGTGCCGCGGGCTGGCTGGAGCGCTTCCTCAACTACCGCCAGCGGGCCCGGTCCTGGCGTGACCCCAGTCGCATGGCCGAGCTGTATCCGCTGGTGGAACGGACGGCGGACCGGCTGCGGACCGAACTCGCCGACTCCGGTGCCACGTTGAGGGTTGTTCACGATCTCGACCTGATCGACCTGCTGCTGTCGCTCGACGTTCCAGTGGCCGCTCCGCGGAAGGGCGACGCGCTGCTGCTGACGCAGTGGGCCCTCGGAGAGGGGCGCCGAGACCTGGTGTCGGTGGCCGCCGACAGCCGCTTCCACGGCGCCTTCCGGCAGGGCGCGGACCGGTTCGGCAACGACGACCAGTCGCTGCGGGCGATCGCCCTCCTCGCCTCGTCCCCGGGCGGCGGTCCGCTGCTCGCGGACTGGGTGCGTACGGTCGTACGGCGCTTCACCGCGGTCGGCCTGCCTCAACTGCCCGACGCACTGGCCCGGTTGAAGTGGCTGCCCGCCGAAGCGCTGGCGCTGGCCGAGGACGAGGTGCGGGCCGCCGCCGGCACCGACCTCGCCCCGGTCCTGGCGCGCACCCTGCGGGCGGGACTCTTCGACGAACTCGGCTGGCCCGCCTGGGAGGACGCGATCGCCTCCCTGGTCCCCAAGGCCGACATCGAGGACGTGGTCGTCGCCGACGCCTGGCCGCACCTCATCGTGGCCGGGGCCGCCCAGGCGCGGGTGATCGGCGCCGAGGGCACGCTGCTCACCCACGACCTGCGGCTCCCGGGGAACGGCAGCTGGGGCGATCCGGGCTTCCACCACGTGGACGGAGAGCTTCTCGTCTACTGGAACGACCGCAACGACGGCCTGCGCGGCTACTGGCACCCCCGCCCCGACCGCCCGGTGTCCCTGGAAGGCGCGCGGAACACCCGCGGCATCCGGATGGACTGGTACCAGGGCCACGGACCGATCACCCTGCCGCTGCCCGGCGGCGGCCGCACGACCGGCGGCGGCGTCCTGCACGCCGGGGACACCACCCTGCCCGAGGAACGGCAACTGCTCTGCGACGGCGTCTCGTACTGGGTGTGGTGCTCGGACGGCGGCGCGCACGACTGGCACGAGTACGACCCGGCGACGGGTGAACACGGCCGCGCGAGCAGGCCCGCCTTCTTCACCGACGCCCTCCGGGACGCCCCCGAGGGCAGCACGTTCGGCGGGGGCCGGCTGAGCCCGTCACCGACCGCCGGCGCCACCCCCGCCTCCGCGCCCGTGGACGGTCTGGTCGGCCTGCGCATGGTGAAACTCCCCGACGGCTCCGTGCGCGCCCAGGACCTGGCCGGACACACCGTCACCCTGCCCGCGGACGCCGGCCGCCCCTCGACGCTGGTGGTCTTCCCCGGCGCGCAAGAGGCGCGGGCGATCGTCCGCGAGAGCTGGAGCCTCGCCGTCGTGGACGCGGACGGAGTCGTCACCTCCGTGGCCAAGACCGACCGCGCGCCCGGAGCCTTCGGCGAGGGCTCGCTGCTGCTGCCGCCGGTGCAGTACTGGGAGTGTCTGACAGCCCGCGATCCCGAGGGCTCCGCGGCACTGCGGCACATCGACCGCGACACGGCGGCGGCCCTGCTGTCCGCCGCGGGCGAAGAGGACAAGGACGTCCTCCTCGAAGCGATCCGTTCCCACCTCCCGGTCACCCACGACGCGCTGGTCGCGGGGATCGCCGGTGTCGTCCGGCACGCGGGCGGTCAGCAGGCCGTCCTGGACGCGGTGGCCGCCCGCCTCACCCGCGCCCTCGACGGCGGCCCGCAGGAGGAGGGCCCGGCCGGACCGCCGGACACCGTGCTCCTCGACGCCACGAACGGCCTGTGCGGAACGACCCGTTCCTGGTGGAACCGGGACGACGAGGCCGACACCGTCTTCCGTGCCCTCCGCGAGATGAGGCGGGCGGCCGCGCTCTCCGACGCTCCCGCCGCCGAGGGACCGGCGGCGCTCCTCCACCTGGACGGACGACGGATTCCCGTCGGCCAGCCGCATCTGGAGACGCTGCTCGCCCGCGTGCCCGCCCTGGCCTTCCGGACAGCGGCCTGCACCACCCACGACGACCACCGTGCGGCCCTGCGAGTACTGCTCGCCGAGTTCGACGCCCTGGACCTCGCGTCGGCGGCCGAGTCCTCGCACTGGCGCGCGGTGGAACTGCGCCTGGGAGCGGGCGTGCTGCGCACCCCGTCGGGCGAGTGGCGCGAAGGCGCCTGGAACGGGGTGCTGCCGCTCGGCGGCGGTTCCTTCATCGCCGTGATGGGACGCCTGTCGCAGGACGAGGACGGCTGCGTCTTCACCGGCTTCTTCCACGATCCGTCCGTGCGCTTCGCGACCCCGGAGCCCTACGAACTCCGGGCATCGGCCCCGCTGGGCGGGGACGCGCACGCGGGCCGCCTCGGCGCGTTCCTCGCGGAGCTGTCCGCACGCGGCCCGGCGCCCTGGTTCCCGCAGGCGGCCGAGGAGTTCGCACGCCTGACGGGCATCACCGACACCATGGCCCGGCTGATCGTGGCCGGTCTGCCCCAGGTCGACGTCTACGAACGCTCGTTCCTGACCGCACAGGCATGCGCGGCCATCGGCGTGAAGGCCGCCGCGGCGGCCGTCGCCAAGGAGGAGCTGCACCAGGTGGACCCGGCGGCCCGTGCCGCGGTCGTGGCCGCGCTGCTGCCCGCCGAACCCGCCCGTCTGTGGACCGAGGGTCCGGACTGGGCCGCAGCGGCCGAGGTCTGGAACACCAGGGTGGGCCGACGGGCCGCCGTGCCCGAGGAGTTGCTCAGCGACGCGATCCGCGCCTTCAAGCACGGGCAGTGGAACGTCCGCCAGGCACTGCCGGCCCTGCTGGACCCGGCCGGTGAGCCCCGGCTCACCCGTGACCTGGAGTGGGCAGTCGACGGTGACCGGGTCAAGTGCGTCGACACGGACGGGGCCGGATTCGGCGGGCCGGTCCTGATGGGCTTCGTCGGACTCGCCGCCTGGCTCGCCCACCGGCTGCCCGCCGGCGATCCGATCCGTGCCGCGCTGCCCGCAGCGCTCGACGCCGTCCGCGACCGGCTGTCCCACCCGGGGCTGATGCTCGACCTCAACCAGTACGTCAGCATGACCGCCTTCCGGAAGACGGCGGGCGCACCGACCGAGGTCGGCAAGGGATACGAACGCTACGGCGCCGTCGTCCTCGCCACGCACGACGACCAGCCCTCCCCCGCCCTGCGGGTCTCCCTGCTCGACGAGGCGGGTCAGGACCCGTACCTGCCCGCGCTGCGCGTCGACGGCCAGCGCCCCTACCAGGTGGAGGTGGCCCTGCGGCTGGCCCGTTCCGCCCGCTTCGAGGCGCTGCTCGCCGATCCGGGCGACCCGCGGGCGGGCGAGCGGGCCGAGGACGGCACCTGGTGGCCTCAGGACCCGACCCGCTCGGTTCCGGACCTGGTGACGGAGGCCGCCAAGGAGTACGGCCTCGGTGAGGACGCCGCCGCGCTCTACCTCATGCTGCTCGCCATGCCCGACCCGACGGACCGCATGACGGCCCGCTGGACGGGATGGAAGCCGGCCCGTCTCAAGGCGGCCCGTGCCGAACTGGCCGCCACCGACCTGGTGGTGGAGGCCAGCCGCACCAGGGCCGGGCGTTCGCTGTTCCTGCCCGGCGGCTGGGTGGTGCCGAAGGCTCCGCGCGTCCCGCTGGAGCAGTGGAAGCGGCCGCTGTACGACGACCTGCTGTGGAACGAGGAAGCCCTGCTCGCCGTGATCGTGCCGACCGAACCGGTCGCGGACCTGTACCGAAGGGTCTGGCAGCAGGTTCGGGAGGGCGGCGGGCCCCGGTTCGAGGAGTTCGCGATGCGACCCGGCCGCCGCCGCTGACACACCGCCGGGGCCCGGACGACCTCCGGAACGGGCCCCGGCACCTTCCGCCACGCATCCCGCTGTCGAACGTGCCGGCCTCGTTCTGCCGCGCACGACACAGCTCGCCCCTGAACGCCCCCGTCACCTCTGCGACTCACCGCGCAGATACCCATCGGACAAGGAACGCGCATGACCCCGACCGACACGGCGACCGTCCATCCGGCACGGCAGACCCTGCCCGCCGAGGAACGCCACGCCACCGAACTCGCCTTCCTCGCCGCCCACGACACGGGCCCCCGCCCGCCCGGCTGGCGGCTGACACCGCGCGCCGTCATCACCTTCGTGTGCGGCAGCGGCGGCGAGCCCCTCGTGCTCCCCGAGCACCACGACACGCTGCCCGACAAGCTCGTCGTCTCGCCCAAGTTCGTCGGCGAACGCGCCCTGGTGGAGCGGTGTGTCGTCACCCTCGCCGGAGAACGCGGCCTCCTGCTGGTCGGTGAGCCGGGCACGGCCAAGTCCATGCTCTCCGAGCTGCTGTCCGCCGCCGTCTCCGGCACCAGCGCGCTGACCGTCCAGGGGACCGCGGGCACCACCGAGGACGCCCTGCGCTACGGGTGGAACTACGCCCTGCTGCTCGCGCAGGGGCCGACACCTACCGCACTGGTCGACTCGCCGGTGCTCGCCGCCATGCGCGCCGGGCGGGTGGCCCGCGTGGAGGAGATCACCCGCTGTCTGCCCGAGGTGCAGGACGCGCTCGTGTCGATCCTGTCCGACCGGCGGATGAGCGTGCCCGAACTGGCCGGCACCGACGACGCCCAGGTCGCGGCCGCCCCCGGGTTCACCGTCATCGCCACCGCCAACCTGCGCGACCGCGGTGTCTCGGAGATGTCCGCCGCGCTCAAGCGCCGCTTCAACTTCGAGACCGTGCACCCGATCGCCGACGTCGAGGCCGAGACCGCGCTCGTACGCCGGCAGGCCGTCGCCGCCGTCGAACGGGCGGGCGCCGCCTTCGGCGTCGACGACGCGGTCCTGGACGTGCTGGTCACCGTGTTCCGCGACCTCCGGGCCGGCCGGTCGGCGGAGGGCTGGGACGTCGAGCGGCCCGGCACGGTCATGTCGACGGCCGAGGCGGTGCAGGTCGCGGTCTCCCTCGGGGTGGCCGCAGCGTACCTTCCGGGCGCCGACTCCCTCGACCTGGTCCCCGGTCATCTGCTGGGCGTCGTCCGCAAGGACGACCCCGCCGACCACGCGCGTCTGCTCGGCTACTGGGACGGTCCGGTGCGCCGCCGCGCCGAGGACGGCTCCGCGCTGTGGCGCCGCCTCTGGGACTTGCGGGAGAACCTCCGGTGACGTACGCACAGGATCCACGGGCGGCCGTCACCGCCCTCGCCGGCTCCGTGGCGCCGTACCTCCTTGGGGTACGGCACCACAGCCCGGCGCTCGCCGCGGCGGTGCCCGCCCTGCTCGACGCGTGCGGAGCCGAGGTCGTGTGCGTGGAGCTGCCGGCCGACTTCCAGGCGTGGCTGCCGCACCTGGCCGCGCCGGGCACCCTCGCGCCGGTCGCGCTCGCCGGGGCCGGTGAGAACGGCCGGCTCGGCTTCTATCCGTTCGCCGACTTCTCCCCGGAGCTGGCCGCGGTCCGCTGGGCGCGGGACCGCGGAGCGGACGTCGTGTGCTGTGATCTGCCGATGTCCGATCCCCGGTGGAACACGGACGGCCCCTTCCCGTCGGGTGACACACGGTCCGCGCCGGCCGAGGAGGTCCCCGTCGCCCCACCCGTCTCCTTCGGGAACGCGCTCGCCGCGTCCGGGACCGGCCGTGACGGTGACGATCTGTGGGACCGCTGCGTGGAGGTCCTCGCCCCGGGGTCCACCCCCGAGGCGATCCGCCGGGCCGCCCTCGGTGTCGGCTGGGCGCTGCGCAGCGACGCCGAGGCCTCGGGCGGCGCGCCGGCGCTGGACCTGGCCCGTGAGGCGCACATGCGCGAGTCGATCGCCCGCGCGGCGGCGGACGGGCGCCGGGTCGCGGCCGTCGTCGGCGCTTTCCACGCCCCGGCGCTGACGGCGACCGCCCCGGCGGGGGACATGGGCCCGGGCCCGGATCCGGTGTCGGGTTCAAGCTCAGGTTCAGGTTCACCCTCGGGCTCAGGTTCAGGTTCAGGTGTCGCCGACGCGGTCTCGACAGAGGCCGGCCGCGGTGTCCGTACGAACGTCCCGGACGTCGTCACCTCCCTCGTCCCGTACGCCTTCGATCTGCTGGACTCCCGCTCCGGTTATCCGGCGGGCATCCGGGACCCCCGCTGGCAGCAGGCCGTGTTCCGAGCCGGCGGCGACCCCGAGCGGGTTCGGGAGGCCGCCGCGCGAGCGATCACCGACGTGTGCCGGGAACTGCGTGCGGCCGGACACCCGGCGGGAACGGGCGAGGCCGCCGAGACCCTGCGGATGGCGGACGACCTCGCGCGCGTCCGCGGACTCGCGGCACCGGGGCGGGGCGAGGTCCTCGAAGCCCTGACGAGCGTGATGGGCCAGGGCGAACCACTGGGCCGCGGCCGGGCCCTCGCACGGGTGCTCGAAGTGGTCCTGGTCGGCACCGAGAGGGGCCGCGTCGCCCCGGGCACACCCCGCTCCGGTCTCGGCCCCTGCGTGGAGGCGGAGGTCGCCGCGCTCCGGATGCCCGGCCCCGACGACCCCGCGGCGCGAGAGCTGCGGCTCGACCCGCTCCGCTCCGCACTCGACGGCCGCCGCGAAGTCCTCCTCCAGCGCCTCGCCGTGTGCGGCGCGGGCTACGGCGAGACCGTGGCGGTGGCCGGTACGGGCGACGCGTCCGCCCTCACCACCCGCTGGCGGGTGTCATGGGCGCCGGCCGTACCCGTACGGCTGGACCTGGCCGGGATGCGGGGGGTGACTCCGGCCCTGGCCGCCGAGGGCACCCTGCGGGAGACCTTCCGCCGGGAGTCCGCCGACGGCGGGCCCACCTGTGCCCTTGTCCTCACGGCGCTCGGCGCCGCCGCCCGCTGCGATCTGCCCGCGCTCGTGTCGGAGCGGCTCGCCGATGCCGCCGAACTGTTCCCCGCCGCGGCCACGCTTCCCGAACTCCTCGCCGCGCTCGACCTGTTGGAGGCCCTGTACCGCCGCCATCTGCCCGGGACCGGTCCGGAATCCCGGCAGGCCGCCGCCGAACTGGCCACCGATCTGCTGGAGTCGGCGGTACGTACGCTGCCCGGACTGGCGGGAAGTGACCGTCCGGAGGACACGGCCGCGCTGATCGAACTGGCCTCGCGTGCCGGTGAACACCGCCTCGGACTGCGCATGGACGACGCACTCGCCACCCTCGCCCGCACCGGCTCCCCGCTCGTCCAGGGCGCCGCGCTGGCCGCCCGGGTGCTGCTCGACCTCGACGACGCCACCGTGCTCGGCGCGCGGACCGCGGGCTGGATCGACACGGCCACCGGTCCGGAGGCACGGCACGCGCTGGGCCGTCGGCTCGGCGGGCTGCTCAGCGGCGCGGCCGCCTTGCTCCAGTCGGCGCCGACGGCCCTCGACCCGCTGCTCGACCGCGTCGACACGCTCGCAGACCAGGACTTCCTGGACCGGCTGCCCGCCCTGCGCGGAGGCTTCGACACGCTCACTCCCGCCGGGCGTGACCGGCTCCTGCACACCGTGACCGAGCGGCTCGGCGACCGTCCCGACCTGTCGCTCACCGCCTCACCGCACCTCCTGGCGCTGTGGACGGCCGCGGACGCGGCAGGACTCGCGGCCCTCCACGCACTGGGCCTGCCCGCCGACACCGGCCGCGCCGAACCGGATGACTCCGGGATCCGCGCGGTCCCCGGCCGGCCCGGGGCGGAGCCCACCGCGTCCGCACCCACCGCACCGCCGCACTCGGCGACCGCCGCAACCACCACGACACCGTCCTCCCCTGTCCGGATCACGCCCGCCGACCGCTGGCGGCTGCTTCTGGGCCGCGAGACCGACAAGCTCCCGCGGAACGCCCGCCGCTACGCCCACGCGCTCGACGAGCTGTACGGGACCGGCCGCGGCGAGGGCTCCTGCGACCTCGGCAGGGAAGGCGGTCCCTCCGGCCAGGGCGGCGGCCGGGAGGCGTCCTTCCCGACGGCCCGCGAGTGGTCCGAGGAACTGGAGGCGCTGTTCGGGGCTCAGGTCCGGGAAGAGGTGCTGGCCCGCGCCGCCGACCAGGGCCGCAGCGACGTACTGGCCGAACTCGACCCCGCCTCGGTCCGCCCCTCGGTCGACCTGCTGACCTCGGTGCTGTCCCTCGCCGGCGGGATGCCCGAGAAACAATTGGCCCGTCTGCGCCCGCTCGTACGCCGTCTGGTCGACGAACTGGCCAAGGAGCTCGCGACCCGGATGCGCCCGGCCCTCACCGGGCTCGCCACGCCCCGCCCCACCAGGCGGCCCGGTGGCCGGCTCGACCTGCCGCGCACCCTTCGGGCCAACCTCGCCCACACCCACCGCACGGCCGACGGACGAACCGTGGTGGTGCCCGAGCGGCCCGTGTTCAGCACCCGCTCGCGCAAGGAGGCGGACTGGCGCCTGATCCTCGTGGTCGACGTGTCCGGGTCGATGGAGGCCTCCGTCATCTGGTCGGCCCTGACGGCGGCCGTGCTGGGTGGCGTGCCCACCCTGTCCACGCACTTCCTCGCGTTCTCGACGGACGTGATCGACCTGACGGACCGGGTCGACGACCCGCTGTCGCTGCTGCTGGAAGTACGGGTCGGCGGCGGCACCCACATCGCGGCCGGGCTCCGCCACGCCCGCTCCCTGGTCACCGTGCCCAGCCGGACCCTCGTGGCCGTGGTGAGCGACTTCGAGGAGGGGTACCCGCTGGGCGGACTCCTCGGCGAGGTACGGGCCCTGGCGAGCTCCGGGGTGCACCTGATGGGATGCGCCGCTCTGGACGACACCGGCACCCCGCGCTACTCGGTGCCCGTCGCGCAGCAACTCGTCGCGGCCGGCATGCCCGTCGCCGCGCTCAGTCCCCTCGCCCTCGCCCGCTGGGTGGGCGACCGTCTCCGCGGAGAAACCCGTTGAACCCCGAACTGCCTCCGGTGGCGCCCGACGTGGTCGCCTCCGCCGTGGAGGGCCTGACCAGCAGGCTGCGCAAGAAGCTGGACGCCACGATCGCGTCGTACGCGGCCCTGCCGGTCGTCACCGACGGCGCGGTCCGGCGTGTCCGGTGCGGTGAGGACACGGAGGTCGCTCTCACTCCCGGCGCGTCCGGCTCCGTCACGGACGCGGACCAGGTGGTGTGCAGCTGCCTGCTCGCACCCCGGTGCCTGCACCGGGCGGCCGTCCTCGGCGCATGTCCGCTGGCCGATCCGGAAGCCGAGGCGGAGACCGCGGGTGCCGGCGGGGGCCTTGAGGACTCCGGGACGATCGCCGAAGCCGCCCTCGACGCCGCGCCCATCCTCCATTCCGGAGCATCTCCCGTCCGCGGTCCCGGAGCCCCTCGCACCACCGCTCCCGGTGCCCCTTCGACCACTGCTCCCGGCGATTCGCGCATCGCAGATACCGGTGCGTCGCGCACCGGTGATTCCGCGGCGTCGCCCACGGGCGTCTCCTCCGTGTCGCCCATCACCGAGGCAGTCGTCGAAGCCGGGGAGGTGGTCGCGCTCACCGAGGCGCAGCGGGCCGCCGCGTCCGAACTGTGGAGGGCGGCCGCGGCGCTGCTCGGTGCCGGGGTGCCCGCCGCGGGCGCTGTCCCTCAGGCCGAGTTGCTGAGGGCCGCGCACACGGCGAGGCTCGCCGGTCTGCACCGCGCCGAGGCGGCCGCGCTGCGGGTCGTACGAGGACTGCGTGGCGCGCGGGCCCACCAGGACGGCCACCGGCTGGCCGACCTCGTCGCACAGCTGCGGGAACTGCTGCTCACCACGGCCCTGTTGGGCGCGCAGGCCCCGGGGCCCGCGCTGATCGGCACCGCCCGCCGCGCCTACCGGCCGGGCGGCAGCCTGCGGGTCCACGGAGTCTGCAGTGAGCCGGTCATCTCCGCCACAGGCTACGGCGGCGTCGTCACCCATGTCGTCTCCGACGACGGCCGCTGGTACTCGGTCGCCGACGTCAAGCCCGGCGGACCCGCTCGCGCCCAGGGCGCGGCCACCGCGACCGTGGCGCTCGGTTCGGGAAACCTCGACCACGCCCAGCTCTCCCGCGGCGGGCTGCTGATCTCCGGCGCCACGGTGTCCTCGGACGGCCGTCTCGGCTCCGGGAAGGGGGTCCGGGCGACTCCGCTCACGGGTGGGTCGTGGACCTCGGGTCCGCTCGCCGCGCTGTTCGGGCGTCCGCTCGCCGAGGCCGTCGCCGAGCGGCTCGGCGCGGCGCCGGACGCCGACCCGGAGCACACCGAGCAGGCGGCCCGGGAGCTGGTCGGCTGTGACCTGGTCCTCGTCGGCGCGGTCGGGGATCACTTGATCGCCCGGGAGCTGCCCGCCGGACGGCCGGACACGGAGGGCGTCCTGATGCGGCTGGCCCCGGCCGCCGACCACCCGGGGCTCACCCACACGGCCAACTTCCGCCGGCTCGCTTCCCGGCCGGGGCTGCGGTTGCGGGTCGTCGGCCGTCTGGACCCGGACCGCGCCGCCACACTCCGCCCGCTGGCCGTGGCCCCGCTGCCGGGAACCGGGGCGACCCTTCGGCTGCCCGCGGAGTGGCAGGGTCACGCCGACCTGGGCTACAACCGGCTGGAGGGCTCCCACTTCCCGCCACCGGATGTCGTAGGCGCCCCCTCCCTGCCCGCTGGGGAGGCAGGGAGCGACGTCGCGCCGGATCCGCTGGCGCAGGCACCGCTGTGGCGGCTGCGGCGGCTGGTCGAGGTCGCCGTGTCGGGCGGCCGAAGAGCCGTCGCGGAGCCTGCTCGCGACGGCGATCTGCGCGGGGACGGGGCGGCCTTGCGGCGCGGTGGTTTCCCGACGGCCGCGGACCTGGCGGCCGGCCTCACCGCGGAGGCCGACCGGCGCACCCGTGACGTCTTCGGCCGCACCGGCGGGGGCGATCCGGACCGCTACGCGCGGGCCTGGCTGGCCGCGGCCGTCTACCTGGCGGGCGTCGAACGGGCCTTGGTGCAGGCCACCTGGCAGCCGACGGCAGCCGGTTCCTGATCAGCCGTTCTGGCGTGGCAGGCGCACCACCTGAACGAAGAAGTCGTCGATCTGGCGGACGGCCGCGATGAACTGGTCCAGGTCGACGGGCTTGGTGACGTAGGCGTTGGCGTGCAGTTTGTAGCTGCGCAGGATGTCCTCCTCCGCGGCCGAGGTGGTGAGGACGACGACCGGGATGTGGGACAGGGACGGGTCCGACTTGATCTTCTCCAGGACCTGACGGCCGTCGTACTTGGGCAGGTTGAGGTCGAGGAGGATCAGGTCGGGCCGGGGTGCGTCGGCGTGGGCGGCGCGCCGGTAGAGGAAGTCGAGTGCCTCCTCTCCGTCGCGCACCACGTGCAGGGTGTTGCCGATCTTGTTGTCCTCGAACGCCTCCCGGGTCATGAGCTCGTCGCCCGGGTCGTCCTCGACGAGGAGGACGTCGATGGGGGTGCCGGCGGGAGTTGTCATATCAGGGCCTTGTCCTCGGTGCTGTCGTGAAGGGCGTCCGCCGTGTCGGTGGACGGGAGGGTGAAGCAGAAGCGCGTGCCGTCGGTGTGGGTGGTGTCGATCCAGATGCGGCCGCCGTGGTATTCGACGATCTTCTTGCACAGCGCGAGGCCGATGCCGGTTCCACCGTAGGCATCGCGGGCGTGCAGCCGCTGGAAGATGACGAAGACCTTCTCCTCGAACTCGGCGGGGATCCCGATGCCGTTGTCGGTGACGCAGAAACGCCAGGCGTCGGAGTCCTCCGGGTCTCGCGCGCAGGTGATGCGGATGTGCGGAGGGCGGTCGGGGTGGCGGAACTTGATGGCGTTGCCGACCAGGTTCTGCCAGAGCATCGTGGCCAGGGTCGGATCCCCGACGACCCGGGGCAGTTCGTCCGGCCGGTCGACGCGCGCGCCGCTGTCGGTGACCGAACTGTCCAGGTTGGCCAGCGCCTTGCTGAGGGCCTGGTCCAGATCGAGCGGGAGGCGTGCGTCGTTGACGCGGCCGACACGGGAGAAGGTGAGCAGGTCGTTGATGAGGATCTGCATGCGTTTGGCGCCGTCGACGGCGAAGTCGATGTACTGCCGTGCGCGGTCGTCCAGTTGGTCGCCGTAGCGCTTCTCCAGGAGCTGGCAGAACGAGGCGACTTTCCGCAGCGGTTCCTGAAGGTCGTGGGAGGCCACGTAGGCGAACTGTTCGAGTTCGGCGTTGGAGCGGCGGAGCTCCACGGCCTGCGCGTCCAGGTCGGCGGTCTGCCGGGCCAGGATCTCCCGCTGCTCGCGGGACGATCCCAGCTCGGCGACGATGCGCTGGCGCATGTTCTCGACGTCGCCCGCCACGGCGGTGAGGTCGGTGGGCCCGCCGCCGGTGATGACGTGGTCGAAGTCGCCCTGTGCCACCCGGCGCGTGGCGATCCGCAGATCGTCCAGCGGGCGTGTGACGAGGGCGCGGATCAGGACCGTCAGCACCACTCCGGTCAGCAGGAACACCACGACCATCGCGACGAGCACCGCGTCGCGGACCTTCCGTGAGGACTCCAACTGGTCCTGGCCCTCGTCGACCGCCGCCGCCAGGCCGGCGATCTGCTTGGCCGACGCCCCGCGGATACGGTCGAAGGACTTCTTGCCGCGTTCGGCGGTAGCCGTGTCGATCGTGCGCGGCTCGCCCGGGGTGATGCCGTCGACGAGGGGTTCCGCGTAGGTGCGCCGCCAGTCGTCCGCCCGCTTCTCGACCCTCTCCAGGTCGCCGAGCAGTTCGGAGCGGTCACCGATGAGGGCACGCAGCCGGGTGACGGCATGCGCCTCGTCCTTCTGGCCCTGTGCGTAAGGATCCAGGAACTGCCGGTCCGCCGCGATGGCGTAGCCGCGGATCCCCGTCTCCTGGTTCACCAGGGCCGCCTGCAGCCGGTACGCCTCCGTCTGCGCGGGTTTGACGTCCAGCAGCAGATGGTCGGTGACGGAGGCCGTCCGCTGGAGCAGCCCGGCGCCGACCACGGCGCCCACGATCACCACCAGCGACATGAGCGCCAGTACCAGCCTGATCCAGCCCTGTACCGTCAGCCGACGTCCGGCCCATCGTGCGCCGGTCATGTTCCGTGCCCCATCCTCGAAGTCACTGTTCTCATGCTCGCTGTTCACCCGCTTGCTGTTCACGCGCTCGCCGTTCAACCGCGTCAGCCCCAGCGCAGATAGAGCACGGCGACGTCGTCGGCCAGGCCGCCCTGCGTCTCGGCCAGTGCCTCGGCCCGGTCGATGAGCCCGTCGACGAACGCGGCCGGGGGCAGGCCGGCCAGCTCACGGGCCATCGCGAGCAGTCCCTCCTCGCCCAGCCGCTCCGTGCCGCGGCCGACGCGCCCCTCGAAGAGGCCGTCGGTGAACAGCACCATCGCCGTGCCCTCGGGGAGCGCCACTTCCTCCACGGGCCAGCGGGCGCCGCCCGGAATGATGCCGAGCGCCGGGCCGCCCGGGACCTCCACCCACTCGACGCCGTCGGTCCCGCACAGCAGGACGCCGTGATGACCAGCGCGCATCATCCGGACGCTCCGCCCGCCGGGGCCGACACTGAGGATGATCAGCGTGGCGAAGACTCCGCTCTTGGCCCGCTCGGCCAGGAGGATCTCCTCGAGCCGGCCCACCTGGTCGGCTCCGGTCACGTTGCTGAGCACCAGGGTGCGCCAGGCTATGCGCAGCGCGACCCCGAGGGCGGCCTCGTCCGGACCGTGCCCGGAGACGTCACCGATCAGGGCGTGCACGGTTCCGTCGGCGCTCTGCACGATGTCGTAGAAGTCGCCGCCCAGCAGCGCGTGCGCCCGGCCGGGGCGGTAGCGGGTCACGACCTCGACACCGTCGCCGCGCAGCAGCGGGCGGGGCAGGAGTCCGCGTTCCAGACGGGCGTTCTCCTGGGCCTGCATCTGGCTCGCCTGCAACGCCACGGCGTCCCGTTCGGCCTGCTTGCGCTGGATCGCGTAGCGGACCGCCCGTCCGAACAGTCCGGGCTCGACCCGGCCCTTGACCAGGTAGTCCTGCGCGCCGGCGGCCACCGCCGCCAGACCGGTCCCTTCCTCGGCGAGTCCGGTGAGGACCACGACGGCGACGTGTTCGGCGCGCTCGCGCACCCTCGACACCGCTTCCAGGCCCTGCGCGTCCGGGAGGTGCAGATCGAGCAGTACGCAGTCGGGGACCTCGGACGCGAGCACGTCGCAGGCCTCGGCCATGGAGCGCACCCAGCGCAGGCGCATCCCGAGCGCGCTGTCGGCGACCATCTCCTCCACGAGCAGCGCGTCGCCCGGGTCGTCCTCGACCAGGAGCACCGACGGCTCTTCCGTCCCCCAGGCCGCCGCGCGCTCCAGTTCGGGAGAAGCCACGCCGGCAGCCCCGGGCTGCGACGTCATCATTGAATGAACCCCCACACCCGCCACCACTCCGCCGCTTCATGACGGACAACTCCGCGAGCATACTCACGCTCGCACGAACGTACGTGAGGCGGACTTCACGGTCGGCGCACCGCCGCCGGAAATTCGTTGCCCTGTCGGGCGGGAGGGGCTCAGACTCGGCGCATGACCGACATGGGGGCGTTCCGGGAGACAGTCACCGCCTGGGCGGCCGGTGGCCCCGGTGACCTCGCGCACGAGTCGGCCGCGGTGCTGTCCGTGAAGACGGTGGTCCTGCTCGAAGGGCCGAGCGATCTCGCGGCGGTCGAGGCCCTCGCCGAAAGCCGCGGCCGGGACCTGGAGGCCGAAGGAGTCTGCGTCCTGGCGATGAACGGCGCCATGAGCGTGGGACGCTTCGCCCGCCTCCTCGGCCCGGCGGGCCTGGGCCTGCGCCTCACGGGGCTGTGCGACGAGGCGGAGCGGGGCTACTACGCCCGGGCCCTGGAACAGGACGTCACGGAAGGCACCGGGCCACGGCGACGCGGGTTCTTCGTCTGCGCGGCCGATCTGGAGGACGAACTGATCCGCGCGCTGGGCGTGCCGCGGGTCGAGGAGTTGATCCGGGCGGAGGGCGATCTACGGGCACTGCGGACCTTCCTCCGCCAGCCCGCCCAGCGCGGCCGTTCCCCGCATCAGCAGGTGCGGCGCTTCCTCGGCACGAAGAAGGGCCGCAAGATCCACTACGGCCGCGTCCTCGTCGAGGCGCTCACGCCCGACCGCGTACCCGCCCCGCTCGACGACTTGCTCGCCGACGTGTGACTGTTCCGTAGGGCGCATGGGGATGATGGCCGTCATGGCCTTGTCGACCGCGTTCACGACGTTGTTCGGAGTCGAGCATCCCATCGCCCTGGCTCCCATGGGTGGATCGGCCGGAGGCGCGCTGGCGGCGGCCGTCTCCCGTGGGGGCGGGCTCGGTCTGCTGGGCGCCGGCGGGGGTGACCCGGACTGGTTGACGCGTGAGCTGCCGATCGTCGCGGGGGCCGGGAGACCGTGGGGTGTCGGTTTCCAGACCTGGGCGGTGGGTCCGGGGGTGATCGAGCAGGCGCTGGAGTACGGTCCGGCGGCCGTGATGTTCTCCTTCGGCGATCCCGGCCCGTACACCGAACGGGTCCGCCGGGCCGGCGCGGCCGTGATCGTCCAGGTCACCGATCTCGACGAGGCCGGACGGGCCTTGGACCTCGGGGCCGACGTCGTCGTGGCGCAGGGTACGGAGAGCGGCGGGCACGGCGGCCGGCACGGGCGGTCCACGCTTCCCTTCGTACCGGTCGTCGTGGACCTGGCCCAGGGTGTACCGGTGCTCGCGGCCGGTGGGATCGCGGACGGCCGGGGTCTCGCGGCGGTCCTGGCCCTGGGCGCCGCCGGGGCGGTGATCGGCACCCGCTTCCAGGCCACGGCCGAGGCCCTCGTCGATCCCTCGACCGCCAAGGCGCTCCTCGTCGGACGCGGTCAGGACACCGAGAGAAACCGCATCCTGGACATCGCGCGGAACTCCCGATGGCCGTCGAAGTACACGGCCCGCACCCTGGGCCACCCGTACCTCGACCGATGGCGGGGCCGGGAGGCGGAGCTCGCGGCGGACCCCGGGGCGGCACGCCTGGCGTATCAGGCCGAGGTCGCGAACGGGGACGTGCCCGCGCTGCCGGTCTGGGCGGGCGAGGGCGTCGACCTCGTCACCGATCTGCCGCCCGCGGCCGAGCTTGTCGCCACCCTCGCGTCCGAGGCCGGGCAGGCTCTGGCCCGAGCGGGACGCATGACCTGACCGAGGTGGCGCTTCGGCCGGAGTGCCCGCCACCGCCGCCGGGGCTCTTCCTCCCTCCCCCAGGCACCACGCCATGCACGACTTCACTAAAGACGGGAAGTCGTACTGACGGAATGTCACCATTGCCGCGGAAACCCGTTCGGGCCCCGCCTCTCCGACCCCCGTCGCCCCCGCCCTCCGTCGATCTCCGCCCCATCGCCCATGTCCTCCGTCGACCTGACCTCTGCCCCCGTCGCCCACATCCTCCGTCGATCTCTGCCCCCGTCGATCCCCGGCACAGTGCCACCGCTCGTCCCCCGCTCGCTCCCCCATCGCCGGAACAGGAGCACGCCCATGCGCCTCTACGCCCAGACCCCAGCGCGCCGGACCCGTCAGGTGGTCGCCGACCTGATCGCCGTGGCCCTGATCGCCGTCGCGGTGAAGTTCGCCCTGGTGGTCCACCACGCGATCATGCTGCTGGCCGAGCCGGGCCGACAGGCCCAGAGCGCGGGCGACAGCCTTTCCGACGGTCTCGACGACGCCGGCGACGCGGCTTCGAAGGTGCCACTCGTCGGGAACACCCTGAAGAAGCCGCTCCGGTCAGCCGCCGACGCGGCCACCGGCCTCTCCGACGCCGGGCAGTCGCTGGAGGACCTGGTGGGCCGGGTGGCCCTGCTGGCCGCGATCGCCCTGATCGTGCTCTCCGTGGCCTTCGTCCTGGTGCTGTGGCTTCCGCCGCGCGTGCGCTGGATCCGCCGCAGTGCCACCACCCTCCGTCTCCTGGACGCTCCCGGCGGCGCGGACCTGCTCGCGCTGCGCGCCCTGACCGGACCGCAGCGGGCACTCACCGCGATCCCCACCCCACCGGGCGGCCTTGCCGACGCCTGGCGACGCGGCGACCAGCGGGTCATCGCGGACCTGTCCAGGCTGACACTCAGGCAGGCGGGCTTGCGGTCGTGACGACAGCGGCAGCGGCAGCGGCAGCGGCAGCGGCAGCGGTGCCGAACGTCAACTTTGAAAATCGGTCGCGGACCTCCTCGTCCGCGGATAGACAGGGGCGATGACAGGCAACGACTCCAGCACCCATCAAGTTCCCCGGTCCGGGCTGGTGGTGACGGTTCCCGAGGCGGAGACCGCTGTTCGAGCGTGGCGGGACCGGCTGGATCCGACCGTCGCCTCGGGTATGCCGGCCCATGTCACCGTGCTCTTCCCCTTTCTCCCCCAGAACCGCATCGACGGCGACACCTTGGCCGCCATCGCCGATGTGATGAGGCGTCACAAGCCGTTCGAGGCGCGGTTCGAGCAGTGCGGGCGGTTCCCGGGGATTCTGTATCTCGCCCCGGAACCGGCCACCTCGTTCCGCGCGCTCACCGAGGCCGTCGTGGACCGGTGGCCCGAAACACCGCCGTTCGGCGGCCAGTTCGCCGAGATCGTGCCGCATCTGACCATCGCCCAGGGGCAGAACGACACCGACCTGGACGAGGCCGAGGCCGACCTTCAAAAGCGGCTCCCCGTCGTCACCAGCGTGGCGTCGGTCGATCTCATGGTCCATGACGGATCGCGATGGCGGCAGCGGGCGTCGTTCGCACTGGGGTGATCCGGGAAGGGGCAACCGGCCCGAGGGAACGCGGCGGGCGCGCTCAGTGGCCGAACGGTGGCTCGAAGCAACCCGTTTCTGGGTAGGGGCCGTTGGCGGACACCTGGTAGTTGGTCTTCTGCACGAAGGCCGTGACGCAGGCGTCCTCGTGGACGCGCAGGCCCACCCGCGCACCCTCGTGCGTGACCTCCCTGCCGTTCTCGAAACGGGCTTCCAGCGGCTTGACCAGCAGTGACCCGCCGAGCAACTTCCCCTTGGGATCGAAGCGTTGCTCGTTGTAGCCCAGCTTGAGCATCGCGGCTCGGACCGACTTCGGGTCCCATGTCCTCTTCTGCCACAGCCGCTTGAGCACGGGCTCGATACGCGCGGCCTCCCGCTGGGCGTCCAGGGCGCTCGCCGCCGACATCTCCCCCGAGATCCGGGAGCCGTTGTTCTCCCGGTAGTGCGGGGCTCCGTCGTTGGCTCCCGGTTCCACGTATGGAGACCCCGCCGAAGCCGTCGGAGTGGCTTCCGTGCTCGGCCGGGCGGTGGTCCCGCCGGACGCACCCGACGTGACCCGCTCCGTTCCGCATGCCGCGAGCGACACGGCCGCGAAGACGGCCAGAACCGCCGCCAGGGCACACTTTCCGCCCCGCCGGGGCCGCCGTCCGCTCGCGCCTGACGCACCGTTGACCACACATGCCTCCCGTACCTCTGCGTCCCCGCCCAAGATCGGGCCCAGGCTACGAGCCGCTCCGCCGGCCGTCGTGAGTATCCGTACTCAATTCGCCTCGGGGCACGAGATGTCCACCTCCTCCTCCCGCAGGTCCGCCTCGACGCCGTCGGCCGGCACACCGGTCAGTCCGTGCACCGGTCCGCCCAGGGTCGAAGTGACGCGGGTCGATGTGACGCGGGTCGATGTGACGCGGGTCGCATCCGTTCGTGTCACAGGTGGGCGGGCTGTCTCGTCTCGGGGGTGCAGCCACTGACGAACACGAGGAGTCCACGATGGAAGCGCGACTGAACTACTTCGCCGACCCGACCGCCGGCAAGGCCCTCAAGTACCTGATGTCGGCCGGGAAGGCGCTGAAGGGCTCGGCGTTGCCGGCCGCCACGCAGGAGCTGGTGTCGTTGCGGGTGAGCCAGATCAACGGATGTGCCGTCTGCATCGACATGCACACCAAGGAGGCAGCGGCCGCCGGTGAGACCTCGGTACGGCTGAACCTGGTCGCGGCCTGGCGGGAGGCCACGGTCTTCACGGAGGCCGAGCGCGCCGCGCTGGAGCTGGCGGAGGAAGGCACCAGGGTCGCGGACGCCGCCCAAGGGGTCGGTGACGAGGTGTGGGCACGCGCCGTCAAGCACTACGACCAGGAACAGCTCACGGCCCTGGTGATGCTGGTTTCCTTCATGAACACGGCGAACCGGCTGAACATCATCGCCCGGCAGCCGGCCGGCGACTACGAGCCGGGACAGTTCCACTGAACGAGATCGAACGAGCTGGAACGAGATCGGCGACCCGGGCTGGGCAGGAACGAGGGAAAGGGAAACCGGCGTGAACACGGCCGAGGAGTTCGAGGAGCTGCGAGGGCTGCTGTTCTCGATCGCCTACCGGATCCTGGGCAGCGTGAGCGAGGCCGAGGACGCCGTGCAGGAGACCTGGCTCCGCTTCGACCGCTCCACCACCCTGCCCACCTCGGCCAAGGCCTTCTTGTCGGCCACGGTGACGCGGGTCTCGATCGACGTACTGCGCTCGGCGCGCGTACGGCGGGAACAGTACGTGGGACCGTGGCTGCCCGAGCCGCTGCTGAATGATCCGTACGAGGATCCGGAGCGCTCGGCGGAACTGGCCGACTCCGTGTCGATGGCGGCCCTGCTCCTGCTGGAACGGCTCAGCCCGCTGGAGCGGTCGGTGTTCGTGCTGCGTGAGGTGTTCGCCTTCGGGTTCGACGAGATCGCGACGGCGGTGGGACGTTCGGAGACGGCGTGCCGGCAGTTGCTGGTGCGGGCACGCCGCCACATGAAGGCCGGCCGGCCGCGGTTCGAAGCGGACCGCCAGGAGCGGCAGGAACTGGCGGAGCGCTTCTTCGACGCGCTGAGGGACGGTGACGTGGACGCCCTGCGGAACCTGTTGGCCGCCGACGTCCAGATGGTCGGGGACGGCGGGGGCAACGCCCCGAATCTGGCCCGGGCCGTCGTCGGCGCGGAGAACGTGGCCCGGCTCCTGGCGTCCGTCTTCCCGGTGATGTCCCGGATCGACATCACGTTCGAGCCGCACGAGGTCAACGGCCAGCCCGGCGCGGTCTTCCGCGCCCCGGACGGCAAGATCCTGCACACACTCGCCCTCGACGTGCTCGACGGCCGGATCCAGGCCATCCGCTCGGTGCTCAACCCGGAGAAGCTCGGCCACCTGGGTCCGGTCGCCGACGCCTGGGCCGTCCACCGCGAGGTGAAACAAGCACGCCGCCGGGCGGACTGACACCGCCGGTCCGTCCGGCGGGGCGGCATGCCGCGGAACCGGCCCGGTCCGAGGGGCGCGGCGGTCGGGGTGAAAACGATTCGCCCCGGCCGGCGGCCGGCGGTTACCCTGCGCGACGTGAACGACCCCCGCGCATCCTGCCGTCCCTCATGAGCCTGGCCCGAACCCTGATCGACGTCCGGCCACTGCGTACGTCCCCGGTCTTCCGGCGTCTGCTGATCGGCCGGACCGTGTCCGTGCTCGGCAGCTTCATGACCATGGTCACCGTCATGTACCAGGTCTGGGACATGACGCACAGCACGGTCTGGACCGGCGCGGTTGGGCTGGCGCAGGCGCTGCCGATGGTGGTCTTCGGACTGTTCGCCGGTTCCTGGGCGGACCGTGGCGACCGACGGCGGATCTACCTGTACGCGAACGTCGGTCAGGCGGCCGTCTCGCTGCTGCTGGCGGTGCAGGGCTTCACCGGGCACGTCCCGGTGGCGGGCGTGCTCGCCCTGGTCGCCGCGCAGTCCGGCTGCTCGGCGGTCGGTGCTCCCGCGGCGGGAGTGTTCGTGCCGAGGCTGCTGCCGAAGGAACAGGTGGCGGCCGGGCTGGCGCTCCAGCAGATCAGCGGTCAGGCCATGATGCTCGCCGGTCCGGCCCTCGGTGGCATCCTGCTCGGCTGGACGGGCATCGGAACGTGCTACCTCATCGACGCCCTGTCCTTCGGAGTCTCCTTCTACGGGGCGTTCGGGCTGCCCGCGCTGCCGCCCGAGGGCGAACCGTCGAGGGCCGGGCTGCACGGGGTGCTGGACGGACTCCGTTTCCTGGCCGGGCACCGGGCGGTGCGCGGCGCACTGATCACCGACCTGGCAGCCACCGTGCTCTCGATGCCGACGAGCCTCTTCCCGCTGGTCAACGCCGAACGGTTCGGCGGCAGTCCGCGCACCCTCGGTCTGTTCCTGTCCGTGCTCGCCGTGGGCGGCATCGCCGCGTCCGCGCTGTCCGGGACGATCACGCGGCTGGGGCGTCCTGGGCCGGTGATGCTCTGCGGGGCCGGGTTGTGGGGTGCGGCCCTCGCGGCCTTCGGTCTGGTGCGTGACCCGTGGGCCGGACTCGCGCTGCTGGTCCTGGCGGGCGCCGCCGACGCCCTCTCGGTGATCGCCCGCAGCACGATCGTCCAGACCCACACCCCGGACGCCCTGCTGGGCCGGGTGACGGCGGCCGAGACGATCGTCGGCCAGGCGGGACCCAACCTCGGCAACCTGCGCGGCGGCGTCGTCGCGGGCTGGACCTCGGGGGCCACCGCCCTGGTCAGCGGCGGCCTCCTGTGCTTGTTCGCGGTGCTCTGGGTCGGTGCGAAGACCCCGGAACTGCGCGGTGGATCCGTGCCCGATCGCGGCCCCGGTGCCACGCCGCTCAAGCCCGCGGACATCCCCGTACCGGACGGATCATGACCGGCGGGGCCGCTTGTCGACCGGCGGGAACGCGAGACCGGTCGGCGTGTTGAGACCGGAGACGGGCAGCGTGACCTGGCCACCGCCGGTCTCGCCGACCCGTACCACCCGGTTGTTGAACCCGTCGGCCACGTACAGGCCGCCGCGGCCGTCCAGGGCCAGACCCAGCGGATCGCTCAGGCCGGTGGTCGGCACCGTGCTCTGCGTACCGCTGCCCGCAGCCACCTTGACGACGCGGTTGTTGCCGCTGTCCGAGATGTAGAGGTCCCCGGCGGCATTCAGGGCGAGGCCGGTCGGCTGGGACAGGCCGGCCGTGGGGACGGTGGTCTGGCCGCTGCCGTCCGCGGCGATCCTGACGACGCGGTCGTTGACGAAGTCGGAGATGTACAGGTCACCGCCGGTGCCCAGAGCCAGTCCCCAGGGATGGAGCAGTCCCGTGGTGGGGACGGTGGTCTGCCCGCTGCCGTCGGAGGGGACCTTCACGACGCGGTCGTTGAAACTGTCGGCGATGTAGAGCGTGCCCTGGGCGTCGACGGCGAGGCCCAGCGGACGGGAGAGGCCGACGGTCGGGACGGTGGACTGCGCGCCGCCCTTCTCCTCCAGCTTCACCACCCTGTTGTTGCCCGTGTCGGAGACGTAGAGATCGCGGGCGGCGTCCCACGCCAGACCGGTCGGACGCACGAGACCGTCGATGGGCACCGTCGTCTGGCCGTCGCCCATCGCCGCGACCCGCACCACACGGTTGTTGCCGTAGTCGGAGACGAACAGCGGGGGTCTGGCCGGTGAGGGCCCGTTCTCCTGGGACGCGCCCGCCGGTCCGGTGGGCAGTGCGCAGAGCACGAGGACTCCCGTGACCGCCGCCAGCCGCCGGACCCACCCGGCGCGGCCGTCGGCCGGTCCGGACTTGCGTGTTCGTGCTTGCGTCGCCCTGTTCCTCACGATTCGCCCATCTGTTCTCGACGGCCGGCGTGTCGCCCGGCCGTCCGCGGACACGGTGATCGATGCCTTCCCCCGTCGCGCCGCGCATCCCACCACCGTCGCCCGCTCGGCCGACCGCCGGTTGCGAGGAACCGCGGACCCCCGGGTGCGAGGAGCCGAAGACCGCCGGGCGCGAGGAGCGACGAACCACCGGGTACGAGGGGCCACAGACCGCCGGGGTGCAAAGAACTGCCGTGCGCCTGCGCGACGGGCACCGGGCGAGGCGCTTGAATACCGGAGCGTGACTACCGAATCTCAGCGTTTCACCGTCCTGCTGGTCCCCGAGTACGTCGAGCACACGGACGCCACCTCCGCCCAGGAGGCGGCCGTGCGGTCGGCTGACGTCGAGGCGACCGGCGAAACCGGCGAGACGGGCTACCCGCGCTACGCGGGCGAGGGCATCGTGGCCGACATCGACCCCCGTACGCGCACGGTCGAGGCGGTTCTGGTCGACGGCTCGGAGCTGGACTACGGACTGAACGCCATCGTCTCCCCCTGATCCGGGCCTCGCTGAAGCAGAATCCGGCCCGGAAGACGGCTCGCCCGCCCCATGACCTCCCCGCCATGGCCGCCACCGCGAGGCGGGCCGCGAACCTTCGCAGGCGACGCGGGCCCGTCTCGCGGTGTGCGGCGCCGGTACGCGTCAGGGCTTGGCGGTGTACGCGACCCCCGCCAGATGCTGGGCCGCGGAGCCCCATACCTGGTCGTACATCGAGGTGTCGCCTCCGAGGGTGTAGAGCAGGTAGGCGGTGGTGACGCCCTGGGTCAGCTTCTGCTGTGCCGCGCGGGTGATGGCGCCGCTGTCGCAGCCGAAGCCGGACCTGTCCTCGAATCCGCAGTGGAAACCGCCCGTGATGACGCGCAGTTGGGCGGGAGCCCGCTTGGCGTCGTACATCTTCTGCTGGTTGTCGGCCACGCCCGCGATCGTGTCAGCGCTGCCGCCGACATATTGGGCCGGCACCGTCAGCATTCCCGAAGCCGTGACGGCCGACGGATTGGTCTCCGCCGCGGCGAGCGTGGACACGCTCTTGACGGCCGGATTGCGGCCGGCGGCGAGCAGTGCGGCGCCGCCGCCCATGGAGTGACCGGAGACTCCGAGATGATCGGTGTCGACGGCTCCCGCGAAACGGGAACCACTCGTGGTGTTCTGGCTGGTCAGCCAGGTGAGGGCGGCGTTCAGGTCGTCGGCGAAGGCGGAGTGGCTGGGGAACAGGCCGCCTTGTGATGTGGGCGTGACGGTGATGAAGCCCCAGGACGCGTAGTGCTTGAGCAGGCTTTCGTACTGGGTGATTCCCTGGAAGAAGCCGTGTCCGAAGGCAAGGCCGGGGTGCGCGCCGGATGCGACGGGAGCGTTGGATCCGGCTGTGCTGCCGGGGTACCACACGCGGGCGCTGTACGAGCGGCCGGAAGCCGCCACGGTCACATCGGAGTAGGCCACGGCGTAGGGCCCGGTGACGGAAGGGTCTGCGGCCACCGCGGAGTTCACGGCCGGAAGCGCGCCCGCTGTCGGCACGACGAAGAAGACGGCTGCCACACTGAGCGAGAACGCGATCACTATGCGTAACAATTGACGGAGCACGGGATCCCCTCATTCTGGATGTGGTTGCGTGCAAGGGAAGCGGCACCTTCGGCGGCGCCCGGGGGCCCGGTGGCTCTGTCGGTGCCGGTCGGACGCGGCAGGCGTGGTCACCGTCGAAGGAGACCGAGTCGGGGCAGGGTCACACGCGGCGGGGCGCTCCCGAGTATGACCGGGCGGTCATGTGACCACCCGGTCATCGTGGGGCGTACCGTGGAAACTGTCAACGCGTCTGGCACAAAGGGCCGTTCACACCCCGACGGTGGGCCTCCGCAGTCCAGGAAGGGATGCCCGGGTGGGGCCACCGGGATCCGGAGCGGGCGACCGAACCGCGGCCACGCGATGAGTTCGGGGCGGCCGAGCAGTCGTTGTCAGGAAGAGGAAGGGAGTTCCGTCATGCCGACACAGGAACCCGTGAAGCACCCCGCCACCGAGCTCGACGCCCGCTACAGCTCCGCGCTCCGTCCCCGCCCGGGAGCCGCGGACGTCACGGCCACCGAATGGGCCGAGGCCCAGCGCACGATGGAGGCCGCCGAGATCTTCTGGGTGTCGACCGTGCGGCCCGACGGCCGGTTGCACGTCACCCCCGTGATCGCCGCCTGGCACGCAGGGGTGTTGTACTTCTCCACCGGCCCGGGAGAGCAGAAGGCGAAGAACCTCGCTCACAACAGTCACTGCGCCCTGACCACCGGCGGGAACTCGCTCACCGAAGGGCTCGACCTCGTGATCGAGGGCGAGGCCTCACCGGTCGCCGATCCGGCCGTCCTGGAAGAGGTGATCACCGCGTACGAAGCACAATACGGCTCGCACATCACCTCGCCGGAGGGCACCTTCCACGGGATCGGGAACGCGTTCCGCAAGGGGGATGCGGTGGTGTACGCGGTCGCCCCGGCCACCGCGTACGGCTTCGGCCGGGACGACGGGGTCTACACGCACACACGGTGGGCGTTCTGATCCCCCTTCTCGTCGGCCCATCGGCTCGGGTCGCTCAGGTCACGATCCATACGTCGTCCGACGACTCGAGCCACCCGACGCGGACGGCACCGTCACCGGCCCCCTCGACCGCGAGGTCGGTCAGCGAGAAGTCGTCCGGCACGGTCAGATGCGGCATACGCAGCCTGTGGAGCAGCTTTCCGCTGTGGGCGTCCAGGACGAGCAGGTCAGCCTGGAGATCCCGGTCCTCGTACTCTTCGAGCACGGTCGAGTTCTCCACCACTTGAAGTGCTCTCCCGCCTGAAGCCGGGAGATTCCTGCTTACCTCGCGGCAGCGGGCTTGACGCGCTTCGCGCGCCTGACGACTGCCCTCCCGGCAGCCGGGACGAGCGCGAGGCCCATCCGGTACAGGTGCAAGATGTTCCGGGCTGCGTTGTGGTCGGCGTTGCCCGACCAGCCGCAGTCCGGACTCCTGCACACGAACACGGCCTGGCTCTCCCGGCTCCCGGGCGTGATGAAACCGCATGCTGAGCAGCGCCGGGATGTGTTCGGGGCCGGGACCTTGTTCAGAGTGCCGCCGAACCGGGCAGTCTTGTACGCCAGCATGGTGACTGAACGACCCCACGCCTCGCCGCTGATGGAGCGGTTCAGCCCAGATTTCCGGACAACGTTCTTCCCCGGCTCTTCGACCGTTCCCTTGGCGGACTTGACCATGTTCGTGATGCTGAGTGCTTCGACCACGACGGTGCCATATGTGCGGGCGATGACGGTGGTCGTCTGGTGCTGCCAGTCCAAGGCCCGGCGCTTGGCTTTCGCGCGCAGTCCTGCGATCTGGTCATAGGTGCGGTGCAGCCGGCGGCTGGTGCGCTCGCCCGGCTTGCGGTGCTGCTTACGCTGCGCGGCACGCTGCTCCAAGTGCAGGAGCTTGGCCTTCTCCTTGCCGGTCAGCCATGCGTCGTGCTCGTACGTTTCGCCGTCCGAGAGGGCTATGGGCACGGTGACGCCCACGTCGATGCCGACGTCCGGTCCCTGGTGGGGATCGGGCTTGACCTGAAGGGTCTGAACACGGAAGGCGATGTGCCAGCCGAGCGCGTCCTTGATCAGTCGTGCCCCGGTGATCCGGTTCTCCGCGCCTGCACGCTTGCCTACGGGCAGGTCTTTGCTCCACCGGAAGCGGACCCGGCCCACCTTGGGAATGTTGACCATGCCCCAGCGGCGGTGCACGCGGGTGATGTTCAGGTCCCGGCCCTGCGGGATGTCCACGGACATCGCCGTGCGGAACCGGCCCTTGAAGTTCGGGGCGTCGGCGCGACCCTCCCAGCAGTTCTTCCACGCCCGGAAGTACGTCTTGAGTACCGCTTGCGCGGCCTGGGCGGGGAGGACGGCGAGAAAGTCGATGTCCTCGCGGGCCTGTCGGATCGCGGCGTCCGCGTGCGCGAGTGTCCGCTTCTCCTTCGGCATCATCTGCCACCACGCGTGCAGCAGGTTCCACATCGTGCGGGCCGCGTGTGCCTGGTCGTCTGTCTTCAACATCCCGGCAGGCGACAGCGCGAGCCGGGCACGGTGCCCGAACTGCCGCTTGATCAGGGTGTTGTGACTCACAATCGAGAGCCTACCGTTGGTTTATGTCACCGCGCTGGAACCCTCATCCCGATGTCAGAACCGGTCGCCATGTTGTCTACAACCTGCACGTTCACTGGTTTTTGTCGCGAAGTACCGGCGGAAGGCGTTCACCGACGCCATGCTGACCCGCACAGAAGAGATCATGCGGGAGGTCTGCGCCGACTTCGAGGCCGAGCTGAAGCAGTTCAACGGCGAACAGGACCACGTCCACCTGCTCGTGCACTACCCGCCCAAGGTCCAGCTCTCCAAGCTGGTCAACTCCCTCAAGGGCGTCAGCTCCCGCAGACTCCGCCAGGAGTACGACAGCCACGTCCGCCCGTACCTGTGGGGTGGACACGTCTGGTCCGGCTCCTACTCCGCAGGATCATGCGGCGGGGCACCCCTGACCGTCGTCAAGCAGTACATCGAAAACCAGCAGCGCCCCGTCTGGCCGTCACCCCGAAGGCGCAGAGCACTCCGGCGCTTCGCGCCTCCGGGCCAAGGATGGCCTTCACCCCCACCCTGAAGGGCGGAGCACTGGCCAAGATCAGAGGTAGACCCGTCCGTCGGCGATGCTGAGCGATCCGAACGAATGGCCCGCCGCGGCTCGGCGTTCCCAGGCACGCTTGCCGACCTGTGTGTCGTAGGCCGTCAGGACGGTGCTGTGGGCGCTGTCCCGAGGTTCGTCTCCGGCGTCGTTGATGATGACGCCGTCCTGTGCCGACGTGGGAGCCCAGTCGTCGCTGGTGAATTCGGCCCGCGGTTCGGCACCTAGGTCCTGGAAGCCGTGCTGTGCGAAGTCGGTGCGCCACCGTACGCTCCCGGTGCGCAGATCGATGCCCACCATCCTCCCGTCGTCGAACCAGGCCACCACCGTGTCGGCCGACACCTCGACCGATGGCATGTCGGCGTCGTCGTCGCGCCGTTCGTAGCGCCAGTACTCCTTGCCAGTACGGCCATCAGGAACATCCTGACGCGCCGCTCCGCCACCGGGTCCGGTTCCCTCAGCAGACCCAACTCTCGTGCCACCCGCGCTCCCCCGCCGTGAACCGGCGGAACCCCGCGATCCGTCGGCCCGGTGATCTTCTCGCCCCGCCTCCGCACAGGACAAGGGACGGAACAGGAGGGACGCTCAGCCCGCCTCGCGGGTGACCTGGTCGTCCAGTGCGGCGCGGAGCCAGTCGTGGATGGCGCCGGGGGTCGGTTCGGGCGAGGCGGTGATCTCGGCGGTGAGATTCCAGTAGTGGTCGATACGGGGGTCCGCGGCCAGTCGCGCGCTGAGCCCGCGGCGGAACGCGGGCGTGTCCCGCGTGTCACGGGAACGGGCGTAGGCGGCGACGAAGCAGTCGAGCGCCTCGCCCGCTCGTGGTGACGGCTCCGCGCGCACCTGCGGTGACGCCAGCGCGTACGCCTCGACGAGACCGTCGTAGAGCACGGCCGGACGGCCTCCGTCGGGCTGGTGCGCCGCGGGCTGTCCGTTGTCCGTGCCGGGGCACGGGGCGGTGACGAAGGCGTGCAGCCGGGTGAAGGCCAGTACCTGGGCCGGTGTCGGACCTTCCGGGAGGTGCGGGACGGAGTGTTCGACGATCGCGGAGACGAGCCGGGCCGGGAGCCGCGGCGGCAGCCAGCGCCGCCAGAAGCGGGCCAGCGGTGCGGTGCTGGGCGGGACGGACACGGTGCCGATCAGCCGCAGGCGGGCGGCGCGTTCCTCGGGGGCACAGTCCTGGAGCAGTTGGAGTGCCGCTTCCCGCCAGCGCAGGGCTGTGAGCCGTGAGCCGATCTGCCGCAGTTGCCCCGCGACGACCTCCTCCAGCGTGTCGTCCTGGTCGAGGATCCGCTCCACGTCGGGAACCGGCAGGTCGAGGGTGCGCAGCGAGCGGATCAGGCGCAGCCGGTCGAGCGCCTCGGGGCCGTAACGGCGGTGGCCGCCGGAGCTGCGGGCGCCTTCGGGCAGCAGGCCCCGGTCCGAGTAGAAGCGGACGGTCTTGACGGTGACTCCGGCGCGCTCGGCGAGCTCTCCGATGCTCCACGGGGTGTCGGGGGACACGGACTTGAACCTCCCTCAGGGGGAGTTCCTACCGTACCGGCGAGCACGGAGCGCCGGTACGTCCGGCCTGTGGAACCCGGGCCGCTGTCGAGGTGATCGACGTACCCCTCGGCCGGCACGGTTTCGAGACGACCGGTCGTTCCGAGCAGGCCCGCCGTGCCGTGGAGCACGCGACGCGGTCCGTTCTTGGCCACCTGCGAGACTGATCGATCGCCGCTCCCGCCGGGGGCGATGACGGCAGTAGTCGTCACGGCCCTGGGTCGAACGATCCGCGTCCGTTCGTGAACCGCCGCCTCACCTCCGCGTCTGCTCCGAGAGCGCTCGGGTGAAGGGGGTGACGGGGCGCTCCAGGGTTTCGCCGTCGACGGTGATGTCGACCGCCTCGTTGTAGAAGGACAGGAGATCCTTGATGGGGCCCACGGCCGGCAGCGGATCCGGGTAGCTCCAGAGGATGTTCGCCGGGGCGGCGGCTCCGCTCCGCGACGACCAGTAGTCGGCCCGGCCCTTGTAGGGGCAGCCGGTGTGGTGACCGGTCGGGACGAACAGGTCCATGCGGACGTCCTCGCGCGGGATGTAGAACCGCGTCGGCAGTGCCGTCTCGAAGAGCAGGACCGGGCGGACCGTGTCGGCGACGAGCGTGCCGTCGATCTCGACCCGCACATGACGGCTGCTCGCCATGGCGTCCACCCGTTTGTGCGGGTCGCGCGGGTGGATGAAGATCTCTTCCTCCTCCTCGTACCAGTGGTCCAGGCCTCGGCCGACGCGGCTGAACCACTCGAAAGCGATGTGTCCGGCCAGGTCGGCGGCGGGGAACGTCCAGGCCGCGTTCTCCAGGAGCTCGCCGTCGAGGTCAAGGTCGTAGAAGATCCGTGATCCGGTGTGCGTCCCCGTCGCGGGGTTCTTCGCCGGGCGGAGCAGGTCCTCGCGGACCTCCTCGCGCGGGAACGCGTACAACGGGACCGGCACGGCCGGCTCCCACACGAGGACGGGGTGCCTGCTGTCGACGACGGTCACCTCCCCGCGCCGGGCGCGCACCCAGCGGTCGCTGGGTTCCCACAGAAGTCCCTCAGGGGTGGTCCGGACGGCTCGCTCGGCGGGGAATGTGGTCATGACCGGTTCTCCTTCGGATCTCCCGGGCGGTGACTCGGCGAGGTGGGCACGGTCGTCCTCGTCCCTCGCGACCGTCCGGGGGCCGGACATCCGCGGGCGCCTGTCCGCTACGGCCGCCGGAGCCGTTCCGGCTACCTGGACGACGGCTGAATCCAGTCATCCGGACCAGCACTCACGGGTCTGCTTTTATCGGACTTGTTCAGCATCATATGCCCCATCGCGGGGCCGCCTTCGGATGGTTGCGCGTGCACGGCAAGCGCGGGTTTGGCATATTGCGTACGGAGGCTGACCGTGCCGTCGGCCCGGATCGGCACCGACCTGAACAGAGCGAAGAACGCTGACACGAAGCCGCAGGCTTCTCGCACTTCCTGGGGAGAACAGTGCGCAAGGTAAGGGTCATGCGTCGTCTCGTCGACGAGCTGGTCGCCGGTGTCGGACTGCCGGTCCCCTCGGAGCCCGACGCCCTGTTCGACGCCTTGATCCGCCAGGTCGGCGCGCGGACGGGACGCGAACTCATCGTCCTCCGCAAGGAGTTCCCGCATCGGACGGCCAGTGGCCTCTGGCTCGATCTGCCCGACCGCGACATCATCGTGATCGACGAGCGTGCGACCCCGCTCCATCAACTGGCGATCTTCTTCCACGAGGTCTGGCATCTGCTCGACGGCGCGTGCGGCAACCACGCCCTCGGCCAGTCCGTGGCCACCCGGATGCTGGCCGCCCGCCCGGATCTGCCCGAGCTGGACGAGACCGTGCGCAGGGTGGCGGCGCGCACCGAGTTCAAGCACAGTGAGGAGAGGGCCGCCGAGATGTTCGGCCTGCTGGCGGCCACGCGGTTCCGCGTCTGGCTGGAGAGCGAGCCCGGCAGCGTGCCGACGGATCGCGGTGACATCGCCGGACGCATCAACGCGTCGCTGGGAAACCGTCGCCGGCAGGTCTGACTCGTGGACTCCTTCGACTACTACGTACCCGCCGCCGCCCTGTGGATCTGCTTCGCCGTGAAGCTTCCGGATCTACGGAGGGCCTGGCGTGACCCGCTCGTCCGGTCGGTCTGCGTCGTCATCGCCGTGGGAGGCGCGGGATTCTTCTTCGCGGCGCCCCCCACGATCGCCGCCGTGAACGACATCAGCGGGGTCCCCAACGCCTCCAGTCTGCTCGTGTACATCATCATCAGCGGATTCAGCGCCTCCTGCCTGCTGCTGATCGTCCACTGGCGCGGTGGCTCGCCCGAGCACGTACGGCGGGTCTCGCGCTACTGGCTCCTCGGGTACACGCTGGTCGTCGCCGCCCTGGTCGTTCTGTTCGGCCTGGGTGACACCCCGGTGGAACGTCGAACCGACTTCGACACGTACTACGCGTCAGCGCCCTACATCGGCGAGATGATCATGCTGTACCTGCTGGCGCACATGACCGCCGCCCTCGTCACCACCATGATGTGCTGGCGCTGGGCTCTCCAGGTCCACGGCTGGCTGCGTGCCGGGCTGTGGATCCTGTGCGTCGGCTGGCTGCTGAACCTCTCCTTCAGCAGCCTCAAGCTGGCCGCGGTGGCCGCTCACCGGACCGGCCGGGACTGGGACGTGCTCAGCACCACCTTCTCTCCCCTCGTCTCGGCCATGGCCGCCCCGTTCGCCATCGTCGGATTCCTGCTGCCCCTGGTGGGGCCCTGGGCGGTCACCACCGGACGGACGCTCGTCGCCTACGTACGGCTCGGGCCACTGTGGGACGAACTCAGCGGCGCCAGCCCCGGTACGTCCCTGGCCGCGCCCATCCGCTGGTACGCCTCGCCCCAGGTCCACCTGACCCGGCGCGAGGCAGGCATCCAGGACGGGCTGAGCCTCGTACGTCCGCAGCTCGACGACGACGTCCGCGCACGCGCGCAGTCGGCCGCCGAAGCCGCGGGCGGTACCGGCCCGGAAGCCGCTCTCATCGGTCAGGCGGCGATGATCCGCGCGGCCTCGCAGGCCACACGCCAGGGCCGCACCCGTGCACCGCGCGTTCCCGGGGACTCGGCAGTCCCGACCGCGCGTGGCGCTCTCGTGGGGGTGTCCCGCGCCCTGCGCAGCTCACCCGTCGTGGCCGCGGTCCGCACGGATTCGACGGTGTCCCCCCGCCCTGCCGTCAAACACGTCGAGGATGGCGAGAAATCACCCACATGAGTTCATCCGCCGCTCCAGCCCCGGGGCCCGAGGCCGCCGTGAGCCCGCACGTGGGCCATGCCCGAAAAGGCCGTGAGCGATGAACGGCAGCGGCTTGGTGTTCTACGTCCCCGGCGCCGTCCTGCTGATGGCCGTCGCGATCAAAGTCCCCTCGCTGAGGGGAACATGGCGCGACCCTGTGATGATGCCCAGCAGCGCGCTCCTGCTGATCGGCTCCGCCGTCTGCCTGTTCTCCGCGCCCCCGACGATCACCGCGGTCAACGCGTTCACCGGGATATCCAACTTCTCCGGACCGCTGGTGTACTGCGGCATGTCCGCGCTGAGCGCCTCCTACCTCGTCCTGATGATCGCGTGGCGGGGCGGGCCCCTCCCGCGACTCAAGCGGCGGATGCTCCTGGTCATGGCCCTCTACGCATCGGTGATCGTCGGGATCGTCGTGCTCTTCGGACTGGCCGACGCGCCGGTCGAGCGGACACGGGACCTGGACACCTACTACGCCAGCACCCCGTACATGCGCGAAATGATCCTGCTGTATCTGGCGTTTCACACGCTCGCCACCGTCATCCTGACGGGCATGTGTCTCGGCTGGCTCCGGATGGTCTCCGGAATCACGCACACGGGCCTGACCCTGATCGTCATCGGCAGTTGCTTCGACCTTTCCTACCAGGCAGCCAAATACGCTTCCTTGGGAGCCCGTTGGACCGGCCGGGACTGGGACTATCTCAGCACCGAGGTGTCGCCGCCGCTGGTCGCGCTCGCCGGTGTCCTGGTCGCCACCGGCTTCGCGCTGCCCCGCCTCGGCCCGCCCCTGGCGGACAACGCGCGTGCCTGGAACCGCTACCGGCTCCAGAAGCCGCTCTGGGCGGAACTGCGCGAGCTGCGCGGTTCCGCGACGGCGGAGTTCCGCTGGTGGACCTCGCCCGTGGTGCGGCTGACCCAGCAGGAGATCACGATCCTGGACGGCATCCTGGCCTGCGGGCCCTTCCTGGACATGGAGATCCGTGACGCCGCCTACGCCGAGGCACTTCGCCAGTCGGCCGCGTCGGCGGAGTCCGGCCCCGCACGGCAGACGGTGCTGGAGGACGCGAGGGTGGTGGCGGACGCCGCCATGCTGGCCGCCGCCCGCGTCCATGTGACGGGTCGTCACAGCTCGTACCGCACACCCGAAGTGAGTCTGCTCGAAACCGTGGAGCGACCTCACACCAGGGTCAGGCTCGCCCGGGCCATCGAGACCTCGCCCATCGTCGCGGCAGCCCGTCGGCGCGCGGCGCTGCGGGACGTACGCCAGGACCGATCCAAACCGCCCTGGTCGTGAAGGTACGTTGTTCCCCCCGCAGTTCGAACTCCGTGCCCCTGACAGCGACTGTCCGTCAGGGGCCGTCACGGCCGGACGGCCGTCAGAAAGGGTGCTTCCGCCAATGCCCGAGAGAACGTCCGGTCGTCGGCCTGCCGCTCTCGTGATCGGAGGAGGGATGACCGGCATGCTCGCGGCGACCGTACTCTCCGGCCACGCGGACGTCACGGTCATCGAGTCCGACGTCCTGCCCCGCCTGCCCGCCCCTCGCAAGGGACTGCCTCAGGCCCGCCATGCGCACCTGCTGTGGTCGGGTGGGGTGCGCGCTCTGGAGGATCTGCTGCCCGGCGTCACGGATCAGCTCGTCACGCTCGGCGCCCGCCGCGTGCCGATCATGTCGGGCATGGTCAGCAAGGCGCCCTCCGGGCAGTGGTTCAGGCGGTTCGAGAACGCCCACCACGTCAACCTCGTGTGCAGCCGCGACCTGCTCGACTCGACGATCCGCGCCGAAGTCCTCCGGCAGCCCGGTGTGACCGTGCGCGAGCGGACCGAACTCCTCGCCCTCGAAGGCGACGCCGACCAGGTGACCGGGGTACGTGTACGCGACGCCGACGGAGAGGAGACCCTCTCGGCCGACCTGGTCATAGACGCCACCGGACGCGCGAGCCGGGCACCGGTCTGGCTGACCGACCTCGGCCTGCCGCCGGTCCAGGAGAAGGTCGTCGACGCCGGGGTCGGCTACGCCAGCCGGATCTACCGGGCTCCGGCCCCCACGGGCGAGGAGTTCCCCATCGTCAACGTGCAGGCGGACCCCACGCGGCCGCCCGGCCGGGGCGGCATCATCCTCCCCATCGAGGAAGGCCGGTGGCTCGTCACCCTCTCCGGCAGCAGGGGAGGCCGGCCCAGCCGCGACAACGCCGAGTTCGTGTCCTTCGCCCGCTCCCTCCCCCATCCCGTCATCGGAGACCTCCTCGCCCAGGCGGAGCCGCTCACTGACGTCGTCACCACCCGCAGTACGGCCAACAAACGGCGCTACTTCGAGAAGTTGCCCAGGTGGCCGGCCGGCTTCGCCGTTCTGGGGGATGCCATCGCCGGATACAACCCGGTGTACGGACACGGCCTGACGGCGGCCGCGCAGAGCGTCCTGGAGCTCAGGAAGGTGCTCGCGAGGCGTGGCATCGGCTCCCCGGAGACGGCCAGGCTCATCCAGCGTCGCGCGGCACGCCCCGTGGGGCAGGCCTGGGATCTCGCCGTGGGCCAGGACGCCCTCTACCCGGGTGCCACGGACGAGGCGCCGAGCAGGCTGGAACGGGCCGCCACCACGTTCATCGACCGCGCCGTCGACGCCGGCGCACGCAACCCGCACGCCCTGCGGGCACTCCTGGACGTCATGAGCATGGAGCGGCCCCCGGCCCGGCTCCTCGCACCCGACATGCTCTTTCGTGTCTTCCTCGGCCGGAAGAAGCCCCTGCTGGACGGTCCTCCGCTGACGGAGGGCGAACGGAAGGCCGCAGGTCTGTGACCACTCCGCTCGACAGTGTGACGATCATGACTGACTGGGATCTTCGTCCGGCGTCGCTTCGAGACGTCGAAGCGGTGGTCGAGTTGCGTGCGGTGGTGATGCGGCCGGATCTGGAGCGGCTCGGGCGCTATGACCCGCATCGCGTGCGCCGGCGACTGCGGGACGTGTTCGACCCGGCCCACACCTGGGTGATCGAGGTCGGTGGCGCGTTCGCCGGGTCCGTGGCCCTGCGGCCGGCGGAGGACGCGCGATGGTTCGAGCACTTCTACCTGGCGCCGCATCTTCAGGGGCGCGGTATCGGCTCCGGCGTGCTGAGCGAGCTGCTGGAGCGGTGCGACCGCGCCGGTGCCCGGGTCCGGTTGAACGTACTGCGGGGCAGTCCGGCCCGGCGGCTGTACGAGCGGTACGGGTTCACCGTCGAGGCGGAGGACCCGGTGGACGTGTTCATGGTGCGCGAGCCGTTGCCGGTGGCTGAGCAGGGGCCAGTGGCCAAGCCCGGGCCAGTGGCCTATCCCCCACGGGTGGGTGGGGCCGAGCCGGTGGGCGATCCCCCACGGGTGGGTGGTCCCGGGCCGGTGGGCGAGGCCGGCTGACGAGGGCGGGAGCGGGGTGCCGGGCCGTCCGGCACAGGGCAGGCCCTTCGGCTCCCCCTCAGTAGGGCCGACCGGCCCTATTCGGTCTCTGTGCGGGGAGGGACGATGGCTGGATGTCCCAGGAAGACACGTTTCACGAACTCGACCGGCAGGAGTGCCTCCGCCTCCTGGCGAAGGTCCCGGTCGGCCGCGTGGTGTACACCCGGCAGGCCCTGCCCGCGGTCCTCCCGGTCAACTTCTGTCTGGACACGGACGACTCCGTCGTGTTGTGCACCTCGTCGGACTCGGAGCTCGTCCGCGCGATCGACCGCGTGGTGGTCGCCTTCGAGGCGGACGAGTTCGACGCCCAGACCCGGTCCGGGTGGAGTGTGGTCGTCACCGGCCGTGCCACCGTGGTGACCGACCGCGCGGAGCACGAACGGCTGGCGCAGGTCGGCCCGACCTCCTGGATGCCGCTGCGGAGCGCGGTCTTCGTCAGGATCGAGTCCGAGATGGCCACCGGACGTGAGCTGAGGGGACCCGCCTGACGCGGTCGCCGCCGACCGGACCGTGGCTCCCCCTCGGTCCACAGCCCCGGCACCCGCCTCTGAACCCGGTACGGGCCCAGCGCCTGCGCGGTGTGCGCGGCCGCCTTCGGTGCTGTCGGTGCCGTCAGCGCCTTCGGTGCCGTAGCCGAAGCGGGGGGATCACTTGATCATGTGCTGTGGAACCGCGAGCTCCTCGTCGGCGAACAGATCGGTCAGAGCGGCTGGATCTTCGGCGACACATGCCGCGGCGGCCTTGTCGATGAGCCGGTCGTAGTCGGGTCCCGTCTTGCCCTCGTAGGCCTCGGTCATCCGGCCCCACTCGTCCCAGGGCAGCATTTCCAGCTTGCGGAGCGCGGCGAGGTCGCGGACCGCGTTGCCGCTGATCTCGGCGGGCCCCCAGGCGTGATCGGTGCCGGACACCCCGAACCGCTGTGGATCGATCAGGCCCTCACGGTGCCGTATCCACGCTTCGCCGCCCGTGAGGAACTCGCTCGGCGCGAGGTCTTCCGGGCGCTCGGCGAAACCGTGCCCCAGATGTTCGGTGTCGACGCGCACCCAGCGCCGTTCGTCCGCGTTCCAGTACTCGGTGATCCAGTGGTCGAGTCCACGTCCCTCCTGGAAGCACATGCCGAAGCCGCACCTGGCCCGGGAGGGGATGTTCCGGGCCCGCAGGATCGCGCAGGCGAGGGTGGCGAAGTGACGGCACGTCCCCACCACCCTTGTCTCCGGTGTCCGGGCAAGGTGCAGGGGAGCGGGGTCAAGCGCCGTCAATGTGGCGACCAGTTCGCTCACCGTCCGGATGTTCTTCTCCGCGAGCCGCTCTGAGGAAAAACCGAGGGCGGCGGCATCGGTCGGCTGGATGACCAGGCTCTGTACCGCGGCGCACATTGCGACTGGATCGTCCGGCAGGCCCCCGATGAGCCCGAGTTGGCCGGAGGCGAGGAGAGTGAGCGGACCGGGCCGGGAGTAGTCGAACGTGTCATCGGTCATGACGGTGGATCGTAGAGGGCCGGTGTGACACCAGGACCGGACGGTGTCGCCCGGCCTGGTGCGCACATCCGTGGTTCAGCCGAATCGCCGGCGTGTCATCGGGCGGGTCGTTCGGGGATCTTCGGAAGGACCTTCTCGGCGATGGAGAGGAGAGCGGTGTCGCTCGGGAGCGCACCGGACTCGCTCCACACCGTGATCTCGCAGTAGCCGCCTCGGTCACCACGGTCCAGGGCCACGGACAGCGTCCTCTCCAGGGGACCTTGACCGACCGGTCCGCCGGATCCTCCGTCCCCGCCCAGATTGATCTCGATCTTCATGGTGTGGTCCGTGGAGAAAACCGCGGACCGACCGCGAACCTTGACCGTCTTGACGTCGCTCTCGTCCCCGTACTTCATCAGCTTCACGTACTGGTCGATCGACAGGTCGTTGTAAGTGGCCGAGACATTCACGGTGTACGTGTCGAAGTCGATCCGGGCCTCCGGCTGGGCGACCTTCCCATCGGTCAGAGGCGCGGTGTTGTCGCTGCCGGAGGCCGAGGTCGCCTTCTCACCAGGCGTTCCAAGGAGCATGGCCAGGTCCGGCCGGAGGACCGCGTTGCACAGCTCCTCACCGGTCACGGGCTGGGGTTTCTTGTTGTAGACCTTCGGCGGTTCTTCGTGGGTCTCGTCCGAACACGAGGCAGGCGGCGTAGCGTTGACCTCTTCGGACGGCATGAAGCGCGGACCCAGCCAGAGGATCGCCCCGAGTGCGCCGAAGAGGGCCACGGCGCCGACGGCCTGGGCCCATGCGTTGTGGTCCTTCTTCGAAGCGCCCGCGCCGGGACGCGAACCGGTTCCGGCCTGAGCCTGAGGCAGGGGCTGGGGCAGGGGCTGGGGGTGGACGGCGGCTTGGGACAGCGCGGCCTGGGGCTGGACCTGAGCGTGTGCGACAGCATCGACCGTCGCCCCACCCGCGGAGACCGCCGGGCTCGGGTTCCGGCGTGCGCGCAGGGCCCGGACCACCCCGCGGACACTTATCGCGGCGAACAAGAGGAACACCGAGCCGAGACCCGCCGCGACCAGATCCCGCTCGGTCACGGCGAGATACATGATGCGTACGCCGAAAACGGAGCAGACCACGATGAGCAGGGGTTCGCGGACCCAGAACGGCAGGAGACGGATGAGGAAACCGAGCATCCGGCGATTTCATCAGGCCAAGATCAGATTCGCCATGACGGAGGCCACAATTCCGGGCATGTACAGGACCAACGAAGCGAGAGAGGCCAAAGGGCGGCACGGACCGGCTCGTACGATCCCGGTGCAGGCGGGTCGACCCCGTGCTGCCCCACTTCGGTTCGTTAGGCTCAGAGTCATGGCTATTCAGCGGATGGACAACGTCGCCATCGTCGTCGACGACCTGGACGCGGCTGTCGCCTTCTTCACCGAGCTCGGCATGGAGCTGGAAGGCGAGGCGCAGATCGAGGGCCTCTTCGCGGACCGCACCGTCGGACTCGACGGCGTCCGGAGCGACATCGCGGTCATGCGGACCCCGGACGGCCACAGCAAGCTGGAGCTGACCAAGTACCACACCCCCGCGGTATCCGACGCCGAGCCCCGGAACCCGCCGCCCAACACGCTGGGCCTGCATCGCGTCATGTTCGCCGTCGACGACATCGACGACACCATCGCCCGTCTGCGCGCCCACGGCGCCGAACTCCTCGGCGAGGTGGCGCAGTACGAGAACGTCTTCCGGCTCTGCTACCTCCGGGGCCCCGCGGGCATCATCGTCGCCCTGGCCGAACAGATCGGCTGACGCGACCTGCCTCGGCCCTCTGTCCGAGCGAGGCCTTGTCCGAGCAGGTCTTGTCCGAGCGAGGCGGCCCGCGGGTGATCCGCCGGACCGCACCAGATCCTTGACCTTGTCGGTGCGTTCGCCGCCGAGCTCTCACCGCCGAACCCGACCACCCGGGGGCGCCGACCCGCACCCCCTGAAGGAGACACCACGCCGTGGACGGCACCGTCTGGGACACCATCGAACAACTCGCCCGCCGCTTCGAGGAACACGACACCGCGCTGGGCCTGAACCAGGCGGAGCAGTGGAGCCTGCAAGTGCTCAAGATCGCGGAGGAGACCGGGGAGGCGTCCCAGGCCGTCATCGGAGCCCGTGGCACCAACCCCCGCAAGGGGACCACTTCGTGGGACGACGCTCACGCCGAAGTGGCGGATGTGGTCATCACGGCCCTGGTCGCCCTCGCCCGTATGCGCCCGGACGACGCCCCGGAGTACCTTGCCCGGCATCTGGCCGCCAAATCGGCCAAGTTCCTCTCCCCCGGTCCCGTGGCGGTCCCGGCTCCGACGGACCCGGCATGACGGACCGACGAACAGACATACCGCACCACCGGTCGCCCGCAGTACGAGGCGGCCACGACATGACGACCGACTGGACCGCGGAGGCCAGACGTATCGCTCGCGGAAGGCGCTTCGACGAGCTCAGCGCTCCAGCCGCGGGGCCGGCCGCCGCTGTCCGAAGCGGAGATCCGTGCCGCGGAGGCGGAGTTGGGCATCACGTTCCCGGACCAGTACCGCGCGTATCTGCTCCGGCAGAGCGCCGGCAGTACGGTGAACCGCCTGCGCCGATCCGCGGCGGGATGGGGCTGGCACGGGGACTCGAGCACCAACTACGCCCTGCTCACCTCCGACTTCCCGCATCCCGACTCCTATCGTGCCTACGAGGATGAGCTGGACGAACGCGAGCCGCAGGCCCAGGACTTCCCGGATCACGACGCCTACCAGGCGGCCTGGGACCAATGGGACGCCGAGTACGAGGTGTTCCAGGAGCGCAAGACGTCCGGCGCCGTCTTCATCCAGGAGAACGGCTGTGGTTTCTCGACCCTGCTCGTCGTCACCGGTCCGCACCGGGGCTCACTGTGGTTCGACGGCCGGGCCACGTGCGACCAGATCCTTCCTCTGAAACTGGACGGCCGCCCCGTGTCGTTCACGGACTGGCCGGCCCATCACTCGATGGATCTGGTCCAGTGGTGACCACGGCCGACCCGGCACCGGGCGGAGCCGGGCCTGTCGGTGCGTCGCGGCAGGCCCGTGCTCCGCGCGCGGCGGCTCCTCGAACGCGTCGTCAGCCCGTGGCGGCGGTGAGTGCTCCCAGCGCGCTCGCCTGGGTGCGCCAGTCGGCCTGGTTGGGGAGGGTGCCGGCCCAGCGTTCACCAAGGGCGTTGAGAGGGGTACGGTCCTGCGCCCACAGTGTGTCCGCCTGCTTCTGGACGTAGCTCTGGTAGGTGCTGGAACCGGTGGCCTTCGCGAGATCGGCGAAGTTTCGCATGAAGATGCCCTTGAACTGCTTCTGATTGTCGTCGCAGGAGGCCGAACCGACGTCGCAGGACTCGGTGAGCACTCCGTCCCGGGTGAGCGTCGGGCTGCTGATCGCGGCGTCGGCCAGAGCCCGCGCGGTGGCCAGCAGCGCACCGTCCCCGGTCGACTTCCACAGCTCGGTGAAGGCCCCGATGGCCAGCCCCTGGTTGTAACTCCACACGGTGCCACCGTTGTTCGCGCAGGCTGAGGTCAGTCCGTCGTTCACCAGACCGGAGGAGTTGATCATCCCGCTCGACCTGTACCAGGCGGCGGCGGTCCTTGCCCGCTGGAGCCATACCGTGTCACCAGGGATGCGCTGGTGCAGCGCGGTGGTCAGCCAGAGGTACTGGCCGTTCGTGACGGCGTTCTTGTAGGTGCGTTCCCGGTCCCACCACACGCCGCCTCCGCAGGTGCCGGTGTCCCAGTACTGCTGGACGTAGCCGGCGATGGTCACGGCCTCGTCGAGATAGCGGGAGTTGCCCGTGGAGTCGTACGCGTCGATCCAGGCGATGGCCCACCAGCCCGAGTCGTCGATGGAGCGGCTGATGAAGTGCCCCTCGATCGCGTCCGAACTGCGCGCACCAGCGGCGAAGGCGCCCTTGTTCTGGTCGAAGGTGCGCGCCACGGCCCAGTCGTAGTCGTGCGTGCCGGTCGTCCTGGCGAAGTCGACGAGCGAGGTGAGCGTGGCGGCGGAGTTCCACCAACTGCTGGGCCACCAGCCGTTGTAGGGGTCGTACGAGGACATGAGCGCGTCCGCCGCGGCGCGTGCCCGGGTCGGCGCGGGCCTGACCCACGCGGTGCAGCTTCCGTCCTGGTGGCCGGCCTCGCGGCCGCACGCGCGGACGGCACCGCCGTAGAGGAGGCCGCGCGGATCGCGGGTGGCGTACATCGTCGTACGGGTGCCGGCGGAGCCCTGCGGGACGGCGGTGCGGCCGAGGGAGGATCCGTCCGGCCAGGTCGCGCCGCCGTTCCAGGAGCGGTCGAGCCAGATCTCGTCGCCGCCCGCACCGGATTCGATGCTCGCCCAGGCCATGGAGTTCTTCTGGTCGACGTGCAGGCGGATCGTACGGCCGTAGAGGGTGGTGGACGGCACCGGCTGGCTGTCGCCGGCCGCCTGGCCCGCGTCGGTGCGGTCGCAGAGCGTGTCGCAGACGGTCGGATGGGCCCAGTCGGTGCAGCCGACGGCGGCGGCGTCGCCGCAGGCCCGGACCAGTCCGCGTCGGTGGTTGCGGGGATCGGTGATGTTGTACATCAGCGTCCTGGTGCCGGTCCAGGTTCCCGGTACGGCCGCCTTGCCCAGCAGTCCGTCCCAGGTCGCACCGCCGTCCCAGGAACGGTCGAGCCACACGGAGTCGCCGGTCACGCCGCCGTCGATGCTGGCCCACGCCATGTCGTCCGCGTCGGAGACGTGCAGTTCGAGGCGGCGGCCGTTGAGGCTCTTGTTCGGTACCGGAAAGCTCTCCTGTCGCGCCAGCGAGGGGTCCAGCGTGTCGCAGGCCAGTACGCACACCTGGGTGGCGGCCGCCACGGGCGACGCGGCCGGAAGGAGCGCCGCGCACGCGAGAACGGCCGCGAAGAGGAAGCTGAGGAACCGTGGTCCGACAACGATGTCGGCGCTGCGCAAGGTCACCGGAACTCGCCTCGATTTCACGATGGGGGACGCCGAGCGGCGGGCATGACCGAGGCCGACGGCCCTGCGTCGAGCCGTACGGGCGGCGGTCGAACCTGGTCCGTACCTTCTCCAGGGCAGTGAATCGACTTGTCGCGCCCCTGTCAACGCCACCAACAAGGCTTTCCTGTAGGCCGATTCATGGCGCCGACGGACCTGGTCAGCCGTCCCCTGGAATACGTGGGCCGGTTGCGTGGGAGATCCGCACTCGGGGCGACGCCTTGTATAACGACCTGCCTCTCACTCAACGGCAGGCCCGACTGGACCGGGTCAACGGGCAGTTGAACCACTTCTACGGCCCTCTGTACCCGGCTGATGGAGTCCAACAGCCGGGTCTACGACACCTGCTCGGCGATGTACGCCCGCGAGGACGGCCGGGACCCGTTCGACCACGACATACCACCAACCGTGGAGGAGCTCGCCCAGTGGCGCACTTGGGCCACGAGCGTGTTCATCCCGAACATCCGGGCGATGCGGGACGTCGTCGTCACCAGGGGTGCGGGAGTACACCCGCGACCGGTTCACACGGCTGAAGAGTGAGCAGGCCAGACTCCTGGGAAACACCGCCCGACGGCCGTCCCGGCCAGGAGCGCGCGAGCCCGTTCGCGTATCGGTCCCACCCGGTCCGCGCAGCGGATGACGACCAGCGCCGGCAGGGCGGACCGCCAAGTCGAGATGGAGCCAGGAGTCCGGCTCCGTCACGGCGTTTCGTCGTTTTCTGTCGGCCCGCTGCCGGCGAATGGGAGGGAACGGTCAATTCCGCGACTGTGAACCGGACAAACAGCGGAAAGTTCGCGCCACGGATCTTGTGTGGCCCCTGTGAACCAATGAGGGTGGTCGATGGTGCGACGCACATTCGATTTCTCTTGGGGGAAGAATGAAGGCGCGTTTTATCGTCCCGCTTCTCGCGGCGGGGGTCCTGCTGGTGCCGGCTGCTGCAGCGTCGGCTGCTCCGAGCGGCAGCACGGGAAGGGCCGTCGCGAAGACTGCCGCTTTTCCCGTGTGGTGCACGTTCCAGGGTGAGAAACCGTTCCAAGTCACCCATGGCGGCCCGCTGTACGCACAGGGCCACTACTCGGGTTGTTCAACTCCGGCACCCGACCAGTGCCGGGTCCAGGTCGATCTTCAGATGTACGTGCGCGACGGGTACTGGCGCGCGGTGAAGCACAAGGACAGCGGGTGGTCGAGGTGCAGCGGGCGCTTCACCACTCCAGGGCTCACGTGCGTGCATGATGGGGAGAAGGAGACGTACAACACTCAGGTGACCTTGCAGGTCGAGTACCACGGACGCTTCAGCGAAGCCGGAATCGCAGACACGAGCAACACCGTGATCGACTGTTGAAGTCCGTTCACCCGTAACGGCCTGCCGGATCGATTCGGTAGGCCGTTACCGCTTCGGTCGGGCAAATGAAAGTGAGACAAGCGGCATGCACGTTCATTTTGAAGCAGTAGACCCAGAGAAAATGATCAGGTTCTGGGGCGGCATTCCGGGTTGGGGTGGGTACAGCGTCGGCGAAGCGGAATCTCCGGCCGTGCTACCGGTCGTCACCGTGCTTGTCGGAACGATCGCCGAACAGGTTCAGATACTGATCGCCAAGGGCGCCTCTCTCGTGGAACCTCACGATTGCATGCACGCCCTGATGACGGATCCGGAAGGCAACAGGTTTATGGTGGTGATCGATCCCGATCACGAAGCATGATGTTCTCCAGCGTGGATGTGGCCCGGCGTACGGCACTCGCCCTTCAAGGGCGCCGGGTGGACGATCCGGTGTGGGCGCCTTCAGCGTCGTTCCGATGTCGAGGCCGACGGAACCTGCTGGCCAATCCAGGTCGCTTCCCCGGCAGCACGTCGATCACCCCTCCAAGGTCGTCCGTGTCGGTCAGCGGATCTCGGCCGTCATCCTTGACGTGGATCTGGTGAGAGAGCGCGTATCGCTGTCCCTCAAGGCGCTGGAGCACTGACGCCGCTCAGGATTCACGCCGCCGATGCGGGTCGGTGACCCCGGCTGCCGACGTACCTCGCGGTCGTCCGACGCCTCACCCGACACGACCCGCGTCGAGCAACGTACGGCCGGTCGCACTAGGGTCGTCGGGCATGACCGTGCTGCGTGGCGCTTCCGTCGCCCTCCGGCCCACCGTCCCCGAGGACATCCCCGCCTTGGCCGCCATCCGGGGCACTCCGGAAGTACGTGAGCGATGGAGGGGCGGGGACGATCTCGAGGCGGACCTCGCGACCGATCTCCAGGACCCGGACACCCGATGCCTGACGGTGGACCACGACCGGCGGATCATCGGCATGATCCAGTGGTACGCCGAGGAGGAGCCGGACTACCGGCACGCCGGCATCGACCTCTTCCTCGACCCCGCGGTGCACGGCAGAGGCCTGGGCACCGACGCCGTACGGACGCTGGCCTGCCATCTCATCGATGTCCAAGGCCATCACCGCCTGATCATCGACCCGGCGGCCGACAACACCGCGGCGATCCGCTGCTACACCAAGGTCGGCTTCCGCCCGGTCGGCATCATGCGGCGCTACGAACGTGGCCTGGACGGCAGTTGGCACGACGGGCTTCTGATGGACCTGCTGGCCGACGAGGTGGTGCGCTGACCGTCATCGGGCGCCGACCGGGCTGTACAGGCGCCCGCGACCCACGATAGCGTCGCACTGACGATAATTCTCGTCAGTGCGACGCTACTTGGTGCGCCGTCATGTGGTGCGGCGCTACCTGTTCCGAGGGGGAGCCATGACACAGGCACTGCTCGCCGGGCGGTACCGGCTCAAGGACGTGCTGGGGCGCGGCGGCATGGGGGTCGTCTGGCGTGCGGAGGACGAGCGGATCGGCCGGACGGTCGCGCTGAAGGTGCTGCCGTCCGCGTACGGTGTGCCGGCCGCGCAGGAACGGCTCGCGTCGGAGGCGAGAGCGCTCGGGCGGATATGGGACCCGCGGGTGGTGGCCGTACTCGACTACGGTCAGGACGCGGACGGCACGGTGTTCGTCGTCATGGAACTGGTCGCCGGTCACACCCTGGACCGGGCCGCCGCCGGCGCGTCGGTGCCCTTGATCCTGGACTGGGCCGGACAGATCTGCCGCGCCCTGGAGGTCACACACGCCGCCGGACTGCTGCACCGTGACATCAAGCCCGGCAACGTGATGGTCACCCCCACGGGGACCGTCAAGCTCCTGGACTTCGGCATCGCCCGGTTCGTCAGGGAGCCGGACGAGGCGCACCCGCTCACCCTCGCGGGCCAGGCGGTCGGAACGCCCGCCTACATGGCACCCGAACAACTCGGCGCACCCGGAACGACCGACGGCAGGGCCGATCTGTACGCGCTGGGCTGTGTGCTGTACGAACTGCTGACCGGTGCCCGCCCCGACTGCGGCGGCCCCCACGAGAGGAAGCTGCCGCCCCCGCCGTCCCTCCACTCCCGCGAGCCGCTGCCCCCCGAGGTCGACGGACTCGTCCTCGCGCTTCTCGCCCCGGAACGGACGGACCGGCCCGCCGACGCGGGAACGGCCTGTGCCATGGTCGGGGCCGCGATGGACGCGTGGAGCAGGACGAATGGCCCGGCCGCCCTCGGGGCCGCCGCCCTCGCATGGCCCGGCGAGAGCGGCGGTGGTCCTGGAGGCACGCCCGGCGCCCCGGCACCGTACGACCCGACCGTCCTCCTGGATGTCACGGCGCCCTCCCCCGCACAGGGCGGCCCAGCGACCCGGACGCGCGTCATGCCGGTGTCCATGTCCGGCCTCGACCGCGTTCGCGAACTGGCCGACTGGCAGCGTGGGCATCCGGAGGCCTGCCGCGACCCGCGCACACCCGCCGTCAAGGAACTGCGGCACCTCGTCGAGGATCTGGTCTACCTCCCGGCAGGTCTGCTGGCCCACATCGACCTCTCCGGCCTGAACCTCGACAGTGCCGTCCTCATCCAGGGGAGACTGGCCGGGGCCCGGCTGACAGGTACTCAACTCTCCTTCGCCCTCATGCCGTTCGCCGATCTGCGCGAGGCGCACCTCGCCGGTGCGGACCTCGCCGGCACCTATCTCGGCTCGGCGAACCTGGCGGGCGCCGACCTGTCGAACGCCCAGCTCTACACGACCCATCTCACCGAAGCGAACCTGGCTGGGGCCCAACTGACAGAGGCCAACCTCGTGTCCGCGGTGCTGTCCGACGCAGGCCTGAAGGGCGCCGACCTGCGCGGCGCGGTCCTGCACGGCGCCTCGCTCCGCGAAGCCCGGTTGAGGGGCGCCGATCTGTCGGGCGCCGACCTGCGGGGCACGGACCTCGCGGGCGCAGACCTGAGCGGCGTGCACTGGTCCGTCGAGACGTGCTGGCCGTTCCCGTCGACCGCGCTGCGGAAGCTGTCGTACTCCTCGCAGGAACCGGGCGGATTCGTCCTGCCCGACCCCTGCACGTCGTGGAAGCTGCGGAGGCTGCTGGACGGGGACGACGGCCTGTAGTTCTCGATGGAGTGCCGGTGCCCCCGTACGCCTCGGCCGCAAACCTGTGGGCGCCGGCAGTGGCCCTCTGTCATTCTGCGTGCCATGTCCGCGCGCCATCGAAGGCTGCCTCGACATCGTTCCTGGCCCTTGAACACCACCGATATCAACGAATGCTTCGGCCCGTACATGAGCCGCGTGTCGGACCTGCGTTTCCTCACAGGGCAGGACAGTGAGCCCATCGTCCTGGGAGTGGCATGGGTGGCTCCGCTCCCGCGCACCTACGGCCGCGGCATCCACCCGGACACGGTCGGCTTCCGTATAGACGTCCACCCGGTGGACGCCACTGAACGTGCTGCCACACGCGCCGTCCTGAAAGCCCGTGCCCTCCCCCAACTCCACGCATGGATCACACAGGCCGTCGCCGCCGACGAGACCTGGCAACTGACGCCACACCAGCACTACTGGCGACTCGTCGACGGCCGTCTCACCCATCGCGACGAAAAGTGAAGCAAGTCCGGACAGCACTCGTCCTCCGCCGTGCGGGTGGGGTGATGGGGCGGAGATTACGCGTAGCGCTCGAGCACGGCGTCGACGTATTCCTCCAGCCTGCCGGCCAGAAGGGCGGGGGTCAGATCCGTGCGGCCGAGTTCGCGCCAGGGGACGGCGACCTTCTCCGCGTCCGGGGCGAAGGCCAGGGCGTCGATGAGCCGCCAGTACAGATGGGCGTCTCGCCCTTCGGCAAGTCGCCCTCCCGCGGCGAGGTACCGGTCCGCGAAGCTCATACCCAGGGGAACACCGTGCAGCAGGGCCAGGGCAGTTGAGCAGTCGGCCACGTCGAGGTCGGCCGGCCCCCATGAGGTCTCCACCCAGTCGACCACACCGCTCAGCCGCACGTCCTTCCCCTCACCTTCGAAGAGGACGTTGCCCGGGTGGAAGTCCCGGTGCAGGAAACAAGGTTGGTGATGCGGGGGATCCTTCCTGATGACATCCACGGCCCGCTGCCACGACTCCGGCCGCACCGAGGACTCGGGGAGCGTCACCCGCTCCGGTGAGGTCCAGGCCTGCCAAGTCCGCGGCCTCGCCTCCGCGGAGACCTCGGTCCGATGAATACGCAGCAATTGCGCGGCCAGCAGATCGGCCCGGAGCTCGGCGCCCCGATCGTCCAGACGGACGGACCCGGGAAGCGACGACATCAGCAAGGACGGATAGTCGCAGTACGTGCCGGACGCGTCCACGTCCACGAGTTCGGCCGCGGGCACCCCCGTCTCCCCGAGCAGGCGCAGGATCTCGGCTTCGCGGGACAGCAGGCCGTTCGCGTGCCGAACCCAGAAGGGCTTCTCGAACGAGCGCAACACCAAATCTCGTTGACCGTCCGGCCCGGAGATCCGGATCCTGCGCATGTGCGAGGTCCACCCGCCGCGCAGGCGCTCGGCACCCGCTATCCGCTCCCCCGGGTCGAGTCGCTCCTCCACCCACGACCGCGTGGCGCCCCACCCTCGCGCCTCACGTCCGTCTCCGGCTCGGCTACTGCCCTCGTCCTGGATCACGACGGGAAGGCTATCGGCACCGTGGACGGCGCATTCTTGCGCATACCATCCATGGAGAGGTCACGGACCGTACGGCGGCAGGGCGTTCGGCGGTGGGGCGTTCGGTCAGTGGGTGTCGTCCTCGTCGGGGTCGTGCGGTTCGTCGGAGAGCAGGTCGTCGGCGTGGCCGTCGAGTGCGTGCTGCATGTCGGTGGAGCGGGGCAGCATGGTCTTCTCGTAGGCCCGGACGGCATCGCCGATGGTCTCGTGGTGGGCGAGGGCCAGGGCGAGTTCGCAGGCGTCGAGCATGGCGAGGTTGACGCCGACGCCGAGCGGGGGCATCAGATGGGCGGCGTCCCCGAGCAGGGTGACGGTGGGGTCGTGTTCCCAGGTGTGGGGGACGGGAAGCGCGTACAGAGGTCGGTCGACGTAGAGGCCCTCGTTGTCGCGGAGCATCTGCCTCAGCCGGGGAGACCAGGCCCGGTAGCGGTCGAGGAGGATGTCCCGGATGCCGTCGGTGTCCTCGGCGTTGAGGCCGGCTGCGGTGATCCAGTCGGCGGGGACGCGCTGGATGACGTAGACGCGGATGTGGCCGCCGCTGCTGCGCTGGGCGAACAGCCCGCGCTCGCCGTCGGCTGCCGCGGCGCTGCCCTGGCCGACGAGCCCGGCGATGTCGGGGTGCCGGTCGTCGACGTCGTGGAACCACGCTTCGAGGAAGCTGATTCCGGTGTACCGGGGGCTGGCGTCGGAGAGGACGCGGCGCACCTTGGACCAGGCACCGTCGGCTCCGATGACGAGATCGGCCTCGACACTCGTGCCGTCGGTGAAGTGCAGTACGCGGGGTCCCTGGGAGGGTCCGTCGACGGAACGCAGGGTGTGGCCCCAACGCACGGTGTGGGGCTGGAGCGAGTTCAGGAGAAGGTCGCGTAGCTGTCCGCGGTCGATCTCGGGCTTGAAGCGCTCGCCATCCTCGGGAACGTGATGGAAGCCGATCGTGCCTGCCGCGTGGTCCAGCCGGCGCATTTCCTGCCCTTCGGCGCGGGCGAGGCGGAGGAAGTCGTCCAGCAGGCCGGCCTCACGAAGGGCGATCTGGCCGTTGTCCTCGTGCAGGTCGAGCGTGCCGCCCTGGTCCCGTGCCTCCGGGCCGGTTTCACGGTCGTGGACGGTGGCGTCGATGCCGTACTGCTGGAGGATGCGGGCGCAGGTCAGACCGCCTGGACCGGCTCCGATGACGGCGATTCGGGGGGTGGGTCGGGTGTTCATGGTGGTGCTCCGTTCATGGGAGTGGGGATCGGCCGTGGACATGGCTGATCGCTCCGTTCGGACAGGAGGGAGTGACCGGACGGGCGGGAAGTGAGGTGCGGGTGTCGGGGCCGGGCACTGCCTCGCGGCCACCACAACAGAAAAGCACACCGGATCAATAAGTGCAACGACTCAACTTTTTGACCGAGACAATTAGTGGTGTAGATTAGCCCTATGCCCGAAGCCGCCTCCGCCTCTGCTTCCGGATCCCCCTCCGTGTCCGAAGCCACCCCCGGGTCCGAAGCCACCCGCCAGAGCGATGACGCCCCTGCCCCCATCGGGCGTCGCGAGCGCAAGAAGGCGGCCACCCGCCAGGCCATCGCCGACGCCGCCCTGCGCCTGTTCCTCGAGCGCGGCTACGACGACGTCGGCATCCGCGAGATCGCCGACGCCGCGGACGTGTCGACCACCACGCTGTTCAAGCACTTCCCCGTCAAAGAGGCGCTGGTCTTCGACGAGGAGGCCGATCAGGAGGCAGGCCTCCTCGCCGCCGTACGCGAGCGGCCCCCCGGCCTGTCCATCCCGAACGCCCTGCGCGAGCACGCGCTGCACCACCGCAGAGGGGGCGCCGACAGCGATCCCCGCTTCACGACCTTCCTCGACCTGGTGAACAGTACCCCGGCCCTCCGCGACTACCACCAGGCCATGTGGCTACGCCACACCGCCGCGCTCGCAGAGGCGATCGCCGAGGAGAGCGGCCTCCCCGCGGGCGATCCGGCCTGTACGGCCCTGGCCCACTTCGCCCTCGAGGCACCGCACGCCGCCCGCGCCCACGACGACCCTCAGCAGGTCATCACGAGAGCGTTCGACCTGCTCGACAGCGGCTGGCGCGATCTCACCTGAGACGAGGTGCGGACGGCGTCAGCTCCATGGTCCCCACCGGAGCGGGATTTCTTCGCTCAGCCCTCGTACAGGCCGACGCCCCCGCCGGTCGCCGCGCGCGTCAGTACGTCTGCCAGCTCCACCGGGGTCGAGAGCATCGGGTAGTGGCCGGTGGGGAGTTCGAAGAAGGTGACATCAGGCTCGGCGAGCTTGGCGAACCGTGGCAGGCCGGTAGCGTGCAGTGTGCGGGCGAACTCCAGGCTGAGGCCGTTCGCGAGGCAGAAGACCCCGGTGGTCGGGAGCTTGAGCCAGGCGCCGCTCAGCTCGATCGGCTCGGTGACGGTCCGGACCGGCTGCGGGGTGGCCAGACGGTGGTAGCGCTCCAGCTCCGCCGGCGGGACGGCATGCGGCGCCGGGATCTCCTCGGGCACCGGGATGATGCCGTCGAGAGCGCGGTCGAGCAGGCCGAGCTGCGGCATCTGCGCCACCAGCGACTCACCCGGTTCCGGGAAGCCCGTGTCCACGAACACCACCCGGGCGACCTGTCCGGGACGCCGGTCGGCCGCCGCGAGGGCGGGGAAGATGCCGTAACTGTGCGCCACCAGCACGATCCCCGGGCCCTCCGCGTCCAGCAGAGCCGCGACGGCGTCGCTGTGCTCGCCCAGTCCGACGCCCGCGGGGTCCTCCCCTGCCCGCTCGGCCATGCCGGGCAGGGTGACCGGAAGCACCCGGTGCCCCCGCGCGGTCAGCTCGGCAGCCACGGCCTCCCAGGCCCAGCCACCCATGAAGAGTCCCGGGACCAGCAGAAACGTCGTCATGACAGACCTCTTTCGAAGCATCGTGTGCGATCGGTCAGGACGGTAGGACCTCCCCTTGGGGGAGACTCCAGCCGTTCCCGGCGCGGGCCCGGACGAGGTTCGCCCGACATCCCCCTCCGCATCTGCGCAAAGGGAAATGAGGTGGCGTCGGTGAGGCCCAGTTGTTTGGATGCCCGACGTGACTTCTGCCGACATTGACAAGCACCCTGAACGGCCCTTGCTGGACCGGCTCGAGGAGTACTACGACGCGGTGCCGCGCCACGGCGCCCGTGCCGAGGACATCGGGCCGCTCACCCTGTTCGTGCGGGAGGGACCGGGCTGGCCGTTCTACGCACGCCCCGCTCGGGGATGGTCAGGGCCGCTGGAGGCGGCCGACGTGCGAAAGGTCCGTGCCCGTCAGCGGGAACTGGGGATACCGGAGAGTTTCGAATGGGTCGCCGAGACCACGCCCACGCTGCGGGCGGCGGTCGAGGAGTCGGGACTCGTGGTCCACGAACATCCGCTGATGGTGCTCGACCCATCGGTTCCGCCAGCGCCGGTGGAATGCCCGTCCGGCACCGTGTCGGTACGGATCGTCGGCGCGGACGATCCGACGCTGCCCAGCGCCCTGGCCGTCCCTCACCTCGCCTTCGCCTGGCCCGGAACCCGCGTGGGTCTCGCGGGAACACCGCAGTTGGCGGAAGCGGTCGAAGCCTGCGTCGCCGACGGATCGGTCGAACGTGTCACGCGCCGCGTCCAGGCGGGTCTGACAGTGGTCGCCGCGGCTGTCGAACAGGGTGTGGCACTGTCCGCGGGCCAGCATCAACCTCTCACGGGAATCAGTGAGATCGTCGGTGTGGGAACGGTTCCCTCGGCTCGCCGTCGCGGACTCGCCGGCGCGGTCACCGCGGCCCTGGTGGCCGACGCCCGGTCACAGGGAGCGGACACCGTCTTCCTGTCGGCAGGTGACGACGACGTCGCGCGGATCTACGCCCGACTCGGCTTCCGCCAGATCGGTACGGCGCTGATCGCCGAACCGGCCCCATAGGTCGGGTCCGTCCGCCCCCCTGGGCACCACCACTCGTCGATCGCGGAGCTCGGAAGTGTGGGTGAGAAGGAGGTCACTGCACGTCAGAGGGTCGCGAGCCAGGCGGCGGTCTCGTCGGGGTGGGCGAACCGCACGGTGGCGAGCGGGGCGAAGCGGGGGTCACGGGTCCGGCGTTCGATCTCCTGGCGGCGGGACGTGTACTGGGACCAGGACCACCAGACGGGATGCTCCCGGCTCAGCCACCCCCGCCAGGTCTCCCGGTTGCCGCCGAAGAGGATCTCGCGACGAACGGAGCGCCGCAGGGAGCGGCGCACCACACGGGGCGCGACCACGCGCCTCGGGTAGTCGAGCCACACCACCGTGTCCGCCCTGCCCCACAGGAGATCGCGGACCTCCGGGTAGCCGAGGGAGTCCACCACCCAGCGGGGCTCCGCGCTGAGCCGCGCCACGTCCTCGGCGAACGAGCCGTTCACGGCCCAGCCGGGGCCGTCGTAGTGGAGCGCGTCCATCTCGTGGTACGCCGACTTCAGTCGCTCGCCGAGCGTGCGCGCGAGCGTGGACTTGCCCGCGCCCGTGACCCCCACCACCAAGATCCGCTCCACGGCGGCAGCTTATCCAGTGAGGATGAGCTGCGTACGTCCTCCCTCCGCCGGGGCGACGGGGGCCGGCCCACGCGTCCGCGCGGTGAGCGACGGTCCGCTCCGGTCCCGGGCGGCACGTGGGAGACGGCCCCCACTGCTGCCGGGACCGGGCCGCGGCTCGGCACCCGCCTTCCTCAAGCAGCGTCCGGAGCCGTCGCGGGCGACCGTGTCGTGCCGCCCGCGACGCTGCGGGCCCGCGTGATGCCCCATCCCACCGGTGCCGCGGTCAGCAGCGTGAGAGCGAGACCGGCCCAGGTGATCGCGTCGCGGAACTGCGTGGTCTGGTGAGTGCTCCAGTGCGACGTGGCGATGTCGCCGGTGAAGAGTGCCGCGAGGATGGTCCCGCCGACGGCGATACCGATGCCGGTGGTGACTTCGCCCGCGGTGTCCACCAACGCCGAACCGATGGTGGTGCGGTTGGCCGGGAGGCCGCGCATGACGTTGGTCCCGGCGACGACACCCACGACGCGCATACCGGCGGCGACGAGCATGAGCGCCAGGGCGATCCACCCGTAGCCGAAGCGGCCCAGGAGCCCGTAGACGGCGAGCCCGCATACGACGGCGCCCGCGCTGAGCCAGGCGGCCCTGTCGAGGCCGACGCGTGTGACCAGCGGGCCGATGAGCGCACCGCCCGCGATGAGCACGACGACCTGCGGCAGCATGCCCAGGGCCGCCTGGGCGGGTGTCCAGCCCAGGTCGAGCTGGAGCTGCAGGGTCACCAGATAGCCGAGTCCGGCGGTCGCGAGGCTCGCGGCGGCCTTGAAGGCCAGTCCGCTCGACACGAGGGGGCGGGCGACGAGTTCGAGGTCGAGCAGCGGATGGCGGGCGACGCGCTGACGGACGACGAACAGCACGGCCGTCAGGGCGGCCGCCGCCGTGGTCAGCCACGGGAGAAGCGACGCGGTACCTGCGTCGACGAACAGCGTGGGGGCGACGAGCGTCAGCACGATCGCGGCCGTGCCGAGCAGGGCACCCGTACCGTCGATCGGGTCCCTGTGCAGTTCGTCCGCCTTGTCGGCGGGGATGCCGCGCCGGATGCCGATGAACGCGAGTGCGGCGATCGGCACGTTCACCAGCAGCAGCATCTGCCACGGAGCGAACGCGAGGACGAAGCCGCCGGCCGTGGGCCCGATCGCGAGCCCGACCAGTCCGACGGTCGAGATCAGCGTGGTCGCTCGGACGCGGAGCGCGTCCTCGTCGAACAGGCGGAAGGCCAGCGCGAGGGAACCCGGTGTCGTCATCGCGGCCGCGACGCCCATGGCCGCCCGGACGGCGATGAGTTGCTCCGCCGTCGTGACGAACGCGGTGGCCAGACTTGCCCCACCCAGCAGCACCAGGCCGACCAGCATGACCTTGCGGCGGCCGACCCGGTCGGCCAGCGCGCCGAGGGCCAGCATCAGCCCGCCGAACACGACGGCGTACACGCCCGTGACCCACTGCAGAACAGTCGTCGACGCCGACAACTCACGGCCGATGGTCGGCAACGCGACGTTGAGGATCGAGTTGTCGAGCATCTCGAACAGGAACACCGCTGACAGGCCTGCGAGGGCTGTCCCCGCTTCACGGAGGGAACGTGGCGGGACTTCACGGGGGGAACGTGGTGAGCGAGAGGCTCCGGTGGGAGCACCGGCCTTCTCGACGGCTCCGGGACGACGGACATTCACTGCGCACTCCTTCGATGTGAAGAAGTGGCGGCCCGTCCGGTACCGCGTATGCGCGTGTGTCCCCCGCTCCGTCGACTGGCGTCGATGTCCTGCGGTGAACACACGTTTCTACTTCCAGTGCTCCGACAGTACACCCCCGCCCGGACATCACCTCGCCGCTCGGTTCGGGCCGGCTTCGGGCCGACAGGTCACCGGCGTCCTCTTGTCACCCCCCTGTTTCTGGGGGATTCACTCGGCCTACCGGCCAGGGCATCGTCCTCGGTGTGCTCCGGACCACGGGGCATTCGCCCGGCACCTCAAAGCCGGACAACCATCAGGGGGAAATGATGATGAAGAGAGTCCTTCCGCGTCGTAGCGCCGTCGTCGCGGCGCTGAGCGCCGGCGTGCTGTTCCTTGGGGTCGGCAGCGCGTCCGCCGCGAACGCGCTGATCCACGTGGGTGACAGTGCGGGCGTCTTCAAGACCCCGCACACCCGCAACGGCAAGGTGGGGGTGCCGGACCTGAGGTTCGGAGACTCCATCGTCGCCGACTGCTGGGACCGCGGTGACAACATCAGCAACCGCGGGAACGTCTGGTACCACACGGTGTCCGAGCGGTACACCGCCACCACCGGCCAGGAAATCTTCGTCACGGGGTGGACCTACGGGGCGTACGTGGACAGCAACGAGGCGTTCCACGACGGGGCCGTTCCGGAGTGCTGACGGAATGAACACGGTCGCCCGGTCCTTGACCACTCGGGACCGGGCGACCGCGCGAAAGAATCGGAAAGGACGGGAATAGAAAGTTCCAATTCCGATTTCTCAGTGGCTGCCGCATACACGCCAAGGAGTGTCGCCTCTCGGCCAACGTGCCGTGAATCCGTGTCCGTCGAGCCACGCGGATTCACACTCCTTCCATGAATCCGGACGTGGAACAAACAGCCCGCACTCTCGCGCCCGCGGTGACGGAGGCCACGACAATCCCTGAACTGGGTTCGGCGATCTCACGGCACATCGCGCAACTCGTACCGCACGACGGATACATGCTGCGAGGAGTCGACCCGATCACGGGTGCGGCATGTTTCCTCACGAAGGAACATGGTTATGCGGCGGACTTCTATCGCGAACTGGAATCCGCGGAAATCCTCGGCCACGGGCAGCACACCTTGACCGCCCTGGTCGGACGGGGCCGCCCTGTGGCGGTCCTCGCATCCGACCCACCGGGCGAACGGCACCGTGTCCGGCACCAGGAGATCATGAACACGACCGACGTCGGCAGCGAGATGCGGGTCGCCCTGGCACTCAAAGGGATGACCTGGGGTCTGCTGGTACTGCTGAGAGCAAGAGGCGGCAGACCCTTCTCGACGGCCGACGCGGTGAACGCCGGCAGACTGGCCGGCCTCATGGCGAAGGCGCTGAAGCAGTATGTCGCCGGCCGTTTCCTGCGTCCCGTTCGCAGCGCGCCCCCACCCGGAATTGTGGTGATCGACGGCAGCGACACGATAAGGGCGGTGACCCGAACCGGTCATGAATGGGTGAGCAAACTCGTACAGGACGCCGAGACCGCCGACGAGAGCGAGATATTCGCGCACGTCTGGAACATAGCCCTCATGGCACGGCAGCCCGACCGTCAAGCACTGAGCCGTATCCCCGGCCCTGACGGCTGGATCGTGCTGGAGGCCCAGCGGCTCGACGATTCGGACCTCGGCGGTGTCGCGGTGACCATCCAATCCGCCTCCTCCGACGTACTGCTGCCCGCCGCGGCCGTTCTGTACGGGATCACCTCGCGGGAACAGGAGGTGATCCGGCGGGCTCTCGACGGACTGGCCGTCAAGCAGATCGCGCGCAGCCTGAATCTTTCTCCGCACACCGTCAACGATCATTTCAAAGCGATCTATCGAAAGACGGGGGTCAATAGTCGTGAGGAACTCTTGTCGAGCCTTTCGCGATGATCCGGCCGTCCCCCTATCCAACTCCGCTCAGTCGCGGGGCAGGAGGAGGCGGGACAGCGCGGCGGTGGCGATGAGGAGGGCGGCGACGGCGAGCAGGCCGATGCGCATGCCCGGCAGGGAGAAGTCCGTGCCGGAGCCGGAGAGCAGGCCGCCGAAGAGGGCGACGGCGAGCGCGCCGCCGGTCTGGCGGAAGGAGTTGAGCAGCCCCGACGCCGTCCCCGCGCGTTCTCCCGGGACGGCGTCCATCAGCAGCGCGGTCAACGCGGGCACCACGAGTGCCCCGCCGATGCTCAGCGGCAGCAGCAGGACCAGTACCCGCCAGACGGGGGTGTGCGCGGCGAGCGGCAGCATGGCCAGCATCGCTCCCGTGAAAATCAGCTGACCGGAGACGATCACCGGCCGGCGTCCGACGCGCTCAGCCAGTCGCGGTGAGACGAGGTTGGTCGCCGTCACCACCGCGGACATCGGGACGAACATCAACCCCGCCTCGATCGCCGACATTCCGCGCAACTGCTGGTAATACAGGCCGAGAAGGAAGATCCCGCCGTAGAAGGCGGCGTTGACGGCGAAGCCGACCGCCAGCGGGACGGCCACCCGGCGGTCCGTCAGCAAGCCCAGTGGGACCATGGGCCGTCGGTGCCGGGCCTCCACCATGACGAAGGCGCACCCGGAGGCCACGGCGAGCGCGGCGGCGGCCGCCACAGGGCCGCTGGTCCAGCCCAGGTGGCCGCCCTCGATCACCGCGAAGGCCAGCCCGGCGAGGGCCAGTACGGCGGTGACCTGTCCACCGGCGTCCATCGCGGCGGGCCTGCGCGCGGAACGCGGCACCCGGACCAGCAGGCCCAGAATCACCGCCCCTACAGGGAGGTTGAGGAGGAAGACCGCTCGCCAGCCGGCCGAGTCGGTGAGCAGCCCGCCCAGCACCGGCCCCGCGGCCATCGCCACCGAACCGCCGACGGTCCACAGCGCGATGGCGCGGGCGCGCGCCCGGGCGTCGTCGTACGCCTGGCGGATCAGTGCCAGCGAGGCCGGCATCACGATCGCGGCGGCGGCGCCCTGCGCCACACGCGCGGCGACCAGTACGCCGATGCCGGGCGCCAGGGCGCAGCCGAGGGAGGCGAGGGTGAACAGGGCCACGCCCCAGGCGTAGGCGCGACGGGCGCCCGCACGGTCGGCGAGCGCGCCGGCGGAGATCATCAGGGCCGCGAACATCAGGGTGTACGCGTCCACCACCCATTGCAGTCCGGTCATCCCACCGCTGAGGGACGTGCCGATGGCGGGCAGGGCGATGTTGACGGCCGAGACGTCGATGGTGATCACCGTGAAGCCGAGCAGCGCGGCGATCAGGGCGACGCCGCCGCGCGGCGCCGCGGTGGCCGTACCGACGGCCGGCATCGCTGGTCGGGACCCGTGCGGCCTGTCTCGGCGGAGAGTGGACGTCGACGCTCGCGGATCGTGGCCGCGGGCGGTCGCGGCGGCCGCCGAAGGGACGAGGGCCGCTGACGGGCCAGGGGTGCGCATGATGAACTCCTCGGCAGACAAAGGGAATCGACGGTGGTCGGGGAGAGTCGGCGGGCGGCTCCGGACCGCCGGGGCCGCGGTCCTGTGCCTCGCACGCCCTGGGCCCCGGCGGACGGGCCGCCCGCTTCGCAGTCAACTCTCCGCCTCCGCACGGCGATCCGGCAGACCGGCCTGTTCCCGGGGTGCGGTGTTCCAGGGTCTGACAGGGCCCCCCACGTTCCCCGTCGGCCTGCCAGAATGGGCCGAATGGCAGCGACGGACGCACGGGGCACCGAACTCGGCAGATATCTGAAGGCCCGCAGGGCGCAGGTCCGGCCGGAGGACGTCGGCCTGCCGGCCGGCGCGGGGCTGCGCCGCACTCCCGGACTGCGCCGGGAGGAGCTGGCCGCGCTGGCCGGAGTGAGCGTCGACTACTACATCCGCCTGGAGCGCGGCCGGGAGACCAATCCCTCCCCCGCCGTCGTGGACGGCCTCGGCCGTGCCCTGCGGCTGCGCGGCGACGGTTACGAACGCCTCCACGAGTTGGTGGAGTTGGCGTCCGGGCGGGTCGGCGAGCTGCCCGCCTCCGCCGATCACGCGGTTCGTGACTCGGTGGTGCGGATGCTGGAGTCGGTGCGTCCGCTCCCCGCCTACGTGGTGAGCCGCTACAACCGTGTGCTGGCCGCGAATCCGCCCGGCCGGCGCCTGCTGCCCGGACTCTGGGACTGGCCCCAGGAGCAGCGCAATCTGACCCGGTACCTCTTTCTCCACCCGGTCGGCCGGACGCTCTACGAGCCGTGGGAGGAGACGGTCGCGCTCTCGGTGGCTCATCTGCGGGCGGTCGCCGGAGCGGACCCTGATGACCCCGAGCTGACCACCCTCGTCGGTGAACTGGTCCTGAAGTCACCGGAGTTCGCCCGGCTCTGGGAGCGGTACGACGTCTGCGAACGCGGGGGCGGGCAGAAGTCCTTCCGGCATCCGAAGGTCGGAGCGATGACGCTGACCTACGAGGTCATGCGTCTGGCCCGGACGGGCGGTCAGCGGATGGTGGTCTACCAGGCGGCCCCCGGCACCCTGGACGAGAGCGCCATGCTGCGCCTCGACTCCGCGGACACGCGACCGAGGTCGGCGCGCTCGGAGCATCCGGAGCCGGCCGACGAACCGTGCCCCGCCGGCACACTGTCCCCGGCCCACGCCTCGGCCGGCTGAGCCTGCCTCCGCGCGGCCTCGGCTCCGGGGAACATGGGCCGTGCGGGGGCCCGTTCCCGGTCAGGCGCCGGTGAAGGCCGTCTGGAGGAGGTCGGCGAGGAGGGCCGCGCAGGTGCCGTCCGGGTCGAGATCGGGGTCGTAGATGGTGAGGTTGAACCCGACGCACCGCTTCGATCGCAGCAACGGCCCCAGCAGCGCGGCGAGTTCGTCGGGCAGGAGTCCGCCGGGGTCGGGGCTGTCGACGGCGGGCATGACGGACGGGTCCAGTACGTCCGCGTCCAGGTGAACCCAGAACCCCTCCGTCACGGGGACTTCGAGTGTCCGCAGCACCGCGCCCGCCAGTTCCTCGGTGCCCCACTCCCGGATCTCGCCGACCGTCGCGTTCATGATCTTCAGCTCGGTGAGTTCGGCCCGCTCGTCGTCGTAGTCCCGGATGCCGAGGACCCGTACGTCCTCGTCCTTGACGTACGGTCGCAGCCCTTCGAGGTCCGTCAGGTCCCGCTGGCCGCGGCCGGTCGCGAGGGCCAGTTCCTCGCCGCCGGCGGCGCCGACACGATCGGAGTTGCCCGGGTGCCGGAAGTCCGCGGATCCGTCGATGACGACGAGTCCGTACCGCCCGATCCGGCGGAGGGCGAGCGAGGCGCCGAGCTGGATGGAACAGTCCCCGCCCAGGACGACCGGGAAGTCACCCGCCCGGACATGGTGCTCGACGCGGTCCGCGAGCTTGCGGCTGTACGTGGCGATCGCCTCGGCGTTGAACACGCCGTCGCCCTCTCTCCAGCCGCCGCGGTCGTAGCGGGGCGGCACGACGACTCCGCCCTCGTACGCCCCGAGCCGCTGCACCAGCCGTTGTTCGCGCAGCGCGCCCGCGAGCTTGTAACACCCGGGCACGGTGCCCTCGTCGGGCGGCCGGAGACCGAGGTTGGACGGGGCGTCTATGACCACGAGACGGCGCATCGGGCCATTCTGACCGCACCGGGCGGGCATCGACCAGTGGTTCCCGGGGGCGGCCCCGGCCCCCGCGCTCCGCGTGGTGCTGTCACCGGGCCTCAACCGGCCGACAGGAGAACCCTCCGACGAGGCCGATTCCTGAGGGAACCGGTTTCGCCGGGAGAAACGTCCGGGACCGCCGGGCCGCCGAGCATCAAAGCCGCTGGGCATCAGACCCGCGATCGGGGGTACCCCCGCAGAGAACCCCCGCACCGGAGGAGCATGATGTTCGAGGCAGGCGACATCCGAGAATGGCGTGGTCACGACGTGGTGGACCCCGACGGGCACAAAATCGGCACCCTGGAGTCCGTCTACGTCGACACGGCCACCGACGACCCCTCCTTCGCCACCGTGACCGTGGGCCTGCCCACGCGCCGGCGCCTCGTGTTCGTACCCCTGGACCGCGCGACCGTCGGACCCGGCTACCTGAGGGTCGCCCATGACCGGAGTCTGGTGAGGAGCGCCCCGTCCATCGACACGGACGGCGTACTGCCCGCGACGGACGAGCCGGAGGTCTTCGCGCACTACGAGCTCAAGTACACGCCGGGCCTCCAGGGCGAGCGCCGTCTCGCCCGTCGCTGATCCGCCCCGAGAGCTGCCGGGAGAACCGATGAGCCTGTTCCTGTTCCTGATCCTCGTGGCCGTCGTGCTGGGCATCATCGGAGTCGCCGCCCACGGCCTGTTCTACCTGCTGGTCATCGGCGTCGTCGTCCTCCTGGCCGATCTCCTCTACGCCGGCCTGCGCCTGCGCCGCGGCGGCCGGAAGCAGCGCGTCGCGCGGTGAGCGCGACACCCGCCCCGGCCGACGCGAACCGGTCGCCGAGGCGCGACGGACACCCGCGTCGCCCCGGCCCGGCGGGTCACCCGCCCAGGTACGGGCTGTAGAGCGCGGACAGGAATCGGGTGACGATGACCTCGCGGGTCGTCGCCGGGAGGGCGTCCAGGAGGCGGTTGACCGGGGCCATGCGGGCCGCGTTGTCGCCGCTCATGTCGACACCCGCCGCCGGGAGCAGCGCCGCGAAGGACGCGTTGTCGAGTTCGGTCAGGTCCACCTGTCCGAGCAGGTCCACGATGTCCGCGGGCGGTGCCGGGGGTCCGAGCGGACGGACGACGTCGACGCACTCGCGCAGGACGGCGAGCAGTTCCTCGACCCCGCGCTCACTGACTCCGGTGAGCGTCAGATGCAGGTTGGCCGGCAGGCCGTCGAGGCTGAGCTGCGGCTGGAGGAAGAAGCCCCGGGCGCGGGTCTCGTCGGCGAGGGCGAAGAGGTCGAGCGGGATCTCGGCCGCCGGGTCGGTGCCGATCGCGACCAGGGTGGCCTCGGGGGTGCCGAGAACGGCGAGGCCGTCGATCTCCTCGACCCCGGCGATCAGCCTGCGGGTCGCGGACAGGGCGGCGCGGCCCAGTTCACGGTAGCCGTCGGCTCCGAGGGCCTGCAGGGTGGCCCAGGCCCCGGCGAGCGGACCGGCTCCCTTGCTGCTCTGGATCGTGGAGTTGACGACGCTGTAGCCGGGCCAGGTGGCGCACGCGTAGTAGGCGTCGAGGCGCAGCGCCTCGTCGCGGAACAGCAGGACGGAGGCGCCCTTGGGGGCGTAGCCGAACTTGTGCAGGTCGCAGGAGAGGGAGGTGACGCCGGGGACGGAGAGGTCGAAGGGCGGCACGGGCGCTCCGGCCTCGGCGAGCCAGGGCAGCAGCCAGCCCCCGACGCACGCGTCGACGTGGCAGGGGATGCCGCGGGCGGCGGCGTCGGCGGCTATCTCGGCCACGGGGTCGATGACGCCGTGGGCGTACGACGGGGCGGAGGCGACGACGAGGACCGTGTTCTCGTTGCAGAGTTCGGCCATCGCGGCCGGGTCGGCGCGGTAGGTCACTGGGTCGACGGGCGCGCTGCGCACGGTGACCCGGAGGTAGCTGCCGGCCTTGTGGAACGCGGCGTGGGCGGTGACGGGGACGACGATCTCCGGGGCGAGGACGTCCGGGCGGGCGTCCCGGGCGGCCTTGACCGCGAGGATGATCGACTCGGTGCCGCCGCTGGTGAAGATGCCGGGGGTGGTGTCGTCGCCGCCGAGGCGGGCGGCGGTCGCGCCGACGACCTGGCGTTCGAGCGTGACGATGCTGGGGAACGCGGTGGGGTCCAGACCGTTGACCTCCATCATCGTGAGGTAGGCCTGTTCGGCGGCCTCGCGTACCTCGGGGCGGCCGCTGTCGTAGACGTAGGCGGTGGTGTTGCCGCCCCGGGTGGGCAGGTCGGCGGCGGTGAGGACGGCGAGTTCGGCGAGAAGGTCGGCGCCGGAGCGGCCCGTCTCGGGCAGACCCGGGTGGGCGGCGGGTGCGTCGGTGGCGGTCTGCTGGGGAGTCGTCATCAGGGGGTTTCCGTTTCTCCTGCGGCGCGGCGACGGCCGTAGGCGCGCAGGGCGGGCAGGGAGAGCAGCATGAGCAGGGCGGGGACGAGGCTGAAGCCGAGGAGGATGCCGGTGCGTGCGGTGGCGGTCTGGGCGACCGGGTGGTCCAGGGTCGAGGAGACGAAGCCGGTGGCGGCCAGGGCGATCGAGTAGGCGCCGGGTCCGGCCGCGAGGCCGACGGTCTCCCCGGCCGTCCACAGTCCGGTGAACGCGCCCGACTGGACCTGTCCGGTCCGCGCCGTGTCGGCGTGCACCGTGTCGGGCAGCAGGGCGAGCGGCAGGACCTGCAGGGCCGCGTAGCAGACGCCGAGCAGCCCGCAGAGCGCGAGGGTCGCGGCGACCGCGGCGGTGCCGCTGCCGCTTCCGGCGGCCGGGAGCAGGGCCGCGGCGCCGAGGGCGTAGCCGCAGGTGGCGACGGTGAGGCAGCGCAACCGTCCCCAGCGTGCGGCGGCCCTGGCCCAGAGCGGGACGGCGACGGCGCTCGGTGCGACCAGACAGACGAAGAGCATCGAGGTCAGTCCGTAGCCGCCGAGCCGGTAGGTGGCTACGTACGGCGCGGCGGCGAGCATGATCGCGACGGCGGCGGCCTGGAGCACGAAGGAGAGCAGCAGCGCGAAGAAGGCGCGGTTGCCGCGTGCGGTACGGAAGGCGGCCGCGAGTCCGAGGGGTTCGGGTCCGGGCCGTGAGCGCACCCAGCGGGTACCGAGCGCGGGCACCAGCAGAACCGCCGCGATGACGAGGCCCACGGTCAGGCCCATCGTCGCGTATCCCTTGCGGCCTCCGCCCGCGGCGTCCACCACGAGGGGCGCCGCGCCGCCCGCGACGAGGATGCCGAGCGTCAGGAAGACGATCTGCCAGACCATGATCCGGGTGCGGACGGACGGCACGGAGGACATCTCGGCGGGCAGGGCGACGTAGGGCACCTGGAAGAGCGAGAAGGCACTGGCGGCCAGGACGAAGGTGACCGTCACCCACACCGCCGCGCCCGTGCCGGTCATCGGGGACAGGAACATCGCCGCGAACGCGGCGGGCAGCGCGAGTCCGCCGGCGACGAGCAGCCGGGTCCGCCGGCCGGTGCGGACGGCCTCACGGTCGCTCGCGGCCCCGACCACCGGGTTGAACACGGCGTCCCAGGCCTTGGGCAGGGCGACGACGAGTCCGGCGACGCCGGCGGGGACGCCGAGCGCGTCGGTCATGAAGTAGAGGAGGAGCAGGCCGGGAACGGTGGAGAAGAGGCCGGTGCCGACCGAGCCGAGTCCGTAGACGAACAGGCGGCGTCGGGTGAGTTCGCCGACGGCGGTCGGGGGGACCAGGGCGGTCGTCATCCTTGCTCCTGGTCACGCGGTTCCGGGGCACGGAGCCCGAGGTCACGCAGGACGAGGGCGCGCAGGTGGGCGCGGAAGCGCGGGACCTGGGCGCGGATGCCCGAACGGCAGAAGCCGTGGGTGCTCCACAGCACCGTATGAACGGTCATCTCGACGTCGGCGGGCTCGGTGGACGGTCCGGAGGGGATGACCTCGCGCACGGTGTCGCGGACCGACTCGATGAGCGGCCGTGCGTACGCGGCCTCCAGATCGGCGAACTCGGCGGCGTCCGAGAGCCAGCGGCGCATCCACAGGGCCGGGATGTGCGGCTGGTCGAGGCAGAAGTCGAGGTACCGGTCGACCAGGCCGGTGACGGCCGCGGCCGGATCGGTGGGCGCGAGGTCCCGGAACGCGGCCAGCGCGTCCGTCAGCACCCGCTGTTCGGCGAGGTGGGCGCGGAGCATGACCTCCCGGTAGAGGTCCGGCTTCCCGCCGACGTGGTAGGCGACGGTGGCCATGTTCAGCCCGGCCTCGGCGGCGATCCGCCGGGTGCTCGTGCCGTCGTAACCGTGGTCGGCGAAGAGGGCGGTGGCGGCGGCGATGATGCGTTCGCGGCTCGCGTCGGCGGGCGACGGGGCGGGGGGCGGTGAGGCCGGTGGAGAGTCGGGCATGGCGGGGAGAATATGCCGCCGACTCCCATCGATCAATCGATTGATGGAGAGAATCTCACGGGCGGCGAGGAGTGCGACGAGGAGTGCGCGCCGTCCGACCGCGCCGGACCCTCGACCTGCGCGCCGACTGTGACACACGACACACGGAAACGGTCAGTTTTTACCCGGCGGAATGATCAACGGGGCCGTGGCATCCGTACCCCTGATGACATCTGATCGATACGTCAGGAGGCATCATGCCCGTCTCACGCAACTTGGCAGGAACGGTCTTCGTGGGCGGCGCGGTGACCCTGACTCTCGCCGCTCTGGTATACCCGACCATGCTCGGCTACCAGACCACGTCCAGCGCCCAGACCCGCGTCATCGAGGACACCCAGTGGGGCCCCCTCACCGAAGGGGACCGTGACTTCGTGGTCAAGGTGCGCGCGGCCGGGCTGTGGGAGTACCCCTTGGGCGAGATCGCGCTGAAGAAGGGCTCGACTCCGGCGATGCGGGAGGCCGGCAAGCACCTGATCGTGGGTCACGCCCGCCTGGACGAGCTGGACCGCAAGGTCGCCATCCAGCTCAACATCACCCTGCCCAACCAGGCGTCTCCGCAGCAGCAGCAGTTCGTGGCGACCTCCGCGGCCCTGAGCGGCAAGGAGTTCGACAGGACCGCCGCCAACATCCTGCGTGTCACGCACGGTTCCATCTTCTCGGTGATCGCCAAGGTGCGCGCCAACACCAACAACTCCCTGGTACGAGAGCTCGCGAACCTCGCGAACGACACGGTGCTCGACCACATCACCATGATGGAGAAGACCGGCACCATCGACTTCCCCGCGGTCCTCGCCCAGCAGAGCGCCCCGCCGACGCTCCCCAAGGACCAGCTCACGCCGCCCCCGCCGCAGCCGGGTGCCCCGATCGTCGTCCTGACGCCGCGCCCCGACCTCAACGTGAACACCAACAGCCCGACCCCCAGTCCGACGGTCGGCTGACCCAGGCACCGAACCCCGGTGCGGAGCAAGCGCCTTCGGCCGCCTCTCCGCGCCGGGCGACGAGGAGTCCTTCCGCCGTTTCCCGTGGTGAAGCCAACACGCAATGCATGGAAGGACGTTGAAGGTTCGGAGTGCGTCCGATGGTGCTTGGCTTCGGGCAAGATCGCACAGTCGGCAAGGGCGAAGTCGGGTTACCCGCGAGCTTCCAGGGAAAGACCTCGAGTGCATCTCAGTGGGTCGGAGGGGGCTGCTCATGAGCGATACATCACGGGCGCGGCAGGACAGGACAGAGCCGGTGCCGCCGCCCGCGCGCGGCTCCGATCGCTTCAGCGATGGTCCTCCTGATCCCCTCGCCTCGCTGCTGGCCAAGGTCAACAACGGAGAACACATCTCAACTCCCGGAGACAATGCGAACACCGAAGACCGAGACCCTCATGACGAGGAATGGCGGGAACATGATCGCCACGGCCCCCATGCGCAGGGGCGTCGCCGGAAGAACTGACGCCCAGGGCGGAGTCCCCGTCTGCGACAGCGTGAGCAGGGACTTGGCGTGAGGGCTACACGTGGGCGGGAGCAAGCTCACGCCGCGTCGGACGAGTACGAGATTCCACGGCCGGGTTCCCCGCACGATCTGGCACGCGTCTGGCATGGCCCCTTCGTCCCGAGCTCTCGGCTGAGAAGGCATTGCGGTTGTTTCGGCTGGTGAGGGGGTCGGGGTCGCCGGAAATCCGCTCGCGTCGGGCGAGGGTGGCCCCGTACAGGCTTGCCACGAATCCCGACACCCCTCTCTTCTGGTTGGCCGTCGCCTCCTGGGCTTCCTCGCTTCGCTTCTGAGTACGTGTACTCATGCGCGACATGCACCGGGCCGACATGCTGGGCCGCGGGCGATCGACGGACCGGCGAATGAGAACAGACAGGGTGCGTATGGCGCGCGGGGCCGAGCCGTACATCGGCGCGCAGGTGATGATCGGCGTACTGCTGCTCGCCGTCGACCTGGCGTACATCGCCGGGTTGTGGTTCGCCTACGGGTTCGCGGGATGGACCGACGATGGCGGCATCGCACCCGAGGCGCACATGTTCGCGTGGCGGACCACGTGGTACTTGGCCGGTGGTGCCGTGGTCACGGGCGGTGGTTTGCTGGTCTTGCGATGGCGCATCCCCGGCGCGGTGCAGCTCATCGTCCTGGGGATCGGAGCGCTCGAGTTCCACTCCCTCGCCGCACATCACTAGTGCGGCGCCCTGCACTTCGAATTGCAGGCATCCGGCAGAACAGCGATGTCACGCATACGGCTCGGAGGCATTGCCTTGGCCGCTCCCCGAGCGGGCCGGTCAAATGAACAGTGGCTTCCGTGCTCACCTCGGTGCTGGGCGGCACGATCTTCCGTGATGACGGCCACCTGGTTGTTCACGGAGAAGCAGCGGACGCCGGCGTCGGTCGGCACGACGGGCCAGGCGCCACTGCGTCTGGTGGGAGCGGCGGGGCCTGGGTCCGGTAGTGGGGTCAGTTGGGCGGGTGGATGAGTGTGCCGGAGTCGGCGTCGTTGATGTATCGGCCGGCCAGGTCGACGTAGTACGCGTCGGAGGGGTTGCCGTCCGAGAGGTCGGCGGGCCTGACGGTCGAGGACGTGGCGGTGCCGTCGGTGGAGACCGCTGCGGCGAAGTCGATCAACTCGCCGGGGTAGTTGTCGAGCAGGTAGGTGTTGACCTGCGCGCGGGCGGCTTCCTGGGCCGCGGTGCCGGGGTGGGAGACGGTGAACGGCGGGATGGTGGCGAGATAGACGGTGATGTTGGAGTTCTGGGTGACCGGCTGCTGGTTGATGTAGATCTGGCTGTCGTCGGTGTAGTACGAGTTCAGCCGGGTCTTGAGGGACGCCAGTCCGTTCTCCACTTCGGTGGCGCAGGTGTTGGCGTCGCCGGCGCAGTTCAGCAGGTCGTCGGCGCCGGTGGAGACGAGGACGGTGCGCACGTTGCCTTGGACCAGCACGTCGCGGTCCTGGGGGTTGGAAGCGCTGACCGGATTGGGGCTGTTGGTGATCTGCGGCAGCCGGCTGTTGTTGTCGGTGCCCGCGTTGAGCACGCCGTAGTTCGCGGAGCTGTCCCCGCCGGGGTCATTGACCAGGGCGTTGGTGATCGCATCGCTCAAGTGGTGCCGGCCGTCGTCGCTCGCTGTGTCCCCGTTGACGCTCTGGTCTCCGTAGAGGACCAGCGAGCCGGTGGGGTTTGAGGTGGAGGTGGTGACGTCGATGCCGGAGAGGTACGGCAGGCCGGTGTACGTGGTCTGCGTGTAGTGGGCGGCGGCTGTGTCACCGGTGCGGTTGGCGTGGTCACTGATCCAGACGGGAGTCCGGGCCACAGAGTGGCCGGGCATCGCGGGCGCCTCGCCGCGCACCTGCAAGCTGACCAGCAAGGTCGCTTGCTGTTGGACGGTCAGAGTGACTGGGTCGCTGGTGACGTCGCCGCCCGCCGGAATGGTGACGGAGGGCGAACCGTCGAAGGTCAGCACCACTGGTGGCGCGGCTGCGGTGGCGCCGGCCGCGGTGGTGTCCTGCAGGGCGACGGAGGCCGCGTGGAAGGTCACCGGCGTGGCACCCATCGCGTTGGACAGGTGGATGCGCGCTCCGCTTCCGCTGTCGGTGCCGATGCTGACGTGGGCCGGGATCCGTAGGGTCTGGCTGTTGACGGCCGCTGTACTGCCGTTGGACGACCGCACCTTGTCGGTGTCCTGGACCGAGGCCCAGGTGCCGACCCAGTGCTGGGCGCTGGAACCGCTGCCGGTGGCGGTCGTCGGCCGGATGCCCAGTCCGAGGATGTGCAGGGCGGGTTGGCCCGCCTGGACACCGCTGGTGAACTGGGGAAGGGAGATGCTGCTGATGGCCGAGCCGGGGCAGACCAGCGGGACGCTGATGGCATAGACCTTCGGGCCGGAGCTCGGGCTGGTCTGGGTGTTGTCGCTGTGGTTCTCGTGCGCCAGGGTGATCGAGGCCGCGGAGGACGGGCCGGAGAGCCAGTCCGGCACGGTGTCCAGGCCATAGTCCTGGTTGGTGGGGTCGCCGTCGGGGTTCAGGCAGTTGTTCTTGGCGTAGGTGATGGTGCCGGTGGCGCCCTTGGCTGCGGCGCCGGTGGCGAAGGCGAGGAAGACCACGGCGTCGCCGGTGTTGACCACGCCGCTGCCCGGCAGGGTGAGGGTCTGCCCGGAGGCCAGCATGTTGTCGTGGGTGCCGGTGCCGAACTTCGGCAGCGTGATGGTGGCGCCGTCGATGGTGACGGTTCTGCCGCTCTGCCAGCCCGCTGTCCTCGTCAGGTCGGCGGCGTTGAAGCTGTTGCCGGAGCCGTCGGCGTCGGCGGGGCTGGTCGTGGTGGTGAAGGTGCTGGTGGCGGTGTTGTTCAGGCAGCCGCTGGTGTCGTTGATCGCACAGGTCAGTTGGGCCGCCGACGAGGAGGGAGCATTGTGCGACGTAGTACGGGGAGCCTGGGCCGGGGTGCCGGATGCCGCGTGGGCCGACGCCGTGGTCGTCAGTGACCCGGCGGCCAGGGCCGCGGCCACGACGGTGACGGCGACGATCGGCCTCGACGCGGGACGTCTGGAGGCAGGCATGAGTAAGCGAAAGACGGACATGGACGTCGGGATCCTTCCCGGGGCACGAGCGGTCCCCCGGTGGGTCCGCGCCGCTGTGCATTCTGGGAGGGCGCTCTGCGCGCGGTCCATCGCAATTCGATCTCCAAGGTCTCACCTGTAGTCCGTTTTTGACTCATGTGGCTGGAGATGCACGCCGAGTTGGGTGATTCCTTTGTTCTTCCAGGGAAGATTCTTTGCGCTCTGCGTTCGGCTTCCAGGAGGGTCAGTTCGGGTGCGTGGGTTGCCAGCCGTTGTGGTGCAGGACCTGGTCCAGGGGTTGCCTCGGGCCCGGGTGGAAGGTCGTCCGGAGGGGGTGGGCCGTCGGGAGCAGGGCGCCCTGGCGGACCGTCGGCGGCAGGCCCAGCAGGTCGGCGACCTCTCGTTCACGGTCCAGGTGGACGGTCGTCCAGGCGGTGACCAGGCCGCGGCTGCGGGCAGCCAGGGCGTAGCTCCAGGCGGCCGGCAGCAGCGAACCCCACAGCCCGGCCTGGTTGCCCGTGGGCAGCCGTCCGCCGGGCACTTCGAGACACGGGATGACCAGGGCCGGTACCCGGTGCATCCGGTCGGCCAGTCTCCGGGCGCCGGTGAGGACCGAGCGCGAGGCCTCGGGCAGCTCCGACAGCCGGTCGAGCCCGGCCGCGTTGCGTTCGTAGAACGCGGTCCGGTACACCTCGGCGACCTTCGCCCGCACCCCGGGGTCGGTGAGCAGGATCCAGCGCCAGTTCTGCCGGTTGTTGCCGTTCGGTGCCTGCAGGGCGATACGCAGACAGTCCTCGACGAGGGCCGGTGACACGGCCCGGTCCAGGTCGAGGCCATGCCGCACCGACCGCGTGGTGGTCAGCAACTCCTCACAGGTGAGGGGGGGTTCGCCGGTCACGGCAGCAGCACCGCCAGGACGGTCAGCGCGAGATAGGTGAATACGACGAAGGCGATCGCGACGGGCAGCGGCCACGCGCCGCGCCCGGCGGCCAGGAACCGCCGGGTGCCGTGGGCGGGAAGGACGGCCGCCAGGCAGGGCAGCAGCGCGAGCGGACCGCGCGGGGCGAACAGCAGGATCTCGCAGACGACGGCACCGGCCGCGAACCCGGCCGTCACCGCCGCGGCACGCCCCGGACCGAGCTCGGCCGAGTACAGCCGGGCGCCCGGCGGCGCCTCCCAGGCGGTCTTGCGCGCGAACTCGAAGTGCAGGAAGACACAGGCGCACAGGGCGAGCAGCGCGGCGCCGCGCCAGTCGGCGGTGACGGTCCCCGCGGTGGCGAGGGACCCGTAGATGTAGACGCTGAGCAGGAGTTGGACCGGATAGGTGACCGCCAGGCCGAGCAGTGGCCGGTCGGCCACAGCGGGAAACAGCCGTTCCAGCAGGGCGAGGAACAGTCCGTATCCGAGGGCCGCGAGGATCAGCAGGGCGTCGGCCGCGGAGCGGGCCGCGTTCAGAGCGGTCACCAGCACGGTGATCACCACCATCGCACCGCGCAGTTCGCCCGCGGTGATCGCGCCGGTGACGAGCGGCCGGTCCGGGTGGTGCACACGGTCGTGGGCGAGGTCCTTCTGTTCGTCCAGCATCCGCAGGAACAGCAGGGCCAGTACGACGCTGACGACCCGGATCGCGGTGGCGCCGTCGGGTCGCCAGACCGTACCCGTGGCGGCCACCGCCGTGCCCTCCAGGGCGAGGACCCACAGCAGTCCGTACGTGACGTAGATCTGCGGCCGGAACATGCGCAGCACGAACCGGCCCAGTCGGGCGGGGACGTGTGGCGCTGCGAGGGTGGTCACTCCGGAGACCTTCCGGTCGGGTGGGTGTCGATTCTGTGGGCCGAACTCATGCGGCCCTGTGGGTGGTTGGCGCCGCGAAGTCACGCGCGGGTCCGGCATCCGCGTCGGCGAGCCTGATACGGGCCTCGGCGGCCAGGGTGCCGGGCTGGCGCAGGGTGCACGCGATGTCGGCGCCCGGCACGGCCGGAGCGGCCCGGCACTCCAGCGGCAGATCCATCTCGGCGAAACGGCGGAACCGCGCGGCCAGGGCGACCGGCATCGGGCTGGGCGTGCGAACCGTTCCGGCGGACACGCAGGCGCGCAGGGCGAGTTGGCGGAAGGCCTCCAGTTCCAGCATGCCCGGCACGTGGTCCACCCAGTGGTCGTAGAGGGTGGGGTGGTCGGTCTCGGCGAGCAGGCGTGCCGTGTGGGTGCCGTCCTCCTCGGCGCGCGGCGGGGAGATCACCGTGTTGGCCCGGGTGCGCCGGCCGACGAGTGCGGGATCGGCGTGGGGTCCACGCAGTGCGACGGGCACGGCCGGCAGCCCTAGCGCGCGCCGCTGCCCGGCCCGCAGCCTCGTCCAGTCCTCGGGCGGCATCCAGGAGTAGTCGATGCGGGCCAGCAGGGCCTGGCGGCCGCCGATGGCGAGGGCGAAGCGGAGCCGCAGACCCCGCACTCCGACCGGGGTGCGGTACCGCCTCTCGATCCGGGTGGCGACGACCGCCTCGGTGGGCCGGTCGCCCCGGGTGAGGGCGGCCGGGTCCGGCACCTCGAACTCGACTGCCCGGAGCAGGAATTTGTGCCCCAGCCGGACGCCGAGGTGGCGGTGGGCCACCACGAAGATGCCCTGCCGGCACGCCTCCAGGAGCAGGAAGGGGTCGAGCCGGTCGCCGGGGCCGAGGGTGTCGTCGTAGAAGGCGTGGCGGTGGGGGAAGCGTGCGGCCAGCAGCATCTCGTCCTCGCCACGGCGCTCGGCGTCGGTCAGGAAGACCTCCGCGACCGCGGAGCGGTGCACCAGTTCCTTCGGGAGTGTCCGGGTGAACTGCATGGGCCGCTCCTCACTTCGCGGTCGCGTGGACGATGTCCAGGTGGCGGCGCCAGGTGTCGGCGTCGGCTCCGTCCAGCACGGGTGCCCGGCCCGGCTGCCGCATGGGAAGCACCTTCGAGCCGACGATGACGGTGTCCCACGGGTCGAGGTCGATGCCCAGCCGCCAGGCGGTCTCCAGCAGGGTGCGCGGGGTGGCGGAGGAGTCGGCTTCCCGGTGCCGGGCCATGGTGTCGCGCAGCCGGGCGACTGCGGGGTCGAAGTCGAGGTCCCGGGGTTCCGTGGCGGCGTACAGCAGGGCGGCCGACTCCCGTGCGTGCGGGGTGCGGTCCTCGTCGGCGAGGGCGGAGCGGAACAGGCGGTCGCGCTCGGCCTCGTCGAAGTGGACGGCCAACTCGCGCAGCACGTCGGCGGGTTCGTCGGGGGTGTGCACCAGGTTCAGCAAGTAGCTGTAGCGGCCCAGGAGATGACGGAGCTGTCCGGGTCGGCGGGCGTCCGGGTCCGTGGGGCCCTTGAGCCGGGTGAGTTCGACCGAGGCGGGCACGTCCAGGTCGTGGACGGGCCGGACGAGGAGCACGAGGGCGTCGGCGTCCTCCAGGAAGAGTGCGGCCAGGCGCCTGCGGTAGGGGGTGGCGAGGTTCCACTGGAAGTACCAGAGGGAGCGGATCATGGTGCGGGTCAGCCGGGTGACGGCCGCGCCGACGATCCTGAAGCCCTGCCCGGCCAGCCAGTCCGCGGCCGCCTCCAGCCGGCGTGCCACGACGGCGTCGGGCTTGAGCAGCAGCAGCGCGTGCCGGTGGGCGAAGCCGGTGATGTCCTCGGTGAGGGCGGCGAGTTGGCCGTGGCTCTCCTGGTAGTAGGTGTCGGCGCCGTACAGCCGCCGCTTGTCGGGATGGCAGGTCAGCAGTGGCGAGACGGGTATGCCGTACGAGGGTTCGGCGAGGTGGGCGGTGGTCATCGGTTCGCGCTCCCGTCGGGTCGGGCGGCCGGCTCCCTGGGCGGGGGCGGGCCGAGATAGCCGGTGGCGAGGCAGTGGTCGAGGAGGCGGCGCAGGTAGGCGTGCGCGCCCGTCGCGGGCGGGCGGTGGCCGAAGGCTTCGGCCTGGGTGGTGTCGAAGCGGACGCGACGCCGGAAGTAGGGGGCGTACAGGGAGACGACCCGGTCGTAGTAGGGGCGTTCGCGGCCGGGCAGGGCCGTGGCGGAGAACGCGGACGGGGGGACGAACCGGGGCACGTGGAGGGACGGGTACTCGGCGAGGACGTCGGACATGTCCCGCAGGGTCAGCGCGTGGCCGACGGCGTGCAGGGTGCGCCCCTCGGCGTCCGGGAAACGGGTGGCGGCCTCGGTCACCAGGTCGGCGACCCGGTCGACCGGGACCAGGTCGAGGACGGCGTCCAGGTGGCCTGGCACGGTGCGCACCAGGCCCCTGGTCAGCACCCGCAGCACGGGGTAGATGGTCTTGAGGTCGCGGACCCGGCCGGTGCGGGTGGCGCCGGTGACGATGCTCGGGCGGACCACGGTGACCGGCAGGCCGTCCGCCGCCGCCTTGCGGACCAGGGTCTCGGCGGCCAGCTTGCTCTTCTCGTAGTCGTTTCCGGGGCGTTGACCGAGGTCGAGTTCGTCCTCGTACGCGGTGCCGTCGCGTTCGCCGCACACGTAGGCGGTGCCGACGTGGACCAAGGGGGTACGGGCCGCCAGGGCTTGGACCAGGACGTGCCGGGTGCCCTCGACGTTGACGCGCTCGTACCGGCCCGGTGGCAGTCCGAAGTCGGTGACGGCGGCGCAGTGGACGATCCGGTCGGCGGTGGCGGCGAGCCGCCGGTCGGCCCCGCTCAGCCCGAGACCGGGGTGGGTGATGTCACCGGTCATCCGGGTGAGGGTGCCCGGCCCCGGGTCGAGTTTTCTGCCGTTGTTGCGGACGAGGTCGCCGTTGCGGTGCAGCACGGCCAGGACGGTGTGGCCGGCGGCCGTGAGCCGGGCGGTCACCTCGGCGCCCACGAACCCGCTGGCGCCGGTCACCAGCACGGTCATCGGCTCGGACCCCGGGGTGCCGGACGCCATCGGGTGGGGCACCGCGAGGCCGGTTGCCCTGGGCTCGGACGCCCTCGCACGGGACGCCCGGGGCTCGGCCGCCCTCGCACGAGACGCCCGGGGCTCGGCCGCCCTCGCACGAGACGCCCGGGGCTCGGCCGCCTTCGCACGATCCGGCTTGGGCTCGGCCGCCTTCGCACGATCCGGCTTGGGTTCAACCGTCTTCACACGAGACGCTTTGGGTTCGCCCGCCTGCGAACGAGACGCCTTGGTTTCGGAGTTCATCGGATCGGACATCGGTGGATCCTCCGCACGGAACGTCGGGTGGGATGCTCGGGCGCTCGGCGCCGTCACCGGGCCTGATGGGGCTGGGCCCCGTTGCCGGCCAGCAGGTCGCGGGCCTCCTCGATGGGCAGCTCCGCGCCGAGGTGGGCGCCCATGCGCAGCCAGTCGTGGCCGAGTTGCAGCGTGGCCCGCCAGGTGTACGCGGAGTCGAACGAGAGCGGGAAGGAGTCGGCGCCCACGGCACCGCGTACCCGGGCGATGAAGCGGCGCAGTTCCGCCCGGAGGGCCTCGCCGTCGTCCGCCGAGTCCACGCCGCGCCCCAGCAGTTCGACGGCGTGCGCTCCGATCGGCACGGTGGCGGCGGGCAGCAGGTCCATACGGCGTACGAGATCGGCGTCCGCGGGCAGCGGATTGACGCCGTAGGCGCTGAACAGCCCCCGCAGCGCGGCGTGCACGGCTCGGCGCGCGGTGAGCTCGGCCACCCGGCGCTGACCGCGCCGCAGCGCTCCGGTCAGGTCCTCGACGGCGTTCTCGACCACGACGTTGGACCACACCAGGGCCATGGCGGCGGCGGCGAACCGGTCGGCGGGCAGGGGCATCAGGTCGACCGAGCGGGATCCGCCGACGGCCGCGCCGCGTACGGACAGCAGCGGCTGGGCGGTGGAGGGGGGCGGGGTCAGGGGCCCGGGCGGGGCGGCGAGCGGGAGCGCGGGGCTGACGGTTCCGGCGCCCTTCCAGGCGAGACGGACCAGCCCGTAGCGCAGGAACGCGGCGAGCAGCGGGCCGGGGTCGGTGACGCCGGTGGCGGCGCTGTCCGCCAGTACGCGGGGCAGCGGCCGGCCGAGGACGAGGGAGCGCCAGACGGCTCCGGCGTCGGCGCCGAGGGCGAACACGTCGCGTCGGCCGCGCACGACGTGGATCCGTTCGCCGGTCTGCCAGGTGGTCACCTGGGCGACGCGTTCGACGGTGAGTCGCTCGGGCCGCCGGGGGACCTTGGCGAGTCCGAGGTCCTCGGCGAAGTCGAGACAGGCGGTCAGGTGGGCCTGGGCGGCATCGGCGTCGCCGGGCCGGACGACGGCGGATTCCAGCTCCCAGTAGCGGTCGCGTACGTCCGCCCGTCCCGCCCGGTCGAGCTGCATGGACAGCCACTTGGGTTCGAGATAGGTCTCGCCGAGGCCGGCCGCCCAGGACTTGACGCTCTGCACGAGCGCGGCGCGGGTCCAGTCGACCGCCTCGTCGCCCTCGCCGAGGCACTGGAGGGCCGTCGCGTGCCGCAGGGACTGCCGAGCCCGGTGTGCCCACCAGTCGGCGGTGATCCGGCGGAACCGCTCGACGGGCAGCAGGGACTTCACCTCCTCGATGAGGGAGTGGCCGCGCAGCGGGTGACTGTGCAGGATCCGCTGGCAGCGGTTGAGGAGGTCCTCGGAGAGCCGGCCCGGCCGTCCGGCTCCTTGCTCCACCGCCGTGAGCTGGTCGGCGAGTTGGCGCACGGAGCGGGTGCGGATCTCCACCCGCCTCCCGTCGAGGAACAGTAGGGACGGCATGGTCGGCAGCTCGTCGTCGAAGCGGCTCACGAGCAGGAAGTCGATGTCGGAGGAGGGGTTGCCGAACCCTTCGGCTATGGAGCCTTCCAGGGTGACGGCCCATTCGGTGTCCGGGGGGAGTTCGGCGAGGGACTTGTCGAGCAGGTCCTGCAGCCGTTCCTCGGTCAGAATCACGGGTGGGTCTCCGTTCGGGGGCTGTCCGGGGCCGCGGCCGTGCCGACGTGGGTCCGGTCCTCGATGACGGCGGCCGTGCCGCCATGGGTCCGGTCCTCGTCCTCGATGACGGCGGCCGGGTCGGCATGGGGCGGGTCGGCGAGGACGGTGCCCGTGCGGTCGGACGGCGCGTCGGCGAGCACGATGACCGTCCCGGCGGCCCCGTCGACGCGCAGCCGTGCGCCGGTGCGGATCTCGGTGGTGGCGCCCTTGACCTGGACCACGGTCGGGATGTTCAACTCCCTTGCCACGACGGCCACATGGGTCAGCGGGCTGCCCCGTTCGATGACGAGGGCCGCGGCCGAGGACAGCGCGGTCACCCATCCCGGGTCGGTCCGGTAGGTGAGCAGGACGCCGCCGCCGACGTCGCGCGGGGTGTCCGTGACCACGGCGGGCCCTTCGGCGACGCCGGGGCAGCAGGGGACGCCGCTCAGTTCGCGGGCTCCGCTGGGGGTGGCCGGGCCGCCGCCCCAGCCGGCCCTTTCGAGGTTTCCCCACCAGTACGGCGCGCCGCGGGTGGTGAAGCGGGACGGGGCGTGCAGCGCGCTGTCGGCGGCCTGTTGACGGCGGCGCAACACGACGAGGTCCCGCAGTTCGGTGTGGGCGATCATGCCTTCGTACGCGCCCTGGATCTCTTCCAGGCGCAGGAAGAAGACGTCGTCCCAGGTGTCGATGGCACCGGCCCGCGCCAGATCGCGGCCGAGGGCGCGCAGCATGCGCTTGGCCGCTCCGAAGGCGCGGGTGCGGCAGAACCTGAGCCGTTCCCGGTCGGCGAGCGCGGTCCGGGCCTTGCCCCGTACCCGTTCGTACACCAGGCGCCGCGGACGGCTCAGGTGCTCGTCGAGGTAGGCGTCGGCCTCGCCGCCCCGGTCCGGCGCGCCCCCGCCCCCAACCTCGCCGTCGCCGGGCTCCGGCAGGACGTCGCGCAGCAGGGTGAAGACGCCCGCCGGGTTCTCCCGCAGGTCGGGGACCTCCAGCTTGAGTTCGTCGGGGCTGCGGTAGCCGTAGTCGGCGATGTACGCGTCGACGGACCGCAGGAAGCCGGTGTACCCGGCGTCGAGCAGCGCCTGGCGCGCCTCGGGGTCGGGAGTGCGTTCCAGCAGGGCCAGGATCCCGGCGTCGGCACGCGCCTGGGCCGCCAACTCGCGCAGGGCCCATACCGGTTCGGCGGACTCGACCGCGCCGCCCGGGGCCGCCGCGGCCCAGGTGAACCACTCGGGCGCCTCGGGCAGCCATCTGCGGGTGAGCAGGGCGAGAAGGCCGACGGAAAGCAGGATCGTCGCGTCGAGGGTCTGCATCGGGCCCCATTTTTCGATGAGTTCCCGCTGGAGCCGCCGGAATCGGCGGTAGGTCTCGTCCCCCGGCAATGCGTCGTAGTCGACGTTGTTGAAAACCGTGTACGCGCGATAGAAATCTCGATGAAACGTGTCGACGGATTTTCGGATGGTGAGAAATCTTCCGGCAAAGATGACCGTACGTGTCAGACGCGCGACCTGACCGCGCAGTCCGGGCCGGGGCGTGAACGGATGGAGCGTGTCGGCGAGTTCGTCGGAAATACTCTCGGCGACCCCCAGGGATTTCTCCAGGACGCGCCGGTTGAGCGGGTACAGCGGCGCGAGACGCACCATGCGGTACCAGTGGAAGAGGTTGTAGTAGACCCGTCCGTGGACATGGCCGAGGAGGTACGGGGTCCACTCCCGCACCTCGCGCAGCCGCTCCCCGCGCACTCCCAGGGCGCGGGCGTAGCTGTCGTATACCTTCGCGTAGGTGTCCGCGGCGAAGCTGAAGGTGAGCGGGGAGACGACACCGCTGAAGCTCTCGATGATGTTGGAGTTGTCCCAGAGCCGCACGTTCTGCTCGGGCTCCGCCGAGGCGCCGGCGGCCGGGGCGAGGGTCGTGACGGGCCGGCTCTGGAGGATCCACAGGGCGTCGTCGTCGATGGCCCACTCGATGTCCTGAGGGGCGTCGTACCGGGCGGTGACGCGCCGCCCGGCCGCGTGCAGGCGGGCCAGTTGGGCGGCTGTCAGCGCGGGTCGGTCGCGGTCCTCGTCGGCGACGGGTGACACCTGGCAGCCGGGGCCGGATCCGGCGTCGTAGCGCTCCTGTTTGTCACCGATGACCGTGGTCAGCGGCTCGCCGGTGACGGCGTCCAGGACGACGGTGTCGGCGTCGACGGCGCCCGAGACCAGCCCCTCCCCCAGTCCGTGGACGGCGCTGACGACGTACCGGTCGGCGCGTCCGCTCGCCGGGTCGGCGGTGAACAGCACGCCGCTCAGTTCCGCGGCCACCATGCGCTGCACGATGACGGCGACGCCGCCGGTGTCGATCGCCAGCCCGTGCCGCGCGCGGTAGCGCAGGGAGCGTTCGCAGAAGGCCGAGGCCCAGCAGCGGCGGACGTGGGCGACGACCTCGTCGAGGCCGCGGACGTTGAGGAAACTGTCGAACTGGCCGGCGAACGAGTGGCGCGCGCCGTCCTCCTGGGCGCCGGACGACCGCACGGCCACCGCACCGCCGCCGGCCAGACCGTAGGCCAGTCCGATGGCATCGGTGAGGCGGTCGTCGAGCGGCGCGGCCTCGATCAGGCCGGCGATCTCGGCGGCGATCCGGCCCGCCTTCGGCTCCCAGCCGTCGACGAGCAGCCGTTTCAGATGCCCGTCAAGACCGCTGCCGCGGCTGAATTCGGCGAATACGTCGAGGCCGATGATCGACCAGCGCGGTACTTGAAATCCGGACGCGGTCAGCGTGTGCAGGTTCTTCCCTTTTCCGCCGGCCCATTCGGTGATAAGGGATGCGTCGCTGGACGATGTGAGGACGTGCGGGGACCGGTGTTCGGATCCCGTGGTGGGCGACAATGCGTTTCCCCTCCGAGGGTGGTGCTCGACCTCGCTCGAATGTTGCACAGCAGGGCCGGTCGAAAAAACTCCGGCGGCCCGCCACCGGCGTTTTTCGGTCGTCGTATCCCTTTCAAATTCTGATCACGCGCCACTGTCCAGGAGGAACGCCGGAGACTCGGTGGGAAACGGGATGATCCAGCCGAAGTGGGTCGAGCACGCTCCTGCGGTCAGCCACCGCGTGATGGCGATACGCGGCAGTACCACCGCGTACGTCCCCGCCACAGCCGTCCCGGCCACCCTGGGAAGCGGCGCCCCGAGCAGACCACCCCAGGAAGCGACGGGTACCACAAAGCCACAGGTTCGGACACGCATCGAGGGCCGAGCAGAAAGGAAAGCAACAAATATTGACGCAATCGACCAGCGCTTGTAACTTCCGTCTCAGTCGCCAGGCAGCCCTGAACTCGGCTGTCCCGAGGGCGAGTTGTAGCTCCACCCTCCACTCCGGGAGCACACATGCGCAGAAGAAGATCTGCCTCCTCGCGTCTCTTCCCCTCCCCCACGGCTGGTGCGTTACCCCGGCTGCGCCACGCCCTGCTGTCCGTCGGAGCCGTCCTCGGCCTCCTGGTGACCGTCCTCGTCGGCATGCCCGGCATCGCTCAGGCCGCGGGTTCCCAGCCCTGCGACATCTACGCCGCCGCGGGCACCCCGTGCGTCGCCGCCCACAGCTCCACACGCGCGCTGTTCTCGGCGTACAACGGCCCGCTCTATCAGGTCACCCGCGTCTCCGACGGCGCGACCGCCGACATCGGGCTGCTGGCGGCCGGCGGCTACGCGAACGCCGCCCAGCAGGACGGCTTCTGCGCGAACACGACGTGCAGCATCTCGAAGGTGTACGACCAGACGTCCCGTCACAACGACCTGTTCCCCGGTCCCGCGGGCACGGCCGGAATGGGTGCCGACCGGGGTGCGGACGCCGGTGAACTGTCCGTCACGGCGGGCGGTCACAAGGTCTACGGCATCTGGATCTCTCCCGGGGTCGGCTACCGCTCGCACGGCGCCGCGTCCGGCACCGCGGTCAACGGCCAGGCCGAAGGCGCCTACATGGTCGCCAGCGGCACCCATGTCGGCTCCGCCTGCTGCTTCGACTACGGCAACGCCGAGGCCACACCGGCCGACACCGGCAACGGCCACATGGACGCCGTGTCCATCGCCACCACCTGCTACTTCGCGCCGTGCAGCGGATCCGGACCGTGGATCGAGGCCGACCTGGAGAACGGCATGTTCCAGGGCGACAACGGCTCCAACACCGCGAACAAGGGCAATAGCAGCACGTACGTCACCGCCGTCCTCAAGAACAACGGCCAGACCACCTACGCGCTGAAGGGAGGCAACTCGCAGTCAGGGGGCCTGACCACCTGGTGGGACGGGGCGCTGCCCTCACGCGGCGGCTACCGGCCCATGCAGCAGGAGGGCGGCATCATCCTGGGCACGGGCGGCGACAACAGCAACTGGAACATGGGCACGTTCTTCGAGGGTGTCATGGTCTCCGGCTATCCGACCGACGCCGCCGAGAACGCCGTCCAGGCGAACATCGTCTCCGTGGGCTACGCGGGCCAGACCAACGTCCCCAACGGTCCGCAGGGCACCATCGGCGGCCCCGGCGGTCAGTGCGTCGACGTCGCTGCGGACGACACCGGGGTGAACGGCACCGCCGTACAGCTCTGGAACTGCCAGTCGTACGCCGAGGACCAGTTCTGGACGCACAACGCCAACGGCTCGCTCGGCACCATCGGACGCTGCCTGGACATCGTCGGCAACGGCACCGCCAACGGCACCCAGGTCGAACTGTGGGACTGCAACGGGGTCGGAGGTCAGAAGTGGGTGCAGCGCGCCGACGGTTCGCTCTTCAACCCGCAGTCCGGCCGCTGCCTCGACTCGCCGAACGGCGCCACGGCCAACGGCACCCGGCTGCGGATCTGGGACTGCAACGGCTCCGCTGCCCAGAGGTTCGCGGTCAACGCGGGCGCGCCCGTCATCGGGCCCGGTGGCACCTGCGCCGACGTGGCCGGTGACGACAACGGCTCCAACGCGACCGCCGTGCAGCTCTGGAACTGCCAGTCCTACGCGGTCGACCAGCACTGGTTCCACGGCTCGGACGGCCGGCTGCACACGCTGGGCCGCTGCCTCGACATCGTCGGCAACGGCACCGCCAACGGCACCCAGGTCGAACTGTGGGACTGCAACGGAGCCGGAGGTCAGGTCTGGCAGCAACAGGCCGACGGCTCCCTGCTCAACCCGCAGTCCGGCCGCTGCCTCGACTCCCCCAACGGCGCCACGGCCAACGGCACCCGGCTCCAGATCTGGGACTGCAACGGAGCCGCCGCCCAGAAGTTCGCCCTGGGCTGACCCCTCCGCACCACCCATCGGCCCGGCCGGACCCGACGTCCGGCCGGGCCCACCCGTCCCGAGGAACGGATGGCTCGCCCCGTACAGGGTCACAGGTGGCCCGCCCCTGACCGTGTCCCGTGGCGTCCCGTCACGTCCGGCCGAGGCGGACCGCGTGTCGGCCGACCGTGACGCTGTCGGCGCCGCCGCCGTCTGTGGTAATCGATCTGCATGCCCAAAAAGGCTCCACCGGACGCCGACGACCAGGACCGGCCGCCCACCGCGCGGTCACGGATGCGTGCGGCGCTGCGCGACTCCCCGGCCGGCCGGGGATGGCGGCACGGCAAGGCCATCGAACTGGGACAGAGGTCTCTCGGCTTCGCGGCCCTCGGCTTCCTCACCCTGGTGCCGCTCCTGATCGTCGTCTCCGCAGCCGATCCGGAGCACGGGCGGGGGTTCGCCGAGTGGCTGGGCGACGGCCTCGGCGTGTCGAGCGCCGCCCGCGACGAGGTCGCGCGGCTGTTCGCCGGGCCCGCGCAGGTACGGCAGACCACGACGGCCTTCGGTCTCGCCGCGCTCGCCGTCTTCGGCCTGAGCTTCGGCGCGGCGGTGCAGACCGGCTACGAGAAGATCTGGGACCTGTCCGCGGCCCGCTGGCACGCGAGATGGCGCCAGGTCCTCTGGCTGGCCGTGCTCATCGGATCGATCTACGTGACCGCGACGACCACGCTGTGGCGCCACTCGGCCGCCGGAACCGTGGCCGCGGCTCTGAGCGCCGTCCTGTTCTTCTGGTGGTCGCAGTGGATGCTGCTCGGCGGCAGGATCGCCGCCTGGGCCCTGCTGCCCGGCGCGGTGCTGACGGCTCTCGGCCTGCTGGGGCTCCGGATGTTCTCGCGCCTCGTCTTCTCGCCCCTGATCGCCTCCAGCACCGTCTCCTACGGCCCCTTCGGCACCGTCCTCGTCGTCCAGTCCTGGCTGGTGGGTGTCGGCGTCGTCGTCTTCGGCGGGGCGCTGCTGGGACGGCTGGCGCACGAGGAGATCACCACCGCCACGGAGACCCTCCTGCGCCGGGCCCGGCAGCGCGGGCGGTGAGTCCGGGCGACCGCTCCTCGGACTCCGGCCCCCGCCGGGTCAGTTGGGCGCGCCGGCCGGAACGGTGACCTCCTTGCCCGGCGGGGGTGTCGCGGACGGCTCACGGTCCCAGCGCAGGACGAGGATCGTGGCCGGGACCGCGACCAGGGCCCAGATGACCACGGTCATGATCACAGCCGTCCAGGTGTCCCAGAAATGCCCGGCACAGATGGCCGCGACGAACGGCACGGCCATCACGCCGAGAGGCGCCGCCTTGGCGAACGGGACCCGGGGCACGACGGGGCGGCCGGTCGCGAGGGAGCGGGCTCGGCGGGCGCTGCCGAAAGCGGCGATGAAAGCCAGGGCCGCCGACCAGACGACGACCAAGGCGGCCCCGATGAAGGTGATGGGGCCGTCGTCGGGCAGTCCGTCGAGCCGCTCGCGCACTCCGCCCTGGCTGACGGAGACCACGTCGTTCCGCCATGTGGTGACGTCCACCCGCTCCCCCGGCCGGACGAGTTCGGAGAGGTCGCCGTGCGCGTCGAGGTCGATGGACTGATCGGCGGGGGCGGGAACCGGCGGCCGCAGCCATACGCGGAAGGCCTTCGACTTGCCGCTCTTGACCGTCCTGGCGGAGAGGACCGTGCCGCGGATCGTGCGCAGGCAGCTCGTACCGTCGTCCCGCACCCCGGCTTCACCCGCGCACGGCCGGGCATCGCGGAAAGCCGTCTCCGTGGCGACCTTTCCGGGGACGTAGAGGCTCGGCCCCACCGCCACCACCGACAGCACCAGTCCGAGCAGGGTCCACGCTGCCGCGTGCCACCACTCCTGCCGGATCCGTGCCGAGAGCCAACGGTCCGTCGTCTGCGCAGCCACTGCTGTCTCCTTCGTTCCGGAGCATTAGGTCACACGCGTCCGGTCGACCGACACGGCAGGTCCCGGAAGCGTCGGCCCCGGGCTGAACTGCCGGTTTCCGGCAAGATCGCGGGGGCGGGCGGGGCCGGACCCGCCCGGCGGCGGCCGTGGCCCGACCGGCTCCCCGATCAGCCGGAGTTGTAGCCCCAGCGCGCGTGGCCGTCCCTGCCCATGAAGCACTTCGCGGGGCGCCCGTCGGCCGTGGTCGCGGTGGCACCCACGGGAGAGCAGTACTGCCCGAACCCGATGCCGAAGCCGCCGCCCGAGCCGCCGGTGCTTCCGCTCGAGGTGCCGGAGGAACCGCCGGAGGTGCCGGGGGAACCACCCGTGGAACCACCGCTGCCGCTGCCTCCTCCTGACGCTCCGCCCACCGTGGTGGAACCGCTCGTGCCCCCGGTGCGCGGCTTCGGCTCGGGTTTCGACTTGGCCTTCGGCTTGGGTTCGGGAGTGGGCTTCGGCTTCGGACTGGGCTTCGGGCTGGGCTCGGCGCAGGAGTCGCCCGGCCCGATCAGCCACAGGTCGGCCCGCGTCGACAGCATGACCTCGCGGTCGGGTTCCGGCTGCTGCCGGCACACCCTCCAGTCCTCCAGGTCCCGGGTACTGGCGCCGAGCCGGCCACCCGTGTGCGCGTGCCGGACGGCGGTGTACGTGAACCCGAGGTCGTCCAGGGCATCCGAGGCAGCGCCGTAACTCTCCCCCCGGAGGTCCGGCATGACCACGCGTCGGGGGGCGAGGAGGCTGTTGGGGCACGCCTCCTTCTCGGGGACCGCGTAGAGCGTCAGAGCGCGGACGGCCGGGCGGACCTCTTGCTTTCGAGAGGGCGTCTGGAAGCAGACCTTCCAGCCGGGCTCCGAGCCCTTCACCGGCCGGAAGGACGAGGAGGCGTCGGCCGTCGTCACCGACATCCAGGACTGGCGTCGTGCGTCCGCGACGGCCGTGGTGAGGGCCGTTCCCTTGAAGTCCCGCACCACCACGGCGCGGTCGGCGCGGGCGGGAGCCGACGAGTCGTGTCCCACACCCCAGACGGCGACGAGCATCGTGGCCGCGAGCATGCAAGCGAGGACGGGGCGTCTGTGCGCCCACTCCAGCACACGCGCTCCGCCGCGCGGGCGGGCGAAGGAGCCGGCGGGCAGGGGTTCACCCCTCGCCGCGAGGAGTTCTCCCTTGGGATCGAGCCGGGACCCGTGAAGACCGTACCCCTTGCCGTCGGTGACGATCACGGTGGAGTCGAGGGTGCCGTGCCCGCGGCGCACGATGGACACGGGTTCGGCCACCCGAGTCGCCTTGGGGGATATGAGACCGCGGAGAAGGACGAGTCCGTTGTCGGTGAGCGCAGCATAGCCCGAGCCGCAGTGGTAGAGGGCCCGGACGGATTCGCCCGGTCCGAGTTCCGCGAGGAGCACCTTCCTGTGGTCGTCGGGCAGCGACAGCTTCTCTCCGGCGACGACCGCGGCCAGGCGAGGATCGTCGGCGGGGGAACCGGGTGTCGCGCGGTCGATCCCCTGCACGAAGGCACCGGACGCGTCGATCCGCGACCCCCACACGGTGATCCGTCGTCCCTTCACGGCCAGGTCCACGCGCGACGCGGCCCCGTAGGCGGGGCGCAGAACCACCAGGGGCCTCGCGATCCGCGAAGGCTCCTCTCCGCTCAGCAGGATCAGCGCGCGATCGGTGAGAGCGGCGTACCCCAGCCCCTGGTGGTAGAGGGCCAGCACCGACTCCCCGGGCCGAAGCGTACGGAGCAGTGCCTCCGCCTTGGGGAGGGGCAGGGCGACTTCGCGGGCGGCCACCTCGGCGGTGCGCGGGTCGTCACGCAGCCGACGCTGCGCGGGGGTTGGGGACATAGGCGGAGAATAGCCGCTGTCGATCTTCGACAGAAACGCCGCCCCCTGAACCGATACACGGCCGTGACCTGCAAAGATGTCGTACGGGAAGCGGTCAGCCGATCAGTTCCGGCGTGAGCCGGTGATACCGCACCAGGATCACGTTGAGCGCCGCGATGATCAGGACCGCGGCGGCGATGGCGAGCAACGCACGACCCGTCCCCCACGGCGTGATGAGCGTGCCGAGGGCGCCGCCCGCGAAGATGCCGACGACGGTGGCGACGAGCCGAGGACGGATCGTGTGCCGTTCCGAGGTCGCGGGGACGGCTCCGGAGAGGCCGTGGATGAGACGGACCAGGGACACCTGGACCAGCAGGGTCGGCATGCCGGGAACAGCGGCACGCAGTGCGGTGTCGGCGCGCAGGCCCATGGCGAAGCCGACGATGGCGATGACCAGGTTGTCCGGGTGATCGGTGAGTGAGCCGGAACCGTGCCGCCACAGCGCTGTCGCACCGGCGAGCGCCAGCAGTGCCCCCTCGACCGCCAGCGCGGCCGCGAACCAGTGCCGGTGGTGTGCGACGAGACCCTTGGTGGCCAGGGCCCCGGCCAGGGCACCGAGGACGAACGCGCCCAGAGCGATGGCGGGGCGGGCCACCGGCACCTGTCCCTCTCCGGCGACGGCGAAAGACAGGAAGAGCACGTTTCCCGTGGCCAGGGCGGTGAACACGTGCCCCATGGTCAGGAAGCTGACCGCGTCCGCGGCGCCCGCCAGGACGGTGAGGGTCGCCATGACGACGGTCCGTTGGCGTTCACGTTGTTCGGCGGACGGTCGCGGTGCGGATTCTTCACTCATCCGGACAGTCTCGGCAACGGCGACTTCACAGCCGCAGTCCCCGGGCCGACACGCACCGACCGTGCCGCCAATGGACGGCGCGCCGGGGCCCGGCGGACGCCAGAGCCGGCGGAACCCGCGCCCACCGGAGCGTGGGGATCAAAGTGCCAGGCGGCGGATCGCGACGACGGCCGCGTCGTCGTCGAGGTGGCCGTGGACGTGGGCCAGCAGGTCGCCCCGGAGGTGGCGCAGCAGTACGTCCGGGTCGTCCTTCGTCCACTGCGGCGCCCGTTCGGTGAAGGGGTAGAAGACTCCGTCGGCGTCACGGGCTTCGATGACGCCGTCCGTGTAGAGCAGCAGGAGGTCGCCGACCTCGAAGGGGAAGGTCTGGACGTCGTAGGCGGCGATGCCGAAGGCCCCGCCGAATCCGATCGGGAGGTGGCTCGCCTCGGCCGTGAGGGGGGTGAGGTCATGTCCGCGAAGGAGGAGCGGGGGCGGGTGGCCGCAGGTGATGAGGTGAACGACCGGTTCGTGGTCGGGGATGTCGAGCAGCGTCACGGTGGCGAAGTCCTCGTTGGTGTCCTGCTCCGCCGGTGACCGCCACTGGCTGGTGTCCCAGCGGAACGCGGCGTCCAGATGGACGGCCAGGCGAGGGAGGGTGGCCTGCCGATGGGCGGCCGCGCGGAAGGCGCCGAGGAGCAGGGCGGCGTTGTTGATCGCGGCCAGGCCGTTACCGCGTACATCACCGATCAGGAGCCGGGTGCTGTCGTGGACGGTCCGTGCCGCCGCGTACAGGTCTCCGCCCAGGTCCGCCTCTTCCTCGGCGGGGATGTACAGGCCGGCGATCCGCAGTGGACCGGCATGTGTGGGCAATGGCCGCAGCAACACGCTCTGCGCCGCCTCGGCCACCGACCGCACTCGGTGCAACTGCCTCTCGCTGCGGTCCTGCACCACGCAGATGGCGACGCAGACGACGGAGACGATGATCAGGGCGGCGATCTGGGCCATGATGTTGGCGGTGGACAGGACCCCTCTGATAGCGCCGATCAGCACCTGGGCCACCACCGCGAGAGCTCCCATCAGCGCCGTGACGCGGGCCCCGGCGAACGCCACCGTGATCGCGGGCGCCGCCACCAGGAGCGGACCGAGGTGGATGTGCGGCGGAGACAGCACGTCCACCACACAGACCGCGACGATCAGCCCCACTGGGATCACGACCAGTGCGGGCGCGTGACCCGGCCGCCAGGAACGCCGCAAGTCCAGCCGTGGTCGAAGGGCCATGCCGCAAGCCTTCCACTTCCTTCCTCGTACAGGGATGTGCGCCGCTCCGAGGACCGGGAGGCGAACCTGGCGGTCCGCGGGGAGCGGGTCGACCCCCTTCGTGCAGTTACCAGCGGTTTGTCACCGGCAAGTCCTTGCCATGGCGAGGACTTGCCGTCGTTCTGCCTTCTCGCCGGTGGGGGGCGGCCGATAGACCCAGGGGCATGGTCTCTTCCTCCCTGTCCTCCGCCTCCTGGCGCAGGCGGTGGCATCTGATATCGGCTGCCGCCGTGGCGTCGTTGCTGGCGTCGGGGCTCGCGATGCTGCACGAGCCCGCGCAAGCCGCCCCGCTCAAGCCCACCGGTCCCGCCAAGTCCACGGCGACCCACAAGGTCACTCTGGTCACCGGCGACGTCGTCACGGTCACCACGACGGCCGACGGCAAACAGACCGCCGATGTCGACCGGCCGGACAACGCCGTCGGCGGTGTGAAAATGCAGACGGTCCACGGTGATCTGTTCGTCGTCCCGGACGAGGCGGTGCCCCTGCTGGGCGCGGGCAAGCTGGACCGGCGGCTGTTCGACGTCACCGACCTGATCGAGATGGGGTACGACGACGCGAAGACGTCCGCGGTGCCATTGATCGCGACGTACGCCACGTCGAAGTCCCGCACAGCCATCCAGCCGACGGCTCCCCGGGGCAGCAAGCTGACCCGCACGCTCAAGGGCATTCACGGTGCCGTGCTCAGCACCCAGAAGAGGCGGGTCCGGACCTTCTGGAACACCCTCGCGCCGAAGGACGGCAAGGCGATGGGCGCGGGGGTGGCGAACCTGTGGCTCGACGGCCGTGTGAAGGTCAACCTGAAGGAGAGCGTGCCGTTGATCGGCGCGCCCGAGGCCTGGGCGGCGGGCTACACCGGAAAAGGCGTCAAGGTCGCGGTGCTCGACACCGGCATCGACGTCAACCACCCCGATTTCGCCGGGCTGATCGACGGCACGGCCAGCTTCGTACCGGGTGAGGCCATCACCGACCTCAACGGGCACGGCACGCATGTGGCCTCCACCATCGTCGGTTCCGGCGCCGCCTCCGGGGGTGACTACAAGGGCGTCGCCCCCGGCGCCGACCTGTACGTCGGCAAGGTGCTCGGTGGCGCGGAGGGCTATGGCCAGGACTCCTGGGTCATGGCGGGCATGCAGTGGGCCGCCGAGTCCGGTGCGGACGTCGTCAACATGAGCCTCGGCGACTCCTACCCGACCGACGGCAGCGACCCGATGTCGCAGACGGTCGACGCGCTGTCGGCGAAGTACGGCACGTTGTTCGTCATCGCGGCCGGCAACGCGGGCCCGGAGAGCATCTCCGCCCCGGGCGCGGCCGCCTCGGCGCTGACCGTGGCCGCCACGGACAAGCAGGATCAGCTCGCGTCCTTCTCCAGCACCGGTCCACTGGCCTCCTCCGGCGCGATGAAGCCGGACATCGCGGCGCCCGGCGTGGACATCACCGCCGCCCGCTCGCAGGAGATGACCGACGGCGGGACGGGCCTGTACCGCACGCTCAGCGGTACCTCCATGGCCACTCCGCACGTGGTCGGCGCGGCGGCGATCCTGGCCCAGCGGCACCCGGACTGGACCGGCGCGCAGCTCAAGGAACAGCTGATGAGCACGGCGAAGGGCCTGGACCCGGGGTATTCGCCGTACGAGGTCGGCACCGGCCGCGTCGACGTGGCCGCCGCGGTGCGGACCACGGTCCGCGGCACCGGATCGCTCTTCTTCGGCAACTACACGTGGCCGCACAAGCCGGGCGACGTCGCCGTCACGAAGGATCTGGCCTTCACCAACACCGGTCCCGCCGACGTCACGCTGAAGCTGGCGCTGACCGACGACGGCGGACCGTTCACGCTCAAAGCCGCCGAGGTGACCGTCCCGGCGGGCGGCACCGCCGCCGTCCCGGTGACCGGTGACCCGCAGGCCGCCCCGGCAGGCCGGCATGTCGGCTACGTGATCGCCACCGACGCGGCCACCGGGAAGCCAGTGACCCGCACGTCCGTGGCGCTGCTCAAGGAGGAGGAGCGCTACGACCTGAACATCAAGCTGGTCGGCCGGGACGGTGCGCCGGCCTCCGGCTGGGTCGGGATCAACCTGGCCGGCGACGTCTGGCCGTGGAACATCTACGTCGACGGCTCGACCACCCTGCGCATGGCACCCGGCACGTACACCGTCGCGGGGTACGTCGACGTGGCCGGTGAGAAGGCGGACCGCTCCGGTCTCGCCGTGCTGGTCGACCCGGAGACGGTGCTCAAGGACGGCCCCATGGATGTGGTGCTGGATGCGAGCAAGGCCCGTCTGCTGCAGACCCGGGCGCCGCAGCGCACCGAGGACCGCCAGCGCAAGGTCGACTTCAACGTCCACTACAAGGGCCTCGACCCGTACACGGACTACCGCAGCGCGTATGTGCTGCCGCCGACGTACGACGACGTCTACGTCTCGCCGACGGAGCCGATGAAGCAGGGCGAGTTCATCCTGACCACCCGCTGGCGCAAGGGCGAGCCGCGACTCGCTCTGAGCGCGTCGGGCGGCCGCCTCCGCTTCGACGCACTGGTACAGGCGGGCAGCGCACTGGGCACCGGCGCGGAGACAACGGGCGCCGTCTACGCGGGGAACGGCTCGGCGGCCGAGTACGGGAAGGTCAGGGCCAGGGGCAAGATCGTCGTCATCAAGCGCAGTGACGGGGTCTCGCCGCAGGAGCGCGCCGAAGCCGCGGTGGCGGCCGGTGCCAAGGCGCTGATCGTCGTCAATGACGGCGTCGGCCCCTTGATGGAGTACGTCGGCGAGTCGGCCGTCCCGGTCGCCACCGTTCACCGTGACGCGGGCAGGGCCCTTGTCGCGATGGCCAAGGCCGGCTTCCTCGAACTGACGGTGAAACAGACCGAGTACACGCCGTTCGTCTACGACCTGACCCGGAACTACCCCGGCCGCGTGCCGGATCGCCCCTTGGTCTACGAGCCGACCAAGCGTGACCTGGCCCGGATCGACGCCCGCTACTACTCGGCCGCGGGCGGCAAGGCCGCGGAAGGCTACCGGTCCGACTTCACCCTCAGCCCGTCGTTCAACCTCCCCGAGGCCGAGTGGCACCCGGGCACCCGCACCGAATGGGTGACCCCGGGCCAGGTCTGGAGGGAGTTCCACGCGCAGGGCGTCGACGGCACCCTGCCGTGGGTGATGGTGTCGGGCGACAACACGTATGCCAAGGGCGGCACCACCCGTCTGGACTGGTTCGCTCCGGCGACCCGCCCCGGCCAGAGCGAGTCCTTCGGCGTGTACAACTCCCGCTGGCAGAACTACATGACCTGGAACGTGCAGGCGTGGGCCTCGGCCAGCGAGAACATGCGGTTGGGCGGCTTCCTGCCGTGGGGTGAGACACCGTCACACCTGCAGGTCTTCCAAGGCGACACGCGGATCTACGACAACCCCGGCGGCGGAGACATGCAGTGGCAGGAGGTACCGGCGGGCAACCTGCCCTACCGCGCCGTCCTCGACGCGGAGCGGCCCGGTGACGTCTTCCGGCTGTCGACGCGTACCCACAGCGAGTGGACGTTCCTGTCCGACACCGTCGAATCGGACTCCTTCGAGCCGTTCTCGGTGCTGAACCTGGACTACAGGCTGGAGTCGGACCTGCACGGTGACGTGAAGGCCGGCGCGACCCAGCGGATCGCGCTCAAGCCGGTGTCGATGGACCTCGGCACCGTACCGGGCAAGGTCACCACGGTGAAGCTGGACGTCTCGTACGACGACGGTGTCACGTGGCGGAAGGTGACCCTGGCCAAGGGCGCAGGCGGCTACTGGAAGGGCTCGTTCAAGACGGCCAAGAAACCTGGCGGTTTCCTCTCGGTCCGCGCGAGCGCCGGGACGAGCAGCGGCTTCGGTGTCAAGAACGACATCATCCGGGCGTACGGCCTGCGATGAACCACGCTGTCGGGCCCCGGGGAGGCAACTCTCCGGGGCCTCTCGGTCCGCACCCGCTTCCACCAGGGGCTATTCGAAGTCCGCCGCCATGGCGCATACTCTCCCCTCTGCGACAAGCGGAAGAGAGTCGGTCGCCGATGCTGGACGTTCTGGGCCTCGAACCGGATGACGAGCGCGTCTACCGGGCGCTCCTCGGACGGCCGAGCTCCACCGCGGGGACACTGTCGGATCTGCTCTCCCTGACGCGGGCTCAGGCCGACAACGCCCTGTCCCGTCTGGTCACATGGGGACTGGTGACCGGATCGGCGGACGATCGGTTCACCGCCGCGCCGCCCGCCATGGCGCTCGGCGCCCTCATCAGCCAACGCAGGGACGGGCTGCGTGCGGCCGAGCACGCGCTGGTCACCCTGGCCGAGGAGCACCGGGCGGCCACGAGCGCGAGCGGCATCGGCGATCTGATCGAGGTCGTCACGGGCGTCGACGCCATTCGCCATCGCTATCTCCAGGTGCAGCAAGCGGCCCGTACGCAGGTCCGCACCTTCATCACCGCACCGTTCGTCGCCCTGCCTCCGGACGAGAACACGGCCGAACCCGTGGCTCTCGGTCGTGGCGTGAGCTTCCGGGCGGTACTGGACCGGGCCGTCCTGGAGGAGCCGGGCATCGTCCACGACGCGATCGATTCCCTGCGCAACGGTGTGCAGTTGCGCATCGCCGACCATCTGCCCATGAAACTCATGCTGGCCGACACCGAACTCGGCCTCGTCCCGCTCGCGACCACGCCGGCCGGCGAACCGGGAGCGGTGCTGCTGCACCGCAGCGGCCTGCTGGACGCGATGGACACCCTGTTCGAGACGGTGTGGCGCACCGCCCACCCGCTGGCACTGACCGCCGACGAGGAGGAAGCCGGACCCACCGTCGAGCAGGAGGCGGAGGGCCCGACAGCCCTCGATCAAAGGATCCTCGCGCTCCTGCTGGCCGGCGCCACCGACTTGACCGCGGCGACACAGCTCGGCCTGTCACCACGCACGATGCACCGGAGACTGCGCCGCCTCATGGACATGGCCGGAGTACGGACCCGGATGCAACTCGGCGGCCACGCCGTCCGACACGGCTGGGTCGGGACGCCGGCGACGAAGCAGACGTGAGAACGCCTGACGCAATGCTTGACGGCGGTCGGCCCGGAGGGGCTCCGGCGGCGGACGCAGCAGCCGGTCCACCGCATGGTGCGCGAGACGGCTCGTCGGCAGTACGGCGGCACGTCGACGAGAAGCTGACGGCCGACCCCTCGCTGCCGTCTGACGGTCCGGTACCTTCCGAGCGCGCGGCCGTCGGCAGCGGCCGACCGCACACGCCACGCCGCGTCGGCCGTCCCGTGTTCCCGCCGACACGCCACGCGGAGGGCCGGTCACCCGTCGCCGAGGGCTGTTCGGGCTTCCCGGATGTGGTGTTCGACCGGCCCGAACGAGATCAGACCGCTCCCGGCACCGGCCCGCTCCCCTGCCGCGGCGGAGAGTTCGTCGCGGGCCCGGCGCAGGACCGGCCGGTGCCCGACGGCCACCGCCGCTCGGGCGAGTACACACCACAGGGCCTCCTGCAGGAGGTCGTGCGGAGGCCGGGGTACGGCCGTGAGCGCCTGCCGGGCCTGTTCCACGGCACCTGACTCGGCCAGCAGCAGGGGGTCGAGCCATGGCCGGTAGGGACCGGCGTCGAGGTGGGCGAAGTCCTGGGGGTCGAGCGGGGCGTCACCTCGCATGACCGGGACCAGCGCCACGAGGGCGGCCGCGCCCTGGACGAGGCCGGGCATGCCGCAGCCCGCGGTCTCCGCCAGGACATGTGCGTACGGGGAGCGGGCGGTGGGCCAGCCGTCGGTCTCGCGGGTCCGCAGGGCGCGGTACCAGGCGGTGAACGCTCCGGCCAGCGGCCGTTCGTTGCGGTACGCGAGCCGGTCGATCTCCTCGGCCTCGGAGTCCGCCGCAGCGAGTTCACCAAGGCCGGCGAGGGCCTGGAGGCGGACGATGCGGCCCAGGACGTCGTGACCGGGCATCTGGTGCTCGACGGCCAGCCGCGTCAGCTCACCGCCGAGGACGTCTCCGGTGGCGGCCGACCCGCAGTCGGCGAACGACCGCATGAAGGCGCCGTTGAGGGCGAACGCGAGGAGCGCGGGGTCGCCCAAGCGGCGGGCGATCCGGACGGCCTCCTCTGCGGCGCGTTCGGCGCGCCGCCGCCACGGTTCGGTGGCGCGGGCGTCGGACGCCCGGGAAAGCGGAGCGTGGCGGCGGCGTCGCCCCGTGACTCGACCGCCACGACGGACAGCAGCCGGGCACGCAGCGCGGCCGGCCCGCCGGGGCCGAACCGGGCGGCGGCACGGGCGGCGGCCCGGCACAGCTCGCCGGCGTCGTCGGGGTCGTCGGCGCGAGTCCACACCGCCGGGACGTCGTAGGAGCCGATGATCCTGGCGGCCAGCTCGATGTCGCCGGTCGTCTCGGCCGCCGCGACCAGATCCCCTCGGTGTCGGCGGGCTTCCTCAAGGCCGTCGGGGCCGGTCACCGCGAGGTCGCGGAGCAGGCCGGCGGTGGCATGCAGCCGTGCATTGGACCGGGCGGGCACCGAGCGGTCCCACGCGGCCGCGGCCCGGTCCCAGACGCTGTCGGCCATCCCGGCCGGTTCGGCCGCGGAGCCCGCCGTACCGCTGAGAATGCGCGCCTCGGTCCGCGCGAGGGCGCCCGCGGAGGCATGCACACCGCCAGGCCCGCGAGGGCGTCGCGGGCCTGATGCAGCGTCTGCAAAGCCTCGCCGCGCCTCCCGGCACGCTCGAGCGCCGTGGCCAGCAGGACCCAGCCGCCCTCCCGGCCGGGGTGGGCGGCGACATGGGCGCGCAGGTCGGCGACCGCATCGCGGGCGGCGCCGGTGGCCAGCAGGGCATCGGACCCCTTCTTCGCCTACTTCCTCGACGCCTGGACCAGGGACCCGGAAGCGATTCCCACCGACGTCCGCGCCGCGTCCGCGGCGGCCGTGCCCTCCATCGTCGCCGACTACCGCGCCCCGGCCGGTGTGGACGTGGACCACGACACAGCAGACAAGGAGGCGGGCAACCGGCTCGCCATGCCGGTGAGCGTCCTCCAGCAGGACTGGGGCGCCGCCCTCGGCTACCACGCCCAGGGTTTGTGGAGCGCCCGGGCCGACGACCTGCGACACCGCCCGGTGTCCTGCGGCCACTTCATGGCCGAGGAGGACCCCAAGCTGATCGCCGACGAGATCCGGGCGCTCGCCGACCGCTGAGCGAGACCCGCCGATGCCCCTTCCCTTCCCGCCGCCGGAGCCCGCCCTGCCGCAAGTCGCCAATACGCGAGCGCCTTCGATGGGAACTACGGGCACAGGGATTGCTGAGGTCTGCCGGACGTCAGACGGTCGCTCAGGTCGTTGATGGTCAGGCATCACAGGTCAGGGTCTTGGTTGAGTCAAAGGTTCTGGGTGCGATCAGGAGCCGAAGGAGTGCGGGGTCGGGTCTCTGACCTGTGCCCCTGCGCTCATTCAACGCTGCGAGCAGCAACTTGGCCGTGGATGGTGGTTGTCAGCGTCGGTCGTCGTTGAGCGCCCGCGGACGGCCCAGGGACGGCCCGAGTGGGGCGCCGCGTGTTGCACCTCAAGGCGAACTCGCCAGTGCCACACGGTCACGGTGTGCCGAGGGCGGCGTCGATGTCCCAAAGCAACAGCGACAGCATGAGGCCATTGGCATAGGCGGTGAAGTTGAGCGCGCCCTGGGCGTGATTACCGAATGTGACTGATTGAATATGCCTGGTGACTAGTCGTGACGTGCACGACGCCCGTAACCAAGGAGAGAACCCTCATGCGACGCGTGCTCATCAGGGCAGCCGGCCTGGCCGCCGTCGGCGTGCTGGCCTTCGCCACGGCACAGCCCGCTCAGGCCAACACCCTCAGCAAGCAGCCCGGCCACGCCGCCGCCGAGAGTCCCGCGTACTTCGTGATGACCGACATCACGCGGGAGCAATTCGTCATCAAGCTGACCAAGCCGGGGGACATCGAGCACGCCCGGGAACTCGTCAGCGGGGAGACGACCGACCGTCCCCACGTGCTCACGCGGATTCTCAAGCGGCAGGCCCCCTACAACCCGCGCTGGAGCTACCACAACAACCCCGACAACACGGAGTTCTTCGACCAGGCCATCGAAGTCTGTGACGCGACCATCCCGTACGTCGAAGACCACCTCGACGAAGCCGGCGGCGCCTTCCTGCCCGGCCTCTACTGGTGCGACTGGACCTCGCGCCTCATCAGGGAAATCCCCGCCCCGTAGCTGACCGGCAAGGTCGGCCGGCGCCGTTTCCTCGCGACGTCCCGACCTGCGCAGTGCTGCTCGGGCCGACCGTTCGCGTCGGTCCGAGCACACGTGCCCGATGGTCCCCCTGGCCGTGCTTCCCCGGGGTCGGCCGCACTCGACAAGAACGGCCCGGGCCGCTGACGCTACCGACGGAGAGCCTTGAAACCCTCGTGGCGCGAGTCACCGGTGAACGTTGCGTCGCCTGCTGCCCGGGAGTGCCCGTGGTTCACCGTTGCTGCCCGCTGGATCGGACACGACTGGGGCACGACGCCTTCTGATCCGTAGCGGGCATCATCACGCGGCATCGCGCGACGGAACGCTCCGACGCCGGACGAGACAGCGGTAACCGGGCACGCCACGCACGTGCCCGGCCGCCGGCGGTGGTGACAGTCGGTGGCGGGTGTCAGCCGCGAGCCGAGCGGGGCCCCTTCCGTTGCCTGGGACCGCGAACACCGTTCCCGCCCGGCTCAGGGCGTCAGCACGACCCTGCCGAATACCGTGCCCGCGTCCATCTCGCGGTGAGCCTGCACCGCCCGGTCCAGCGGCAGCACCTCGTGCACGACCGTGCGCAGGTCCCCGTGCGCGGCATCGGCGAACTGGGACGAGCGCACCGCCCGCCTGTCCGAGCCGAGCACGGTGTCGGCGCTGAAGGTGGCGAACGACAGTGACTTGCGGAAGGCGTCCATCAGCCGCGTGCCGAAGTCCGCCGGTGGCTGGCCGCCGACCACGCCGACAGCCACATACCGCCCGTTCGCGTTCAACTTGTCCAGGAACAGGGGAAGCTGGGGACCCCCAACGACATCGATCACCACGTCGAAACCCGCCGGTGTGTCCGAGCCGCCCTCGCCGGAGCGGTCGAGGACATGGGTCGCGCCCAGGTCCCGCAGGCGGCTGCCACGCTCCGCCGATGAGGTGGTGACCGCCACCGCGCCCGCACCGCCCTTGGCCGCGAGCTGGACCGCCGTGATCCCGATGCTGCCCGCCGAGCCACGCACGAGCACCGTCTCGCCGGGCGCGAATCGAGCGCGGTCCAGAGCGAAGTGGGCGACCACACCGGAACCGCCGAGGGTCACCGCGTCCGCGCCGGTCAGGCCGTCAGGCAGCACGAGGACGTCCTCGACCGAGGCGACCGCCTGCTCGGCATACCCACCGGACAGGCCGGTGAACGCCCACACCCGCCGCCCCATCCACGAGGCGTCCACGCCCTCTCCGACGGCGGTGGCCTCTCCCGCGACCTCGCTTCCGAGGAGATGGCCCTCCCGGAAGCCGTACGCGGCGAGCGTTCCCCGGCGGATCACGGCGTCCACGCCGCCTACCCCGATCGCCTCCGTGGTGATGCGCACCTGCCCCGGGGCAGGAACGGGCACGGGCAGGTCGACCACCTCCAGACCGTCAGGGTTTCCGAACTCCCTGATCACGACGGCTTTCATCTCTGCTCCTCAGGCCGGTGAACGAACGGGCCACAGCCGCGGCGACCGTGAGCGGCGAGCCAGGCCCCACAGCCCGAGGCATCACCCGCAGGGTGCCGGGACGGGGCGGCGTCACCGCCATCGGACCGTAACGAAGGCCCCCGTCCCCTTGGCTAAAGTGAGAGGCCATGACGGACCGTTTGTCTCACTCCGCGCGCTCCGACGCCCGCGACAACCGGGCCCGCATCCTGGACGCCGCCCGCGCGGTGTTCAGCGAGAAGGGCCTGAACACGCCCGTGCGCGAGGTCGCCCGGCAGGCTGGGGTCGGCCCCGCCACGCTGTACCGGCACTTCCCGACCAAGCAGGCACTGATCGTGGAGACCTTCGCCGAGCAGCGACGAGCCTGTCATGCCGCCGTCCGCGACGCCCTCGCGGACCCGGACCCGTGGCACGGATTCCGGAGCCTGGTCGAGCGCATCTGCGAACTCCACGCCCACAGCCAGGGATTCGCCGACGCCTTCATGGCAGCCTTCCCCGAGGCCATGGACTTCGCCGCCGACCGAGAGCGGACTTCGCGCGGGCTCGCCGAACTGACCCGCCGCGCCCAGGACACCGGCCGGCTCCGCCCAGGCTTCGTCGTCGACGACCTGATCCTCATGCTCATGGCCCACCGGGGCCTCCAAGACGCGCCCCGCGCCGCCCGGTTGACGTCCTCCCGCCGCTTCGCCGCCTATGTGATCGAGGCGTTCCGCGCCGCACCGGAGACGGGAGCGCCCGCACCGCTGCCGCCGGCACCACTCCTGCGGCTCGCGTACTCGCCGGGCGCGCGGTAGACCCGTCACCACGAGGTGCGTCATCCCTTCTGTCGAGGTCGGGCCCGGCATGAGGGAACTGGTCGTCGCCGGGATCGGGGAGGGGCCGGCCGGTCCCTCCCCGACTGCGTCGTCGGTCGTCAGGTCGCGGTGGCGGCCGCCGCCGCGCGTCCCGCCTGGCGGCCGGAGAAGAGGCAGCCGCCCAGGAAGGTGCCTGCACGGGGTACCGACCCAGGACGCCACGAGGGCTCACTACAGGTGTTACCGACGGTAGCTCATGAGGTTCTCGTTACAACAGCCCTTGATTCAGAGGGAGTTGAGCCATGTTGCATCGACTGGGATCCAGCACGCCGACCCGAACACGATCGACGCTGCGGCAGGCGACAGGGTCGCACCCCGGACCATCCACCATCGGGGGACGGCCCGCCGGGACCCGTCGGCTCGACGCGGTCCCCGACCCGTGTCAGGCGGACCGGACGGCGGCCTCGTCGAGGGCCTCTCGGGCCGCGGTCTCGGCGGCAGCCCGGTCCTGGGGGATCAGGCCGATGCGGGTGCGACGGTCCAGGAGGTCGGCCTCGTCGAGGGCGCCCTCGTGCAGCACGGCCCACCGCAGCGCGGCCAGCGTGACGGGATGTCCGGGCACCACGGGCTCGCCGAGCCGGGGGTCCCGGGCGGCGAGGGCGTGGACGGCGGGAGCCTCGGTGCCGTAGCGGCGGATCAGATGGCCGGGGGCGGCCAGCGATCCGAGCCGGTGCGGGGCCGCCGCGCCGACCAGCGGCAGGGAGGCGGTCGTCGAGGGGCCGGCGCGCAGCCCCCGGGCCACGACCGCGGCGTCGACGGCGTCCTGGGCCATGCGCCGGTAGGTGGTGAGCTTGCCTCCGACCACGGTGGTCACCCCGTCGTCGGAGGTGAGGACGGCATGCCGGCGCGAGATGTCGGAGGTGCGCGCGGCCTCCCCCGAGCGTCCGGGCGCGGTGTCGAGCAAGGGGCGCAGCCCCGCGAAGGCGCCGACGACGTCCTCGCGCCGCACCGGGGTGTCCATGGCGGAGCCGACGACGTCGAGCAGGAAGCCGACGTCCGACTCCGGCACTTCGGGGACGTCCGGGAGATCCCCGTCGACGGGTTCGTCGGTCAGCCCGACGTACACGCGGCCGTCGTCCTGCGGCAGCACGAGGACGAACCGGTTGGTCTCCCCCGGGATCGGGATGTGCAGCCCGGCGGGCAGCGGCCCGAACAGGTCGGCGCGCAGCACCAGATGGGTTCCGCGCGAGGGGCGGATACGGATGCCCTCGACGAGGTCGCCCGCCCAGACCCCGGACGCGTTGACGACCGCGCGGGCCCTGATCTCGCCCTCCTCCCCCGTCAGTTCGTCGCGGACGCGGGCGACGGTCCCGCCGGTCTCCAGCACCCTGACCCGGGTGAGGATCTTCGCGCCGTGGGCGGCGGCGGTGCGGGCGAGCGCCGTGACGAGCCGGGCGTCGTCGGTCACCTTGCCGTCCCAGGACAGCAGACCGCCGCGCAGGCCCGCGGGGCGCACCGACGGCGCCAGGTGACGGGCCTCCACCGCGGAGAGGCGGCGCGGCGCGGGCAGGGTGGCGCGGGAGGTGCGGGCCGCGAGGCGCAGGGTGTCCCCGGCGCGGAACCCGGCCCAGGCGAGGGAGGCCTGACCGCGTGACACCAGCGGCGTCAGGGGCAGGACGAAGGGCTGGGCGCGTACGAGGTGGGGGGCCGTGCGCTCCATGAGGACGCCGCGTTCGACCGCGCTCTCGTGGGCGACGTCGAGCTGTCCGGAGGCCAGGTAGCGCAGTCCGCCGTGGATGAGTTTGGAGCTCCAGCGCGAGGTGCCGAAGGCGAGGTCGTGGGCGTCGACGGCGACGACGCTCAGGCCGCGCGCGGCCGCGTCCAGGGCGACTCCCGCGCCGGTGGCGCCGAGTCCGACCACCAGGACGTCCACGATGCCGCCGCCGACGGCCTCGGCCAGTTCACGGCGGCGGCGGGCGGCGGAGAGCGAGGATCCGGGCACCGGGGCCGCCGGGCCGGACGGACTGCTCGTGGGACTCATGGCGTGAGGGTCCTCTCCAGAAGGGTGCGCAGTTCGTCGAGAAAGGCCGTGCTGGTCAGTTCGGGGTCGTCCTCGTCGGTCATGGTCCGCAGCGACAGGGTGAAGGACTGGACCACGAGCAGCACGGCACGGGCCTGTCTTCTCGTGGGGGCGAGCCGCACCGAACCGTCCGCGTGCCCCTCCGCCAGGGCGTCGGCAAGGAGTTCCAGGAGGGCTTCCTGACTGGCTCCGCGGCGGTCCAGTACGTAGGGGAGCAGGAGTTCGGGATCGACGTCGATGATCTTGCGGAAGAGCGGGTGGGCCCGGAAGCCCTCGACGCCGGCCACGAGGCCGTCCACGATCTGGGCCCGCGTCGGCCTGTCCGGGTGGGGTTCGGGCATGGCGCGGGTCGCCACGTCGATCCACTCACGGGTCATCAGATCGCCGACCAGCGTGCGCACATCGGGCCAGCGCCGGTAGAGCGTCATGCGCGAGACACCGGCGCGGCGGGCCACGTCGGTGAGGGTCGTACGCCGGACTCCGACCGCCAGGACGCAGTCGCGTACGGCGTCGAGGACGGGGTCGCCGTCCGAGTGCTTGTGACGAATAGGCGTCATGTGTAACAGTGTAACGCCCTGTGCGGCCGTCCGGGAGACGGCACGTCCCGCCGACCGATGAGGACTAGTTCATGGACATGCTGTGGAGTGGCTGGGGCGACCCGGCCAAGGCGGCGCCTTTGCCCGACTCGGTGACCGGCCTGCTGCGGGATCTGCTCGGCGTCAAGCCGCGGGACACCGCCCCGCACGCTCTCGAGGAGATCACCGTCCCCGAGCCCCCGTCGGCCCCGGTCCTGGACGCCCTGGCGGACGCGGTCGGCGGCGCGGAGCAGGTGCGCACCGACGCGGAGACCCGGATCAGGCACACCCGCGGGAAGTCCACGCCCGATCTGCTGAAGATCCGCGCGGGCGACGCCGGGGACGCCCCCGCGGCCGTCGTCCTGCCCGCCACCCACGACGAGGTGCTCGCCGTGCTGCGCGTGTGCGCCGAACACGGCCTCGCCGTCGTCCCGTTCGGCGGGGGCACCTCCGTCGTCGGCGGCCTCGCCCCGGAGCGGAGCGCCTTCGTCGCCCTCGACCTGCGCCGTATGAACGCGATGCTCGGCATCGACCCCGTGTCGCGGACCGCCACGCTCCAGCCGGGCCTGCGCGCTCCCGACGCGGAAGCGCTCCTTGCCGAATACGGCTTCACGCTCGGGCACTTCCCGCAGTCCTACGAGTGGGCGACGATCGGCGGATTCGCCGCCGCCCGCTCCAGCGGACAGGCCTCCGCCGGCTACGGCCGCTTCGACGAGATGGTCCTCGGGCTCACCCTCGCCACCCCGGAAGGCACCCTGGACACGGGCCGCGCACCCCGCTCGGCGGCCGGCCCCGACCTGCGCCAGCTCATCCTCGGCTCGGAGGGCGCCTTCGGGGTGATCACCTCCGTCACCGTACGGATCAAGCCGCTGCCGCGGACCCGCGTGTACGAGGGGTGGCGGTTCGCCTCGTTCGAGGAGGGCGCCACCGCTCTGCGCCGGCTCGCCCAGGACGGACCGCGTCCCACGGTGCTGCGGCTGTCCGACGAGACCGAGACCTTCGTCGGGCTCGCCCAGCCCGACGCCATCGGTTCGGCCGACGCGGCCACCGCGGGCTGCACGGCGATCGCCGGGTACGAGGGGACCGAGGAGGAGACCGCGCGCCGCCGCGAGGAGGCCGCGGAGGTCCTGCGCGCGGCCGGAGGCACCTACCTCGGCGCCGAACCCGGCGAACGCTGGGCGCACGGCCGCTACTCGGCGCCGTATCTGCGCGACGCGCTGCTCGACGCCGGGGCCTTCGCCGAGACCCTGGAGACCGCGACCTTCTGGTCACGCGTCCCCGAGCTCTACGCCGCCGTACGCACCGCCCTGACCGAGACGCTGTCCGCCGCGGGCACCCCGCCCCTGGTCATGTGCCACATCTCGCACGTGTACGAGAACGGCGCCTCGCTCTACTTCACGGTGGTCTCCGCGCAGGGCGAGGACGCCGTCGCCCACTGGGCACCGGCCAAGGAGGCCGCCAACGAGGCCGTGCTGAGCGCCGGCGGGACGATCAGCCACCACCACGGGGTGGGAACGGACCACCGCGACTGGTATCTCCGGGAGGCGGGACCGCTGGGCGTCGAGGCCCTGCGGGCCGTCAAGGAGCGGCTGGACCCCGAGGGCGTTCTCAACCCCGGGATCCTGCTGCCGCTCGACTGACGCCCGCCGCGATGATCCGGCGGCGGCCGGGGGCCGCCGCCGGATCGTCCGCTCCCGCCGGCCACCTCTGCGCCGTGCACCGCTTCCCCCTCTGCCCGCTCCGCCCCACCCGTCACTGCCCGGAGGCACACCGATGCGACAGTTCACCGCGGTCGTCAATCCCACCGCGGGCGGCTCCACCGGGGCGGCGGCACTGCTCCCGGTCGCCCGCCTGCTGCGGGAGGCCGGAGCCGGCCTGGAGACCGAGTACAGCCGCAGCCTGGCCCACGCGCAGGAGCTCGCGCTGCGCGCCGGGGAACAGGGCCGCGTCGTGCTCGCCGTGGGCGGCGACGGGATCGCGGGCGGGATCGGCGGCGCGCTGAGCGGGACGGACACCGTACTGGGCCTGGTCCCGGCCGGGCGCGGCAACGACTTCGCCCGCGCGCTGCGCCTGCCCACCGCCGCCGAGGACCTGGCGCGCGTCCTGCTGCACAGCGAGCCCCGGCGCGTCGACACCATCGAGGTGGAATCCGCGGTGCACCCGCGCACCGTGGTTCTCGGCAGCGTCTACGCGGGCGTCGACGCGCTGGCCAATCAGCACGCCAACCAGGCGCGCGTGCTGCGCGGGGCCGCCTCGTACTACGCCGGCGGTCTGCGCGCGGTCACCGAGTGGCGTCCGGTGTCGTACCGCGTCACCGTCGACGGGGAGGAACACCTCCACCGCGGCTACACCGTCGTGGCCGCCAACTCCGCCTACTACGGCTCCGGGCGCATCATCGCCCCGGCGGCGCTGACGGACGACGGCCTGCTGGACATCGTGATGATCCGCCAGGCGCCGCGCCGGCTGTTCTTCACCCTCATGAACGAACTCAAGACCGGCGCGCACACCGCGCGGCCGGAAGTGGTGATCCTGCGGGGCCGGGAGATCCGTATCGAGGCCGACCGGCCCGTGCCCTACGGCGCCGACGGGGAGGTCGAGGCCACCCTCCCCGTCACGGCCCGGGTGCGGCCGGGTGATCTGGCGATGCTCTTCTGATCACCCCGGCCCGGGCTCACCGCTCCGCGTCAGCCCGCGGTGGTCTCTCCGGCCGCGCTGCCCGCCAGCCACTGGTCCCAGCTCAGGTTGAACGAGGCGAAGCCGTTGTCGGCCGAGGCCTTCGCGCGCGGGGAGCCGGTGACGGACACCGGGTCGCCCTGCTTGACCTGGCCGTAGAACCACTTGGCGTCGGCGATCGAGAGGTGGACACAGCCGTGCGAGCCCCGGGCGCTGCCGCTGCCCGGGTTCGGGTCACCGGTCGAGTAGTGGACGTAGGTCCCGGACTGGGTCAGGTGGACGTCCCAGGGCAGGGTCAGGTCGTAGTAGTTCGCGTCGCCCTTGTTGCAGCTGATGCCGACGCTGCACGAGGTCATGTGGACCTTCTCCTGCTTGTCGATCACCGCCATCACGCCGTTCCACGTGGGGTATTCGGCGCTGCCCGCGTTGATCGACAGGGTCCGGACCGGCGCCCCGTTCTTGGTGACCTTCATCGTGTGACCGGTGACGGACACGTCCGCGCGGACGTCGTCGCCGACCGTGAAGTCGTGGACGTAGGAACGCGTGCCGTAACGGCCGTTGCCGTTCGCGACGCCCTTCAGGTCGGCGGTGACCTTCACCTTCGTACCGCTCGCCCAGTACGCCTTGGGCCGCCAGTCGGCGCGCCGGTCCCCGAACCAGTGCCACGCGCCCGTCATCGGCTGGGAGCTGGTGACCTTCATGTGCTTCTCGATGCCGGCGCGGGCCTTCTGGGCCACCGGATTGGTGAAGATGACCGAGATCGGCATCGCGACGCCGACCGTGGCACCGGTCTGCGGCGTGATCGTCTCCAGCAGCATCGGTGGCCCGGCGGGCTTCGATGGAGACGGCTTCGCACTGGCCGTCGGCTTCTTCGCCCCGGCCTTTCCGTCGTCTGAACTCGCCTTCGGCGTACCCCCGCCGCAGGCACTGGCCCCCGCCAGCACCGCAACCATGACGAGTGCCGTCGTTATCCCGCTACGTCGCTTCACTTTTACCCCGGCTCACAATCGTGCCTGCCTCACTGCTCTTTTGGACTGCGGGCACGGCTCCACGGTTGCAGTGGATGTGTAAAGCGCGATTCAAAACCCGACTCGGGAGGCTCTCGCCTGCACGAATCGGACGGACAGCGGGAGCGGCGCCGCCCCCGGCCGTCGCGGGCGCTGTCCTAGGAGAGCGTTCGCGGGGCCGAGTCGGCTCCTTCCGGCGCCTCCGCCGGTACTTGTACGGGCGTCCCGGTGCCGGACCGGACGAGCGGGACCAGCACCGCGGCTCCCGCCACGGAGAGCAGGGCGACGACCCGCAGCACCCCGTCGATCGCCGAGCCGTCGGAGGCCGCGCCACCGGCGGATCCGCTGACCTCCTCCAGTACGGTCGCGGCCACCGTGACGGCCACCGCGCCCCACAGCACCAGGGAGGTGAGCACCAGTCCCGACGCGGCCGCGAGCCGTCCGGCGGACACGTACGACTGGGTCGCCGCGTTGGTGAGCGCCCAGCCGAGTCCTACGCCCGCTCCGACCACGGCGAACACGGCGGCGTAGAGCGGCAGCGGACGGGCCCAGGTCAGCGCGGCGAGCGCCACCCCGCTGAGCAGCAGCCCCACCGCCATCAGCACCTCCGCCCGCCACCGGCGCGCCAGGGGTCCCGACCAGTAGCTCGCCGCGCCGACTCCCGCGGACAGCGCCAGGAAGACGACTCCCGATTCCAGCGGTGACAGTCCCCGTGCCTGCTGGAGATACAGCGCCGCCAGCACCGCGACGAGGCAGTACACGATGTTCGACACCGTCCCGGCCGCCGTCACGGTCACGAAGGGCCGGTTGCGCAGCAGGGACAGGTCGATCAGCGGTTCCGCCGCCCGCCGCTCGATCATGACGAACAGGGCCAGCGTCACCACGGCCACGGCGAAGCACACCAGGGTGGCCGCCGAGGCCCAGCCCCAGTTCGATCCCTGGTCGACGCCGAGCATGACGGCGGTCAGTCCGACGGCCAGCGTGACGGCGCCCGGCAGGTCCATCCCTCCCGCGGCCTCCTCGTCCCGTGACTCCGTCACGTAGCGCAGCATCAGCAGCACCGCCAGCGCGCAGAACGGCACGTTCAGCAGGAAGACCGCGCGCCAGCTCACGAGCTCGGCGAAGGAACCGCCGACGAAGGGCCCCAGCGCGGTGCCGACCGCGCTGAAGGCGAGAACGGTGCCGACGGCCCGGCCCTGACGGCCGTCACGGAAGTGCGCCGTCACCACCGCCACCGCGATGGGCAGGACCAGTGCCGCCGTCATCCCCTGGACCACGCGTCCCGCGGTCAGCCAGGCCGCGTTCCGCGCCGCGCTGCACACCACCGACATCACGGCGAAGCCCGTCAGCCCGAGGACGATGATCCGTCTGCGGCCGTAGAGGTCGGCCGCCCGCCCGCCGACGATCATCAGCGCCCCGAGGGTCAGCATGTAGCCGCTCACGAGCCACTGCAGGTTCGTGGCCGGTGTCCCGAAGTCGCGGGCGATCACGGGCAGCATCAGGTTCAGCGCGAACCAGTCCAGCTCCACCAGCAGCATCGCGATCGAGGCGGCGGCGATGACGGCGCGGTCCCGGCGCGAGAACAGTCGCGTCGTCCGGCCTGCGGATGCGCTCACGACGACCATCCCCTGGCACGGGTCACCCCTCCAGCCAGCGTGCGGGCGCTCACGGGGCCCCGCAACCGGAGCCCCGCCGGGCCGGGGGCGCGGAGCCGCGCCCGGCCCGGCCGTGCCACGTATCGCGCGGGCCCCTCGCCACCCTCTCAACTCCCGTACCGTGCCGACCACATGGCCGGTTCCGAGTAGGATGATCGAACACTTGGCCTGCCGCGTTTCCGTGGTGCGATGGGAGCTAGCATGACGATCGACCGACAGTCGGTTCCGCCGCTCGACACCAGCAAGGCGCATCCCGCGCGGGTCTACGACTGGCTGTTGGGCGGCAAGGACAACTACCCGGTCGACGAGGCGGTGGGAGAGAAGCTTCCGCCCGAGGCCAGGGACGCCGCCCGGCAGAACCGCGAGTTCATGCACCGGGCGTCCGCCTGGCTCGCCGGGCAGGGCATCGACCAGTTCCTGGACATCGGCACCGGCATTCCCACCCAGCCGAACCTGCACCAGATCGTCCAGAACATCACGCCGTCGGCGAAGGTCGTCTACACCGACTACGACCCGATCGTGCTGCGTCACGCCGAGGCGCTCCTGGTCAGCCGGCCCGAGGGCGTCACCGACTACATACAGGCCGATGTGCGGCGACCCGAGGACATCGTCCAACACGCCCGCCACGTCCTGGACTTCAGCCGTCCGATCGCGCTGTCGCTGATCGCGCTGATGCACTTCATCCCCGACGAGCAGGACGCCCACTCCATCGTCCGCAACCTGGTCGACACGCTGCCGTCGGGCAGTTACCTGGTGTTGTCGCACGCCTCCTCGGACGTGTTCCCCGAGCTCTCCGCCCAGGTCACCGCCGAGTACGCGAAGGGCGGCATCCAGCTCGGTTTCCGTACCCGGGCCGAGGTGGAGCGCTTCTTCCAGGGCCTCGACCTCGTCACCCCCGGCCTGGTGACGGCGACGCAGTGGGTCCAGTCGGGCGAGGTACCGGCGCCGGCGCCGGAGGACAGCGGCATCTACACGGCGGTGGCCCGCGTTCGCTGAACGACACGGGGCGGCGGTTCGCTGGACGACACGGGGGCGTCGGATGTGCCGCGCCCCCGGTGTTCCGTGCGACGCGGAGCGGTATCGCGTCCATGTGGGTGGCGTATGGGGCGGCGGCGAGCCCCTGACGGCATGACCGGCGTTGTGCAGGATGCCAACTCACGCCCCGTCAGAGAGGACGTCCCGTGCGTCGAACCATGCTGTTTTCTGTCTGTGCTCTCGTCGCCGCAGCCGCCACCGGGTTCTTCACCACCAGCGCCATCCGCAACCGCTGACACCGAGACGCCCCGCGCGGCCCCGGACAGCGCGCGATCGGACAGCGCGCGATCGGACGGCGCGCGACCCGGCGGCCGCCGGGTGGGACGGCCGGAACGGCCGTCCCACCCGGGGCATGTACCGGGGCCTGTTCGGCCGGTTCAGTGCGCCCCGGCGTCGTCGGCGTCTGAGCCCTCGGGCGCGCGGCGCCCCAGACGTATCCGGAGAGCCGTGGGGATGACGAGCCACCACAGGAGGTACAGCCCCGCCACGCCCGCGACGATCCAGGGCACGTACCCGTCGTCGTCGGTGGCCGTGCGCAGCACGAGCAGCAGGGCGGCGGTCATGGTCAGCAGCAGGAGCAGCAGACCGAGCAGGGTCAGCCTGGACGCCCACACGACGGCCTCCGGCTTGATGAAGCGGCCCGTCACGATGCGGTGGAACGCCACCGGGGCGACCAGTGCGCCCACGGCCGTGGCGCCGAGGACGATCGTCACCATGTAGAGCGTCTGGTCCGCGTCGGACAGCCGCCGGTAGGACGGCTGGAACACGACGGTCAGCAGGAAGCCGAAAAGGATCTGCACGCCGGTCTGGGCGACGCGGATCTCCTGGAGCAGGTCGACCCACTTGCGGTCGGCCCGCTCCTCGGGCGACTCGTCGCGCCCGTCCGCCCGTACGTCACCCTTCATCGGCGGTCTCTCTCCTCACCGTTCGGCGCCCCTGTACGTCCTTCAGCGGCCCAGGGCGTTCTTGAGCTGCTGCTTGCTCATGGACGAACGCCCATGGACGTCGCGTTTCCTGGCTTCTTCGTACAGCTGGTCCTTGGTGGGGCCCCGCGCGCCGGAGTGCGAACGCTCGCCGCCCCGCTGCGACGCCGACTTGGGGTCGCGCAGTGACGCCTTGCTCGCCGTCGCGGACTCGCCCGCCCTGGCCCGTTCCTTGTTGACCGTGCGCGCCGCGATCTCTTCGGCACGCTTCGTGGACTCCCCGCGCTCCAGCGCACTGTCCTTGATGTGTTCGTACTGCCGCTCGCGCTTGTTGTTCGATCCCGCGGGCATGGAGCACCTTCTTCCTGGACGCGGCCTGTCCGGTGTGCGCGTTCCTCCTTTTACCGTTCCTGGCTCGTCAGCCCGAGTCCCCAGCGGCGGACCGGCCAAACGGGACCCATCGGCGTCAAGGGAACCCCGGGACCTCGGAACCGGCGCGAGCCCCGGGCCGTGACGGCCCGGGGCTCGTCGGCGGGCGAAAGCACCGCGCCTCGCCCCCGAGAGTGTTCCGCGCGGCCGGCCGTTCACCCCTTCCGGTTGCGAACGGTCAGCCATACGAGGACGGCGGCGCTCGCGGCGGCCAGGATCAGCGCCCGGTTCTCGCGTGCCAGCCGGACTCCCTGGGCCGTCTGCTGCCGCAGCGGTTCCGGGGCCTTCTCCTGCCATACGCCGCCGGCCTTCGCGGCCGTGTCCCGCACCTGGTCCGCCGCCTGGGCCGCCCGGTCCCTGACCGGCTCGGGCACCTTGTCCTGGACCGCGTGCGCGGCCCTGGACGCCCTGGCCCTCAGCTCGCCCGCCTTGGCGGCTGCCTGCCCCGCCACCTCGGCGGTCTTCTCCTTGGCCTGTCCGGCCACCTCCACGGTCCGCTCCTTGACCTCGACGCCCTTGTCCTTCGCACGGGCCTTGACATCGGCCTTGTCGGCCAGTGCCTGGACCGTCTCTCCCAGTTCGGCACGGGTCCGCTCGACCTGTTCACGCACCTCGCCGGGTGTCGTGGTTGTCTGCTTGCCGTCGGACGGTTCGCTCATCGGTGGGCACTCCTCTTGATCTCGGCGACGTCGGCCTTCACGTTCTCGATCGTCTGCTCCGGCTTGGGCGGTGCCGCCCGGCCGGCCTGCTTCTTCCCGGTCAGCGCCATGGCGGTGGCGACGGCGCCCAGCACGGCGGTGACGATCAGGGCCGCCGCCCACACCGGCAGCGGTACGGCCAGCGCGGCGATCGCGGTGGCCACGAGGGCCTGAAGGGCCAGGAAGCCGACCACTCCCGCGCCGCCGAACAGACCGCCGCTCTTCCCGTAGCGCCTGCCCTTCTCCTTCATCTCCGTCTGCGCCAGACGGAGTTCGCCCCGCACCAGTTCGGTGAGCTGCTCCGAGGCCCGCTGGACCAGCTCCCCCACCGGTTCCGATCCGTTCCCTCGTGTCCGCTCGGCTGTTCCGTCGCTGCGCGCCCGTACGTCCGACACGGTGATCACCTCCTGTCCGTCTTCGATTCGGGCCGGGGCACTGCGGCGTGCTCCGGCCTTCGCTGAGACACCGGGTACCCCGAACCCGGCCGTCCAGGGCAGGTCCCGTCATTCCCGGCCGGCGAGGACGCCGGTGTCCGTTCCGGTCGAACGCGGAGATCAGTAGGGGGCGTGTCCTTCGGCCCGGCTACCGTTTGTCCCCGAGCCGCAGGTCGACCTCCTTCTCCTGGTCCGCCGACGCGGTCCCCCGCTCCTGCACGGCGAACGCTCCGTTCAGTGCCTCGCGCAGCAGGTCCACGGCGAGGCAGCCGCCCTGCAGCGTCGCGCTGACCGGGCCTTCCAGCGGGGCCGGACCGGTCGGGATGCGGTCGTCGGCGGGCGCGATCTCCGCGGTCCACACCGCGGGTCGCGAGCCGGGCGGATCCTCGGGTACGTCCAGACTCCGGTCGGTGGGGAACGCCGTTCGCAGTACGTCGAAGACGCTCGCGGCGTCCTCCCTGGACGTTCCGGTGAGGGAAACGGTGACCACGGGTCACTCTCCTTTCCGCTGGGGTACGACGGTGGATCGGGGGTCCTGCGCCGGGGCGATGCCCGCCGTGAAGACGCCGAAGCGGGTGCGGACCGACCCTCCGGGCGGGGCGAGCCCGCCCATCACGGCGACCCGGGCGGCCGCGTCCACCGGCCGGCGCCGCGGTCGCCGCGCCCGCCGGGGTCAGTGCGCGGGCGGTGGGCAGGCGATGCGCGGGAGTGTGCCCGCCCATCCTTCGTGCCGGGTCTCGGCCACCATGCCGAGGCGTCGCTCGGCCACCGCGCTCTCCCCGGCGGCCGCGAGGCGGGCGGGCGGACGATCGCGGGCCGCTCCCCGCGTCACCCGCCGGAGCGCTCGCGGCGCGCGAGGGTGTCAGGCGGTCGGCTCGTCCGGGACCGGGTGCTCGGGGCGGGAGCTGCCCGAGTGCGGGGCGCCCCTCCGGCCGGTGCCCGCCTCGTCCGTGTCGGGGACCTCGGTGTCCGGCTTCTCCGCGCCCTCGGCCTCGCCTTCCCCGCCGCCGCGCTGCGTCCCGGACCGGCGGCTCTCACTCGGCCGACCGGGTACCCCGACGACGTCCAAGGGGTCCTCGTCGGGTGCCGCCTGCTGATCGGGAAGGTCCCTCGGTACGGGCTTCGGCATCGGCCCCCGACCGGTCCCGGGGCCCTGCGGGCGGGGCTCGCTCACGACGTCCTCATTTCCTCGTACGGGTGTGGCGTGACGCGCAAGTACCCCTCTCGTTCGTGATGATGCAGCGATCACCGGACCGTCCCGCGTACGGGCCCGGCGCGGGACGGTCGGACAGCGGCACCGGCGAAGTCCGCGTGGGCCGCCCCCGCCGGAGCCGGATCCCGAACCTCGGATACGGGCGCTCCGCCCCGCTACTGCAACGCGCGGACCGCGGCGGTGAAGAGCGGGGGGAGCCGGGACGCCGTCGGGACGACCAGGCGGGCGGTGCCGGGGTGGCGGCTCGCGGCCAGGAGGACGCCGGTCAGCAGGCGGTGGCGCCGGGTGAGCAGGGTCCACGCCCGCTCGTACTCCCGTACCCGCCCGGCCGCGAGGCAACGGACGGCGGCACCGGCCGTCGCGAGGCCGAGGGCGATCCCCTCGCCGGTGAGGGCGTCGACATAGCCCGCCGCGTCGCCGACCAGCAGGACGCGTCCGGCGACCCTGCGGCGCACCCGCTGGAGCAGCGGCCCGGCGCCTCGCACGCCCGTCGCTTCGGTCCCGGCTCCGGCTCCGGCTCCCGCTCCGGCCGCGCGCAACGACGCGGTGAGGTCCGGGAAGTCGTGCAGGTGCTCGTCGTATCCGCGCCGGACCCGGCTGAGGACCGCGACGCCGACCAGGCCGTCGGCGACCGGGGTCACGTAGGCCTCGCCGACGCCGGACCAGTGGACCTCGACGAAGTCGGTCCAGGGCTCGACTCGGTAGTGCCGGCGCAGTCCGTAGCGCCGGTGCGCTCCGCCGGGCAGTTCCAGCCCCAGACCGCGGCGGACGGTGGAGTGCAGTCCGTCGGCGGCGATCAGCCAGCGCGCCGTGAGACCCGCGGCGCTGACGGAGTCCGCGCTCTGGCGCACCTCCCCCACCCTGCCCGGCACGATCCGTACCCCGAGGCCGAGCGCGCGCTCGTGCAACGCGCGGTGCAGCTCGGTACGGCGGATGCCCAGGCCACCGGGGCCGTGGAAGGACGCCTCGGCGCGAGCGGCGCCGGCCACGTACCGGATTCCGCGCAGTTCCCTCCCCGCCGGCTCGACGCCCAGCACCCGCAGCCCGGCGACGCCGCTCGGCATGACGCCCTCCCCGCAGGCCTTGTCCACCGGGGCGGTCCGCGGCTCGACGACCACCGCCTCGAGACCGGCGAGGGCGCTGTGGATCGCGGCGGCCAGACCGGCCGGGCCGCCACCGGCCACCAGGACGTCGATCACGCCGGAACGGACCCGAACGAGGGAGCCGGACCGGCCAGAGCCCGGTTCTCGCAGCGGATGCGCACCGTGAGCACGACGGCGTTGGCCAGCGTGAAGACGACCGCCGTGACCCAGGCGGTGTGCACCAGCGGGAGGGCCGCTCCCTCCGCGACGACCGCGACGTAGTTCGGATGCCGCAGCAGCCGGTAGGGACCACGGGCCACGAGCGGCAGGCCGGGCACGACGATCACCCGGGTGTTCCAGCGGAACCCCAGGGTGGCGATGCACCACCAGCGCAAGGCCTGGGCTCCCAGGAGCACGGCCAGCATGGACCAGCCGAGCGCCGGGACGAAGGGCCGGTCGCCCAGCCACACCTCGGCCGGGCAGCCGAGCAGCAGGGCGGTGTGCAGGGCGACCATCGCCGGGTAGTGACCCCTGCCCGCCTCGATCGCGCCGCGCGCTCTGCTCCAGCGCTCGTTGCGACGGGCGACGACGAGTTCGCCGACCCGTTCCGCGGCGACGGCGGCCACCAGCAGTACGTACCAGTCCATGTGTCCGTGTCCCACCGTTCCATGTCGTGCGCCGGGCGGCCTACCAGCGCAGCAGCACCATCTCGCAGGCGAAGCCCGGTCCCATCGCCAGCAGCAGACCCGGGGTGCCGGCGGGCGGGCGGCGGGCGGCCAGGGTGTCGCGCAGGACGTGCAGCACGGACGACGAGGAGAGGTTGCCCACGTCGGCCAGGTGGCGCCACGTCACATCCAGTGCCCCTTCGGGCAGTTCGAGCGCCTCGGCGACGGCCTCCAGGATCTGCGGCCCGCCCGGGTGGCACACCCACGCGCTCACGTCCTTCGTCTTCAAGCCGTGGTCACCCAGGAACCCCTGGACGTCGTCGGCGAGATGACGGCGCACCACGTCGGGGATCTCGGCGTCCAGAACGACCTGGAAGCCCGAGTCCTTGACCTCCCAGCCCAGGATGCGGCTGGTGTCGGGGTACAGCCGGCTGCGGGTGTCCACGATCGTGGGGCCCGCGGCCTCGCCCGTACGACGGGAACCGCACGCCACCACCGCGGCGGCGCCGTCACCGAACAGACCGGTGGCGACCAGGTTGGCCGGGGAGGCGTCGTCGCGCTGGAAGGTCAGCGAGCACAGCTCCACCGACAGCAGCACCGCCACCTGTTCGGGGCGGCCCAGCAGACAGTCGTGCACGAGGGACAGGCCCGCGGCGCCCCCGGCGCAGCCCAGGCCGAACATCGGCACGCGTCTGACGTCCGGTCTCATGCCGAGGCGGCCCGCCACCCGGGCGTCGACGGAGGGCGCGGCGATGCCGGTGACGGAGGTGAAGACCAGCAGGTCCACGTCGGCCGCGGACAGACCGGCCAGCCGCAGTGCCTCCCGGACGGCCTTGGCGCCCATGTCCGTCGCGGCCTGGATGAACGCGTCGTTCGAGGCGCCGAATCCGTCCAGTGCCTCGTACTCTCCGAGCGGGAGTGTCATGTGGCGGCCGCGGACCTTCGCGGCGCGGTGCAGCCGGTCGAGCGCGCGGCGGTCGGCTCCGTCGCTCAGACATCTGCGGGCCACCATGTCGGTGATCTCGGACTGGTCGTAGCGGTGCGGCGCGAGGGTTCCGTGAACGGCGGCGATCCGCGTCATAGGGCTCCCGTCCGAACCGGCTGGGGTGGGCTGCCCAACAGGCCTTCCCCGGACCGGCGCCGCGCCACCAGGGATCGCCCGTCCGGCCGTTCGTCCCGTGGCGCGCCCCGGCCCCGTGGACGCGGCCTCCTACCATCGGCGGGTGGGTACTCCCGAGCACACGACGGCCGGCGACAGCGCGGGACGCGGGTGGGGCCTGCCGGCCGGTCTGGCCCGTGCGTGCCACCCGGGCGCCGTCGTGGCCGTCACGACGCTGACGGCGGCCCTGGCCGTGATCAGCGGCCGCGGACCCGGGGGTTGTGTGCTGGTGTGGGCCGCGGTGCTCGCGGGTCAGTTGTCCGTCGGCTGGTGCAACGACGCGTTCGACGCGCGGCGGGACAGCGCGGCCGGCCGCCGTGGCAAGCCCGTCGTGGACGGCGCGATCGGCGTGGGCCGGGTGTGGGCCGCCGCGTACGTGGCCTTGGCCCTGTGCGTACCCCTCTCGCTCCTCTGGGGCCTCTGGGCGGGGGTCGTGCACCTGGCCGCGGTCGGTGCGGCGTGGGCGTACAACCTGCGGCTCAAGACGACCCGTTGGTCATGGGCGCCCTACGCGCTGGGGTTCGCCGCGCTGCCCGCCTTCGTCAGGCTGGGGCTGCCGGGCCATCCGTGGCCGCCGTGGTGGGTGCTCGGCGCCGGCGCGCTGCTGGGGATCGGAGCGCATCTGGGCGATGTGCTTCCGGACATCCGCGGTGATCTGGCGACGGGGGTACGGGGGTGGCCGCAGCGTCTCGGACCGGACCGTGCGCGGCTGCTGCTTCCGGTGCCGCTGGTGATCGCGTCCGCGCTGCTCGCCCTGGGGCCCCCGGGACCGCCCGGCCGACGCGAGGTGACGGCGCTGGCCCTGGTCCTCCTGGTGGCGGTGACGGGGACGGTGCTGGGACGGCGCCGGGAGCGGCTGGCGTTCGCGACGGCGGTCGTCGTGGCTGCGGTGGATGTGAGCCTGCTGCTCGGCGGCACCGGGATGGGGCCCGTCTGAGACACCGGGACACGCGGAAGGCCCGCACCGTGGGGTGCGGGCCTTCCTCAGCGAAGCCGTCCGGCGGGCCGAGTGATCACGGGGTCCGGCGGCGTCCGGCCTTCGGCCGGTCATCCACCATCATCCGGCCCTGAACGGGCGTGCCGTCAGGGTTGTTCAGTGGCCGCCGTGGCCGCGGTGGTCGTCACGGCCGTGACCGCGGTTGTCGTCGCGGTCGTGGTGCCGGCCCCAGGAGACGCTGTCGACGAAGCGGCCGCGCTCGGTGCGCAGCGTGGCGGCGTCGGAACGGTTGTCCCAAACCTCGTTGCGGCGGTCCTGGTAGAGGTCACGGCTGGTGTCACGGCCGTAGCCGGTGTGGATCCGGACCGTGGCACGGCCGCCCAGACGGTAGTGGTGGAAGGTGTAGCGGTTGCCGTCACGGTCCGACAGCGTCCAGCCGTCCAGGTTGATGCCACGACGCCCCGAGTTGGTGATTTCCACCCACTCCGCGTTCAGAGAACGAGCGGAGCGGTCGTCAAAGCCCGGCGCGTCGCTCTGGACCCTGCTGATGGCGACGTGCGAGCGGTCGGCGTGCGGCTGGGCGGCCGCCGAGGCCGACACGGACGCCGAGCCGACCAGTGCGCCGGCCGCCAGAACGGCGGCCGCCAGACGACGGGCAGTGACGGACGTGGAAACGGACATGATTGCTCCTCAAGGTTCGAGAGCCGGCACACCCCGTGCGGGCGCCCCTTTCGGGGAACCCGCACGGTGCGACCCTGTGCGAGTCCCGGCCCGGTGGCCGAGGACTCATAACTTGCTGCACATCCACGTCCAAGACGGGCGACACCCGACCGCTGTTACGAATTACGGACATGTCGGTTACAGATACTTGTATCGGCCCTTTAACTGCCGAAAGGCGATGAGTGACAGCTCATCATCGCCAACTCCCGTACTCCTACAGGATTTGCGCCATAGCCGCGCACCCCCTACGTCAACCTGGCAAACCGGGCGGTCACCCGAAAGTGAGTAACGTCGTTCCGGTCCGGACCGGCCTGCGCGACGGCCTCGGGAACACGTCGGAAGAGCGGGACGCGAAAGAGTCGGACGCGAAAGAGTGGGATCCGAGATCCGGGTCCGCGCGACGGAGGCCCGGGAGGCGGGGAAACGGTCGAGCCCGTGGGGGAATCATCGCCGTACCGAGCGGGCATCGGCGGGAGCGTCGCCGACGGCCGGACCGCAACAGGTCGTGCGCATCGCCACGACCCGTGCGAGGTCGTGAGGCGCTGACGAGGGAGGACAGCCGCCACGGGGGCCGTCGGAGCATCGGCGCCGGATGCGCCGGAAAGGGCGGGTACATGCCCGCACGCGGGCGTGTCGCAGGCTGCCGCCGTGTCAGTAAGCGGCCCGGCCGCCCCTCTTGGGGAGAACGGCGGGCCTTCGTCGTCCGCCGTCCGCACGGCGCCTCGATCGTGGATGTCCGACGAGGCGCCGTGCCGGCGTGACGCGGGATCAGGCGGGGGTGATGTTCTCCGCCTGCGGGCCCTTCTGGCCCTGCGTGATGTCGAACGTCACGGCCTGGCCTTCCTGGAGCTCACGGAAGCCACTGGCGTTGATGTTGGAGTAGTGCGCGAAGACGTCGGGGCCGCCGCCGTCCTGCGCGATGAAACCGAAGCCCTTTTCGGCGTTGAACCACTTGACAGTTCCGCTGGCCATGCCAGTGCCTCTCACTCGATGACGGGTCCGCACCGCGCGAACCCGGAGGTAGTCGTCCTGGTCCTCGGGCACTGCACAGCAAAACGCCCGCACCACGGCGCGGGCAGGTACTGCGAACCACGACATCTGTCGGCGACGTTACACGGCGAGAGCGCCTCTCACCAGAGAGCGAGGGCCGTCAGGTGGAGCGCCACTGCAGCCACACACGCCCCATCGTTGCTCGATACCCGCGCAGGGCCGCGGTCATCGGGCGACGCCGGAACGCGGCCGGCCCATGGCCCAGGGTCACGAACCACCCGTCAGGTCGGCGCCGAGCCGGGGCACCGGCCGGGTCGGGCCCACGTGACACAGAACACGATGCGAAACCCCTGCCCGAGGCGTCGTTGACGATGGCCGGCGCGGTGAGGGGCAGGTGGCGCGACGTGCGGGGCGGCTGTCGGCCGCTGTGATGGATGGGTCGTACCGGCTCGATGCGGGCTCTGTCGCGGGTGGCTGACTGTCCGTACGCTGACAAGTCAGGTAGCTTCAGGCGTGATCGACGGGGGGAACCGTCATGTCCTGGGATGGTCAAGGTGCTCGTGACGGCTTCGTCGTGCCGCCGATGCCGACCGCGCCACCGCCCGGTCCGGCTCATCCGTGGCGGGCCGTCGCGGTGGCATTGCTGAACCTCAGCGGGCTCGGGCTCGGTTACGCCGTCGTGCGCCGCTGGGCGCTCATGGCCGTGTGCTGGGTCGCGACGGGGATCCTGCTTCTGGTGGCCCTGCCCGCGGACCCCGACGGGGTCCCCGGAACGGCCGTCGTGGTCTACCTCGTCTTCCTGGTGCTGGCCGCCGCGCACGGCGCGTCCGTGGGCCTGCGAAGCCGGTTGGCCCTGCTGCCGAGCGCCTTGACCGCGGCCGTGCTCGGCCTCGTCCTGCTGGCCGTGCCCGCCACCGGCGTGGTCCTGTACGACGGAGCGCGTGACGAGGCGACGGAGCAGATGCTCCTCGACCGGCTCGACCGGGCCGACGAGCTCGTCGAGAAGTCCGGGAAGTCGGACTTCGCGAGCGGCGAAGCCGGCTATCGCCGCGCCCTGGCCGCCTACGGCGCGCTGCGTGACGACCATCCGGACTCTCGCGCGGCCCGGCGTGTGCCCGAAGCGCTCGAGACCTACTACGCCACCGTCGGCGCCCCGTACGCGCGCAAGGACTACTGCGCCGCCGTACAGCCCTTGAAGTACCTCCGTACGGTGCCCGGCACCGTGGGCAAGAAGGCGGTGGGAGACCTCGCCGACTGGCCCGACGACCGGCTGGCGACGTCGCTCTACGAGTGCGCGGCGGCGTCCCTGAGCGGCGGGGAGGCGGGCTGGACCGCGCAGTTCGGCGAGCTTCTGTCGACCTTCCCCAAGTCCTCGCAGGCCGGGAAGGTCGAACCCGCCGTGAAGAGCGCGGTCGACGAAGCGGTCGGCTCGGTGGGCGGCGACGACCCCTGTGCCGCGGTGAAGCAGCTCGACGGCCTCGCCACCCAGGTCCGGGGACTGCCCGGGGACGAGGCCGGTCTGTCCGACGCCCTCGGCAAGGACGCCGACCGGGCCTCGGGAAGCGCGCGTACGGGCGCGTACGCCTGCGGCCTGGACCAGTACAAGGACAAGAACTTCAGCGACGCCGTCACCACCATGACCGACTTCGCCAAGAACAACCCGCACCACAAGAACCGGACCCGCGCCCAGAAGATCGCCATCGCCGCGGAGGTCGCGCAGACCGTGCCCGCGGCCGGGAAGCGTCTGCCGACCACCGCCTCGGGCGGCAGCATCTCCGTCACGGTCAAGAACGACAGTCCCGACGAGATCACGGTCCTGTACACGGGCCCCGTGACGGGGAGCTTCAACCTCAAGGCCTGCAAGGGCTGCACCTCGTACTCGCTGGGCAGCACCCTGGGGATCGGCTTCAAGCCGTGCAGCGACAGCGGCAAGCACTACCCGCAGCGGACCATCCGGCTGCCCGTCGGCACCACCTACTTCGTGCACAAGTCCCGCAGCGCCACAGGCAAGTCCCCCGCCTCGGACACCGCCAAGCTGTCGCCGGGCTACGTCTACACGGAGTGCGCGTACACCACGTCGAGCTTCGGCTACTGAGGCGACGGCGGGGCGCCCGGCCCTGTGCCCGGTGCCCCGCCATCGCCGCAGGCCACGCCCCGGAGGACCACCTCACAAGCCCCGTGGTGGCGGTGTGTGGAGCGTGTAACCGCCGGTGATCGAGCCGTGTGACAACCGCGTAATGGGACCTTCGTAGCGTCGGTGGAGAAAGGTACCGATCACACGGAGGGCCGCTCGTGACCACGACCACCCAGCAGGTGCGGACGGTCTGCTCGTACTGCGGTGTCGGCTGCGGGATGGTTCTCGACGTCGCGATGGGTCCCGACGGACGGCGTACGGTCCTGAAGGCGTCCGGCGACAAGGCGCACCCCGCCAACTTCGGGCGTCTGTGCACCAAGGGCGCCACCACGGCCGACATGCTCGCCGCCCCCGGACGGCTGACCACGGCCCTCGTACGGACCGAGCGGGGAGCGGAGGCCGCGCCCGCGCCGCTGGACACGGCGATCGCCGAGACGGCCCGCCGGCTCCGGGCGCTGATCGACGAGCACGGCCCGGACGCCTTCGCGTTCTACGTGTCCGGACAGATGAGCCTGGAGGCCCAGTACCTGGCGAACAAGCTGGCCAAGGGGTTCGTCGGGACCAACCAGATCGAGTCGAACTCCCGGCTGTGCATGGCCAGCGCGGGCACCGGATACAAGCTGTCGCTGGGCGCGGACGGCCCGCCCGGCTCGTACCAGGACTTCGAGCACGCCGACGTCTTCCTCGTGATCGGCTCCAACATGGCCGACTGCCATCCGATCCTGTTCCTGCGGATGATGGAGCGGGTCAAGTCGGGCGGCGCCAAACTGATCGTCGTCGACCCCCGGCGCACCGCGACCGCCGACAAGGCGCACCTGTTCCTGCCGGTGCGGCCCGGAACGGACCTGGCACTCCTCAACGGTCTGCTGCACCTGCTGCACGAGAACGGACACACCGACCCCGCGTTCATCGCCGCGCACACCGAGGGGTGGGAGGCGATGCCGGAGTTCCTGGCCGACTACCCGCCCGCCGCCGTCGCCGGGATCACGGGTGTGCCGGAGGACGACATCCGCGAGGCGGCCCGGCTCATCGGCGAGGCCGGGGAGTGGACGAGCTGCTGGACCATGGGACTCAACCAGTCCACGCACGGCACCTGGAACACCAACGCGCTGGTGAATCTGCACCTGGCGACGGGCGCGATCTGCCGGCCCGGCAGCGGCCCCTTCTCGCTGACCGGCCAGCCCAACGCCATGGGCGGCCGGGAGATGGGGTACATGGGTCCGGGACTGCCCGGCCAGCGGTCGGTCCTGGTCGCGGAGGACCGGGCCTTCGTCGAGGAGCTGTGGGAGCTGGCCCCCGGCACCATCCGCGCGGACGGGGCCGGCCAGGGCACCGTCGACATGTTCCGGCGGATGGCCGACGGGGACATCAAGGCCTGCTGGATCATCTGTACGAACCCCGTGGCCTCCGTGGCCAACCGCAGGACCGTGATCGAGGGTCTGGAGCGGGCGGAGTTCGTCGTCGCCCAGGACGTCTTCGCCGAGACGGAGACCAACGCGTACGCAGACGTCGTCCTGCCGGGAGCGCTGTGGACCGAGACCGAGGGCGTCCTCGTCAACAGCGAACGCAATGTGACCCTCGCCCGGCCCGCGGCGGATCCCCCGGGGGAGGCCACGGCGGACTGGCGGATCATCGCCGCCGTCGCCCGCGCGATGGGCTACGAGCGGGGTTTCACCTACGACAGCGCGGAAGAGGTCTTCGAGGAGATCAAGCGCGCCCACAACCCGGAGACCGGCTACGACCTGCGGGGCGTCAGCTACGAGCGGCTGCGTTCCACCCCGGTGCAGTGGCCCGCCGCGCGGGAGGACGGCCCCGACCGCAACCCCATCCGCTACGTGGACGGACACGGTGGGGGTCCGGTCTTCCCTACGGCGAGCGGCCGCGCGGTGTTCCACGCCCGACCGCATCTGCCTCCCGCCGAGATGCCGGACGACGACTACCCGTACGTCCTGAACACCGGCCGGGTGCAGCACCAGTGGCACACCCTCACCAAGACGGGCAGGGTCGCCAAGCTCAACAAGCTCAACCCCGGGCCCTTCGTGGAGCTGCACCCGGAGGACGCCGCCGCGCTCGGGGTCGCCGAGGGCGACTCGGTGGAGGTGGCCTCGCGGCGCGGCCGGGCGGTGCTGCCCGCGGTGGTGACCGACCGGGTCCGGCCGGGCTGCTGTTTCGCGCCCTTCCACTGGAACGACCTGTTCGGTGAGTACCTGAGTGTCAACGCCGTCACCAGCGACGCCGTGGACCCGCTGTCCTTCCAGCCGGAGTTCAAGGTGTGCGCGGTGTCCCTGACCAGGGTGGCGACGCCGGTGTCGGTGACGGCGCCGCACATGGCCGCGGTCGCGGCGACGGCGACGGCGACGATCACGGCGACAGCCGGGCCCGGGGCCGACGCGCTCCCGGCCGTCGCGGTGGCCGCCCTGTCCGGGGGGCCTGTCCCGCCCGCCGGCCCCGCCGGTGTCTTCGGACTCGCGTCCGCCCCACCGCCGGTCCTGGCCGAGCACGAGCGGCAGTACCTGATCGGCTTCCTCGCCGGTCTCGAATCGGGCGCTCCCGGCGTGCCGGTACTGCCTCCGGGCGCCCCGTTCCGCCCCGAGCACGCCCTGTGGGTGAACGGCGTGCTGGCCGGCATGTACTCCCGGGCCGCTCCGGGAACACCGGCACCGGCCCCGGCGCCCTCCGGACCCGTCCGGGAGGTCGTCGTCCTGTGGGCCTCGCAGACGGGCAATGCCGAGGAGTTCGCCACGGCCGCCGCCGACCGGCTCACCACCACGGGGCACAAGGCCACGCTGGTCGACATGGACGACGCCCACCCGGGAGAACTGCCCGCCGGCGCCGACGTCCTCCTGATCACCAGCACCTTCGGGGACGGTGACGCGCCCGACAACGGCTCGGGTTTCTGGGATGCCCTGGCCGCCCCCGACACACCTCGCCTGGACGGTCTGCGCTACGCCGTCCTCGCGTTCGGCGACTCCTCCTACGACGACTTCTGCGGACACGGCCGCCGCCTCGACCAGCGCCTCGACGAACTCGGGGCCGTACGCCTCGCCCCGCGCACGGACTGCGAACCCGACTACGGGCCCTCGGCCACGGCCTGGCTCGACCAGGTCCTCGCCTCCCTGACCGACGCCTCCGAACCGGCCACGCTGGGGACGCCGGCCACCCCGGTGGCGCCCGCTCCCCCGCGACCGCCGTCCGCCGCGGCACCGAAGAAGCCGGACCCCGTCACGGCCCGGCTCGTCGGGAACCAGCTCCTCAGCCTGCCCGGCGCGGGCAAGGAGGTCCGGCGCTTCACCTTCGACACCAGCGACAGCGAGACCCCGCTCCTCTACCAGGCCGGCGACGCCCTCGGCGTGCGCCCCGTCAACTCCCCCGATCTCGTGACGGAATGGCTGGCCACCACCGGACTCGCGCCCGACGCCTCCGTGCGCCTGGAAGGCGCCGGGGAGATCCCCTTCCACGACGCGCTGCACCGGCATCTGGACATCACACGGATCACTCCCGGGCTGCTGCGCTTCGTCGCCGAACGCACCCACGACCGGGTTCTGAAGAAGCTGCTGCGCCCCGACAACAAGGACGAACTGGCCCAGTGGTCCTGGGGCCGCCAGGCGGTCGACCTCATCGCCGAACACCCCGTACGGGCCGACGCCCAGGAGTGGGCCGACATGCTGAAGCCGCTCCAGCCCCGGCTGTACTCCATATCCTCCAGCCCGCTGACCGACCCCCACCTCGTGTCGCTCACGGTCTCCGTCGTCCGCTACGAGAACCCCGGCGGGCGACCGCGCCAGGGCGTCTGCTCGCCCTTTCTCGCCGACGCGCCCCCCGGCACACCGGTCCCGGTCTTCGTCCAGCCCTCCCCGAGGTTCAGGCCGCCGGCCGACCCCGGCACCCCCATGGTGATGGTCGGCCCCGGCACCGGGATCGCGCCCTTCATGGGCTTCCTGAACGAGCGGCGCGCGCTCGGCCACCGCGCGCCCAACTGGCTGTTCTTCGGCGAGCAGCACCGGGCCACCGACTTCTACTACGAGGACGAGCTGGACGCGTTCCTCGCCGACGGCACCCTCAGCCGCCTGGACACGGCCTTCTCCCGCGACCAGCGGGCGAAGGTCTACGTCCAGGACCGGATGCGCGAGCGCGGTCCCCAACTGTGGTCCTGGCTCCGCGACGGGGCGCACCTTTACGTGTGCGGGGACGCCTCCCGCATGGCCAAGGACGTCGACCAGGCCCTGCGGGACATCGCGGTCACCCACGGCGGCCACACCCAGGACGGCGCCGCCGCGTACGTCAAGCAGCTCACGGCCGAGAAGCGGTACGTGCGTGACGTGTACTGATACGGCCGACCGCTGCCGGCCGATCGCGTTCTTACCGGAGCGACAGCTCACGACACGCTAATTTGGGGCACCCCGACGCAGAGGAGAGCCCCCGTGGGCAAGGTGGTCATGTACAGCTCGGTGTCGGTGGACGGCTTCGTCGCGGACGAGAACGACCAGCCCGGACCGCTGTTCGACTGGTTGTCCAGCGGTGACGTCCCGTTGGACGAGAGCGGCGAGCTGAAGGTGTCGCAGACGTCCTACGACTACACCCGGCCGTACTGGGACCGGATCGGAGTCACGATCGTCGGCCGCCACGTCTTCGACCTGACGGACGGCTGGGGCGGGAAGCCGCCGGGCGGGATCGACCACGTGGTCGTCGTGACGCACCGGCCGGGGCCCGAGGGCTGGGACCCCGAGGCGCCGTTCCACTTCGTCGACGGCGTCGAGGCGGCCATGGCGAAGGCGCGGGAGCTCGCGGGTGACCGCGTGGTCGAGGTCGCCGCCGGCGACGTCGGTGGCCAGGTGCTTGCCGCGGGCCTGATCGACGAGGTGCGCATGGACGTCGTACCCGTCGTGTTCGGGTCCGGCAAGCGCTACTTCGGGTCGGTCCACGCGCAGCACCTGTTGGAGGATCCTGACGTGGTGATTCAGGGCGACCGGGTGCTTCACCTGCGTTATCGGGTGCGCCGCTGACCGAGGTGGTCCACGACCTGTTCTGCCGGCGCATGTCAGTGGCCGCTGCGATGCTGGCGGGATGATCCCTTGGAGCCTGCTGGACATCGACAGAGGTCTGCGCGCCAGTTGGGCCGCCGACACGTGTTCTCCGGACGACCTCGCTCGCCGCGGCTGGGGGCCGGGCAACCCGGCGTGGGGCCACTGTGACATCACGGCTCTGATCGTGAACGACATCTTCGGTGGCGACCTCATGGTCGGGGAGGTCCACCGCGGCGGGGAACGGCAAGGCTTCCACTGGTGGAATCGGCTGCCCAGTGGTGTGGAACTCGACCTGACGCGGGAGCAGTTCCAGGACGGCCAGACTGTCACCGCGGCCCGCGTCGTCGAGCGCCCGCCGGGGCCTCTGCCTCGACGCCGGAAGGAGTACCTCCTCCTGCGTGAGCGCGTTGCCAAGCACCTCGGTCACCTCCCCGAGCCTGCCGTCTGACCGCGCCGGGACCGTCCTTCAACTGCCGTTCCCGATCGCCGTGTTCCGCCGACCTCCTCGTTGTCGTACCGGAACATGAAAAGCGCGAACCGGCTGTCGATCGGGCCGGGCGGTGTCAGGAGCAGGGGTGCCCCGGATAGTCGTCGCTCTCCGGGACGCCCGCCTCCCGCATGCCGCTCAGCACCTCCTCCAGGGCCGTCTCGTCGTCCAGGAGCAGCGGGCCGTTGGTGTCCCGGTCGAACACCATCACCCCGGTGGGCGCGTTCCAGATCACCCACCGGAGCGGGTCCGGGGACTCCCATTCCGGCTCCGCAGGCGGATCGACGCCGTCCACCCGAGCGCTCACGGCCCGGCCTCCTCTGTGTCCCGGCCGCCGACGAACGTCGCGACCACGTCGATGTCGCCGATGCGCGAGGTCTCCACCGTCGTCGGGTCGTCCGAAAGCACCGCCAGGTCGGCGTACTTGCCCGGGGTGAGGCTTCCCAGACCGTTCTCCCAGCGGCAGGCGAAGGCCCCGCCCACGGTGTACGCGCGCAGCGCCTCCTCCACCGTGATTGCCTCGTCCGGCCCGATCGTCCGGCCGGACGAGGAGGCCCGCTCCACCATGAACTGGACGGCGCGCAGCGGCGATCCGTCCGTCACGGGGCGGTCCGAACTGCCGACGAGCGTGATGCCGTGCCGCAGGAAGCCCTTCCCCCGGTACAGCCAGGGTGCGCGCTCCGCTCCCATGATCGCCGCGTAGTCGTCCCCGAAGGAGCGCAGGAAGTTGGGCTGGACGACGGCGATCACGCCGAGCCGCGCGAAGCGGTCCAGTTGGTCCGGGCGGACCAGCCCCGCGTGCTCGATGCGGTGCCGCGCGTCGGGGCGTGGCCTGAGGCGCTGGGCCCGTTCGAGGGCGTCCAGGGCCACGTCGACCGCCCGGTCGCCGATCGCGTGGACGGCGAGCTGCCAGCCGGCGAGATGCCCGGCGACGACGGTGTCGGCGAGCGCCTCGGGGTCGTCCTGCAACTGGCCGGCGTGGTCGAGTCCTTCGTAGGGGCTGCTGAGGGCGGCCGTACGGGCCATCATGCCGCCGTCGGTGTAGATCTTGAGCGCTCCCACGGACAGCCGTTCGTCTCCGAACCCGGTGCGCAGGCCGAGGTCGAGGGCGCGGGGGATGCCGTCGGACGGGTGCGCGGTGACGGGTTTCAGCCGGTCGGCCGCCACCATGAGCTGCACCCGCAGCGGCAATCTGCCGCTCTCGCGGGCGAGTTGGTACGCGCCGAGTTCGACCGGGCTGTGGCCGAACAGGGCGCCCGCGATCCCCGCCTCCGCGCAGGCCGTCACGCCCTCCGCGAGGCATTCCCCGGCGGCGTGGGCGATGGCGTCCGCGAGACTCTCCTGGGCGTGCGGGAGCCGCAGCGCGCGGGCGACGCCCATCGCCCCCTCGGCCAGGAACCCCTCCTCGTGCGGAAGTCCGGTGGGCAGCAGGTCCAGGACGGCGGTGCTGACCACGCAGCCGTGTCCGGAGTCGTGCATCAGGAAGACCTTGCGTCCGCCGCTCGCCTTGTCCAGCTCGACGGCGGTCAGATGGCGCCCCAGTGGTCGCTGGTCGTATCCCGCGAGGTTCACCCAGCCGTCCTCCGGGACCGTGGCCGCGATGTCCGCCACGAGGGCGAGCACCTCGTCCACGGTCCGGCGCCCGGCGACGCTCGGCGTGGTCGCCTTCAACCCGGTCCAGGCCAGATGGACATGGGCGTCGATGAACCCGGGCAGCACGGTGGCGCCCTGGAGATCCACCACCCGGCGGGCGGGCAGGGCGGCCACCTCCTCGTCGAGGCCCACGATCCGGCCCCGCCACACGCCGAGTTCACGGGCGACGGGGCGGTCGGGGTCCATGGTGAGGAAGCGCGCGTTCGTCAGTCGCGTACAGAGCATCGTCCGGGTCAGCCCGTCCTCCGCATGCTCTCCACCAGGCTCTTGGGCCGCATGTCGGTCCAGTTGGTCTCGATGTGGTCCAGGCACTGCTGTCGCGGCGCGGGGCCGTGCACGACGGTCCAGCCCGCGGGCACGTCGACGAAGTCCGGCCAAAGGCTGTACTGGCCCTCGTCGTTGACGAGCACGCGGTAGACGCCGTCGGGGTTCTCGAACGGGTTGGTCATCTGTCGTTCCTCTCGGTCGGGCGGTGCGGTGGGGAGGTCGGGGTCAGGTGCGGTGGGGACGTCAGAGGTCAAGTGCGGCGGGGCGTCGGCGGTCAGGGGGTCCCGGTGCTCGTGCCGGAGCTCCGCCGCGGGCCCGCGTCCGGGGACCCGGCCCGGACGACCAGGGCCCGCAGCGCCCGGAACCAGGTGTCCGCCAGGTCCTGGACCGACTCCTCGGGCAGCACGCCGGGGGCGAAGGTCCAGTGGGCGGACAGTTCGGGGCCGGCGGGCAGGTCCTCGGTCAGGGCGTTGACGGTGAGGGCGTGGCTCAGCGGCATCCCCGGGTCTCCGTCGAGGTCGGCGGCGTCGTCCTCGGGAGCGTACGACCAGTCGGTGGCCTCGGGGACCCCGAAGCGGCCCATGTAGTTGAACTCGACCTGGGGGGAGCCGAGTCGGGCGAGCAGCGGTCCGGTGACAGGATTGAGGTGGCGCAGCAGGCCGTGGCCGACGCCGGCGGCCGGGAGGGCGGCCAGGTGGTCGCGGACCCGGGTCAGTGCCGTGTCCAGCGCGGGCCCGCCCGCGAAGGCGTCGGCCAGGTCGATCTCCCCGGGGTCGAGGCGTACGGGCACGACGCTGGTGAACCAGCCGACCGTACGCGACAGATCTGCGTCGCCGGCGAGTTCCTCCTCGCGGCCGTGGCCCTCCAGGTCGACCAGGACCCCGCCGCCGGCATCCCCTCCCTCGCTCCGTCGGCGGCGCCAGTCGGCGAAGGCCAGGGCGAGGCCGGTGAGGAGTACGTCGTTGACGGTGGCCCCGAGGACGCTGGGCACCCGGCCGAGCAGTGGCGCCGTGACATCGGGCGGCAGGGTGCGGGACAGACTCAGCGAGGTGGCCGTGACGTCGAGACGGCTGTCGAGCCCCCGGAGGGTGGGGAGAGCGGGCGCGTCGGCCAGGATGCGTGTCCACAGCGGGAGTTCGTCCTCGCGGACCGGGTCGGTGGCCCGTTCGGCGAGCCCGCGCGACCAGCGGCGGAACGACAGGTCGACCGGGGCGAGGCCCGGGGTCCGGCCGGCGCAGACGTCCTGCCAGGCGGCGGCGAGGTCGGGCAGCAGGACGCGCCAGGAGACCCCGTCGACGACGAGGTGGTGGACGAGCAGGAGCAGACGTCCGGGTGTCTCGCGGCCCGCGTCGAACCACACGGCCTGGACCATGCGTCCGGCGTCCGGGTCGAGGCGGTCCCGGGCCGCGCGGGCGTGCTCGCCGACGGCCGCGCGCAGGGCGGGCGCGTCCGCGCCCTTGACGTCGACGCGTCGCAGCCACGAGGCCACGTCCACGGTGCAGGGCGGCGGCACCTGGAGCGCCCATCGTTCCTCGCCCGCGGCGTCGGTCCGCTCCAGGCGCGCCCTGAGCAGGTCGTGCCGGTCGGCGACGGCCTGGAGCACGGCGCGCAGTGCGGCCGGGTCGAGGGCGGCGGGTGTCTGGACGAAGGCCACCTGGTGGTAGCCCGCGATCGGCCCGCCCAGTTCGCGCAGGGCGTGCATGATCGGGGTCGGCGGGACGGTGCCCGAGCCGTCATCGTGCGCCAAGTGCCGGGCATCCGAGCCGAGTTCGACGGCGACGGCGGCGAGCGCGGCGACCGTACGGTGCCGGAAGACCTGGCGCGGAGTGACCCGCAGCCCGGCGGCGCGCGCCCGGCTGACGAGCTGCATGGCGACGATGCTGTCGCCGCCGAGGGCGAAGAAGTCGTCGTCGGCGCCGATCCGGGGCAGTCCGAGCACGTCGGCGAACTGGGCGCACAGGGTGCGTTCCCGGTCGTTCGCGGGTTCCCGGCCACCCGTGGCGGGGGTGAACTCGGGGGCCGGGAGGGCCTTGCGGTCGAGCTTGCCGTTGGAGAGCAAGGGCAGTTCGTCCAGGACGGTCACGGCGGCCGGGACCATGTAGTCCGGCAGCACGGCGGCCACATGGGCGCGCAGCGCCTCGGGGTCGGGGGTGTCGGCGCCCTCGGCGGCGACGACGTAGGCGGCGAGTTGCCTGACCCTGGGCCGGTCCTCGCGGGCGACGACGACGACCTGGCCGACGTCCTCGTGGCGGTCCAGTACCGCCTCGATCTCGGCGAGTTCGACGCGGAAGCCGCGGATCTTGACCTGGTCGTCCGCCCGTCCGAGGTAGTCGATCCCGCCGTCCTCGGTCCAGCGGGCGAGGTCGCCGGTGCGGTACATGCGGGTGCCGGGACCGCCGTGGGGATCGGCGACGAACCGCTCGGCGGTCAGGTCGGGCCGGCCGAGGTAGCCCCGGGCCAGCCCCTCTCCCGCGAGGTACAACTCCCCTGTCACGCCCGGCGGTACGGGCCGCAGGGCCGCGTCGAGCACATAGGCGCGGGTGTTGCCGACCGGGCGGCCGACCAGGGGGCGCGCGCTCTCGCCGACGCGGGCGACGAGGGCGTCGACCGTGGCCTCGGTGGGTCCGTAGAGGTTGAAGGCGGCGGTGGACTCCAGCGCCGCCAGTTCGTTCCACAGCGCGTCCGGCACGGCCTCGCCGCCCACGCCGACCACGGCGAGCGGGCAGGCCCCGTCGCTGATCAGCCCGCTGTCGGCCATCTGGGCGAGGAAGGAGGGGGTGACCTCGATGAAGTCGAGTCCCTGGGTGCGGATCGCCTCGGCCGTGAGGTCCGGGTCACGGCGGGTCTCGTCGTCGAGGATGTGCAGCGCGTGCCCGTCGAGCAGCCACAACTGGGGCTGCCAGGACGCGTCGAAGGAGAACGACCAGGCGTGCCCGACGCGCAGGCGGCGCCGGCCGGTGGTGCGCTTGGCGAGGTCGTGGAGCATGGTCCGGTGGCTGTGGAAGAGGTTCACCACACTGCGGTGGCAGACCACGACTCCCTTGGGGCGGCCGGACGATCCGGAGGTGTGGATGACGTACGCCGGATGGCATGGGTCGGGTCCGGTCTCCGGGTTCTCGGACGGCTGGTCGGCCAGCCTTCGGGCAGTCTCCTCCGTATCCAGGATCAGCAGCGGTACGTCGCTTTCCGGGAGGCGGTCCGCCAGGGCCTCGGTGGTGAGCACGAGCCGGGGCCGGGCGTCGTCGAGGAGGGTGAGGACGCGCTCGGCGGGCAGGTCGGCGTCGATGGGGAGGTAGGCGGCGCCCGACTTCATCACCGCGAGAACGGCGGCCATGAAGTCGGCCGTGCGCGGGAGCGACAGGGCGACGATCCGCTCGGGTCCGGCGCCGTGCTCGGTCAGCAGGCCGGCCAGCCGGTTGGCGCGCCGGTTCAGTTCCGCGAACGTCCAGGTGACCGTGCCCGAGACGACGGCGACCTCGTCCGGACCCGCGGCGGCCTGCGCCTCGAAGAGCGCGGGCACGGTAGTCGGCGCGCCCGGGGCGACGGGCAGGGTGGTGTCGTTCCAGGTCTCCAGGACGGTGTGGCGGTCCTCGGGGCCGAGGATGTCGGTCCGGGCGAGCAGTTGTCCGGCGTCGGCGGTCATCGCCTCGAAGAGCCGGACCATCGCGGCCCGGATCCGCTCGACGGCCGTCCGCCCGAACAGGTCGGTGCGGTACTCGGCGGTGAGCGTCAGCCGTTCGCCGGGCTCGACGGCCCAGGCGAACGGGTAGTGCGTCGCGTCCTGGTGGTCGCGCACCTCGGCGCGCAGCCCGTCGTCGGCTCCGAGGCCGGGCCCCCCGGTGTCCGGGTAGGACTCGAAGACGACGAGGGTGTCGAACAACTCGCCCAGGCCCGCGCCGCGTTGGATGTCGGACAGTCCGACGTGCTGGTGCGCGATCAGCCGCGACTGCTCGTCCTGGAGGCGGTCGAGGAACGCGCCGAGGCTCTCCCGTTCGTCGATCCTGACGCGCACGGGCACGGTGTTGATGAACAGACCGATCATCGATTCGACATCGGCCAGCTCCGGCGGGCGGCCCGAGACGGTGGCGCCGAAGACGACGTCGGCGCGTCCGGTGAGCCGGGAGAGCAGGATGCTCCAAGCGCCCTGGACCAGCGTGTTGAGCGTCAGGCCGCGCGAGCGGGCGAGGCCGGTGAGGGCCGCGGTCAGCTCCGGAGTCAGTCGTGTGGTCAGGGTCGCGGGCACCGCCGGGGCGCGGCCGGGATCGGAGGCCACGAGGTGGGTGGGTTCCTCCAGGCCGTCCAGGGCGTTCGCCCAGGCCGCGGCCGAGGCCTCGGCGTCCTGGCGGCCGAGCCAGGCCAGGTGGTCGCGGTAGGGCGCCGGGGCGGGCAGCTCCCGGCCCGCGTACAGCTCGGTCAGCTCACCGAACAGGCGCGGGACGGACCAGCCGTCGAGGAGGAGGTGCTGGTGGGACAGGACCAGCCGGTGTGCCGTCGGCCCGACCTTGACGAGCATCAGCCGCAGCAACGGCGGCTCGGCCGGGTCGAACCGGCGGCGCTCCTGGTCGAGGCAGCGGGTCCACCGCTCCTCCCGGGCCCTGTCGTCCAGGTCCGACAGGTCGACGTGGCGCCAGGGCAGTACGGCGGTGCGGGGAACGACCGCGACGGGGCGGCCGGAGGACAGATAGCGGAACCCGGCCCGGAGGTTGCCGTGCCGGTCGAGCAGGGCCTGGCCCGCGCGGCGCAGCCGGTCGCCGTCCAGGGGTCCGTCGAGGTCGTAGGAGACCTGCACGGTGTAGACGTCGGGGCCGTCGTCGCCGGAGTCGAAGGAGGCGTGGAACAGCAGCCCCGCCTGGAGGGGTGACAGCGGCAGGGTCTCGACGGCACCGAGTCCCGGGAGTTCGGCGCGCTCGTCGTCGGTGAGCGCCGCGAACAGGTCGCCGTCGGGCACGGGGCCGGCGGTGTCCGCCAGGTCACCGGCGACGGCGGCCAGCGCTGCGGCCGTCTTGTGCCGGAAGACGTCGCGGGGGCTGATCGCGAGTCCGGCGGCGCGGGCCCGGGCGACGAGTTGCATCGCGACGATGCTGTCCCCGCCGAGGCTGAAGAAGTCGTCCTCGACGCCGACCCGTTCGAGGCCGAGGACGCCGGCGAAGAGACCGCACAGCTCGGCCTCGCGCGTGGTGCGCGGCAGGGTGCCGGTGGTGGCCGCCGCGAAGTCGGGTGCGGGCAGGGCCTTCCGGTCGAGCTTGCCGTTCGGGGTGAGCGGCAGGGCGTCGAGGGTGATGACGGCGGCCGGGACCATGTGGTCGGGGAGCAGGGCGGCGAGGTGGGTGCGCAGTCCGGCGGGGTCGGGGGTGTGACCGGGGGCGGGGACGACGTAGGCGACGAGCCGCTGTTCGCGGGCCACGACGGCGGCGTGGGTCACCGTCTCGTGCCGGGTGAGGACGGTCTCGATCTCTCCGGGTTCGACGCGGAAGCCGCGGATCTTGACCTGGTCGTCGGTGCGGCCGAGGTATTCGAGGACTCCGGCCCCGGTCAGGCGGGCGAGGTCGCCGGTGCGGTACATGCGGGTGCCGGGCGGGCCGTACGGGTCGGCGACGAAGCGTTCGGCCGTCAGGCCGGGCCGGTCGAGATAGCCCCGGGCGAGCTGGACGCCCGCGAGGTGGAGCTCGCCCGCGACACCCGGCGGCACCGGCCGCAGCGCCTCGTCCAGGACGTACAGGCGGGTGTTCCAGACCGGCCGGCCGATCGGGACGCGATCGGCACCCGGCGGGATCCGTGCGGCGGTGACGTCCACGGAGGCCTCGGTCGGCCCGTACAGATTGTGAAGTTCGGCCGGCAGGAGCGTGTGGAAACGTGCGGCGAGGTCGGCGGGCAGGGCCTCGCCGCTGCACAGGACGCGGCGCAGTCCGGTGCAGCGCGTGGCGGTGGGTTCGTCGAGGAAGGCGCGGAGCATCGAGGGCACGAAGTGGGCCGTGGTGACGGCCTGTTCCCGGATCAGTCCGGCGAGGTAGGCCGGGTCCCGGTGTCCGTCGGGGCGGGCGAGGACCAGGGTCGCTCCGCTGATCAGCGGCCAGAAGAACTCCCACACGGACACGTCGAATCCGGCGGGCGTCTTCTGCAGGACGCGGTCGCCGTCCGTCAGACCGTAGGTGTCCTGCATCCACAGGAGGCGGTTGACGATGCCCCGGTGCGGTACCTGCACCGCCTTCGGCCGGCCGGTGGAGCCGGAGGTGTAGATGACGTAGGCAGGGTTCGACGGGTCCACGGAGGCGGGCGGTTCGCCTTCGGGGCCGTCCGGCAGCGGACCGTCGATCACCAACACCGGACGTGCGTCCGCGAGCATGAACGCGCGGTGCTCCGGCGGGTGTTCGGCGTCGATCGGGAGATGGGCGGCTCCGGTGCGCTGCACCGCGAGCAGGGCGACGACGAGGTCGACCGAGCGCGGCAGCGCGACCGCGACCGTCCGCTCGGGTCCCGCGCCGAGTCCGGCCAGGACCCGTGCGGTCCGCTCGACCCTGGACTCCAACTCGCCGTAGCTGAGCCGCTGTTCACCGGCGATCAGGGCGGTCGCGCCGGGTGTCCGGGAGGCCTGGGCGCGGAACAGGTCCACGAGGGTCGTGGCCGGCACCTCGTGCGCGGTGTCGTTCCACCGCTCGACCACGTCGTGGCGCTCGTCCTCGTCGAGCACGTCGAGATCGCGTACGGGACGGGCGGGGTCGGCGGCGACCTGCTCCAGCAGGCGGACGAGGCGGTGTGCCATCCGCTGGACGGTGCTGTCGTCGAACAGGTCGGCGCTGTACTCGATCCAGCCCTGGATGCCCGCGCCCTCGCCCTGTTCGACGAAGTCGAAGCTCAGGTCGAACTTGGCGCTCGGCGGGCCGACCGGTTCACGTCGTGCCCTCAGGCCTGGAAGGTCGGGGACTCCGCCGGGCTCGCCCAGGTGGACGACCATCACCTGGAACAACGGGTGGCGGGCGAGGGAACGTTCCGGGTTGAGGGCCTCGACCAGCCGCTCGAAGGGCAGGTCCTGGTGGTCGTAGGCCGCGAGGTCGGTCTCGCGGACCCGGCGCAGGAGGTCGGTGAACCGGGGGGTGCCGGACAGATCCGTGCGCAGGACCAGGGAGTTGACGAAGAACCCGACCAGGTCCTCGAGCCCTTCGTCGCCGCGTCCGGAGACCGGCGCACCGAGGGGGATGTCGTCCCCGGCGCCGAGCCGGTGGAGCAGGGCGGCCACGGCGGCCTGCACGACCATGAACATGCTGGCGCCCTCGGCGCGGGCCAGTTCCCGCAGCCTCTGTTCGAGGGCCGGGGCGAGGGTGAAGCCGACGGTGCCGCCCGCGTGGCCGGACTCGCGGGGGCGCGGCCGGTCGGTGGGCAGGGTCAGTTCCTCGGGCAGGCCCGCCAGCCGCTCGGTCCAGTGGGCCAGCAGGGCGTCGCCGTCGGCGGAGAGCACCTCCTCCTGCCAGAGCGTGTAGTCGGCGTACGTCGCCGGGAGCGGGGCCCAGTCGGGGGCGTGGCCGGCGGCGCGGGCCGCGTAGGCGGTGCCGAGGTCGGCGAGCAGCGGGCGGTCCGACCACTCGTCCGTGGCGATGTGGTGGAGCAGCAGGAGCAGGATGTGCTCGTCGGGGCCGGTCTCGCACAGGGTGACGCGCAGCGGGGGCTCGGTGGCCAGGTCGAAGGGGTGCGCGGCGGCCTCGGCGAGCCGGTCCGCGGGTTCCGTGCGGAGGGTGATCCGCGTCTGGTCCGGTTCCAGGACGTGCTGGTGGGGCAGGCCGTCGGGGCCGGTGGGGAAGACCGTGCGCAGGGTGGCGTGCCGGGCGACGAGGTCGCCGAGCGCGGCTTCCAGGGCGGCGCGGTCCAGGGCCCCGGTGAGCCGCCAGGCGGCGGGGATGTTGTAGGCGGGCGTGGGGCCGTCCACCTGGTGGAGCAGCCACAGGCGGCGCTGGGCGGAGGAGAGGGGCAGCCGTTCGGGGTGGGCCCGGCCGGCGGTGAGGGCGGGGCGGGCGGTGGTGCGTGCCGCGTCCAGGTGGGCGGCGAGGCGGGCCACGGTGGGCGCGTCGAAGACCGTACGCAGGGACAGTTCGGCGTCCAGCGCGGCGCGTACCCGGCTGACCAGGCGCATGGCGAGGAGGGAGTGGCCGCCGAGCGCGAAGAAGTCGTCGTCGACGCCGACGCGGTCGACGCCGAGCACGGCGGCGAACTGCTCGCACAGCAGTTCCTCGCGGGCGGTGCGCGGCGGCCGTCCGCCGGGGGCCGCCGTCGTGTCGGGGGCGGGAAGGGCGGCGTGGTCCAGCTTGCCGCTGACCGTGCGGGGCAGGGTGGCGAGCGGGACGAAGGCGGCGGGGATCATGTGCTCGGGCAGGACGGCGGCGAGGTGGGCGCGCAGCGTCGCCGGGTCGGTGCCGTCGGGCGTGGTGGGGACGACGTAGGCGACGAGCCGGCGCGTTCCCGGGGTGTCCTCGCGGACGACGACGGCCGCCGCGGCGACGGACGGGTGGGCGGTCGTGGCGGTCTCGATCTCGCCGGGTTCGATACGGAAGCCGCGCAGTTTGACCTGCTCGTCGGCGCGGCCGAGGAATTCGAGGGTGCCGTCCGTGCGGCGTCGCACGAGGTCGCCGGTGCGGTACATGCGCTCGCCGGAAGGGCTGTGCGGGTCGGCGACGAAGCGTTCCGCGGTGAGGGCGGGCCGGCCCAGATAGCCACGGGCCAGGCCCTCCCCGGCGAGGTACAGCTCGCCGGGGACGCCGACGGGCGCGGGGCGGAGCCGGTCGTCGAGGACGTGGGCGCGGATGTTGTCGAGCGGGGCCGCCCAGGCGAGGCGGCCGGTGCCGCCGCCGTGCCATCCGTAGGCGTCGACGGCGCACTCGGTGGGCCCGTACAGGTCGTGAACGGCGACGCCCGGCAAGGCGTCCAGGCGCCGCCACAGCGCGGCGGGGGTGGCCTCGCCGCCGACCGCGACGACGGCCGGGATCCGGCTGCCGGGGGCGAGGAAGCCGTGGTGGAGGAGTTCGCGCAGATAGGTCGGGGTGAGGTCGACGAAGTCGACGGCCCGCTCGTCCAGGGTGGCGAGCAGTGCGGCCGGGTCGAGCAGGGTGGCCTCGTCGACGACGTGCAGTTCGTGTCCGGCCAGCAGCCACAGCAGGGGTTCCCAGGAGCCGTCGAAGCTGAACGAGGCCGCGTGCAGGGCCCGCAGGACGCTCCGGCCGGTGTCCTGGACCGCGGGTTCGATCAGGTCGCGCCGGTGGGAGGCGAACAGGTTGGACAGTCCGCGGTGGGTGCCGGTCACGCCCTTGGGGGTGCCGGTGGAGCCGGAGGTGTAGATCGTGTAGGCGGCGGACAGCGGGTGGTGGGTGCGCGGCGGGACCGGGTGGGCCGCCGGGAGCGGGGTGTCCAGGAACAGCCGCGGCAGTCCGGGCTGTTCGGGCAGCCGGGCGGCCTGCTCGGTGGTGGTGAGCACGCAGACCGGCGCCGCGTCGGTGAGCATGTGCTCCAGCCGGTGGGTCGGGTACGCGGGGTCGAGGGGCAGGTAGGCGGCGCCCGCGCGGAGCGCACCGAGCAGGGCGGGCACCATCGCGTCCCGGGGCAGGGCCAGGGCCACGACCGTGCCCTCGCCCGCTCCGTGGCGCAGGAGCAGTCCGGCGACGGCGTCGACGCGGGCGGACAGTTCGGCGAAGGTGAGGCTGCCGGTGGCGGTGACGAGGGCGGTCCGACCGGGGTGCGCGGCCGCTGCGGCGGCCAGGATCTCCGGGACGGACCGGGGCTCCACCGGGTGGGTGGTGTCGTTCCAGGTGTCCGCGGCGGCGGTCCGCTCGGCGTCCGTGAGCAGGTCGATCGCCGCGAGGGGCAGGTCCGGGGTGCCGCAGGCGTGGCGCAGCAGCAGGACGAGGCGTTCGGCGAGGAGTCCGGCGGTGGCCGGGTCGACGAGATCGGTGGCGTACTCCAGGAGCAGGGTGACGCGGCCGCCGGTGCCCTCGTCGACGACGGTGAGGTCGAGGTCGAACTTGGCGGTGCCGGTGTCCATGTCGTACCACTCGGTGGGCAGGCCCAGCAGGTCCGGGTCGCCGTCGGGGCGGTGGTGATAGCCGAGCATGACCTGGAACAGCGGGTTGCGGCCCGCCACGCGCCGCGGATTGAGGGCCTCGACGACCCGGTCGAAGGGGAGGTCCTGGTGCTCGAAGGCGGCGAGGTCCGACTCCTTGACCCTGGCCAGCAGTTGACGGAACGACAGGTCGGGTCCCGACAGGTCCGTGCGCAGCACCAGGGTGTTGACGAAGAAGCCGACCAGGTCGTCGAGCGCGCTGTCCGTGCGTCCGGCGATGGGCGCCCCGAGCGGGATGTCGTCGCCCGCGCCCAGGCGGTGCAGCAGGGCCGCGGTGGCGGCCTGGAACAGCATGAACATGCTGGTGCCGGTCGTGGCCGACAGCTCGCGCAGCGCCTCCCCCAGTTCGCGGGGCAGTTCGCGGCGCAGGGTGGCGCCGCGTCCGCTGGGCGCGGCCGGGCGCGGCCGGTCCAGGGGCAGCGTCAGTTCCTCGGGCAGGGCGCGCAAGGTCTCGGTCCAGTAGGCGAGTTGGCGCTCGCCCACCTGGGCCAGGAACTCCGTCTGCCAGAGCGTGTAGTCGGCGTACTGCACCGCCAGGGGCGCGAGGGCCGGGGCGGTGCCGGTGATCCGTGCCCGGTAGGCGGTGTCGAGGTCGGCGAGGAACGGCCGGTCGGACCATTCGTCGGTGACGATGTGGTGCAGCACGAGCGCGACGACACAGCCGTCGTTCCCGCCGTCCGGCGCGGGGCGGAACACCGTCGCCCGCAGGGGCGGTTCGGCGGCGAGGTCGAAGGGACGGCGCTGCTCCGCCTCGATCAGCGCGGGTAGTTCGGCCTCGGCGCAGTCGGTCACCGTGAACGGGACGGCGGCCTCGCGCGCGTCGAGGACGCGCTGGTACGGCTCGCCGTCGTGCTCCCCGATGAGCGTGCGCAGCGATTCGTGCCGCGCCACCACGTCGTGCAGGGCCTCGCGCAGGGCGTCCGGGTCGAGTGCGCCGCGCAGCCGGAAGACGAGCGGGAAGTTGTAGGCGGCGCCGCCCCCGGTGATCCGCTCGACCAGCCACAGCCGGCGCTGGGCCGCGGAGAGCGGGACGCGTTCGGGGCGCCCGGCCACGGCGGTGACGGGGGGACGGGCGGGCCGGCCGCCGTCGGCGCGGGCGGCGAGCAGTTCCGGGGTGGGTGCCTCGAACAGGTCGCGGATCGCCAGTTCGGCACCCAGTTCGGTACGGGCGCGGCTGATCAGCCGGGTGGCGAGCAGGGAGTGGCCGCCCAGGTCGAAGAACCCGTCCTCCGCGCCCACCTCCGGGAGTCCGAGCACCTCGGCGAAGAGGCGGCAGAGGACTTCCTCGCGGGGGGTGCGCGGGCCGCGGCCGGTGCCGGGCGCTGCGGCGGGTTCGGCCTCGGGCAGCGCGCGGACGTCGAGCTTGCCGTTGTCGTTCATGGGCAGCCGGTCGAGGACGACGAAGGCGGCGGGCACCATGTAGTCGGGCAGCCGTGTCTTCAGGTCCTCGCGCACCCGCCGGATCAGGGCGTCCCTGTCACGGGCGGCCGTCGGCGCGTTGGCGTACGGAGGTTCGCCGCCGCCGGGACGGTACAGCCCCGTGACGGGCCGGGGGGTCGGGCGCGCGGCCGCGGCACCTTGGTCCGGGCCCTTTCCGTCTGGGCCCTTTCCGTCCGCCCGCTCCTCCTCCGTCCGCTCCTCGTCCGCCCGCACGAACACGGCCTCGTAGCAACCGGGTTCGGCCGACCAGGTGGTGAGCACCCGGTAGCCGAGGGCGGCGCCGAGCGCGTGCAGGTCCTCCGGGTCCACTCCCCCGCCGACGGTGTCGGGTCCGACGACGCGGCCGTCCTCCAGGGCGCGCAGTGCCGCGCGTTCCCCCGCGGTGCGCGCGTCGGGCACCTCGGTGACGCGCAGCCGTCCGGGCCGCTGTTCGCCCAGCCGGGTGACGAGGTCGGCGGACCAGGGGACGGCGGGCACCTGGGACAGGTCGAGCGGGTCGGCGCCCTCGCGGTACAGGACGGCGTCGTAGCGGTGCCGGGAGAGTTCGTTGTGGTGATGGCCGCGCTTGGTGCGCAGGTCGACGTCGTGTCCGAGGGTGGTGAACCAGTCGGGGTCGACGAGGAGTTCCTTCTCCAGCCTCAGCCCGCGCCCGGCGGCCCTGCGGACGTCCTCGGGGTTCGCGTCGGTGGCCGCCCGGGTGAGCTGGACGGCGGTGTGGAAGACGGGGGCGAGGCGGGGGTTGCGCACGTCGCCGACGAACAGCGCCCCACCGGGCCTCAGCAGCCGCATCGCTCCTTGCACCACCTCGCTGAGGTAGTCGATGCCGGGGAAGTACTGGACGACGGAGTTGATGACGACGGTGTCGAACCAGCCCTCGGGCAGGCCCGTCAGATCGTGGGCGGGCCGGCAGCGCAGTTCGACCTTGGCGGCGAGCGCGAGGTCGCGCCCCAGTTCCTCGCCGAGCTTGCGGATCACGGGGGCGGCGAAGTCCGTCGCCCAGTAGGCCTCGGTGTCGGGGGCCAGCCGTGACATCAGCAGCCCGGAGCCGACGCCGATCTCCAGCACACGGCGCGGGTTCAGTTCCCGGATGCGCTCGACGGTCCGCTCGCGCCACTCGCTCATCTCGGCGAAGGGGATCGGCCGTCCGTCGTAACTGCTGTCCCAGCCCGCGTAGTCCTCGGTGAACAGGGCGGTGCCGATCCGCTCGTACTCGTCGGAGTAGACGTCCTGCCACTCACCGACGTGTTCGCGCGCCACGCCGTCCCGTTCCTCGCCACTGCGTTCGGCGGGGACCACATAGCCGATCAGGCGCCGCGTGCCGGGAGCGGTCGCGTCGTCGCGGCCGATGACGGCGGCCTGGGCGACGGCGGGGTGCTGGGTGAGCGCGGTCTCGATCTCGCCCGGTTCCACGCGGTAGCCGCGGATCTTGACCTGGTCGTCGGTGCGGCCGAGGAAGTCCAGGTTGCCGTCGGGGTTGCGGCGGACCAGGTCGCCGGTGCGGTACATGCGTTCGCCCGGTTCGCCGAACGGGTCGGCGACGAAACGCTCCGCGGTAAGGCCCGGCCGGTCGAGATAGCCGCGGGCCAGGCCGATCCCGGCGATGTACAGCTCACCGGGCACGCCCTCGGGCACCGGCCGCAGCCAGGCGTCCAGGATGTGCGCACGGGTGCCGCGGATGGGGCGGCCGACGGTCGGGGTGGCACTGTCGAGGGTGCCGCCGCCGAGCGTGTTGATCGTGTACTCGGTGGGGCCGTAGAGGTTGTAGCCGTACGTGCCCTCGGTGTCCCTGAGCCGGTTCCACACCGTCTCCGAGACGGCTTCGCCGCCGAGCAGGACGAGCGGGGGGCGGTGCCCCTCCAACAGGCCCTGTTCCATGAGGAGATGGGCGTAGGTGGGGGTCACGTTCACGACGTCGACGCGGTGCGTCTCGCAGTACGCGACCAGCGCCTCGGCGTCGCGCCGCAGCTCCTCGTCGCAGATGTGCACCTCGTGGCCCTCGACGAGCCAGAGCAGTTCCTCCCACGACATGTCGAAGGCGAACGACACGGTGTGCGCGATGCGCAGCCGCCGTCCGCCGGCCGAGGCGATGGCCGGGGTGAAGATCTCCTCCTGGTGGTTGAGCTGCATGTTCGTCAGACCGCGGTACGGGGTGACGACGCCCTTGGGCCGCCCCGTGGAGCCGGAGGTGTAGATGACGTACGCGGGGTGTTCCAGGCTGAACCGCCGCCGGGTGAAGTCCCCCGAAAAGGCGGCCAGTTCGGCCTCGACGGCCGGATCGTCGAGCAGGACGCGGGGTGTTCCGGCGGCCGCGCCCGGGAAACGGGCGGCGACGGGGGTCGTGGACAGGATCAGGGCGGGGCGGGCGTCGTCGAGCATGGCCGTCAACCGGTCGTCCGGGTGGTCCAGTTCGAGCGGCAGATAGGCGGCGCCCGTCCGCAGGACGGCGAACAGGGCGACGACCATGTCGGGCGAGCGCGACAGGCCGAGTGCCACGACCCGCTCGGGCCCGGCACCCCGGGCCAGCAGAAGCGCCGCCGTCCGGTTGATCCGGGCGTCCAGCTCGGCGTACGTGAGGGTGCTGTCGCCGAAGACGAGGGCGACGGCGTCGGGGGTCGCGGCGGCCTGTACGGCGAGCAGGTCGGCGATGGTGTCCTCGGGGGCCGGGACACGGCTGATGGCGTGTTCGGCGGCCAGGGCGGCGTGCTCGCTCGGCAGCAGCGGGTCGAGTCGGCCCACGGGAGCGTCCGGATCGGCGGCCAGGCGTTCCAGCAGCAGGGTGAAGCGGTCCAGGAGCGCCTGGGCCCTCGGGCGCGGCACGACGTCGGGGCGGTGGGTGAGCATGACCTGGATGCACCGCCCGGGGGTGACGACCAGGTTCACCGGGTAGTGGGTGGCGTCGACGTTGGCGACGGCGGTGGCCCCGTGCCGCTCCGCCAGCTCCGCGAGCCGCTCCTCGGTGTCGCTGTTGCGCAGCACGAAGAGGGTGTCGAAGAGCCTGCGGTGACCCGTCTCGGCCTGGAGGACGCCCAGGCCCAGGTACTCGTACGGCATCACGGCCAGCCGCTCGTCCTGCACCCGGCGCAGCAGGTCGAGGACGGACTCGGCCGGGTCGTACGCGATGCGCGCGGGGACGGTGTTGAGGAACATGCCGATGACGTGCTCGATGTCCGGCACCTCGCTGGGCCGGCCGGCGACGGTGGTGCCGAAGACGACGTCGGTGCGGCCGGTCGCGGCGGCCAGGGTCAGGCCCCAGGCGGCGGTGAGCACCGAGTTGAGGGTCAGACCGTGCCGGCGCGCCTGCCCGCGCAGTCGCTCGCCGAGTTCCGCCGTCAGGACGGCGTCGAGGCGGTCCGGGATGCCCGGTTCGAGGCCCTGGTCGGCGGCGGCGAGCAGGGTGGGTTCGTCGAGGCCGGTGAGCGCGGTCCGCCAGGCGCCGGTGGCGACGGCGTCGTCCTGCGTCTCCAGCCAGGTCAGGTAGTCGCGGTACGAACCGGGCGCGGGCAGCGATCCGGGCTCGCCGCCGGACTCGTACAGGGCGAAGAGCTGGTCGAGGAAGGTCCAGGCGGACCAGCCGTCCCACAGCAGCAGATGGCGGCCGATGATCAGCCGGTCGCAGCGTCCGGCGCCGAGCCGCACGAGGAGCACGCGGAAGAGCAGCGGGCGGGTCAGGTCGAAGCGCCGGGCGCGCTCGGCCTCGGTCAACTCGACGAGCCTGGCGTCCTGTTCGTCGGCCGCCAGTGCCGACAGGTCGACTTCTTCGAGCGGGACGGGCGGGTCCGCGACGATGAACTGCACCGGCCGGCGCAGTCCTTCGCTGGTGAATCCGGCGCGCAGGCCCGGGTTGCGCTCCAGCAGGACGGCGACGGCCCCGCGCAGCCGGTCCGTGTCGAGCGGGACGGCGAGGTCGAAGGACTCGTGGACCGTGTAGACGTCCAGGGCGCCGCTGTCGTACGTCGAGTGGAAGAACAGGCCTTCCTGGAGCGGGGCGAGTGGCCAGATGTCCTCCACCGGGCCGGGGCTGAGCCGGTGGACGCGCTCGGTCTCCTCGGGGGTGAGGGTGAAGGCGGAGCGCGCGGCGCGGGCGGGTCCGGTGCCGGGGACGGCGGCTGCCGCGAGGGCGGCCGGGGTGCGGTGCTCGAAGACGTCGCGGGGGTTCACCTCCAGACCGGCCCGGCGGGCGCGGCTGGAGACGCCGATCGAGGTGATGCTGTCGCCGCCGAGCATGAAGAAGTCGTCGTCGATCCCGACCTCGTCGAGTCTGAGCACCGCCGCGAAGATCTCGGTCAGGGTCCGCTCGCGGTCGCTGCGCGGGGCGCGCGGCTCGGCGCGGACCGTCGTCGGGGCGGGCAGGGCCGCCCGGTCGAGCTTGCCGCTCGGGGTCAGGGGCAGGGTGTCCAGGACCACGCAGGCGCCGGGGACCATGGGCGCGGGCAGCGACCGCGCGAGCCGGGCGAGCAGTTCGGCCGGCTCCGGGACCGCTCCGCGGGCGGGGACGGCGTAGGCGACGAGGGTGCCGTCCGCGACGGTGACGGCGGCCTGGACGACGGCGGGGTGCCGCGCCAACGCGGCCTCGATCTCGCCGAGTTCGATCCGGTTGCCGCGGATCTTGACCTGGCGGTCGGTGCGCCCGAGGTACTCGACGACGCCGTCGGCGCGGCGGCGCACCAGGTCGCCGGTCCGGTACATCCGTTCGCCGGGGCCGCCGTAGGGGTCGGCCACGAACCGCTCGGCGGTCAGGGAGGGCCGGGCGTGGTAGCCGCGGGCGAGCTGGACACCCGTCAGGTAGAGCTCTCCCGGGACGCCTTCGGGAACCGGGCGCAGGCAGGCGTCGAGGACGCGCAGACCGGTGTTCCAGACCGGGCGGCCGATGGGCACGGTCGTGCCGGGGGTGCCGTCGTAGGGGTGGTGGGTGACGTCGACGGCGGCCTCGGTGGGGCCGTAGAGGTTGTGCAGGGGTACGCCGGTGAGCTCGCGCCACTCGGACGCGGCCGAGCCGGGTAGGGCCTCGCCGCTGCTGAAGGCGCGGCGCAGGGAGCGGGACCAGGTGGGGTCGGCGGTGATCTCCTCGGACCGCAGGAAGGCCTCCAGCATGGAGGGCACGAAGTGCAGGGTGGTGACGCGTTGTTCGCGGACGAGCCCGGCGAGGTAGGCGGGGTCCCGGTGTCCGTCGGGGCGGGCGAGGACGACGCGGGCTCCCTCGCACAGCGCCCAGAAGAACTCCCAGACGCTGACGTCGAAGCTGGCGGGGGTCTTCTGGAGCACCCGGTCGTCGGCGGTCAGCCCGTACTGGTTCTGCATCCAGGCGAGCCGGTTGACGATCGCGCGATGGGTGACGACGACGCCCTTGGGGCGGCCGGTCGAGCCGGAGGTGTAGATCAGGTAGGCCGGATCGTCGGGGCCGGCCGGAGCGGGGAGCGGCACGCTCGCGTCCGCGGGCTCGGACGGGGCGTCCACCAGCAGGGTGGTCAGGCCCGGCACCGAGGGAAGCCGGGGCGCGGTCCCGGTGGTCGTGACGACGGTGGCGGTCCCGGAGTCTGCCAGCATGTGGGTCACCCGGTCGGCGGGGTAGTCCATGTCGACCGGGAGATAGGCGGCGCCTGACTTGAGCACGCCCAGCAGGGCGACGAGGAGGTCCGTCGAGCGCGGCACGGCGACCGCGACCACCGTGTTGGGACCGGCGCCGTGGGCGCGCAGCCGCCGCGCCACCCGGTCGGCCCGCAGGTCGAGTTCGCGGTAGCTGAGGGTCTCGCCCTCGTCGACCGCGGCGGCGGCCTCGGGGGTACGGGCCACCTGGGCCTCGAAGGCGGCGGCGAGCGTGGTGTCCGGGACGGGGACGGACTCCCCCGCCGGATGGGCACGGGCCCGCTCCGGCTCCGTGAGCAGGCCGATGTCGGCGGCGCGCTGTCCGGGGTCGTCGGCCAGGGCCCGCAGCACCAGGGTGAGCCGGTCCGCGAGGCGCCGTGCCTCCTCGGTGCCGATCCGCCGGGTGTGGTGCTTGAGCCGCAGGTCGAGCCGGCGGCCCGGCTTCACGACGAGGGCGAGCGGATAGTGGACGGTGTCGTGGAACGCGTGTCCTGTGACACGGACGGTGCCGGTGGGGTCGGCGAGGCCGCTCGCGGCCGGGTAGTTCTCGAAGACGACCAGGGTGTCGAAGAGTTCGCCGCCCCCTGCGTGTCCGGCGACGCGCTGGATCTCGGCGAGGCCGAGGTGCTGGTGGTCGAGGAGCCGGGTCTGTTCGTCCTGGAGGCGGCCGAGCAGCCCGGCGAGGGTGTCGGCGGGCTCCCAACGCAGCCGGGTGGGCAGGGTGTTGATGAAGAGACCGACCATCGACTCGATGCCCTCGACCTCGGCGTCCCGGCCGGAGACCGTGGTGCCGAACAGTACGTCCTGGCGGGCGGTCAGCCGGCCGACGAGCAGGCCCCAGGCGCCCTGCACGACCGTGCCGAGCGTGACGCCCAGTTCCCGGGCCCGGGCGGTCAGCCGTGTGGTGACCCGCTCGGACAGTTCGACGCGGACCTGTGCGGGCTCGATCGGGCCGCCGTCGGCGGGGGTGTCGACCAGCCGGGTCGCGTCCTCGGTCCCGGCCAGGGCCGCCCGCCAGGCGGTGCGGGCGGCGTCCCGGTCGGCGCCGGCCAGACTTCGCAGGTACGAGGCGTACGGGGTGACCTCGGGCAGCGGGGCGGGGGCGTCCCCGTAGCCCGCCATCAGCTCGCGGTGCAGCACGGGCAGCGACCAGCCGTCAGCGACGATGTGATGAAAGGTGAGCAGCAGGCGGCAGTTCTCCCCCGCCATGCGCACGAGGGTGCAGCGCATCAGGGGCGGGTGGGCGAGGTCGAAGCGGCGGCCCCGCTCGTCGGCGGCCACGGCGTCGGCGAGCGCGTCGGCGATGGTGCCGTCCTGGAAGGAGAGGTCCACCTCGCGCCACGGCAGTTCCACGCCGGAGGCCACGATCTGCACGGGCCGGCCGTCGGGGAGCGTGCGGAAGCAGGAGTGCAGCGGGGCGTGCCGGTCCAGGACCCGCTGGGCGGACCGGCGCAGCGCCTCGCCGTCGACCGGTCCGGCCAGCTCGAGGGCCTGCTGCACCACGTAGGCGTCGCGGGCCTCCCCGTCCACGACGGAGTGGAAGTAGAAGCCCTCCTGGAGCGGGCTCAGTGGCAGCAGGGCTTCGACGGGGAGGGGGTGTTCGCCCTGGAGTGCCGCGCGCTCGGCCTCGGTCAGGTCGAGCAGGGGCGCCTCGGACGGGCCGCCGGTGCGGTCGGCCCGGTCGGTGCGGTCGGTGCGGTCGGTGCGGTCGGTGCGGTCGGTGCGGTCGGTGCGGTCGAGGGCCACTTCGGCGAGTGCGGCCACGGTGCGGTGCCGGAACACGTCGCGGGAGCTGAGCCGCAGGCCCGCCCCGCGGGCGCGTACGAGGAGCTGGATGGCGGTGATGCTGTCGCCGCCGAGCGCGAAGAAGTCGTCGTCGACGGTGACGGTGTCCAGGCCGAGCACCTCGGCGTAGGCCGCGCAGAGCAGTTCCTCGCGCGCGTCCCGGGGGCGGCGTCCGGAGCTGAGGGCGGCGTAGTCGGGGGCCGGGAGCGCGGTCGCGTCGAGTTTGCCGCTCGGGGTGACCGGCAGGCGGTCCAGGGGGACGAGGGCGGCGGGGACCATGTACTCCGGGAGTTGTCCGGTCACGTACGAACGCAGCGTCTTCATCAGGGAGTTCACGTCCCTGAAGGGCGCCGGGCGGTTGGCGCGGGATACGGCGCCGTTCACCTCGTACGGTCCGGAGAGCGGTGTCCCGGAGGGGGCGAGGAGCACGTCGAGGCCGCCGTCGTCGGAGCCGCCGTTCCAGGTCACGGCCACGCGGAGGCCGTGCCGGGCGCCGAGGGCGTGGAAGGCCTCGGGGTCGGGGGCGTCGGCCGGCGCCGGGGTGTGGCTGCTGTCGTCGAGGGTCGCCAGCGCGGCCAGGTCGCGGGCGAGACGGGCGTTGGGCACGCCCGTGATCCGCAGCGGGGCACGGCCGTCGGCGAGCAGCGCGTCGACGGCGTCGAGTCCGTTCAGCCCGGACCACGCCGTGGTGTGCGGGGCGGCGGTCGTGGCGGCGGCCTCGGTCCGCTTGCGCAGGACGACGTCGTACCGGTATCGGGTCAGTTCGTTGTGGTGGCTGCCCCGCTTGACGCGGATGTCGGCGTCGAAGCCGTCCAGGGTGGCGAAGAAGTCGGGGTCGAGGAGCAGTTCGCCCTCCCAGGCGACCGATCGCTCGACGGCGGCGCGCAGGGCCTGCTTGTCCTCGGGGTCGGCGGCGCGCCGGGTCTCCACCGCGGCGCGCAGGCAACGGAGCAGGCGGGCGTTGCGGACGTCGCCCACGAACAGGCTGCCGCCCGGGGCCAGCAGTTCTCCGGCGGCCCTCAGCACGTCGGTGAGATAGCCGGCTCCGGGGAAGTACTGGGCTACGGAGTTGAGGACGACGGTGTCGAAGTGGCCGCGTGGCAGACCGGTGGTGTCGTGGGCGGGGCGGGCGTCGAGCCGGACGCGTCCGGCGACTTCCGTGGCGGACTCGACCTGGGTACGCAGGGCCCGCACGGCCTCCTCGGAGAGGTCGGTGCCCCAGTACTCCTCGCAGGCGGGCGCCAGGCGCGAGAGGAGGAGGCCGCTGCCGACGCCGATCTCCAGGATCCGGCGCGGCCGGAGTTCCCGGACGCGGGCGACGGTCGCGTCGCGCCACTCCCGCAGCTCCCGGACCGGGATGGGCAGGCCGTCGTACATGCTGTTCCAGCCCGCGAAGTTCTCGCGCGGTCCCCCGGTGCCCGGGTCGTGGGCCGTGGTCTCCTCGCGGCCCTCGGCTCCCGCGGCGGAGTACAGCAGTTCGTGCAGGTCCTTCCACTCGCGGACCCGCTCGTCGGCGCCGGCGCCCGCTCCCGCGTCGAGGGAGGGGACGACGTAGGCGGCGAGCCTGCGGTCGCCGGGCCTGTCCTCGCGGATGACGACCGCGGCCTGGTCGACGGCGGGATGGGCGCGCAGGACCGACTCGATCTCGCCCGGCTCGATGCGGAAGCCGCGGATCTTCACCTGGTCGTCCGCGCGCCCCAGGAACTCCAGACGTCCGTCGGCCTTCCAGCGCACGAGGTCGCCGGTGCGGTACAGCCGCTCCCCGGGGTCGCCGAAGGGGTCGGCGACGAAGCGTTCGGCGGTCAGGCCGGGCCGTCCGAGGTAGCCGCGGGCCAGCCCGGCGCCACCGAGGTAGAGCTCGCCCGTGACACCGGCGGGGACGGGCCGCAGCCGGGCGTCGAGGACGTAGGCGCGGGTGCCCGGGTCGGGGACCCCGATGGGCACGACGGTGCCGGCGGGGGTGTCGGGGTCGCACAGGCCGAGCGTGGAGTTGGTGGTGGCCTCGGTGGGGCCGTAGGCGTTGAACATCATCCGGCCGCGGGCGTAGCGGCCGACGAGCTCGGGCGAGACCCGCTCGGTGCCGGCGAGCAGGGTGGCCGGCGGCAGTTCGACGTCCTCGGGCAGGGCGGCGAGGAGGGTCGGCGGGAGGATCATGAAGGTGATGCCGTGGGCGTGGGCGTAGTCGGCGAGCGGAGCGCCCGGGACGCGCAGTTCGGTGGGCACGACCACGAGGCGGCCGCCGGAGAGCAGGCCGAGGCACAGGTCCCAGAACGCGACGTCGAAGCTCGGTGAGGCGAACTGGAGGACGCGGCTGTGCGGTCCGATCCCGAACCGCTCGGTCTGGGTGGCGACGAGCTTGGCGACACCGGCGTGGGACAGCACCACGCCCTTGGGGCGGCCGGTGGAACCTGAGGTGTAGATGACGTAGGCGGCACCCGCGACGGCCAGCGGACCGCGGTCGGGCTCCCCCGGGTCGTGGACCGGGCTCGCCGCCAGCTCGCTCCTCGTCCCGGGCGCGTCGAGGACCAGGACGTCCGTGCCCGGGCACGGCGGGATGTCGCCAGCCAGCTCCGCCGTCGTGACCAGGCAGACGGGTGAGGCGTCGGCCAGCATGTACGAGACGCGGTCGGCCGGGTAGTCGGTGTCGACGGGGAGATAGGCCGCGCCCGCCTTGAGCACCGCGACCTCGGCGACGATCAGCTCGGCGGAGCGGGGGACGGCGAGGGCCACGACCCGTTCGGGTCCGGCGCCGCGCGCGATGAGCGTGTGGGCCAGCCGGTTGGCGCGTTCGTCGAGTTCGGCGTAGGTCAGCCGGACGTCCTCGAAGACGAGCGCGACGGCGTCCGGCCGCTGGCGCACCTGTTCGGCGAACATCTCCGGCCAGGTGCGGGAGGCGACGTCGTGTCCGGTGTCGTTCCACTCCCGGAGGACGCGGTCGCGTTCCTCGGCCCCGAGCAGTTCCAACTCCCCGACGAGGGCGTCGGGGCGGGCCAGCGCGTCGGCCAGCAGGGTGACGTAGTGGTCCGCCACGCGGTGGGCCGTGGCGTCCGTGAACAGGTCCTGACGGTAGGTCAGTCGCAGTTCGTCGGGGCCGAGTTCGAGGGTGAGGTCCAGCGGGGGGCGGGCAGTGTCCGAAGCGGGGGTCGGCGCGGGGTCACCGGTTCCGGTCGCGCCCTCTGACGCCTCGCCGGCCTCAACGGCACCCGTCGCCGGGGACCTTGACGCCCCTCCGACCTCAATGACTGTTGCCACCGCACCCTCTGACGCTTCACCGGCCCCAAGGACTTCCGCCGCCGGGACCTCCGGCTCTCCGCCGGTCTCAACACCTGCCGCCTCCGCGTCCCTTGGCGCCTCACGGCTCGCGGCCCGGAACGCCGTGTTGAACAGCAGGCCCCCGCCACGGGTCGGCTCCGGGAGCAACTGTGCTATCAGCAGGCCGAGTTCGACCCGGTGGTCGCGGGCCTGCGCGAGCGCCCGGGCCACCCGGTCCACCAGTTCCGCGAACGGGGTGCCGCCGTCGACCGCGACCCTGACCGGCAACTCTTCGACCCCGACGGTGATGTCGCGCGTGTCGCCGTAGCGGTGCAGCAGGGCCACGTACGCCGCCAGCAGGGTCGACTCGTCGGCCGCGTGGGCGAGCGCGCGGCGCAGGGTCCGCCGGTCTCCGCCCGACCGCGCCGGATACGGGAAGTCGACGGCCAGCGAGGCCTCTTGAGGGAGCGGATCCAGCCGCCGGCGCCAGTACGCCGCGACGCCGTCGTCGACACCCGACACACGATCTTCGATAGCGGACACAGGTGACCGTGCCTCCCGAATGCGCGGAACCGGCTCAGCCGGAGGACCGCGGCCATACTAAGGTAAGGATTACCTAACCAAAAGGCCATGGCCTCGGAGATTGCCGAGTCGCCCACTACGCTTAAGGCCTGCCTAACCTAAGGGAGTTGGCTGTTGGAGACCGCAAGGTGACCGGGGGCAAGCGTGTCCGCCCCGTCGTTATGGTGACGCTGCTGAGCACGGTCCTGGCCGGGCTCTGTCTGGCGTCCATCGCCGTCGGCGCGGCCGGAATACCGCTCGACGACGTGGTGCGGGCCCTGTCCGGCCACCCGCCGAGCCGGCTCGTCGACAACATCGTCTGGACCGCGCGGGTCCCCCGCACCACGCTCGGCCTCACCGCCGGCGCGGCACTGGGCCTGGCCGGGGCGCTCATGCAGGCGCTGACGCGCAATCCGCTCGCCGACCCGGGAGTCCTCGGGGTCAGCGCGGGGGCGTCGTTCGCCATCGTGGTGGCCGTGGGGGTGTTCGGGTTCGGCTCGTTCTACGGCTACGTCTGGTTCGCCTTCGCCGGCGCCCTCGCGGCGAGCGTGCTGGTCTACTTCCTCGGCGGGCTCGGCCGTTCCGGGCTGACGCCGGTCAAACTGGCGCTCGCCGGCATCGCGGTGACCTCGATGCTGTCCTCCCTGACGAGCGCGATCGCGCTCACCGACCCGGACGCCCTGGACCGCTACCGCTTCTGGTCCGCGGGCTCGATGGCCGACCAGGACTCGACCACCGTGCTGCGCATCCTGCCGTTCCTCGCCGTGGGCGCGGTGCTGGCGCTGGCCTGCGCGCCCGCCCTCAACAGCCTGGCCCTGGGCGACGACGTGGCCGCCTCGCTCGGGCGCCGACTGGGTCTGGTCCGCCTCCAGGGCGTCGCCGCGATCACCCTGCTCACCGGCGCCGCGGTCGCGGTGATCGGCCCCGTCGTCTTCGTCGGACTGGTCGTGCCGCACATCGCCCGGGTGCTGGCCCGGTCGGCGGGCCTCGGCCCGGACCACCGCTGGCTGCTGCCGCTCTCCGCCGTCCTCGCCCCGTGTCTGCTGCTCACCGCCGACATCCTCGGCCGGGTCGTGGCCCGGCCGACCGAGGTCCAGGCGGGCGTGATCGTCGCCTTCATCGGCGGCCCGTTCTTCATCGCCCTGGTCCGCCGCCGGCGCCTGGCGGAGGTGTAGCGTGCCCGATCCCGTGATCACCGGACCGACCGTGAACTCCACTCCCAACCCGAAGGCGGGCGGCGCCGGTTCGGGCCGGCCGCCGCTGTCGTCCTCCTTCCGCGCCTACCGTCTCGCCGTGCCCCCCGTCTCGGGAATCCTGCGGCCCCGGCTCGTCGCGCTGTGCTCGGTGCTGGGCGTCGGCACCTTCCTGCTGTTCTGCTGGGGCCTGACGATCGGCGACTATCCGATCGGCTTCGCGGACGTCGTACGCGCCCTGGGCTCCTCCGGGGACCCCGGCACCGTGCTGGTCGTCCAGGACCTCCGGCTGCCGCGCGCGCTGGTCGGGCTCCTCGCCGGAACGGCGTTCGGCGTCTCGGGCGCGCTGTTCCAGACGATGACCCGCAATCCCCTGGCCAGCCCGGACATGATCGGTCTCACGCAGGGCGCCGGCACCGCCGTGGTCGCCGGCCTCGTGCTCGGCTGGGACGCGGGCCTCGGGACCCAGTCGCTCGGTCTGCTCGGCGCGCTGGCCACCGCCTTCCTCGTGTATCTCCTCGCCTGGCGGCGCGGCACCACCGGATACCGGATCATCCTGGTCGGCATCGGCGTCTCCTGGATGTGCGCGAGCGCCACCGACTACCTGATGGCCAAGGGCGGACGCTTCGAGGCGCAGGCCGCCCTGGGCTGGCTGGTGGGCAACCTCAACGGCCGCACCTGGGAGGAGACCCGGCCGCTGGCCGTCGCGCTGGCGGTGCTGCTGCCGGCGGCGCTGCTGCTCGGCCGGCTGCTGCGCACCCTCCAGCTCGGGGACGAGGTCGCCACCGGCCTCGGCACCCGGGTACAGCTCGTCCGGCTGTCCATCCTGCTCACCGGGGTCGGCCTCATCGCCTTCGCCACCGCGGCGGCCGGCCCCGTCGCCTTCGTCGCGCTGGCCGCCCCGCAGATCGCCCAGCGTCTGGCCCGTACCGCCTGGCCCCCGACCGTCGCCTCCGGGCTCACCGGAGCCTTGGTGGTCCTGGGCAGCGACCTCATCGCCCGCACCCTCGTCTCCGGCACGGAACTCCCGGTCGGCATCGTCACCGGCGTCCTCGGCGCGCCGATCCTGCTCTGGCTGCTCGTCCGCGCCAACCGCGCGGGTTCAGGAGGTTGATCCCATGTCGGCGAATCCCCTGTCGGCGGACGCCCCGCCGGCCGACCGCGTGCCGGGAGCGGGCCCGGACCTGCGGGCCACCGGTCTGCGCCTGGCCTACGACAACCGGACCGTGGTGGACGGCCTGGACCTCGTCGTCCCGCCGGGCCGGATCACCGCGATCGTCGGCGCCAACGCGTGCGGCAAGTCCACGCTGCTGCGCGCCCTCGCCCGGCTGATGACACCCCGGACCGGCACCGTCCAACTGGACGGCAGGGCGCTGCACTCCATGCCGTCACGGGAGCTCGCGCAACGGCTCGGCATCCTGCCGCAGAGTCCCGTCGCGCCGGAGGGGCTGACCGTCGTCGACCTGGTCAACCGCGGCCGCTCGCCGCATCAGACCTGGTGGCGGCAGTGGTCGAGGGCGGACGAGGAGGCCGTGCGGGCGGCGCTGGCCGCCACCGGCATGACGGAGCTCGCGGACCGGCCCGTCGACGAACTGTCCGGCGGACAGCGCCAGCGCGCCTGGATCGCCATGGCGGTGGCGCAGGGCACCGAGGTCCTGCTCCTCGACGAACCGACGACCTATCTGGACCTGGCGCACCAGATCGACGTACTGGACCTCATCACCGATCTCAACCGGCGGGAGCACCGGACCGTCGTGATGGTGCTGCACGACCTCAACCAGGCGTGCCGGTACGCCGATCACGTCGTCGCCATGAAAGCCGGGCGGATCGTGGCCGAGGGCCCCCCGGCCGAGGTCATCACCGTCGCGACCGTCGAGGACGTCTTCGATCTGAACTGCGCGATCACCACGGACCCGGTGAGCGACACCCCGCTGGTCATTCCGATGGGACGGCACCACGGCGCGCCCACCCTGGAGACCGCGGCCCGGGCCGACTGAGCGGTCCCCGCTCCGGGTCCGGGCCCCTTCGAGTCCGGCCGGCCGCGCGGGACCGTCCCGTGCGGCCGGGTGGAACCGGCGATCGCCCGCCGGGGGTGAGGGACCACCGCCCGGCTACCCCCCGGCGTCCGGCACGATCGTGGTGCCGCGGCTCCCGGCGAGCCCGTGGAGGAGTGCGTGCGGCGCGCGGCCGTCGAGGACCCGGGCCGTCGCCACGCCCTCCCGGACGGCCCGCAGGCACGCCTCCATCTTCGGCGCCATGCCGCCGTCCAGCCGGGGCAGCAGCGACTCCAGCTCGGCGGCGCTGACGCGATCGACGACGTGGTCGCTGTCCGGCCAGTTCGCGTACAGGCCCGGCACATCGGTCAGGACGACCAGCGCGTGTGCTCCGAGTGCGGCGGCCACCGCCCCCGCCGCGGTGTCCGCGTTGACGTTGTAGACCTGGCCGTCCTCACCACGGCCCACGGAGGACACCACGGGAATGTGACGATGCCTCAGTAATAGTGCGAGAACGGCCGTGTTGACGCGGACCACGTCTCCGACCAGTCCGATGTCCACCCGCTCGCCGCCCACTTCGGCGAACCGTTTCACGGCGGTGAGCGTGCGCGCGTCCTCGCCGCTGAGCCCGACGGCGTACGCGCCCCGCTCGTTGAGCAGCCCGACCAGTTCCTTCTGGACCTGTCCGGAGAGCACCATCCGCACCACGTCCATCGTCTCGGGCGTGGTGATCCGGAGCCCGCCCAGGAAGGCGGACTCGATGCCCAGCCGGTCCAGGTGGGCGCCGATCTGCGGGCCGCCGCCGTGCACCACGACCACCCTGACCCCGCCCCGGCGCAGGGCGAGGACGTCCTGGGCGAAGGCCCGCCGCAGCGGCGGGTCCGCCATCGCGTGGCCGCCGTACTTGACGACGACCGTGCGGCCGCGCAGCCGCTCGACCGGGGCGATCGGGTCGGCGAGGCCGAGCGGAGCGCTCACGGACGGGCCGTGAGGTAGCCGCCCATGGTCCGGAAGTAGTCGGTGGCCGCGTGCTCGGCCCCGTCCTCGGTGCGCACCCGCCGGACCAGGAGCCCGGGCAGCCGGCCGTTCCTGGCCTCCGCTCCCGCCACAATGACGATCCCGTCGTCCTCGCGGATGAAGATCCGCCCCGGCGTACCGCCGTAGCGTCCGCGGGACACGGCGGCGTCGACGACGCGGAGCCGCTCGCCGCGATGGTGGGTGAAGGCGTTCGGGTACGGGTCCGACTGGGCGCGCACCAGGCGTTCCAGGTCCTCGGCCGGCCAGGTCCAGTCGATACGGCTGTCCTCGGCGGAGCGCTTGTGGAAGAAGCTCGCCCTGCCGCGGTCCTGCGGTATCCAGCGGGCCCGGCCGGAGGCGATCAGGCCGAGGGACTCGGTCACGACCGGCGTGATCAGGTCCACGGTGCGGTGGAAGAGGTCGGTCACCGTGTCGGTCGCCCCGACCGGGACCGCGCGCTGCAACAGGATGTCCCCGGCGTCCAGTTCGGCGTTCATGCGGTGCGCCGTGACACCGACCTCGCGCTCGCCGTTGATCAGCGCCCAGATGAGGGGCGAGAAGCCCGCGTAGGCCGGCAGCAGCGAATCGTGGATGTTGAGCGTGCCGTGCGGGGGAAGGTCGAAGACCTCCGGGGGAAGCACGGTGCGCCAGTTGTTGGCGACGATGATGTCCGGCGCCGCGTCCCGCAGCGCGGCGAGGAGTTCGGGGTCGTCGGGCCGGTTGCGCAGCAGCACCGGGATGCCGTGCTTGTCGGCGAGGTCGGCCACGGAGTCGTCCCAGATCTTTTCGTAGGCGTGCTCGCTCTTGGGATGGGTGACCGCCAGCACCACCTGGTGGCCGGACTCCAGCAGGGCCTGGAGCGTGCGATGCCCCCAGGTCTGGTAGCCGAACATGACGACCCGCATAGTCGATCCTCTCCTGGAGACCACCATTGCAAGGTAAGGCTAACCTTATTTACCATCAGGGGCGCCCAAGGGAAGGGAAGTTGCGGTGAACGCACTGGACGACGAACCGGACGCCATACACGACGTACTCGGGATCGGTTTCGGCCCGTCAAATCTCGCACTGGCCATCGCCATCGAGGAACACAACGCCCAGGCATCGACCGAGGACCGGATCCGCGCGGAGTTCCTGGAGCGTCAGCCCTCCTTCGGCTGGCACCGCGGCATGCTGATCGACGACGCCACGATGCAGGTCTCCTTCCTCAAGGACCTGGCCACGATGCGCAACCCCACCAGCGACTTCACCTTCCTCTGCTTCCTGCGGGAACGGGGCAGGCTGGTCGACTTCCTCAACGCGAAGACGCTCTTCCCGCTGCGGATCGAGTTCCACGAGTACTTCGTGTGGGCCGCGTCCCGGCTCTCGCATCTCGTCCGCTACGACTCGGAGGTCGTCGCCGTCGAACCGGTGACCGGCGAGGACGGCGAGGTCCGCTGGTTCGACGTGACCAGCCGGGTGCCCGGTGACCTCGAGCGCACCATCACCCGGCGGGCCCGCAACCTGTCGGTGGCGGTCGGCCTGGAACCGCATCTGCCGCCGGACACGACGCTCTCCGACCGTGTCTGGCACAACAGCGAACTGGTCCCCCGGGTCACCGAGTTGGCCGTCTCCGGCACTCCTGTCGAGCGGATCCTGGTCCTCGGCGCGGGCCAGAGCGGGGCCGAGGCGGTCGACTATCTGCACCGGTCGTTCCCCGCGGCGGAGATCTGCGCGGTCTTCGCGAAGTACGGCTACACACCGGCCGACGACAGTCCCTTCGCCAACCGGATCTTCGACCCCGAGGCGGTGGACGTGTACTTCCGGTCCACGCCCGAGGTGAAACAGTCCCTGGTGGACTACCACCGCGGCACCAACTACTCCGTGGTGGACATGGACCTCATCGAATCGCTGTACGCCACCATGTACCGCGAGAAGGTGCTGGGCAAGGAACGTCTGCGCCTGCGCAACGTCTCGCGCATCCGTGACGTGCGGGCCCAGGACGACCTGCTCGACGTCACGGTGGAATACCTCCCCACCGGCGAAAGGGAGACCATCTCCTGCGATCTGCTCGTCCACGCGACCGGCTACCGCCCCCGGGACCTGGACACGCTGCTGGGCCGGGCCGGGAAACTGTGTCTGCGCGACGACAAGGACTCGCTGCTCGTCGGCCGCGACCACCGGGTGGAGTTCTCGCCCGAGGTGACGGCGGGCGTCTACGTGCAGGGCGCGACCGAGCACACGCACGGCCTCACCTCGACCCTGCTGTCCACCACCGCCGTCCGCTCCGGGGAGATCCTCGATTCCCTGCTCACCCACCGCGCGGCCCAGACGGTTCCGGCGACCGACTGCTCCGCCTGAACTCAGCTGTGCCGTACGACAGTTGACCCCGGACAGGCCGACGCACCCCGGTACGCCGACCTGTCCGGCGCCACCGAGAAACCATCCGTGTCTCCACGGCATATCGCGCCGCAACTTAAGGTAGCCTCACCTAAGTTTCCGTCGTCCGTCCTTCCCGGAGGGGTATGGATGAGTGCCGCACACCCGTCGGGGCGCAGCGTCCTGAGAGGCTCGGTCGAGGGACAACGCGCACGCGTGGCGCTCGGCACGCTCCTCGCCTCCGGGCACCAGATCGGCGAGGCCCTCGTCCCCACCCTCATCGGCGTCGTCATAGACCGGGCCGTCACGGGATCCGACTCCGGCGCCCTCGTGCTGTGGCTCGCTGCCCTCGGCGCCGTCTACGCCGGCCTCGCCCTCAGCTTCCGGATCGGCGCCCGGTCCGGTGAACTGGCCGCCGTCCGGGCCGAACACACCCTGCGGGTCACCCTCGTACGACGGGTCCTGAGCCCGGGGGGCGGGACCGAGGAGGGCAGGCTGCCCGGCGCTCTGGCCAGCATCGCGACCGAGGACGCCAAACGCGTCGGCGCGGTCAACCTGGCGCTGACACTGGGCTTCTCCTCGCTCGTCGGCATCACCACCTGCGCGGTCGTCCTGCTGAGCACCTCGGTCGCCCTGGGACTGGTCGTCCTGGTGGGCACCCCGGTCCTGCTGTGGCTCGGGCACCTGCTGAGCAAGCCGCTGGAATCACGCAGCGAGGCCGAGCAGGACCGGGCCGCGCACGCCTCGGCCATCGCCGCGGACCTGGTCACCGGACTGCGGATCCTCAAGGGCATCGGGGGCGAGCCCGCCGCCATCGAGCGCTACCGCGCCACCAGCCGCGACTCGCTGCGCGCCACCCTGCGCGCGGCCCGGGCACAGGCCTTCCAGAGCGGCATGGTGCTCGCGCTGACCGGCTGCCTCATCGCCGCGGTCGCCCTGGTCGGCGGCCGGCTGGCCGCCCAAGGAAGCATCAGCCTGGGCCAGTTGGTGTCGGCGGTCGGGCTCGCCCTCTTCCTCGTCGGCCCCCTTGAGGTCCTCGCCTGGGTCAACGCCGAACTCGCCCAGGGCCGGGCCTCGGCCACCCGGATCGCGGAGGTGCTGGCCACCGCGCCCGCCGTCACCTCGGGCGGCAGCCCCCTGCCCCAGCCGGTACGGGGCGCCGTACGGCTGGCCGGCCTCCGCCACGGCGGACTGCGCGACATCGACCTCGACGTCGCCCCCGGCGAACTGGTCGGCGTGGTGACCACCGACCCGGCGCACGCCGCCGACCTGCTGCGCTGTCTGAGCCGGCGCGGCGACCCCGACGCGGGATCGGTCGAGCTGGACGGGGTGCCCCTGCGCGACCTGGACCCGGCCGAGATCCGTACGGCGATCCTCGTGGCCGAGCACGACGCGGACCTCTTCGAGGGCACGATCCTCGGCAACGTCACGGCCGCCGCTCCCGGGACGAGCGCTCCCGAGGCCGCGATGACGGCGGCCGGGGTGACCCAGGTGTCCGAGACCCTGACCGACGGCGAACACACGGCGGTCAGCGAACGGGGCCGGTCGCTGTCCGGCGGACAGCGCCAACGGGTCGCCCTGGCCCGCGCGTTGGCGGCCGACCGGCCCGTCCTCGTGGTCCACGAACCGACCACGGCGGTCGACACCGTCACCGAGGCCCGCATCGCCTCGGGCATCCGTGAACTCCGCAAGGGCCGCACCACGTTGCTCGTCACGACCAGCCCCGCGCTGCTCTCCGTCACCGACCGGGTGCTGCTCATCCACGACGGCCGGGTCACCGACACGGCCCCGCACGCCGACCTGGTGCGCCGCCACGAGATCTACCGTTCGGCGGTGCTGGCATGAGCGCGGACGCGGCGGACGTGACCGGCGAGATCACGACCGCTCGCGAACTCCTGCCCACGGCGACCCCGGCCAGGACGCGGGCCGCCCTGCGCGAACTGGTCCGCCCCCACCGCCGTACGGCTCTCGCCTGCTTCGCGACGATGGTCGCCGCCACCGCCGTGGGACTCCTCGTCCAGCCACTGCTGGGGCACATGGTGGACCTCGTCGCCGGCCACCGGCCGCCCGGCGATCTCACGCTGCCCGCCGTCCTGCTGGTCGTGGTGGCGCTGGTCCAGGGCGGCGCGACGGCGCTCGGGCTGTCGCTCGTGTCGCAACTCGGCGAGAGCGTCCTCGCGCGGCTGCGCGAGCTGTTCGTGGACCGGGCGCTGCGCCTGCCGCTGGAGCAGGTCGAGAAGGCGGGCACCGGGGACCTCAGCGCTCGCGTCACCCGGGATGTCGCACGGGTCGGCGAGGCCGTCCGTTCGGCCCTGCCCGAGCTGGTCCGCTCGGTCCTCGCCATCGTGCTCACGCTCGTCGCGATGGCGGCGCTGGACTGGCGTTTCCTGCTCGCCGCCCTGATCGCCGTCCCCGTACAGGCGCACACCGCGCGCTGGTACGTCCGCAACGCCGTGCCCCTGTACGCCCGCGAACGGATCGCCACCGGGGCCCAGCAGCAGCAGTTGCTGGACACCATCGCGGGGGCCGGCACCGTACGCGCGTACCGCCTGGAGGAGGAGCACACCGCGCACGTCACCGAACGCTCCTCCGCGGCCGTGGGGATGACGATGCGCGGGGTCGAGCTGGTGCTGCGGTTCTACAACCGGCTGCACGTAGCCGAGTACACCGGCCTCGCCGCCGTGCTGGTCACCGGGTTCTTCCTGGTGCGCGCCGGATCGGTGAGCATCGGCACGGCCACCGCGGCCGCCCTCTACTTCCACAGCCTCTTCTCGCCGGTCAACTCGGCCCTCGTCCTCCTCGACGACGCCCAGACGGCGACGGCGGCGCTCAACCGGCTGGTCGGCGTCACGGACGGCCCCGCCGACGGACCGGCACCGGCCGCCGCCGACACCGGTTCCGCCGACCCCACCGACCCCGGTTCCGCCGACAGGAACACCGGTGGCGAACCGTCCACCCAGGGCACCGAACCGTCGCCCGGCGCGGTCACCGTCGTCGGTGTCGACCACGCCTACGAGCCGGGCCGGCCGGTGCTGCGGGACGTGCACCTCACGCTGCGGCCCGGGGAGCGGGTGGCCCTGGTCGGCCCGAGCGGCGCGGGGAAGACCACCCTGGCCAAGCTCATCGCCGGTGTGCACCGGCCTGCCTCCGGCTCCGTCCGTCTGCCCGGCGCGAGGGCGGCGGGCGGGCTGTCCGTCGCCCTGGTCACCCAGGAGACGCACGTCTTCGCCGGGCCGCTCGCCGCGGACCTGCGGCTGGCCCGGGACACGGCCGGCGACGACGAACTGCGGGCCGCGCTCGCCACCGTCGACGCGCTCGACTGGGTCGAGGCCCTGCCCGACGGACTCGCCACCGTCGTGGGCGAGGGCGGCCACCGGCTCACCCCCGCCCAGGTCCAGCAACTCGCCCTGGCCCGCCTGGTGCTGGCCGATCCGCCGGTGGCCGTCCTCGACGAGGCGACGGCCGAGGCCGGCAGTACCGGCGCCCGGCTTCTGGAGAGGGCCGCGGCCCGGGCGATCGAGGGGCGCACGGCCCTCGTCGTCGCCCACCGCCTCACCCAGGCCGCCGCCGCGGACCGGATCGTCGTCATGGAGGACGGCCGGATCGTGGAGAGCGGCCACCACGACGAACTGTGCGCGGCGGACGGGACCTACGCCTCCCTCTGGCAGGCCTGGTCCGGCACGCGCGCGCACGCCGACCACCCCCCGCACACCGACACCGCTCCGACCCCGAAGGACCACTGATGCTCGGCTCTTTGAGAGGCACACGGCTCGCCGCGGCCCTCGCCTCCGTCCTCATGCTCTTCAGCACCGTCGCGGCCTGCGGCTCCCCGGGGAGCACCGACGACGCCGGTTCCGCGAAGCCCGCGGCCCCGGGCAAGGCGTGGCCCGTCACGATCGCGCACAAGTACGGCAGCACGACCATCACGTCCGAACCCCGGCGGATCGTCACGGTGGGCCTCACCGACCAGGACGCCGTGCTCGCGCTGGGCAAGGTGCCCGTCGGTACCACCGAATGGCTCGGCGGCTACAAGGGAGCCATCGGCCCCTGGGCCGCCGGCAAGGCGGCCGGCAAGGCGGCCGGCGCCACGACGCCGACCGTCCTGAAGGACACCGGCACCGGCCCGCGGACGGAGAAGATCGCGGCACTGCGCCCCGACCTGATCCTCGCCGTCTACGGCGGCCTCACCAAGGCGCAGTACACGACCCTGTCCAAGTTCGCCCCCGTGGTGGCCCAGCCGAAGGAGTACAACGACTTCGGCGTGCCGTGGCAGAAGCAGACCGAGATCATCGGAAAGGCGCTCGGCCAGGAGTCCAAGGCCGAGTCGCTGGTCTCCGGCGTCGAGGCCGACATCAAGGCCGCCGCCGCGAAGAACCCCGCGTTCGCCAAGTCCACCGCCGTCATGGCCACCCCGTACGAGGGCATCTTCGTCTTCGGCAGCCAGGACCCCCGTTCCCGACTGCTCACCGGCCTCGGCTTCACCCTTCCGGCCGACCTGGACAAGGTCATCGGTGACGAGTTCGGCGCCAACATCAGCAAGGAGCGCACCGACCTGCTGGACACCGACGCGATCGTGTGGATCGTCTCGGACACCGCCGAGGACGAGGCCAAACTGCACAAGGACGCCCTGTACGCGGACCTGAAGGTCGCGCGGCAGAACCGCGAGGTCTACATCAAGGAGACCAGCGACTACGGCAACGCGGTGTCCTTCGTCAGCGTGCTGAGCCTGCCGTACATGCTCGACCGGCTGGTGCCGCAACTCGCCGCCGCCGTCGACGGCGACCCCGCGACGAAGGTGCCCGCGCCGGCGGACTGACGACCGTCTCCGGCGGGCCGCGCACCCCCGCCGGACGGCTGAGATCTGGATCACCGACAGCAAGAGGTCAAGGTCACAGCCTGGGCCTCTGCTGTCTCCCTAGTCCTCTGACCTAGCATCCGAGCATGACAGTCCTGCCCAACGACGGGCTCGCGCTGGCCGCCGAGTTCCCTTCCGCGACCCATGACCAGTGGCAGCTCCTGGTAGAAGGTGTGCTGCGCAAATCGGGCAAGGAGGTCTCGGGCGCGGCCGCCGAGGACGCGCTGTCCACCTCGCTCGAGGACGGTCTCGCCACCAAGCCCCTGTACACCGCGCGCGACACGGCCGCCGACGCCGGCTTCCCCGGCTTCGCCCCCTTCGTCCGGGGCGGCAGGCCCGAGGGCAACACCGTGGGCGGCTGGGACGTACGGCAGCGCCACACGGCGGCGGACAACGCCCTGGTCCTCGGCGACCTGGAGAACGGCGTCACCTCGCTGTGGCTCACGGTCGGCGAGGGCGGCGTTCCGGTCTCCTCGCTCGAAGCGGTCCTGGACGGCGTCTACCTCGATCTGGCGCCCGTCGTCCTCGACGCGGGTCGTGACGTCGAGGCGGCGGCCCAGGAGTTGCTGCGGCTGTACGCGGCGCGAGGCGTCGCACCGGGTGCCGCGCGCGGCAACCTCGGCGCGGACCCGCTCGGCCACGAGGCCCGTACGGGCACGGCGATGGACTTCGCCCCGGTCGTCCCGCTCGCCCTGCGGTGCGCGGACGCGTACCCCGGACTGCGGGCCCTGACCGTCGACGCGCTCCCGTACCACGAGGCGGGCGGCTCGGCCGCGCAGGAACTGGGCGCCTCGCTGGCGACCGGCGTCGCCTATCTGCGCGAGCTGACCGAGGCGGGCCTGTCCGTCGAACAGGCCTGTGCGCAACTGGAGTTCCGGTACGCGGCGACCGCCGACCAGTTCCTGACGATCGCCAAGCTGCGGGCGGCGCGCAGGCTGTGGGCACGGGTCGCCGAGGTGTGCGGGGCGCCGGCCGCGGGTGCGCAGACGCAGCACGCCGTGACCTCGCCGGTGATGATGTCGCGCCGCGATCCGTGGGTGAACATGCTGCGCGCGACCATCGCGACGCTCGCGGCCGGTGTCGGCGGCGCCGAGTCCGTCACCGTCCTGCCCTTCGACCACGCGCTCGGTCTGCCGGACGCGTTCGCGCGGCGCATCGCCCGCAACACCTCGACGATCCTCATCGAGGAGTCGCACCTGTCCCGGGTGATCGACCCGGCGGGCGGCTCCTGGTACGTGGAGAAGCTGACCGACGAACTCGCCCACGCGGGCTGGGAGTTCTTCCAGGGGATCGAGCGGGACGGCGGCCAGGCCGCGGTCCTGCGCTCGGGCCGGCTGGCGCGCGACCTGGCGGACACCTGGGCGGCCCGCTCGGTGAAGCTCGCCAAGCGGCGCGAACCGATCACCGGAGTCAGCGAGTTCCCGCACCTGGCGGAGCGGCCGGTGGAGCGCGAGCCCGCTCCCGAGGCACCCTCCGGGGGCCTGCCGCGGGTACGCCGCGACGAGGCGTACGAGGCGCTGCGGGCCCGCTCCGACGCGCATCTCGCCGCCACCGGGTCCCGCCCCCGGATCTATCTCGCCACGATCGGCCCGGCCGCCGCGCACACCGCGCGCAGCACCTTCGTCGCCAACCTGTTCCAGGCCGGCGGCATCGAGCCCGTCACGGACGGCTCGTTCGAGCACAGCGGGGCCACCGAGGCCGTCCTGTGCTCCAGCGACGCGCTGTACGAGGAGCGGGCCGCGAGCACGGCCGAGGCCCTCGCCGCGGCCGGGGCCCGGCACGTCTTCCTGGCCGGCCGCCCCGCGGACCACGCCGGTGTCGACTCCTACGTCTTCGCGGGCTGCGACGCCGTCGCCGTCCTCTCCGCCACCCTCGACCGCATGGGAGTGTCCTCCTGATGGGAATCCCCGACTTCTCCGGGATCGACCTGGGGACGCCCACCGCCGATGGCGGCGCCGACGAGTGGAAGGCCGCCGCCGGCAAGGCCACGGGCGCCGGTGACGCTTTCTGGGAGACGCCGGAGGGCATCGCGGTCAAGCCGCTGTACACCGGCCGTGACGTGGAGGGCCTCGACTTCCTGGACACGTACCCGGGCATGGCACCGTATCTGCGCGGCCCGTACCCGACGATGTACGTCAACCAGCCGTGGACGATCCGCCAGTACGCGGGCTTCTCCACCGCCGAGGAGTCCAACGCCTTCTACCGCCGCAACCTCGCCGCGGGCCAGAAGGGCCTGTCGATCGCCTTCGACCTGCCCACGCACCGCGGTTACGACAGCGACCACCCCCGGGTGACGGGCGACGTCGGCATGGCGGGCGTGGCCATCGACTCCATCTACGACATGCGTCAGCTCTTCGACGGCATCCCGCTGGACAGGATGACCGTGTCGATGACGATGAACGGCGCCGTGCTGCCGGTGCTGGCGCTCTACATCGTGGCGGCGGAGGAGCAGGGCGTACCGCCCGAGAAGCTGGCCGGAACCATTCAGAACGACATTCTGAAGGAGTTCATGGTCCGCAACACCTACATCTATCCGCCGAAGCCGTCGATGCGGATCATCTCCGACATCTTCGCGTACACCTCGCAGCGGATGCCGCGCTACAACTCCATCTCCATCTCCGGGTACCACATCCAGGAGGCGGGCGCGACGGCCGACCTGGAGCTGGCGTACACCCTCGCGGACGGTGTGGAGTACATCCGGGCGGGCCGCGAGGCGGGCCTGGACGTGGACGCGTTCGCGCCGCGGCTCTCGTTCTTCTGGGCGATCGGCATGAACTTCTTCATGGAGATCGCCAAGATGCGGGCGGCGCGCCTGCTGTGGGCCAAGATGGTCCGGCAGTTCGACCCGAAGAACGCCAAGTCCCTCTCCCTGCGCACCCATTCACAGACGTCCGGCTGGTCGCTGACCGCTCAGGACGTGTTCAACAACGTGACGCGTACGTGCGTGGAGGCCATGGCGGCCACCCAGGGCCACACCCAGTCGCTGCACACCAACGCGCTGGACGAGGCACTCGCCCTGCCCACCGACTTCTCCGCTCGGATCGCCCGCAACACCCAGCTCCTGATCCAGCAGGAGTCCGGTACGACCCGGGCCATCGACCCGTGGGGCGGCAGCGCCTACGTGGAGAAGCTGACGTACGACCTCGCCCGCCGGGCCTGGCAGCACATCGAGGAGGTCGAGGCGGCGGGCGGCATGGCACAGGCCATCGACGCCGGCATCCCGAAGCTCCGGATCGAGGAGGCGGCGGCCCGCACCCAGGCCCGCATCGACTCCGGCCGCCAGCCGGTCATCGGCGTGAACAAGTACCGCGTGGAGACCGACGAGCAGATCGACGTCCTCAAGGTCGACAACTCCTCCGTCCGCACGCAGCAGATCGAGAAGCTGCGCCGGCTGCGCGCCGAGCGCGACGACCGGGAGGTCCAGGGCGCGCTCGAGGATCTGACACGGGCGGCGGCCGGCGAGGGCAACCTGCTGGAGCTGGCGGTGCGCGCGGCCCGCGCGAAGGCCACAGTCGGTGAGATCTCCGACGCCCTGGAGAAGGTGTACGGGCGGCACGCGGGCCAGATCCGTACGATCTCCGGGGTGTACCGCAACGAGGCAGGGGAGTCCCCGTCCGTGGACCGTACCCGCACGCTGGTGGACGCGTTCGAGGAGGCCGAGGGCCGGCGCCCGCGCATCCTGGTCGCCAAGATGGGCCAGGACGGTCACGACCGCGGCCAGAAGGTGATCGCGACCGCTTTCGCCGACCTGGGCTTCGACGTCGACGTCGGCCCGCTGTTCCAGACGCCGGGTGAGGTCGCCCGTCAGGCGGTGGAGGCGGACGTGCACATCGTGGGCGTCTCGTCGCTGGCCGCCGGGCACCTCACCCTCGTACCGGCGCTGCGCGAGGAACTCGCGGCGGAGGGCCGGGAGGACATCATGATCGTGGTCGGCGGGGTCATCCCGCCGCAGGACGTGCCGACGCTGCTGGAGATGGGCGCCGCTGCGGTCTTCCCGCCCGGGACGGTGATCCCGGACGCGGCGTACGACCTCGTCCAGCGGCTCTCTGCCGACCTCGGGCACGACCTGTGATCCCACTCGACACCTATGTCAAGGGTGTGCTCGACGGGAAGCGGGCGCTGGTCGCCCGCGCCATCACGCTCGTCGAGTCCACCCGGCCCCAGCACCGGGCGCTGGCACAGGAGTTGCTGACCGAGCTGCTCCCGTACAGCGGGAAGGCCCGGCGGATCGGCGTCAGCGGGGTGCCGGGCGTGGGCAAGTCGACGTTCATCGACGCATTCGGCACGATGCTGACCTCGCTCGGGTTCCGGGTAGCGGTGCTCGCCGTCGACCCGTCCTCCACCCGTACGGGCGGCTCGATCCTCGGTGACAAGACGCGTATGGAGCGTCTGGCCGTGGACCCGGCCGCGTTCATCCGCCCCTCCCCCACCGCCGGCACGCTCGGCGGGGTGGCGAAGGCGACCCGCGAGTCGATCGTGGTGATGGAGGCGGCCGGCTACGACGTGGTGCTGGTGGAGACCGTCGGCGTCGGCCAGTCCGAGACGGCGGTCGCGAACATGGTCGACTCCTTCCTGCTGCTGACGCTGGCGCGTACCGGGGACCAGTTGCAGGGCATCAAGAAGGGTGTCCTGGAGCTGGCCGACGTGATCGCCGTCAACAAGGCGGACGGCCCGCACGAGCGTGACGCGCAGTCGGCAGCGCGTGAACTGGCGGGCGCGCTGCGGCTGATGCACGGCAAGGACGCCGCCTGGACGCCGCCGGTGCTGAGTTGCAGCGCCCGTGAGTCGGCGGGTCTGGACACGCTCTGGGACCGTCTGGAGCAGCACCGGGTGCTGCTCGACTCGACCGGCCGTCTCGCCGAGAAGCGCCGTGACCAGCAGGTGGACTGGACCTGGACGATGGTCCGGGACGAGCTGCTCGGCCGTCTGCACGCCGATCGGGCCGTACGGGCCGTCGCCCCCGACCTCGAACGGCAGGTCCGCGAGGGCGGGTTGACGGCGACGCTCGCGGCGGAGCGGATTCTGAAGGTCTTCGGCGGCGAGGGCCGCTGACGCGAACGGCGGTGGCGGGGCAGGTCGGAGCCCGGCCACCGCTCGGACCCACAACACGACAGGCCCCCGGAGAGATCCGGGGGCCTGTCGTGTGTGTGCCGGTGGTTCAGTTCGCGGCGGGAACGGATCGGCCCGAAGGAGCTGTCGCGGGCCTGGGGTTGAGCATGCGCTCGGCCAACTCGCCGAAGACCAGGCCGAATCCGGCCCACAGGACGGTCTGGATGGCGAGGGCGGAGAGCCTGAACCGCCAGAGCAGGGTGGCCGGGAAGTCCTTGGGCACCTCGTTGATGACGGGCAGGAACTCGTAGGCGAGTCCGATCACGACGGCGAAGGCGGCCACCGCGACCACGGTGGCGTACCAGGTGCCGAGGCTGGGCGCGAGGCGCTTGCCGAGGATGGTGGCTCCCACCGCGAGAAGCACGCTGAGGACCATCATCAGGAAGTACAGGGTGGTCCGCTTGCCGATGGTGTCGGGGTCGCCGACCGACGGCGGGTTGGCCGGGTACTTCAGGAACGGCACGACGTACACGGCCAGGAGCGCGGTCCCGGACAGCAGGAGCGCGGTCGCGCGCGGGCCGAAGCGGCCCACTCGGCCGAGGGCGAAGCAGTAGGCGAGCGCGGCGATTCCGCCGAAGGAGACGCCGTAGACCAGGACGCCGGTGGCGAGGCCCGCGGTGGACTGGAGGCTGCGGGAGACGAGTTCGACCTCGTGCCCGTGTGCGTGGGAGTGGGCCTCCTCGAAGCCGATCGCGCTGTCGACGCTCGGTTCACCGAGCAAGTAGGCGACGACCAGGGCCAGTACACCGGCCGCGAGGCCGGCGAGCATGCCGCGTACGAGGAGGTTTCTTACCGTTGCGGAGTTCATGATGAGCGCTCTCCCTCGCGTCAGTGGCAGGGGAAGCCGAGCAGGTGGCGGGCGTCGTGCACCCACTCGTGGACGTCCTCGCCGGAGACGACGGAGGTGGCGCCCTGTTCGGCGCCGACGAAGTACAGCAGGACCAGCATCAGGATGCCGAAGAAGGCCGCCCAGGGGACGATCGCACCGATCGGCAGCTTGGCGGGGAGAGCGGGGGTGGTGGCTGTCGGCGGAGCGACGGTCTGCGCCATGGCAGGACCTCCTCGGGAGTTCGCGTCCCATCTCGGTGGTGCACAGGATGACGCCTACGGGTCTGACTCACGAGGCCCAGCGTGGCTGGGACGTCTCGTTCACAGTGGCGCGACCGTGCCGGATTTCCGCCGGCTTCCGTCTTGACGTCATCGATATCGGACCGACCGTACCGCGTGGCGCGTTTCTGGCCAAGACCGCGCCGACCGGGGTGATCTTCCTCTCGTCCCAGGTGACGCGCCGGTCCTCAGTGCCGCCCCGGGTCCGTTCAGGTGCCGGACTCGCCGTCGGACAGGCCGAGTTCGCGTTCGCCCAGGGGTGTGAAGAAGCGCTCGACGTCGGCGTCGGTGACCTCGGCGAGTGTGGCCGGGGACCAGCGCGGCTCGCCGTCCTTGTCGATGATCTGGGCCCGGACGCCTTCCACCAGGTCGGGTGCGGACAGGGCGGCGCAGGAGACGCGGTACTCCTGGTCGAGCACCCGCTCCAGCGATCCGAGCCGCCGGGCCCGGCGCAGGGAGGCCAGCGTGACCTTCAGGGCGGTGGGCGAGTTGCCGAGCAGGATCTCCGCCGTCTCCTTGGCGGCCGGGTCGTCGGCCGCGAGGAGCCGCCGGATGATCTCCTCGACGGTGTCGGCGCCGTAGCAGGCGTCGATCCACTCGCGCCGCTCGGCGAGTTCGGCCGGCGGGGCGGGCCGCGCGTGAGTGGCCAGGGCCTCGGCCACGGACCCTTCCGCGAGGTCGGACAGGAACCGTCGGAGCGAGGAGGACGGCAGACAGTGGTCGGCGAGGCCGCACAGCAGCGCGTCCCCGGCGCCGATCGAGGCGCCTGTCAGGGCGAGATGGGTGCCGAGTTCGCCCGGGGCGAGGGCGAGCAGACGGGTGCCGCCGACGTCGGGGACGAAACCGATGCCGGTCTCGGGCATGGCGACGCGTGAGCGCTCGGTGACGATCCGGACGCTGCCGTGCGCCGAGACACCGACTCCGCCGCCCATCACGATGCCGTCCATCACCGCCACGTACGGCTTGGGGTAGCGGGCGATACGGGCGTTGAGGTGGTATTCGTCGCGCCAGAACGCGGCCGACGCGGTGCCGTCCCCGTCGCGCGCGTCGTCGTGGACGACCCGGATGTCGCCGCCCGCGCACAGGCCGCGTTCCCCGGCGCCGGTGATGACGACGGTCTCGACGGCGGGGTCGTGTTCCCAGGCGGTGAGCGCCCGGTCGATCCGGCGCACCATCGCGTGGTTCAGGGCGTTCAGCGCCCTGGGCCGGTTGAGGACGATGTGGCCGGCCCGTCCTTCGGTGCGCAGCAGGACGGATTCCTCCGCTCCGGGCATCGGGGTGCCGTTCATCCGGACACCCCGCTCGGGCGGCGGGTCACGATGGCGCACATGATCTCGGTGGTTCCTTCCACGCTCCGGCCGGCCCGCGGGTCACGACGGCCTCCGCGCCACCGTACCCACCGCAACCACCTGTGATCGAACGACCGCGCGCCCAGCCCTCTCCGGCCTCGCCCAGCATCGGCGGGCCGGGCAGGCCGGCCGCGCACCTGCCCGTGCGAGGGTGCTCCCATGACTGATGCCGATGGAGCGACGCACAGGAAGGGCAGGGCTGTGGCCGACGGCAAGAGACGCGTCTTCCTCGACAACGACGAAACCGGATCCGGGTGGATGTTCGTCGTGGTGGCCGCACCGACTGGCGTCATCTACCGGACTCAAGGCGGAGGTTACGGCTGTATTCCCTACGAGCAGGAGGGCTATCTGCTGCCCTTCTACGTCCCCGGTGCGGACGCCGGCTTGAGCGATCTGTTCGTCGGTGAGCTCAAGGGCTGCGGATCAAGACAGTTCAACTGGCCGCAGAATCTGCTCGACCGGCTACGCCGGGAGGTCGCCGACCTGTGCATCTGGGGGTCGGCCAACCAGGAGGACGTACTGCCCACTCCGCTGGTTCTCGACGAGTCCCGACTTGCGGAGGCCGACGAAGCCTGGATTCCCGTTCTGACTCCGGACGGGCAGGGGTTTCTCGTCTGGCAGAACTCCGACTGACGTTCGCCCAGGACCGACCTGACCGGATGGGTGACACCGATCGCCGGAGGCTCGGCCGGACCACCGTGTCGTTTGCCGACACGGCTCTCGGCCTACGTCATGGCGCTCCGGACGCCGATGGCGACGAGGACCGCTGACGTGGCCTTGGCGGCGGTTCGCTTGAAGCGGGGTTTGTGCAGGGCCTGTGAGGCACGCAGGACGAGGAGGGTCCAGGCGGCGAGCCAGAGTGTGATCAGCAGCGCGTGGGCGGTGGCCAAGGTGAGGATCTGGCCGCCGAAGGGCTGGTCGGGTGCGATGAACTGGGGGACCAGGGTCAAGTAGATGGCCGCCGCCTTCGGGTTGAGGACGTTGGCGAGCAATGCCTGGGCGTAGACCGAGCCCGACTCCTTCGGTAGAGGTTGGCGGTGAGGGACGGGTGCCGCGTTCGGTGTGGCGGAACGCCATGTCCAGATGCCCAGGCCGATGAGGTAGACGGCACCGATGAGCTTGACGCCGGAGAAGGCCAGGCTGGAGTGCATGACCAGGGCCGACAGGCCGGCAATGGCGAGGGTGGCATGGATGTACAGGCCGGTGACCGTGCCGAGGATGACGGGAAGAGCCCGACGGGCGCCACTGCCGGTGACATGCCGGATCAGCAGGGCCAGGCTGGCTCCGGGGGTGGCGATCAGGGGAAGGAGCGCCACCAGGAACCCGGCGACGGCGTAGGGATGGACCACGATGCCTCCGGACCGTGCGGGCGGGGATCAGAGCACGACGCGGTAGTGGGTGGTCAGGCGCCGGTCGTCGGACAGGATGTGGAACGCGAGACCGGGCGGCTGGTCGAGGTCCGCGGCCTTGTCGCCCTCCCACGGCATGCGCAGGGTCCAGGTGACGGCCGGTCCGACGATCAACGGACGGGCGGCGGGCACGATTCACCACGACGGACACGGCGGCGTCGCCGACGATCTCGCCACGGTCCAGGGAACGACGCACTGGATCCAAGAGCAGGGGGACCTGCCGGCCGGCCACATTCCGGCCGGAGAACTCGCGGCGGACGAAGACCTCAGGCTCGCGATCATCGAGCTTCGGCAGGCAGTCCGGGCCCTGTTCGCCCGAGTGGTCGCCCCCGCACCCCCCAGCCCGGCGGACGCCCATCGCCTGATGACCGCCGACCAGGCGATGGCCCACCTCAACACGGCCGCCGCGCGGGAACCGGTCGCTCCACAGATCGACTGGCCCCTCGAAGGAGTCCCTACCACCCGCCTGCTGTCCGCGGAAAGCGATCCGCACGTTCGGCTTGTCGCGGCCCTGGCCCGAGCCGCCATCGACTTTCTCAGCGGCCCGCAGCGCACGCAGTTGCGGTCCTGCACCGCGCCCCGCTGCGTGCGCTACTTCGTCAAGAGCCACGGGCGGCAGGAGTGGTGCAAGCCGTCATGCGGAAACCGAGCCCGCGCAGCTCGCCACTACAGGCGTCAGCGCACGGCGGTCGACGGCGGCTCCGCCCCGTCCTGATCGCGCAGGAGACACGCCATGGTCCTCCGCCCAGCCGTGCGCGGCCGGACCCTGCTCCGGATACGCGGCCCGTTCACACCACGAGATACGGCCAACATTCCTGACCCAACATGTGCTTTGCGAAGATGCACCCCGCCGGGCCGCAGCCCGTAGCAGATACCTTTTCCTACTTCTCCGTCGACAGGCCGATCATCAGGCGGTGGACCGAGGTTGAGGCGGGGCGTCCGGGAGAGGAATCGCCCCGCCACATCCCGGTGCTATCCGCGAGGTTTCCGAATCACGCGAACACGACCCGTGGGGTCGTCACCGGATTTGAATTGCATTGACGTGCACCGCGTTTCGCGGCTGAAAAATGGTCCACCGGTTGATCTCCACCGTGGCCCCGTTGACGTCGTAGTAGATAATGTCATTGTTTCCGGTGGAGATCCTGTCCACCCAGATGCCGCCCGGGTACTCGTCCCTGCCCGCGTTCGCGTAGCAGATCTCGAGCGACCCTCCCCATGAGTGCCCCTCGACCTTCAGGAGGTCCGTCCTGCCTTGGCAGGGAACCTCGTCGATGGCGTAGGCGCTGCCGACCGGTACGGCGACGACGAGAGCGGCGGCCGCGGCGATCGCCATGGCCGAGGAACGCACCATCTGCTTGGTCCGTGACATTGCAATTCCCCCAGTGAGCTAATGCCGAATTGTGCGGTCACGTCACGGGGGAAGGTGAACTCGACGGAATGGCCGTACAGCCATTCCGTCACTTGCCCCGCGTCTCCACCGAGGATCGCCCAGGAGTCTCCCGTGCGGCAACCCTGCCCTTTGCCCCGGACCGAAACCAATCACCGGATGTCCTGAAGCGATCCCTGAATGTCCCGGTCCGGGTCGATTCAGGTTCTCTTGGCAGCCCGTATCACAGCGCAAATGACGGCCCGTCCGGACCGGAAGCCGCTCGGGCGGGTGCATTTCACGCAGGTTCGCCATGCCACCAGCCCGGCCAGGGCAGTCGCAGATGGGATCGAACGGCCCGCGCGGTCAGCCCTCTTCGATGTCCTTCAGCACGTACAAGCCGGGCAGGTTGACCACGATCGCCTCCTGGGTGGAGCGGGCGATGACGACGACGGCCTCCTCCGCGGGGTCCGGGTTCTCCTCGCGGTGCGGGACGAACGGCGGCACGAAGATGTAGTCACCGGGCGAGGTACGCAGCCGTACTTCCTCGGGCGTCTCCCCCGCGTCGTCGAGGAAGACGAACTCGGGGTGCCCGCTGACCACGTAGATGGCCGTCTCGGAGGCTCCGTGGTGGTGGTCCGAGGAGGAGGTGGAGGGGGCGACGTGGGTCTGGCCCATCCACAGCTTCTCGGAGCCGACGGTGGTGCCGCTGACGGCTGCGAACCTGCGCATGCCTCCGGTCTGCGCCGTGTCCCCGTCGAGGGCGTCGGCGCGGATGTGGTGCAGGCGGCTGCGCAGGGAACGTACGGACCGCCCTTCGGCGTCCGGGAGATGGGGGTGGAAACCTTCGCCGGGGGTCGTCAACGGCTCGCTCATGATGGGGGACGCTAGAGCGGCCCGGAAAAGGATGTCAAGAGGTATCCATTGCGCTTCACCTGCGGCAATGTTCCCGCAATGTACGTGGGGAACCGGTGGAGACCCGCCCGGCGGACACCGTGTCGGGCATCATGGGCCCATGCATATCTCCGCGAAGGCGGACTACGCCACGCGGGCTCTCCTGGAGCTCGCCCGCGAACCGGCCCGCCCGCTCACCTGTGAGGCGATAGCGTCCTCGCAGCAGGTCCCGTTCCGGTTCCTCAAGTCCGTGGTGGGCGAGTTGCGCAGGGCCGGACTCGTGCGCAGTCAGCGTGGCTGCGAGGGCGGGTACTGGCTCGGCCGGCCCGCCGACGAGATCACCCTGCTGGACGTCGTACGCGCCGTGGACGGCGAGCTGATCACCCTGCGGGGCGAGCCGCTGGCCGGGCTCGACTATCCGGGCCCCGCGTCCGGGCTTCCCTCGGTGTGGCGCCGTATCGAGGCGGACGCCGCGGCGGTGCTGGGCGGGACGACCCTGGCCGCGCTCCTGCCCGCCGGGACGGCAGGGCGGATGGACCACAAGGGAGCCGCGTGACCCGCGCGCCGCATCGGCCGGCGCCGGACGCGGTGCGGACGGGCGACACGGTGGACCCGGCACCGGCGGTGAAACCGGCGGACAGGGTGGAGGTCGTGGAGTACACCGACCCGCTGTGTCCCTGGGCCTGGGGATCGGAGCCGGTGTTCCGCGGGCTGCGCGCCGCGCTGGCGGGCCGGGTCCGTTGGCGACGCGCGTACTGCGTCCTGTTCGATGACGACGACGACCCGCCGCCCGATCCCGCCGCGGAGACCGCCTGGTACGCGCGGTACATCGAGGACATCGGCGCCCACACGGGGGCCCCGCGGGCGCGGCGGCTGAGCCGCGTCGCGGCGAGTTCCTGGCCGTCCTCACTGGCCGCCAAGGCCGCCGAGCGGCAGGGCGACGAGGTGGCCGAGCGCGTCCTGCGGCGGCTGCGGGAGAGCGTGTTCGTGCTGGGCGAACCGGCGGACACGGCGGCGCGGGCGTTGTCCGCGGTACGGGGCGTACCCGGCCTCGACCAGGAACGACTGGCGACCGACGCGGCGTCGGCGACCGTACGGGAAGCGGTACTTGCCGACCGGGCCGAGGCGCGCCGGCCGGTCGCCGAGGTGCTGTCGGTGCGCGGCGGCTCGCCGCATCCCGGTGCCGCGAAGGAGACCGCCGAGGGCGGGTACCGCTACGCGCTGCCGACGCTGCTGGTCCGCGCTCCCGCGGGGCGGCGCGTCGTCCCCGGCTGGCGGTCGTACGAGGAGTACGCGGCGGCGTTCGACGAGCTGAGCCCCGGGCTGCTGACGGAGCCCGCGAGGCCGGCGCCCTCGGAGGGGCTCGCGCGGTACCGGAGCCTGACCGGCCCGGAGGCGGCGGTGCTGAGCGACGGACCATGGCCTCCCCGGGACGCCGTGCGCGTCGAGACCGGCAACGGCCCGCTCTGGCTGCACCCGGACGAGGCCGCCGAACACCCGGCCCGCACCCACGCCCCCGGCACTCCTGCCGCGCCCTGATGTGGTCCCGCGGTCGGCGGTCGGCGGTCGGCGGTCGGACCGTGGTGACCGGCCTGCGCTCGGACCGTAGTGACCGGCCGGCGGCACATCCGCCCGCCCCCGCGGCCTTCTGATCAGCGATCAGAACCCGTCCCGCCCAATGAGACACCAATTGGTGTCCATTGACAGTGGCCGAGAACCGGCCCCAGGATGTGCACCATGCTTACGACGCACCCCGCCGTGGAGTGCCGCTACGTGGACCTGCGGCGCACCTGCAGCGCTCTCTGTCGCTGACCGCCCGCCGGCCGCGGCCCCCAGGCGCCTGACGCCCGTCCCGCCGACTCCGGCACCGGCCCCGAGCCGACTCGCCGTCCGGCCCCCGTCATCGCGCGCCGTCCTCCCAGCGTTTCGTCGTTTCCGCTCCACCGGCCCCTTGGCCCTCTCCGCGATCCGTCGACGCCTCCTGCCCTGAACGCGGCATGCCCCCGTGCGCACCGAAGCGCACACCGGCATGCGCGTCTCCGGCATGCGTGGCGTCCGTCCGCGGGGTGAGCCGCCCTCGCTCCGCGCTGCGCCGCCCCGGCGTGGGCGGGAGCCCTCGCAGAAAGAACTCCGATGCCCGGACGCCTCACGCCCCGCACCCCCGTCACGGCCTTCCGCTCCGCCCCGCGACCCGGCCGGCTGCGCACCGCCGCCCTCGGCACCGCCCTCGCCACCGTGCTCGTCCCCGCCCTCGGCGCCTGCGGCGGCGAGACCACCGGGTCCGCCGGCTCCGCCGCACTGAAGTGGACCTCCTCCTACTTTCCCGCCCACTGGGACCCGGTCGTCAGCGGCAGCGGCGCGCAGTTCCGTGAACTCGCCCTGGTCTACTCCTCGTTGACGCGAACGGACGAGAACGGGAAGGCCGTCCCGGACCTGGCCAAGAGCTGGGAGTACAACGCCGGGGGTGATGTGATCACCTTCCATCTGCGGCCGAACCTGAAGTTCAGTGACGGCGCGCCGGTCGACGCCGCCGCCGTGAAGGCGGCGATCGAGCGGGCCAAGAAGCAGAAGAACTCCGCCCTGTTCGGCGACCTGACCTCGATCACGTCGGTGGACGCCAAGGGTCTCGACGCGGTGATCCACCTCAGCCAGGTCGACTACCAGATCCCCCAACTGCTGGGCGAGCGCGTCCTGCAGATCGCCAGCCCCAAGGCCGCCGCCTCACCCGACAAGCTGGACCAGAAGCCCGTCGGCGCCGGCCCGTTCATCGTCACCCAGCTCGTCCCGGGCACCAAGGCCGTCCTGAAGAAGAACCCGGACTACTGGGACGCCGAGAACATCCACATCGACAACGTCGAGCTCAGCTCCGCCCCCGACGCCTCCACCGTCGTCTCCGGACTCCAGACCGGCGTCTACAACTTCGCCGACATAGCCCCGAGTCAGGCCGAGGCGGCCAAGAAGGCCGGACTCGACGTCTTCGTGCAGCCCGGCTTCAACGCCTCCAACATCAGCCTCAACACCAACAAGGCACCGTTCGACAACGACAAGGTCGTCGACGCGGTCCGCTACGCGGTCAACCGTCAGGAGTTCGTCGACAAGCTGACCTTCGGCTACGGCTCGGTGACCAACCAGCCGTTCCCCAAGGGCTACGTCGCCTACGACCCCGAGTCCGAGAACGCCTACGCCTACGACCCCGCGAAGGCCAAGAAGCTGCTGAGCGAGGCCGGTTACAAGGCGGGCGCCCTCAAGCTGAACCTGGTCATCCCGGCCGAGGACCCGCAGGCCGAGATCGTGCAGGCGCAGTTGGCGAAGGTCGGCATCACCGTCACGATCAAGATCGACAAGAACTGGGCCACCCCGTTCTTCGCCAAGAACCTGACGTTCTCGCTGTACGGCACCACCGGCCGTGACTCCGCGGCGCAGACACTCACCGCGCACTTCGGCCCGAACGGCCCGCTCAACCTCAGCTCGCCGTACGAGCCGTCCGGCTTCGAGGCCGCCATCGCCAAGGTCCGCCGGACCCCGCTGGACTCGCCCGACTACGCGAAGGTGCTCCAGGCGGCGACGCGGGCCGGCCTCAAGAGCAAGGCGCTGGTCTTCACGTACTCCTCGCCCAATCTCATCGCCAAGAGCAAGTCCATCTCCGGGCTGCCGAAGAACCCTGCCCACATCGACTGGACCGGCGTGACCATCGCCGGCGGCAACTGACACCCCGTCCACGACAGAGAGGGGGCAACCCATGACGACGACGGTGGCAACGGCACCGCCCGGCGTCCGTCTCCCGGCCGCCGCGGCCAGAACCCGGCACACCCTGGGCCGCGTCGTGGCCACCCTCGCCCGGTCGGTCGCGATCTTCGTGCCCGTCTTCCTGGTCGCGACGTTCGTGACGTTCGCGCTGCGGTCGCTGAGCGGGCTCAGCCCGGCACGCATCCAACTGGGCGAGGAGGCCACTCCCGAGGCGGTCGCCCGCGTCGAGGCGCAGTGGGGTCTCGACCGGCCCTTCCTCGTCCAGTACGGGGACTGGTTCGGCGACGTCCTGCACGGCCGGCTCGGGACGAGCTGGACCAACGGCGCCGACATCTCCACCCTCATCGGCCTCGGCCTGGGCGTGAGCCTGTCGGTGGCGACCTTCGCCCTGATCATCGGAGTCGTCGCGGGGTTCGGCCTCGGCACCCTCGCGGCACTGCGCCGCACCACCTGGATCGACCGTGCGATCACCGGCTTCGTGACGGTGATCTCGGTGATGCCGGCCTTCGTCGTGGGCATCGTGCTGGTCGCGGTCTTCTCGGTGGGGCTGCATCTCTTCCCGTCCGCCGGATACATCCCGGCGGAGCAGGGGTTCGGGCCGTGGCTCGCCCACATCACGCTGCCCGCCGTCGCGCTGAGCTTCGACGTCGTCGCCGACGTCGCCCGCCAACTGCGCGGGGGCCTCGTCGGGGCGTACGGCGAGAACTACGTGACGGGCGCGGTGGTCCGCGGGCTCAGCCCGCGCCGGATCTTCTTCGGCCATGTGCTGCGCAACGGGATCGGGCCCGCGCTCGCCACCCTCGGTCTGAAGTTCCCCGCCCTGGTCGGCGCCTCCGTCGTCACGGAGTGGATCTTCGGACTCCAGGGCTTCGGACGCTTCGCCAACGACTCCGCGCAGGCCGGGGACGTACCGGCCGTGCAGGGCGTCCTCGTAGTGTCGATCGTCCTGGTCGTCGCCTTCAACCTGCTCGTCAACCTGGTGCTGGCCCGCGTCACGCCGGCCTCGCGGCGGGGGGTGTGACCATGCTGCGCCGCGTTCTCGCCCTCCCCTCCGGCCGCATAGCCCTGGCCGTCCTCGCGGTCATCGCCGTGCTCGCCGTGTTCGGGCCGCTGCTCGCCCCGCACAACCCGCTGGCCACCGGTGACCAACCGCTCGCGGACGCTTCCGGCGCCCACTGGCTGGGGACCGACTACCTCGGCCGTGACGTGCTGAGCCGGCTCCTCGACGGCTCCCGCGTCAGCGTCCTCGGCTCGCTGGAGGTCGCGTTCACGGCCCTGGCCATCGGCGCCCTGCCCGGCATCCTGTCGGTCCACCTCGGCCGGGCCTTCGAATGGGTCACCCTCCGGCTCGCCGACACGCTGGTCGCCCTGCCGTTCCTGCTGTTCGCCGTCGCCGTCGTCGCGCTGCTCGGCAACGGTCTCACCCAGGCGATGCTGGTCACGGGGGCGCTGGTGTCGCCGTTGTTCTACCGCGTGGCCCGCGCCGCCACCCTGTCCGTCGCCCGCTCACCGTACGTCGAGGCGGCGGTCATCGCGGGCGCCTCGACCGGCTGGATCGTTCGCCGTCACATCTGGGCAAAGGTGCTTCCGCCCATCGCGGTCGCGCTCGCCCAGACGGTCGGCGTCGGGTTCGTCATCGTGTCGAGCCTGACCTTCCTCGGGATCGGGGTCCAGCCTCCCGCGCCCACCTGGGGCGGCCTGCTCGCCTCGGACCTGGGCTATCTGACCCAACAGCCGTGGGCTCCGCTCGCACCCGCCCTGCTGATCATGGTCACGGTCTGGGCCTGCAACCTCCTCGCCGACGCCATCCGTGACGTCTCCGGCGAGGCGGGCCACCCGCCGGCCGGCGGCCGTGACACAAGCGCCGACCAGCGCACCGAGGCCGAACACGCTCCCGCTGGAGGTGCGCGATGACCGCCCTGTCCGAGAAGCTCCTGGCCGAAGCCGAGGAGACCACCGAGACCACCGAGACCACCGAGGGCACGGAGACAAGGGAGACCGCGGAGGCCGCCGGGCCCGGTACCGAGGAGGCCGCCGGGCGCGGTACGGAAGAACCGCCGGGTTCGCCGACCCCGGTGCTCGCCGTACGCGATGTACGCATCGGCGACCCGGCCGCCGACCGGGACATCGTCCACGGCGTGAGCTTCACGCTCACGCCCGGCCGGGCCCTCGGCATCGTCGGCGAGTCCGGCAGCGGAAAGACCCTCACCTGCCGTGCCGCGCTGGGAATCCTGCCCGCGCCCTTCGAGATCACCGGCGGCTCGGTGGAGATCGACGGCGCCGACATCGCCGGCCTGTCCCCCGCGCGGTGGACCGACCTGCGGGGCACGACGATCAGCGCGGTCTTCCAGGACCCGGCCTCCTATCTCAATCCCTCGATCAAGGTCGGGGCCCAGATCGCCGAGGTCCTCCGGGTCAAGAAGGGTCTGAAGCGGCGCGCCGCGCGTCGGAGGGCGGTCGACCTGCTGCGGTCGGTGCACCTGCGCGACCCGGAGCTCGTCGTCGCCCAGTACCCCCACGAACTGTCCGGCGGGATGCTTCAACGGGTCCTCATCGCCGTGGCGATCGCCGCGGGACCGCGGATCCTCGTCGCCGACGAGGCCACCACCGCGCTCGACGTCACCGTCCAGGCCGAGATCCTCGACCTGCTCGCCGATCTGCGCGAGCGGACCGGGCTGGCGCTCGTCGTGGTCTCCCACGACCTGGCCGTCGTCGCCCAGCTCTGCGACGAGGTCCTCGTCATGCGCCACGGCGAGGTGGTCGAGCAGGGCCCGACCGAGGACGTGCTCCACCGTCCGCGCCATGAGTACACCCGGCTGCTGATCGCCGAACACCAGCAGTACGGCCTGGAGAAGTTCCTCGCGCCCGGGGAGGACGCATGAGTACCGAGCCCGTCCTGGAGGTCAACGACCTCGAAGTGCGCTACGGAACGCGCCGACGGCGCCGGCACGTGCTGCGCGGTGTCTCGCTCAGCGTCTCACCGGGCGAGACCGTCGGGATCATCGGCGAGACGGGATCGGGCAAGACCACCCTGGCGCGGGCCGTGCTCGGCCTGGTACGCGCCTCCGCCGGGTCCGTCGTCCTGGACGGCGAGGACGTCACGGCGTACGGCGGACGCCGGTGGCGGGCGCTGCGCCGCCGCGGTGTCGTCCAGTACGTCTTCCAGGACCCGCTGCGCAGCCTCGACCCGGACCTCACCGTCGAAGCCTCCCTGGCCGAACCGCTGCTCGTCCGCGGTGTGTCCCGCGAGGAGGCGGCACGCCGGGTCCGCGCGTTCCTCCCCCGCGTCCATCTGTCCGAGGACCTCCTCGACCGGCTGCCCGGCCGGCTCTCCGGCGGACAGCGCCAACGCGTCGCCGTGGCAAGGGCGTTGATCACCGAACCCCGCCTGATCATCCTCGACGAACCGGTCAGCGCCCTGGACTCCGCCAACCGCGTCCAGATCCTGCGCATCCTCCAGGAGCTCCGCGACGACGGAGTGGCCCTCGTCTTCATCTCCCACGACCTCGGTTCCGTCGCCGGGATCGCCGACCGGATCGCCGTGCTGTACCAGGGCGAGCTGGTCGAGACCGGCGCCGCCCGCGATGTCATCGGCCGGCCCCGACACCCCTACACACGCCTGCTGGTCCGCTCCGCGCCCACGCTGCACTCGGCCCCGGCCGACCGCGCCGAACGCGCGGCCCTGCGGGCCCTGCTGAACGTCTGAACCCCTCGAAGAGACAGGAAGAACACGCCATGCCCCGCACCATCCATCTCGCCCTGCACCCCTACGGCGTCGGCGGTCCCGGCCAGCACGGTCTGTGGAAGGACCCGCGCGTGGCGAACAACGCCAGCATCGACATCGACTACTACATCCGGCTGGCGAAGGCGGCCGAACACGCCCTCTTCGACGCGCTGTTCATCGTCGACAGCCAGTTCATCAACGCCACCTACCCGGCGCACTACCTCAACCGCCTCGAACCGCTGACCCTGTTGTCCGCGGTGGCCACCCACACCCGGCACATCGGCCTGGTGGGCACGGCGAGTTCGACGTACAACTCGCCCTTCAACCTGGCCCGGCGCTTCGCCTCCCTCGACCACATCAGCGGTGGCCGGGCCGGCTGGAACGTCGTCACCAGCTTCGACACCGGTACGTCCCGGAACTTCGGGCTCGACGAACACCTCGACTACAGCACCCGCTACGGCCGCGCCCTGGAGTTCGTCCGGGTCGCCCGCGGCCTGTGGGACTCCTACGAGGACGACGCCTTCCCTGCGGACGTGGCCCGGGGCGTCTTCCTCGACCCGGCCAAGCTGCACGCGCTCGACCACGAGGGCGAGCACTTCAAGGTGGCGGGACCGCTCAACCTCTCCCGCTCCGCGCAGGGCCAGCCGGTCATCTTCCAGGCCGGTGTCTCCGAGGAGGGCCGCGACCTGGCCGCCCAGGTCGCCGAGGGCATCTACGCGCCGGGCGGCACGCTCCAGCAGGCGCAGGAGTACTACGCCGACATCAAGCAGCGCACCGCCTCCTACGGCCGCGACCCCGACCACATCAAGATCTTCATCCACGGGAGCCCGGTCGTCGCCACCACCGACGAGGCGGCCCGGCGCCGCGAACGGGAGATCTTCGAGGAGGACAACGACTTCGACCGCAATCTCGCCCTGCTCGGCCGCTCCTTCGGCGCGTACGACTTCAGCGCGCACGACCTCGACGCGCCGTTCCCCGACGTCGCGCACCTCGCGGAGAAGGGCGGCCGCACGGGCGCGTCGGCCCTCATCGAGCGGGCCCGGACGGAGAACCTGACGCTGCGACAGGTCGCCGAGTCGGTCAACCAGTTCAGGAGTTCGCCGTTCGTCGGGGCTCCGGAGACCGTCGCCGACACCATCGAGAAGTGGTTCGACGCCGGCACCTTCGACGGCATCAACCTCGCCTTCCGCACCGAGGACGAACTGAACCTCTTCGTCGACGGCGTCGTCCCGATCCTCCAGAAGCGCGGACTGTTCCGTACCGAGTACGCGGCCGACACCCTGCGCGGCAACCTCGGCCTGCCCGTCCCGGCCAACCGTCACACCCGCGAGCCGCAGCTCGCGAACGACTGAGATCCCGCCGCGACCGGCCGGTGGAGCAGGACGGCCTCCACCGGCCGCGCCCGGCGGCTCCCTCGCCCGGGAACCGTGCGGCACGGCGACCCGAAGAGACGACCCGCCACCGAAAGGCCGACATCCCATGACGAGCGAGCGACCACGCTTCCGGCTCGGCTTCCTCACCCACGTCCGGGGACGCGATCAGGACATCGCCCGTACCTACCGCAACGCGCAGGACCTGTTCGCCGTCGCGGACGAGCTCGGCTTCGACGTCGGCTGGGTGGCCCAGCACCACGTCGCCCCCGGCGGCGGCGGACTGTCCTCACCGTGGACCTTCCTCGCCCACGCGGCCGCGCGGACCACCCGGATCCGCCTGGGCACGGCCGTCACCGTCCTCCCGCTGGAGGACCCGGTGCGCCTCGCCGAGGACATCGCCACCGTCGACGCCCTCAGCGGCGGCCGCGTCGAGGTCGGCGTGGGCAGCGGATCGAGCGGCCAGGAGTACGCCGCGTTCGGCAAGGACGCCGACCGCAAACGCGAACTGACCAGCGAGAACCTCGACGTCCTGCGGCGGGCCCTGGCCCACGACGAGGTGGGCACACCCGGCTTCCGCATCCAGCCCCGCCCCGGCGACTTCGGCCGCCGCGTCTGGCAGGGCGTGTTCAGCGCGCGGGGGGCCGAGTACGCGGCGCGCCGCGGCTCGAACCTGCTGCTCAACCGGGCGGCCTACGGATTCGACTCCCCCACCGACGAGGTGCAGCGGCCCTGGGCCGACGCGTTCCTCGCCGCCTGGGACCAGCCGCACCGCCCGCGCGTCGGCCTGTCCCGCTTCATCTTCCCGGCCAAGGACCGGCGTACGGCGCTCCACGCGATCGGCGACGACGTGCACCGGGCGGCGCTGCGCATGGCGGAGAGCGGCGCGTTCCCCAGGGGCCTCGACCGGGACGAGGCGCTGCGCCGCTTCCACTCGTTCTACGGCCATCCCGACGACGTCGTCGAAGCCCTGGGCCGGGAGAAGGTCCTGCCCGTGGCGACCGACCTGATCGCCCAGTTCAACCCCGCCGTGCCCGACCACGACACCGCCGTCCGTGCCCTCGAACTCATCGCGACCGAGGTGGCACCCGCGCTGGGCTGGAAGCCCGCACGGACGGCCGAGCCCGCATCCGTCGCACCCGTATCCGCAGGAGCCTGAGATGACCCAGTACACCGACCACCACGGGCCCGACGGACTCCTCGTCCGCGGCACGATCCTCGTGGTTCCCGGCCGCGGCGAGACCCGGGCGACGTACGCCCGCTTCGGCGCGCGGCTCGCCGCCGACGCCTACCGCGTCAGGGTGATCGACCCCCTGGCACTCGACGCCGAGGACACGGCCGCCTCCCTGACCGAGCTGGAGACCCGGCTCGCCAAGGCGGTCGAGGACACCGCCTCGCAGGACGGTGTCGTACGGCCGGTCGTCCTCGTCGGGGCGGACTCGGGGGCCGTCGCGCTCGCCGCGCTCCTCGGCGGGGCGCGGTCTCCGGCCGCCTGGTGGCCGAACGCCCTGGTCCTCGCCGGTCTTCCGGGCCCGTCCGCCAAGACCGGCGCCGCCGGCGGGACGTGGGACGCCGAGCTCGACGTCCGCACCTCGTGCCCCACCCATCGGGGCCGCCTCACCCAGGACCCGGAGGTACGGCGCGGGTCGCTCGACGACGCACTGCCGGACTCCCTGGTCGGCGCGGCCTACGACAGTGAGGCGCCCCTGCCCACCCTGCTGCTCGTCGGTGACTCCGATCCGCTCGCCGACGAAGAGGCGCTCGCCCGCCTGGCCAAGTCGCTTCCCCTGGCCCGCCTTTCGGTGGTGCACGGCGCTCACCACGACGTCCTCAACGACCTCCAGCACCGTTCGGTGGCGGCCGAGGTCATCAGCTTCCTGGAAGCACTGCGGGGTGACCTGCGGCCGCTGGTCAGCGTGCGGTCGAGCGCCTGGTGAGGGCTCGGCGGACGGGGGCGTCGGCGGACGTCCGCCGACGCCCCCGTCCGCCGGGAATTCCCCGCCGACCGGCGCACACCCACCGCCGTTCGCGGCACATCCGCTTCACACAGCCGAATCCCGACCCGGAAGGTCTCCCATGGCCACCATCGTCTCCGTCTCCGGAAGCCCCTCTCCCACCTCCCGAACCACACGGCTCCTACGTCACCTGGACGACCGGCTCCGTCTCCAGGGCCATGAGGTGATTCCGCTGGAGGTACGCACGCTGCCCGCCCACGCTTTGCTCGGGGCCGACTTCCAGCACCCCGCGATCGTCGAGGCCGCCGCCCTGTTCGAGGGGGCGGACGGGGTGGTGATCGGTACGCCCGTGTACAAGGCGGCCTACTCCGGCCTGCTGAAGTCGTTCCTGGATCTGCTCCCGCAGTACGCGCTGGCCGGCAAGACCGTGCTGCCCCTCGCCACGGGTGGCAGTACGGCCCATGTGCTGGCCATCGACTACGCCTTGCGTCCCGTGCTCACTTCCATGGGCGCGTCGCACATCGTGCCCGGCTGGTTCACCCTCGACAAGGACATCGTCGGTGGCGAGGACGGCACAGCCGTGATCGCACCCGCCGCAGCCGATGCACTGGCACAGGTGACGGACCAGTTCTCCGCCGCGCTGGGAGGCCGTACGACCGCACTCGCGTCGACCGGCTGAACCGGACCGCCGGCACCGGCCCGCGCATCGTGGATGTCAGTCCCCGGTGCCAGGGTGGAGCCATGAAATACATGGTGCTGATGTACGCCGATCCGGCGGCGACCGAAGCGATGACGGCGGAGCAGCGGGCCGAGGTGTTCGGCCGGCACGAAGCGCTCCACAAGGATCTGGAGGGCTCGGGGGAACTGCTGAACGGAGCGGGCCTGGCCTATCCGCGGGACACCACGACCCTGCGCTGGAGCGCGGAGGGACCGGCCGCGGCCGACGGTCCGTTCGTCGAAGCCGCCGAACATCTCACCGCGTACTACGTGATCGAGTGCGCGACGCCCGAGCGGGCGCGCGCCATCGCCGAGCGCGTGCTCGACTTCCACGTGGTGGCGGTCGAAGTGCGGCCGATCCACGACGTGTTCGGCATGGGAGACGCCTGATCGAGCACGCCATCACCCGCATGTCAGCCGGTAGGCCTCCTGGACCCAGGACTCCTTGGTGCGGGGGGTCACGCCGCAGGCCAGGGACGCGCCCCCACCGCCGAACCAGGTGCTCACGCTGCCGTGGACGTCATGGCCGGGGCAGGTCATGGTGAAGCTCGCGTCGACCGCCTGGACTGCCTCGGCCTCGGCCTCGGCCTCGGCGATACGCCCCGCGTGCCCGAGGAAGTCGGCCTTGACGGGAGAACGCGGACGACCGGCGGACTCCTCCCCGGGAGCGGCCAGTTGCTCGACGTCCCACCCCCTGGGGCGCTTGGCGAGCGCGGCGAGGACCTGGCGCTCCGATACGCGGTCGTCGCTCGTGTCTGCGAATAAAGGCTCTCTGACCAGCGAAAACGGAGTTCGTGATGCAGTCGTGACACCTCGGCGAGGTGTCCGTGCCGACCTGGCGGACGCGGTGGGACGGGCGAGCCGTTGGCGGCTCGCCCGTCCCGACCGTCCCGCGGAGGCCGCCGCCGGCTCACGTCGTGCGCCACTCCTCGGCCAGCAGCTCGTACGACCGCACCCGGTCGGCGTGCCCGTGGGTGATCGTGGTGATGAGCAACTCGTCGGCCCCGGTCGCCTCCTGGAGCTGGGCCAACTGACCGGCGACCCGTTTCGGGGAGCCGACGAACTGGGTGTCGAGGCGGTCCTGGACGAGTGTCCGGTCGGCGTCCGACCAGACATGGGCGCGCGCCTCGTCCGGAGTGGGGAACTGGATGGCCCCCTCTGCCGTACGGATGCTGCGGACCCACAGGCCGTATCCCGTGGCGAGTTCGCGGGCCTTCTCGTCGTCCTCGGCGACCACGACGTCCGCGGACACGGTGACGTACGGCTTGTCGAGGACGTCGGAGGGCTGGAACGCCGCCCGGTAGCCGTCCACCGCCTCCAGCACGGTCGCCGGACTGACGTGGTAGTTCGCCCCGAACCGCAGCCCGTTGCGACCCGCGACGTCGGCGCTCTGCCCGCCGCTGCTGCCGAGGATCCAGAGTTCCAGATCGGCGCCCTCGCCCGGGACGGCATGCGCCTCGACCCCGTCCGCGGAGCGGTAGGTGCCCGCGAGCAGGGCGAGGATGTCGTCGATCTGGTCACCGTAGTCCTGCGACTCGGCGTGGGGCTGCTGGAGGAGGGTGCGCTGCAGGGCGACCCGTGGTGAGCCGAGAAGGTGTTCGAAGGAGAAGCGGGCCGGTATGCGGAGCCCGTTCGGGGCGTGGCCGTCGACCACAGGGGTCGCGGTCGCCGGCGGGGCGGCGGACTTGCCGGGCGGCCGTCCGCCGGAACGTCCGAGGCCCAGGTCGAAGCGCCCGGGATGCAGCGCGTCGATCAGGCCGAACTCCTCGACCGTGGACAGGGCGGTGCGGTGCCCGAGTTGGACGGCACCCGCGCCGAGCCGGATGGTCGAGGTCGCGGACGCCGTCAGGGCGAGGACGACCGCGGGCGAGGTTCCCGCCACACCCGGGTTGAGATGGTGTTCGGCGAACCAGTAGCGGGTGTACCCGAGGCTCTCGGCCCGCTGGGCCAGGTCGATGGAGTTGCGCAGGGCGTCCGCGGCGGTGGAACCCGAGGAGATCGGGATCAGATCGAGGACGCCGAGAGGGATGTCGGACATGTGCGGAGGCCTCCTCAGCGCTCGGCGGACATACGGATGGGGTCGAGAACGGGCGGCACCGTGGACATCACGACGCCGCCCGGCCGGCGTACGCCTCGGCGTCGGGGTGGGCGAGGCCGAGGTGGTCGCGCAGGGTGGTTCCCTCGTACTCGGTGCGGTGGACACCGCGTTCCTGGAGGAGCGGAACGACCTTGTCGGCGAAGGCGTCGAGGCCGCCCGGGGTGATGTGCGGGACGAGGATGAAGCCGTCGGAGGCGTCGGCCTGGACGAAGTCATTGATGGTCCGGGCGACCGTGGTCGGGCTGCCGACGAAGGCCTGCCTGCTGCCGGTCTCGATGACGAGGTCGCGGATGGACCACTTGTTGGCGGCGGCCCGCTCGCGCCACTCACGGGCGGTGGCCAGCGGGTCGCGGTACATGCGGACCTGGGCGCGGCCCCGGGCGACGGTGTGTTCGCCGAGGTCCGGGTCGATGTCGGGAAGCGGGCCGTCCGGGTCGTACGCGGACAGGTCGCGGTTCCAGACGAACTCCAGGTGCTTGATGGCGGTCGCGCCGCTGACCTGGAGGCGCCGCACCTCGCGGGCGTGCTCCTCGGCCTCGGCGTCGGTGTCCCCGAGCACGAAGGTCGCGGCGGGCAGGATCAGCAACTGGTCGGAGCGGCGGCCGTACCGGGCGAGCCGCCCCTTGACGTCCGTGTAGAAGGCCTGACCCTCCTTGAGGGTGGAGTAGCGGCTGAAGATGGCGTCGGCGCTCGACGCGGCGAACTCGCGGCCCTCCTCGGAGTCGCCCGCCTGGAAGATCACCGGGCGACCCTGCGGGGAGCGCGGGACGTTGAACTGCCCCTCGATGTCGAAGTGCTGTCCGTGGTGGACGAAGGCCCCGGCCTTGGCGTCGTTCAGGAAGGTGCCGTCCGCCCGGTCGGCGACGATCTCGTCCCCGTGCCAGGAGTCGAAGAGTTCGTTGGCCGTGGCCAGGAACTCCTTGGCCCGCGAGTAGCGCTCCTCCTGCGGCAGGAAGCCGCCGCGGCGGAAGTTCTCGCCGGTGAAGGCGTCCCAGGAGGTGACGACGTTCCAGGCGGCGCGCCCGCCGGAGAGGTGGTCGAGGCTCGCGAACTGGCGGGCCACCTCGTAGGGCTCGTTGAAGGTGGAGTTGATGGTGCCGGTCAGTCCGAGGTGTTCGGTGACGGCGGCCAGCGCGGCGAGCACGGTGAAGGTGTCGGGCCGTCCGACGACGTCCAAGTCGTATACGTGTCCGCCCTGTTCGCGCAGTCGGAGGCCTTCGGCGAGGAACAGGAAGTCGAACTTGGCGCGCTCGGCGGTGCGGGCGAAGTGCGCGAAGGAGCTGAACTCGATGTGGCTGCCGGCCTCGGGGTCGCTCCACACGGTGGTGTTGTTGACGCCGGGGAAGTGCGCTGCGAGGTGGATCTGCTTGAGCGGCTTGCTCATGGTCGGGGGTCCTTCCGGCTCAGGCGGTGGCGGCGGCGTAGCGGTTCGCGGGGCGGGCGAGCCCGAGCAGTCCGCGCAGGGTGTCGGCCTCGTAGGCCCGCCGGAACACGCCCCGGCGCTGGAGTTCGGGCACCAGTGCCCGGGTGATCGCGGGGAGGTCGTGCCCGGCGACGGCGGGCCTCAGCCGGAATCCGGACAGTCCCGCCTCACCCAACTCCTGGAGGAGATCGGCGAGTTCGATGGGCGTTCCGGTGAAGATCCGGGCGTCGCTCGTGTACGGGTGGCCCGCGAGGGCGTCCAGTCGCTCGCGACGGGCCGCGGCGGCACCGGGATCGTCGTCCAGGAAGACCACGAGGTCGCCGAAGACGTGCACGGTCTCGTCCCCCCGGCCGGCCGCGGTCTGTTCCGCGCGGATCTCCTCGACGACGGCACGCGCCTGGTTCGCGTCGTGCGGGGTGACGTAGCCGACGTCGGCGGCCCTGGCCACCAGTCGGTACGGGACGGTGGCATGGGCCAGGGCGCTGACGATCGGCTGGCCCTGCGGCGGCCGGGGCGTGATCGAGGGGCCCTTGACGCTGAAGCGGCGGCCCTCGAAGTCGATGTAGTGGAGCTTGTCGCGGTCGATGAAGCGCCCGGTGGCGACGTCGCGTATCTCCGCGTCGTCCTCCCAGCTGTCCCAGAGCCTGCGGACCGCCTCGACGTAGTCGGCCGCCTCGTCGAAGAGGTCGGTGACGAGTTCCTGCCCGGCGGGCGTGCCGTAGTCCTCGACGCGGAACGGCGGGAGCGTACGGCGTCCGAAGTGCGCGGCCTCGTTCTGGCGTGCCGAGACCTGGACGCGCACACCGGCACGGCCGGTGCTCACATAGTCGAGGGTGGCGATCGCCTTGGAGATGTGGAACGGCTCCGTGTGGGTGGTGACGACGGTCGGCACCACGCCGATGTGACGGGTCAGCGGCGCGATCCGCGCGGCGATGAGGACGGCGTCCAGGCGGCCGCGGACCTGGTCGGTGCGGCCGTCGGGTTCCGTGGGCGAGGAGGACTGGAGGCCGAGGGCGTCCTCGATGGTCACGAAGTCGACCAGACCGTGCTCGGCCTCGGTGACCAGATCGGCCCAGTAGGCGGCGGTGAGCAGTTCACCGGGACGGGCGACGGGTTCGCGCCAGGCGGCCGGGTGCCATCCGGCGCCGTCGAGGGCGACGGCGAGGTGCAGAGGAGAGGGTGACGAGGACACGGGAGGTGCCTTCCTGATCGGCCGTACGAGGAATCGCGCCCCGGCGAGCGGGGCGGGGCTGCGTGGGAACGGGTCAGGGGCGACAGAGCGCGCCGGCGACCCGCAGCAGATCGATGTGCGGCCGGCCGTACGGGTGCAGGGTCGGGGGCGCGAGCGGTCGCGGCGCACGGCGGGACACACGACGCATGTGTCTCACCTCCGCCCCCTCGGCCCGGTACTCCCGGGACCCTCGTCCGCCCGGCCCGTGCGGGTCCCCGCCGGGGTGCCGCACGGTCCTTGACAGGACCAACCTCACTGGTGCGCCGTTTCTTCCGGCTGCCCGGCCTCTTCCCGCCCCGCGGACACGGTCCGCTGTCCGCCGGGGGTGCGGACGAGCACGAACCGTGTGCGGCGGCGCAGGGTGAAGCCGATCGACTCGTAGAGCCGTATCGCGTTCGTGTTGTCGGCGGCGGCGTGCAGGAAGGGGGTTTCTCCCCGCTCCCGGATCTCCGCCGCGACAGCGCGGACGAGGCGGGTGGCCAGGCCTTTGCCCCGGTGCTCGGGATGGGTGCACACGGCGCTGATCTCGGTCCAGCCCGGCGGGTGCAGGCGCTCGCCGGCCAGGGCGAGCAGCCGCCCGCCTTCCCGGATGCCGAGATAGGTGCCGAGTTCGACGGTACGGGGCAGGAAGGGACCCAGCCTGGTGAGGGCGATCAGGTCGAGGATCTCGGGCACGTCGGCGGAGCCGAGTCGCACCGCTTCGGGCGCCGGCTCGGAGTGCAGCGCGGTGGCGGTCAACTGGACGCCGTCACCGCTGTGTTCGATCGTCCAGCCGTCGGGCACGGACTGGACCGCGGTGACCGGGGTGACCGTGCCCGGACCGACCAGCTCGGCCAGGTCGTCCCACGAACGCGGGTCGGTGGGGTCCGCGAGGGCGGTGAACGGGGACACGTCCGCGGGATAGCGGGCGGCCCGTCCCACGCGTTCGGCGAGGTGGGCGTGCGGACCGGTCAGCGCGGCCCACGCGGCGTTGTCGAGGACGTGCGGTGGGGTCGGACGCGGGGAAGGGGCGGGTGCGGGGTGGACGCTGGTGGACATGGCGGTGCGGGTTCTCCGTATCTGGAACGCGGCCGGACGCGCCCCGGGACTCCGCCGCGACGCGGCGGAGTCCCTTGAGGCGGAGGATGGTTCAGGAGTTGTCGAGGGGCAGGCCGGGCGGGTTGACCTGGGAGGTCTCCACTGCCTCGTTCGAGAGGTTCCAGGCGGCCAGCCACTTGGCGTACTGACCGTTCTTGATCAGGTAGTTGACGGCGTCGGCGACCGGCTTGGCGAGGCCGCTGTCCTTCTTCGCGGTGGCCGCGATCAGCCCCTGGATCGTCGCGCCCGCGCCGGAGAACTGGCCGGCGTTGCGGGTCGGGTGGGGGGACTTGGCGTTCTGGGTGACGTGGTAGGCGACGGCCGGGTTGGGGCCGAAGGAGGCGTCGATCTTCCCGCTGTTCAGCGCCAGGGCCGTGGCGTTGTTGTCCTGGTAGTACTTGACCGTGAGCTTCTTGCCCGACTTGGCCAGCTTGTCCCTCCACTCCAGGAGGATCTTCTCCTGGTTGGTGCCGGCGCCCACCGCGACGGTCTGGCCGACGAGGTTGCGGTAGTCGCCGTCGAAGTTCCACGTGCTCTTCTTCGGCACCTCGAACGCGAGGTTGTCCTGGCGGTACGAGGCGAACTCGTACTTCTTCTTGCGCTCCTCGGTATCGGTGACGTTGGAGAAGGCGACGTCGACCTTGCCGCTGTCGACCCCGACGAACAGGTTCTCCCAGGTCGAGTTCTTCACCACCGGCTTCAGTCCGAGGACCGCCGCGACCAGCTTGCCGAGGTCGGGTTCGCTGCCGGTGAGCGTCTTCTGGTCCTGTCCGACGAAGTTCAGCGGCGGCGACCCGGCGGGCAGTGCTCCGATGCCCACCACCAACGTGCCTCTCTCCGCCACGGACTTGGGCAGCTCGGCGCTGATGGACTTCACCTCGGAGACCTTCAACGTGGCCTCCTTCGCGGCCCCGTTGGAGAGCGCGCCCACGGTCACGGTTCCGGCCGCGTCGGTCTTCGTCCGGGTGGCGGCGTCGCTGTCTCCGCCGCAGACGGTGAGGGAGACGGCGAGGGAGGCGACGGCGGCGGTGGCGACGCCGCGGAGGGCTGTGCGGTTCAGGCTGAGGGTGCGCATGGCTGTCCTTGTCGAGTGTGCGATGAGAGATGTGGGGGAACGGTCCCGGCGGGCCGCCGAATCGGGGGTCCGCCCCGGCATGGGTCGGGGCGGCAGGGCAGGGAACACCTCGTCGGGCGGTGTCCCGCTGCGTGTCGGGCAGAAGCTCAGAGCACCTTGCTCAGGAACTCTCGGGTGCGCGCTTCTCGCGGATGGTCCAGCACCTGCTCGGGCGGGCCCTGTTCGACGATGCGTCCGCCGTCCATGAAGACCACACGGTCGGCGATCTCGCGGGCGAAGCCGATCTCGTGCGTGACGATGACGAGTGTGGTGCCGCTGTGGGCCAGATCCTTGATGACGGCGAGGACTTCGCCGACGAGTTCGGGGTCGAGCGCGGACGTGGGTTCGTCGAAGAGGATGACTCCCGGACGCAGGGCGAGGGCACGGGCGATGGCCACGCGCTGCTGCTGGCCGCCGGACAACTGCCGGGGGTAGGCGGCGGCCTTGTCGGCCAGGCCCACCCGGGCGAGCAGATCGCGTGCGAGTTCCTGTGCCGCGGCCTTGGACAGCCTGCCGGTCGCCACCGGAGCCGCGGCCACGTTGTCGAGCACGGTCAGGTGCGGGAAGAGGTTGAAGTTCTGGAACACGAACCCGATCCGGCTGCGCTGGACGAGGATGGCCCGCTCGCTCAGCTCGCGCAGACGGTCGCCGTGCCTGCGTACGCCGATGAGCTCGCCGTTCAGGCTGACATGGCCGGCCTCGGGCTTCTCCAGGTGGTTGATCACCCGGAGGAGCGTGGACTTGCCGGAGCCCGACGGACCGAGGACGACCGTCACCTCGCCGGGGCGCACGGTCAACTCCACGCCGTCCAGGACCTGTTGGGGTCCGTACCACTTGTGCACGTCGTGCACCTCGACGGCGGCGGGCTCCACCCGCAGCGCGTCGGCGATCTCCGCGGCCGGAGCCGCGTCCGCCACCTCGGCGGCCGGGGCCGTCCGCGTCCTCACGGTCGTCACATTCGTCTCGCCGCTCATGTCGCCGTCTCCCTCCGGAACCGGGCCCGCACGTCGCGCAGACCGTTCCGCGCCTTCTGCAACGGAGTCGGCGGCAGCGTGCGCAGGGCGCCCCGCGAGTAGTGCCGCTCGACGTAGAACTGGATGACGGACACGACGCTGGTGAGGATCAGGTACCAGGCGGTGGCGACGAGGAGCAGCGGTACGATGTCGCCGGGGTAGGTGCTGCCCATGCTCTGCACGGAGCCGAAGAGGTCCAGCAGGGACACGTAGAAGACCAGCGAGGTGCCCTTGATCAGGCCGATCAACTGGTTCACGTAGTTGGGGGTGATGGAACGCAGCGCCTGCGGGAAGACGATCTTCGCGAACTGGTAGCGCTTCGGCAGACCGAGGGCGGAAGCCGCCTCGTGCTGGCCCTGGTCGACGGAGAGGATGCCGCCGCGCACCACTTCGGAGGCGTAGGCCGCCTCGTTCAGGCTCAGTCCGATGACGGCGACGGCCATGTCGGTCGCCAGACGGGACTCGTCGAAGGTGAAGAAGGCCGGCCCGAACGGCACTCCGACGCTCAACGTCTGGTACAGCGCGCTGAAGTTGTAGAGGAAGAGCAGGACCACGATCAGCGGCACCGAGCGGAACAGCCAGGTGTAGACCCAGCTCACCGCGCGCAGCACCGGGCTCCTGGAGAGCCTGGCCAGGGCCAGCAGGACGCCGCCGAGCAGGCCCAGGATCGCACTGCAGAAGGCGACTTCGAGGGTGATGAGCAGGCCGTCGAGAATGGTCGGGCGCAGGAACCAGTACTGGAAGCGGTCCCACTGGTAGACGGGGTTGGTCACCAGTCCGTGGGCGATCTGGGCGACGAGCACGAGCACGACGGCCGTGACGATCCAGCGCCCGGGCCGCCGGAGCGGAATGACCCGCTGGGCCGCCGGACGTTCGGACGCGGCGGAGAAGTCGTTGCGAGGGATCGCCTCGGCGGGCGGTGCTGATCCGAAAGACACAGCGGCGCCGGGAGGTTGACTCATGGAGAACTCCAGCGGATTCGGACACCCCGGACCACGGAGCGGCGGCGCACCGCCGAGCGGGACGGCTCGGTACACGGCGATGCGCGGGCCCTGTGGGACGAGGGCTGGACGGGGAAGGGGCGTTTCGCGACAGCGGTGATCGCCGAGGGCCCGGTGGAGCCGGTCGGCGCGTGGTCGTCAAAGACCTGGCGGAACCCTCAACTCGCGATCGCCGCAGGCTCGGAGGAACCGTCGGTTCGTGATCGCGAAGAATGCGGACGAGCCGTCGGTTCGTGAGCGCCGACGAGGAGAACGCCGACGGCTCGGATGAGCCGCGCGTTCATGGTCGTCGAGGACTCGGAGAGGCTGTCAGCCTTGGCTGAGGGAGCGACAGCTGCCCTTACACAGGGCGCTGTTGACACGCAGCAGGTCCACGGCACGGTCGGCGCAGAGCACATTGCGGCCGAGGCGCCGCCATGCGGCCGTCCCGTCAGCTCCGTGCATCGCCGTCACCATTTCTTCTCCGGCCGAAAGGCATCCTGTGGTGCGCCGCAGGTTAGGCCTGTCCGGAAAACAAAGTCAATGCGGGTGACCACCAGGTGAGACCGCGCTTACGGCCTTCTTGACGGCGCAACTTGGCGAATCGAGACTGGCATGGACGGTCACGATTGTCAGCGCCACGGTACGGGTAGACCCCGCTCCAGTGGTCATCGGCCCCGGCCCGCTGACAGGCAACCCTTCCACCGCGACGGGGTGCCCCGGGTGACGACCGGGTCCCGCCGGCGCGGCGGGGCAAGCGTGGTCTCGCGTCTCGCGAGCCCTGAGCCAGGACCGGTGGGAATTGCCCAAGAGCGGTTTGACGAGGCGCTTGCACATCGACCTCCTGCGCGTCTCCAGCGCTTACTGATCCGCGGCCGGTCCGTTCGATCCGGACCGGCGCGACAAGCGCAATCAATCCGCATCCCGGCCGCCGATGCCCACAAAGCGGCGGTGGCTTCCGTCGTCCCCCAGGGAGAGTCATGCCCGAGACAGCTTCGCGCACGTCCAGCACAGCCAACTCACGCCCCTGTGACCAGATTCCGCTCCCCTCGGCCCTTCGGCTCAAGCCGACGACGACCTCGTCCGCACTCCCCCACCGCGTCGACAGCCGCATCGGCGTCGGTCTCGCCGGCGGCTTCTACCCGGCTCCGCACCGCTACGAGCTGTATCTGTCGCACAGTTGTCCGTTCTCGCTGCGTATCGCCATCACGCTCGGACTGCTCGGTCTGCGGGACTCGGTCGCCACCACACTCCTGGCGGACCCCGCGCGGACACCCGACGCCTTCGCCTCACTGCGCCGCGCCTACGAGGCCACCGAGCATCACTTCGACGGGCCGCTCACGGCGCCCGCCCTGTGCGACCGGTGGAGCGGACGCATCGTCAGCAACCACCCGCCCGCCATCCTCCGCGATCTCGCCGGGCTGCTCTCCGGTCACACCACGACGTGCCCGTCCACGCTCCGTCCTCCGTCCCTGACCGTAGAGATCGATGCCCTCCGCGATCTGCTGGACCGCGATGTCACCGCGTCCGCCGCGCCGTCGGAGCTCGGGGCGGCCCTGGACCTGCTGGACTGCCAACTCAGGGGAAGCGCCTACGTGTTGGGCGACTTCCTCACGGCGGCGGACGTGGACGTGTGGACGGCGCTCACCGGTCTCGGCCGGTCCCGCGCCCTCGGCTCACGCCCCCGGCTCCTGGACTACGTACGCCGTCTCGGTGATCACCCGGCCTTCCGGCACGCGCACGACGTGTTGCCGCTCGCGACGGAGGTCTGACGCTTCCGGCGGAAGCGTGCGCGCCGGGCAGGTGGGTGGTTCTCGTACGAACGGCAAGCGCCGTTCCACGGCCACCGGCCCGGCCCTCGGAACAGTCCCACACGCGGAACAGTCCCTCACACGGACCGGTCACCCGCCCTGACCGGTCACTCGCGCGCACCGGTCCCGCGCCCGGACCGGTCACTCGCGCGGAACCAGCAGGATGCTGACACCGTTCACCGTGGAGGTCCACCGGCGGCCCTGCTCCAGGGCCTCGCGCCCCGGACCGAGAATCCGCTCCTGGAGCACCACCGCCGAGTCGCGGAGTTCCTCCCACGGCTCAGTCGTCTCGAAGGCACGCCGGGACCGCTCCACGGAGCCGACCAGAGAGCGGCAGGCCGCTTCCACGTCGGGGACGTTCTGGCCGGCCGATCCGACGCCCTCGAGCGACCACGTCATCCACAGGTGGCCCATGCCATCACTCTGTCCCATCACCGGAACCGACGCATTCCCAGCGCGCGGAGCTCGCGCCGAGCGGGTCCACCGCTCCGGTACCGCAGGGTGCGTCAGCCCGTTGCACGGCCGCATCCGAACCGGCCGTCACCGGCATCGCCCCCGGCCCTTGTCACACTGTCCGCACCACCACCCAGGAACGGGTCGACGGGCCGTGAGGCGCCGACCCGCGCGCAGGCGACCCCGACGGAAGTGAGCAATCCTGGCGAAAGCCGCCTCATCAGGGCGTGCCTCGAAGGACCCGGTCCAGGCAGGCGTCTCCATGAAACCCGCACCGCCCCTTCTCCGGCCGCTTCCGCGGCGGCCTTCACCGGTGTCGGGTCCGCCCGCGTCCGGTGGATCCGCCGGGTCCCCGCGGCTGGGCCGGCTGGACGCCCTGCGGGGGATCGCCGCGCTGCTCGTGGCGGTGGACCATTCCTCGTACTCCTTCTTGGCGGAGTTCCGGGCGCAGGTGATGCCCCAGATCGACATCGGCCGGTACGGCGTCATGCTGTTCTTCCTGGTGAGCGGTTACGTCATTCCCGCCTCGCTCGAGCGACGGGGCTGTGTCAGGAGCTTCTGGATCGGGCGGGCGCACCGCATCTATCCGCTGTGGGCCGTGGTGGTGGGCTCGGCCCTGGCGCTGAACCTGGTCGGCGTCGCGCATCTCGGCACTCGCTTCGAGGGGCGGAATCCCGTCACGGTCGCCGTCGCGCACACCACCCTGCTCCAGGAACTGCTGGGCACGCCGAGTGTCGTCCTCGTCCTGTGGACCCTGTCGTACGAGCTGGCTTTCTACCTACTGGTCGTCGCCCTGTTCACGGTCCGGCTCCACCGGCGCTCGGCGACCGTCTCGGTGGCGCTGGGAGCGCTGGCCGCCGTGAGCGCGACCGCGGCGTTCGTGCCACCGGCGTCCGCGCTGACCTCCGCGGTCGGCGCGGGGCCGCTCGTCGCGCTCGCCGCCACGGCGCTGGTGTTCGCCGTCCTCTGCGGGAGTTCCGGGAGGTCCGGGCTGCGGCTGCCGGGGGCCGTGGCGGGAGGCGTGCTCGCGCTGGTGCTGGTCTCCTTCAACGGCACCGTTCCGCTCTGGGAAGGCCTCGTGATCCTGGCCGTGATGTTCCTCGGCACCGCGATCCAGCGGGCGGAGAGCGGGGAGAGCACCTGGCCGCGCGCGGCCCGCACCGCCGTCGCGGTGGTGATCTGCGCCGTGGGGAGCGCGTACGCGTACGGCGACACCGCTCCGTTCGCACGGCGCGGCTGGATCACGGCCTTCGTGCTGGCCGTGCTCACCTTCGGCGCGGCCCTGGCGCTGCGCCGCCGAAGGATTCCCCGCGCGCTGACCTGGCTGGGGACGGTCAGCTACTCGGTGTACCTGGTGCATCCGGTCGTGCTGGCGATGAGCGACGGCGTGATCGGCCGGTCCCGGCGCGACAGCCCCGTACTCGAAGCGGTGTTCTTCGCCGTGCTGCTGCCGTTGTGCGCGATGACCCATCGCTTCGTCGAGGTGCCGGGTCTGGCCCGCGGCCGGGAGCGGATCCGTCGCATCGGCCGAGGATCGGACGGCAACCTTTTCGCTTCCGGCGGCGACTGACGGGTACACCACCGGCTCGATCCTCCGAACGGATGCGCATGAAGGAAACGAGGCAGCCCGCGCGACGGCGACGCGGACGTCGGCCGACGCCGCGGGCCGTCACCCCGGTCGCCCTGGTCGCGGTCGGTGCCCTGGTCTGTCTGGTCGTGGCGTTCCGGCCCGACCACCGGGCCGCCACGGGAGACAGCGCGGGCTCGCCGGCCGCCGGTTCCCGCGGGACGGCCACTCCCGACCGGGAATCTTCGACCGGATCGACGTCACCCCGGGCGCCCCGGTCGCACAGCCCTGCCGCCTCACCGACCGCGACGGCCCGCCCCTCCACCGCGTCGGCGCGGCCATCGGCCTCGAACACCTCCCGCACCACGCCGACGACCGCCTCGCTGTCGGGACGGATCCGTCCAGGTGTCGACCACCGGGGTGTGGCGACCATGTACGACGCGGGGAACGGCGACGGCGCATGCTCCTACGGTCCGACCGACGACGTCATGACCGCGGCGATGAACCACACCGACTACGAGACGTCCAAGGCGTGCGGGGCCTACGTGCGGGTGCGCGCCGGCGGTGGCGCGAGCATCACGGTCCGGATCACCAACGAATGCCCGACGGGCTGCACCCCCGGCCAGCTCGATCTCAGCGCCCAGGCGTTCGCCCGGCTCGCGAACCCGGTGGCCGGCCGGATCCCGATCACGTGGAAACTGCTCAGCCCCGGCGACGCCGGCACGGTCGCCCTGCGCTACAAGACCGGGTCGAGCCGCTACTGGTGCGCGCTCCAGGTGATCGGTCACCGGAATCCGCTGGCCCGGCTCGAACTCCGCTCCGGCGGCGCATGGCGGCCACTTCCTCGCACCGACTACAACTACTTCCTCGCCGAGGACGGCGGCGGCTGCGGCGGCGCGATCCGGATCACCGACATCTACGGTGAACGGCTGACCGTCGACGGCATCGCGCTGCGACCCGACGCCGTGCAGACGACCCGGCTCCAGTTCGCGCGCCACTGACCCGTCCCGCCCCACCCCGTTCCGTCGCGTTCCAGCGAGCGCGTCCCCTCGCGCCCCCTCGCACCCCGGCTCGCGCCGGAGCGCACCCGGGCGCTCGGACGCACTCGGACGCACTCGGAGCGTGCCCTGGGCGAAGACTCCTTCTCCGGAACGGTCGCCCTGCCGGACCGGCTACTCCGCGCGCCTGCCGCAGGCCACGCCCTCGGCGGGCGGTCCCGGCGGGGAGGGAACGGTGACCGAGCCACCGCCCGCGACGACAGCGGTCGCCGGCTCGGCGGGTGCCGGTTTGCGGAGCAGCAGCAGGGCCGCGTCGTCGTGCAGTCTGCCGCCCACATGGGCCTGGAGCTCGGCGTCGAGCGCGGCGAGCGTGGAGGCCGGCTCGTCGGACACGTGCCGGGCGAGTCCCTCGGCGAGGGCGTAGAACTCCCGGCCGTGGTCACGCGCCTCGGTGACCCCGTCCGTGTACAGCAGGAGCTGATCGCCGTCCGCCAGGGGCAGCACCTGGAGACTCGGGGTCTCCCCCGTCAGGGCCCGCAGCCCGAGCGGCGGAGCGGGATTCACGGGGTCGAACGACACGACGCTCCCGGACGCCCTGACGTGCAGCGGAGGCGCGTGTCCGCAGTTCACGACCTCCAGCCGGCCCGGTTCCGGGTATCCGGCGACCACGGCCGTCACGAAGTCGTCGTAGCCCAGGTTGCGCGCGAGACTCCGTTCGATCCGGGCCACGACGGTGAGGAGGTCGGGCTCGTCGTAGGCCGCTTCGCGGAAGACTCCGAGCACGAGCGCGGCGGTACCCACGGCCGGCAGGCCCTTGCCCCGGACATCACCGATGATCATGCGGACTCCGTACGGCGTCGGCACCAGCGCGTAGAGATCCCCGCCGATCCGGGCCTCGGCCGCGGCGGCGCTGTAGCGGACGGCCACCTGGAAGGGTCCGACACTCGACGGTATGGGGGCGAGCAGCGCGTGCTGGGCGGCCTCCGCGACGGAGCGGACGGCCGCGAGGACCCGTTCCCGGCGCCAGCGCAGCGCGCTGGCCAAGGCGCTCGCCCCGGTGACGGCCCCGAGGGCGGACAGGACGGCGAGAAGCTCGGCACCGGGAACACCGTCCCGGGCACCCAGCAGCGCGCTCAGCACCGCGGCCAGGACTCCGACGCACAGCACGCCGAGCGGCCGGCTGGTGGTGGCCGCCAACGCGGGTCCGGCTGCCAGCAGCGGCAGCCAGATCACCCCCGCTCCACCGGCCAGGTCGATGAGCACGACGGCTCCGACGACCAGTAAAGGCAGCACCGAGGTGCCGAAGGCGAGGTGGGCGGCGCGCTTGCGGGCCGCCGCTCCGGAACCGACGCCCCGGCTCCAGAACATCCTTTTCGGCCAGTGCTCGCTACCGTGCTCTCGGGCCTGACTCATCCTCGCCGCAGTCCTCACCTGGGTTCACTGAAATGTCCGGTTGGTCTAGGAAAGACGTTCGAGACCTGATCCACAAGCGCGGGGATTTCAAATAGTGAGCGACAGGCTCCTGGTCACCCGGTTCGCGGTCGGAATCAGTCGCGTGAGGACGTCGTCGAGCCGGGACAGTCGCTCGGCGGGGAGCGAGACACCCAGCGAGCCCAACGTGCCCCCGCTGTACACGGGTACGGCGACACAGACCGTTCCCAGAGCGTACTCCTCCAGGTCCGTGACGGCCGGAGCCACCGGCGACGAGGCCAGATGGCGCAGCAGTTCCCGCCGGCTCGTGATGGTCCGAGGAGTGAGATCGGGGAGCGCGTGGCGGGCGAGGTAGTCGTTGCGGGACTCCTCGTCCATCTCGCGCAGGACGGACTTCCCCAGCGCGGTGGCGTGTCCGGCGTCCTCGAATCCGACCCACAGGTCGACCCGGGGTGCGCGCGGCCCGTCGACGATCTCGGCGACCCTGATCTCGCCGTCCTCGTAGAAGGTGAGGTACGCGGCCGAGGCGAGTTCGTCACGCAGAGCGGCGAGCACGGGACGCACCCGGCTGAGCAGCGCCTGCCCGCGGCCCTGGGTGCGCAGCGTCTGCATCTTGTCGCCGAGGATGAATCCACCGTCGTCGAGTTTGCGGATGTAACCGTCGTGGACGAGGGTCCGGAGCAGGTGGTACGCGGTGGCGAGGGGCAGCTCGGTCTCACGTGCGAGCTGTTTGGCGGGCGCGCCGTTCTCGTGCGCGCTCACCGCCTCCAGAAGGCGGAAGGCCCGCTGGACCGAGGTGATGAGCGTGGGCCCGTCGCGAGCTCCCATGCCACCAGCGTGCGCCGAGCCCACGAGACAGGCAAGGCGTCACCGGCCCCCGTCCGATCCGGACCCCATCGCGTGACGGACGCGACACGCCCGATCACACCCGGCCACGACGGCACGTGCCGTGTCGCCACCCGGCGGCCCGCCGCCGATCCGAGCGACGCGCCCGGTGTGCCGTAGCCCCCCACCGGAACACGACCCGGCGCGAGGCACGCGCCGACGCCAGCCCCTGGCGAGGCATGCACCTGAGGCATGGGCGCCCAGCGGGCCGCCGACCCCGGCGAGGTAGCCCGGCGCACCGCACCCACCGAAACCGGCCCCGGCCAACGGCCCGGGGCGTCGGCACCTCGCGAGCCCGCCGCCCCCCAGGCGACGCGCCCGAGGCGTCGCCGCCCCAGCGGAACACGATCCCGCGCGAGGCACACGGCCTGCCGCCCGACACCAGCCCCTGGCGAGGCCCCCAGAACGTCGGATCCCAGCGGCACGCCGGTCCCGGGTGGAGCACCCTGGGGCGTCCCGCCCGGGACCGGCGGGCTCAGGAGTGGTCGGACCCGCGCCGGGTGAAACCGGTGCCGCCGAAGCGGCCGAGGAGACCGGCGAGCCGTGCCGTCTCCTCCTTGGTCCACGCCGGCTCGGCGAAGACCTCCTCGGCGACCCGTTCGGCGGTCACGAGCATCTCCGCCAGGCGCTCCCGGCCGGTCTCGGTCAGGGCGGCGTAGGCCACCCGCGCGTCACGCGCGTCCGGGTCCCGTCTGACCAGGCCGATCCGCTCCAGCGGTACGAGTCCGCGGGTGACACCGGACGCGGTCAGCCCCAGCGCCTCCGCCAGGTCCACCCGGCGCATACGGTCGCCCGGGGCCTCGGACAGGCGCAGGAGCATCGCGAAGTCGGCCAGGCTCACCCCGTGCAGTCCGCCGAGGCTCGCGTCGAACCGCTTCACCAGGGCGGCCTGCGCCCGCACCAGACGCAGTACCGCGTCCAGCCCTCCACTCATCGACATCTCCTTGCCATCTCCTTGATATCTCTTTGACTACTCAAGCATCTGTGAAACACAGGTCCCCCTCGGCCTTCCGGGCATCAGGGGGTGTTCTGCGCGATGGCCCGGCGCTGTCGTTTGCCGAGGGGCGCCTGGGAGAGATCCTCGGACTGGGACTTGAGCCGCTTGAAGCCGTAGCCGCGCTCGGTGAGCCAGGCCGTCGCGGCGGCCTCGGCCCGTTCGACGGCCTCCAGGATGTCCTCCTCCGCCTCTCCCGAGTCCAGGTAGCGGAAGGTGAAGGCGGGCCGGGCGGCCACGTCGTAACTGAGGTGCCCTTCGGGGGTGAAGGCCGCCCGCAGAACGTCGTGTTCCGGGGCCTGTGCCAGAAGTTCGGCACGCTGGTCGGCGCTGAGTCCGTCGAAGACACCGCGAACGGTGATACGGAAGGTGCGTGTGGTCATCGGACGAGCGTAACGAACGGGATCGGCCCTGTTCCACCGCGTTTCCGGTGAGCTCACCGTCGGCGCGCAGTGCGGGGACGGACCGGGGCGGGACAGCCGCACCCGGTCCTCACGCCGCGGCCCGGGCGCTCAGTGGCCGTGGTGCCGGCAGTCCCAGTGGGCCTTGACCCACACCTTGTCCCAGTGACCGGGAACGTAGACCCACTTCTGCACCCAGCCGTGGTGGTGGTGACCGTGGTGCCAGGAGTCCTGGTGGACCCACTTCTTGACCCAGTGTCCGGGCACCCACTTCTTCTCCCAGTGGCCCTTCTTCCACTCGCAGCGGTCGTGGTGACCGTGGTGGTCGGGGGCCGTCACCGACGGTGTGGGCGGCGGCGCCGGGCTCGCTGCGGCGGCACTGGACGTTCCCAGGGCGGCCCCTCCGGCCAGTAGCGCTGTCGCGGCCGCACCGGCGAGCAGTCGCCGGGGGCTGATGCGTGTGGTCATCGGACTCACCTCCCTCGCAATGTGATGGACGTGCGCAACGTGGGCCGGTGTCCATGAAGTTCGCGCCGAAGCTGACGGTGCGTTTCCAGGCCCTCGATGCGCGGGACATAGGGTATTCGGAGCGACAAAAGGTACGTATGAGGATAGACCTAGGTGTGTTTTCGGTACGAGTTTTCGAGAGGGGGCGACCACGGCCGGCGCCGGGAACGCGCAGGGCCCCGGTTCATCCACGGGCCGGGTGGCCACGAATACACGGTGACGCGGTCCCTCCCCCGTCGCGGAACCGGTCGCCGACCGCACCGGCTCCGCGCTCGCCGAACACGACGGAGGAGCCGGGCGAGAAGGAAGCAATGGACGGATTCTGTGAGCGATGCCAAGACCGGCCGGGACGGAGAGGGTTCGCGACCGCGCCCCTCGGCGGAGACGTGGCTGGACGCTCGGCTCGAACGCGCCGCGCAGGGTGACCAGGACGCGTTCGCCGATGTGTACGACACCCTCGCGCGGCCGGTCAAAGGCCTGATCTGCCGCGTACTGCGGGACGAGGCCCAGGCCGAGGAGGTGGCGCAGGACGTGATGGTGGAGATCTGGCGGACCGCGGACCGCTACCGCCCCGAACTCGGCACCGCCCGGGGATGGGTCCTGACCCTCGCGCACCGGCGGGCCGTCGACCGGGTCCGGCACGTCCAGGCCAGTACGGAACGGGAGCGGCGCAGTGCCCTGCTCGCGGAGGACCGCCCGTTCGACGAGGTGGCCGAGGCCGTGGAGCGGCACGAGGAGCACGACCGTGTGCAGCGCTGCCTCGCCGACCTGGAACGTCATCAGCGTGTGCCCCTGGTGCTCGCCTACTACGAGGGCATGACCTATCTGGAGGTGGCCGCCTGCCTGGCGACCCCGGCGGGCACCGTGAAGTCCAGGATGCGCACCGGGCTGCGGCTGCTGCGCAGATGTCTGGAGGCCGGCCGATGACGCCCGCCGCCGACCCGCATCAGCTCGTCGGCGCGTACGTCCTGCACGCCCTGCCGGCGGCCGAGGAGGCCTCCTTCGAGAACCATCTCGCCGGCTGCGCCGCGTGCCGGGACGAGGTGGCGGAGCTGTCCGAGGTCACCGTGCGGCTCGCCTCGGCGCAGGACGCGACCCCGTCCCCCGAACTGCGCCGGAGTGTCCTCGAACAGATCGCCCACACGCGCCAGGAGCGTCGGCCCCGCGCCCTCCCGGTTCACCGGCGGGCCCTGCGGATGGCGCTGGCCGCATGTCTGGCCCTCGCGGCCGCGCTCGGCGGGATCGCCGTCTGGCAGCACACCCGGGCCGAGGACGCGCAGGCCGAAGTCGCCGCCACGATGGCACAGGCGTCCGCCCTCTCCGACCTCCTGACGGCCCGGGACGTGAAGATCAGCACGCAGAAGCTGGACAACGGGGCCGACATCAGCGTCGTCGCCTCCCGTTCCCAGGGCCGGGCGGCCTTCATCGCCTCCGACCTGCCCCGCCTCGGAAACGACCAGGTCTACGAGCTCTGGTACGCCGCCGACTCCGGCGCCCTCCGCCCGGCGGGCCTGCTCACCGGCTCCGGCGGCGGACAGGCCCGGCTGCTCCACGGCCCCCTGCACGACGTCAGCGCCGTGGGCATCACCGCCGAACCGGCGGGTGGATCACGGCAGCCCACGAGTGAGCCGCTCGGCATCGTCACGGTGCCCGCCTGAGGTCCCCGGGCCCACCGATGGGCACCCGCGTGGGAGACCGCGGTCACCCATCGTCACGAACCGCAGCAAAGTTGTGGGTTACCTGATTTGACGCCCCAAAACGGGATAGTTAACTTTTGATGCAATTCATTCTTGATCATCCTATGCTGATGTGAGGGAGGGCTCGGGCGGCGGTCAACAGCCGGTCCTGGACCGGCGGGAAGCGGGCTTCCATGGCTGAGCGGTTCAAAAACTCGGGGCTGATCGGCGAGTTGTCCGGTGAGTTCCTCGGCACGATGATTCTCATCCTGTTCGGGTGCGGCGTGGTGGCCCAAGTGGTCGCCGGCGGAGCACTCACGACGCCGCCGGGCGGTCTCGGCAACCACGACAGCATCGCGTGGGCCTGGGGCATCGGCGTCACCATGGGCATCTACGTCGCGGCACGGCTGAGCGGCGCCCACCTCAACCCCGCGGTCACCGTCGCGCTGGCCACGTTCAAGGATTTCCCGTGGCGCAAGGTGGCCCCCTACGTGATGGCCCAGATCGTCGGCGCCTTCGTCGCGGCGATGATCGTGCGCTGGAACTACACGGAGGCCCTGGCGAAGGTCGACCCCGGCCACACCATCAAGACCCAGGGCGTGTTCTCCACACTGCCCGCCAACGGCAACCCGAACCTGCCGGTCCACGAATGGGGCGCGTTCCGCGACCAGATCATCGGCACGGCCATCCTGCTCCTGGTGATCTTCGCGGTCACCGACCTCCTCAACACCCCGCCCGGCGCGAACCTCGGCCCGTTCATCATCGGTCTGCTCGTCGTGGGCATCGGCATGGCATGGGGCACCCTCGCCGGCTACGCGATCAACCCGGCACGAGACTTCGGACCGCGTCTGGCCAGCTTCCTCACGGGATACGGAGGGGCCTGGCGAGATCAGTACGGCAACCTCTACTTCTGGGTGCCGATCATCGGTCCGCTGATCGGCGGTGTCCTCGGCGCCGCCATCTACAAGCTCTTCATCGGCCGGTTCCTGCCGATGGCCGAGCCCGAGCCGCCGGGACAAATCCCGGCCCCCCAGGACTGACACCCGCAGCAGAGGCGGCGACCCATGGCTGACTTCGTGGGCGCGGTGGACCAGGGGACCACCAGCACCCGATTCATGATCTTCGACCACGCGGGCAACGAGGTGGCGAAGCACCAACTGGAACACGCCCAGATCCTTCCGCGCTCCGGATGGGTCGAGCACGACCCCGTGGAGATCTGGGAACGCACCAACTCGGTGATCCAGAACGCGTTGCGGCACAAGAACCTGGGCGCCGAGGACCTGGCGGCGATCGGCATCACCAACCAGCGGGAGACCACGGTCGTGTGGGACCCGCGCAACGGCCGTCCGTACTACAACGCCATCGTCTGGCAGGACACCCGGACCGATTCCATCGCCGCGGCCCTGGAGCGTTCCGGCCGGGGCGACGTCATCCGCCGCAAGGCGGGGCTGCCGCCGGCGACATACTTCTCCGGCGGCAAGATCCAGTGGATCCTGGAGAACGTCGACGGGGTCCGTGAGGCGGCGGAGCGAGGGCACGCCCTGTTCGGCAACACCGACGCCTGGGTCCTGTGGAACCTGACCGGCGGCCCGGACGGCGGCGTCCACGCCACCGACGTGACCAACGCCAGCCGCACCATGCTCATGGACCTGGAGACCCTCGACTGGGACGACGAACTGCTGGGCTTCTTCGGGGTGCCGAGGGCCATGCTGCCCAGCATCAACCCCTCGTCCGACCCCGAGGCGTACGGCACGGCACGCACCTCCAGGCCACTGCGCGCCGCCATCCCCATCACCGGGGTGCTCGGCGACCAGCAGGCGGCCACGGTCGGGCAGGTCTGCTACGCGCCCGGCGAGGCCAAGAACACGTACGGCACCGGCAACTTCCTGGTCCTCAACACCGGTACGGAGCCGGTTCGTTCGCGGCACGGCCTGCTGACCACCGTGGCCTACCGGTTCGGGGGCGAACCCGCCGTCTACGCGCTGGAGGGCTCCATCGCGGTCACCGGCTCCGCGGTGCAGTGGCTCCGCGACCAGATGAAGATCATCACGGACGCGGCCGAGAGCGAGACACTGGCGCGCACGGTGGAGGACAACGGCGGGATGTACTTCGTCCCGGCGTTCTCCGGCCTGTTCGCCCCGTACTGGCGATCCGACGCCCGCGGCGCGATCGTGGGACTCGCCCGGTACAACAGCAACGCCCACCTGGCCCGGGCGACGCTGGAGGCCATCTGCTACCAGAGCCGCGATGTCGTCGAGGCGATGGAGCAGGACTCCGGAGTCCATCTCGACGTCCTCAAGGTCGACGGCGGTGTGACCGCCAACGACCTGTGCATGCAGATCCAGGCCGATGTCCTCGGCGTACCCGTCAGCCGTCCCGTCGTCGCCGAGACCACCGCGCTCGGCGCCTCGTACGCGGCCGGTCTGGCCACCGGTTTCTGGCGGGACACCGACGAACTGCGCACCCACTGGCAGGAGTCCAGGCGCTGGGAGCCCCAGTGGTCGGAGGACAGGCGGCAACAGGGGTACGCGGACTGGAAGAGGGCGGTGGAGCGCACGCTGGACTGGGCGAAGGTGGAATAGCCGGGCGCACCGGGCGTCCCGGTGACCGGCAGTGCCGCGTTCGGCTCCCGACCCGTGTCGCGTCGGGGGCCGAACGCCGCCGAGAGCGCGTTCCCGGTGTGCGGTCGCGAACCCTCGCGATCGCGCGCGAGGCCGCCGCGTCCCGGGTGCGTTCCGGGGCGTATGCCACCGGCGGCCCATCATTCCACCTCCCGGGGCCACACGCCGAATGATCACCCCCGGTCACGCGTCCACCACCTCGGCTTCTCTATGCTCGGGGGCGAACCTTCGCATCCATGAGGAGCAGAGCAATGAGCGAAAACGTCTTCTTCGAGGTCACGGCCGACGGCAAGCCGCTGGGCCGCATCGAGTTCAAGCTCTACGACGACGTCGTCCCGGAGACCGCGCGGAACTTCCGTGAGCTCGCCACCGGCCAAAACGGTTTCGGTTACGAGGGCTCGCCGTTCCATCGCGTGATCCCGGACTTCATGCTCCAGGGCGGCGACTTCACGCGGCAGAACGGCACGGGCGGCAAGAGCATCTACGGCGAGAAGTTCGCCGATGAGAACTTCAAGCTCAAGCACACCAAGCCGGGTCTGCTGTCGATGGCCAACGCGGGCCCGAACACCAACGGCTCGCAGTTCTTCATCACCACCATCGTCACCGGCTGGCTGGACGGCAAGCACGTCGTCTTCGGCGAGGTCGTCGAGGGCATGGACGTCGTGAAGGCGATCGAGGCGCTCGGCAGCGGTTCCGGCACCACCTCCAAGAAGATCGTCATCTCCAAGAGCGGCACCGTCTGAGCGGTCCGGCAACTGCCGGATCCCTCCCACGGACGCGTGCCGGCGGGGGCGGCGGGTGACGCACCCGCCGCCCCCGCCGGGCGGTCCGCCGCACGGGACCCCGCGGCCACCGGAACCGATCGTGCCCCACGGGTCGCGGCGCCTCGAAAGAGTTCAGCCGGATTCGTGGCCGGAACCCGTAGTCCAGGGGACCGGCCCGCCCGCGAGGGGTAGCCCTCCCCGAACACGCCGAAGCGTGCTGGGGTTGGGGGGAGCTGGCCCGAGTGAGTTGGTGGGGGCGGACACCGGGTAGACGCTTGTCAGCACGCGCGCAGCGGCGCCGAGCCGTCCGTCGACTGCGTGCGGAAGGGGCCTACGGGCCCGTACTGCGTGACGTGCTGCCCGCTCTCGCGGGGGTCGTCATCACCTTGTGCGCGGTCGTCGCCGGACTCGCCGTCGGCTACCGCGTGGCCGGTATCGGCGTACCCGTCGCCGCTCTGGCCGTCCTGGCCGTCGTCACCCCCGCCGCGGTGCGGCGGCACCGGCCGACGGCCCGTCGGCGCCTCGGCTTCTACACGCCGGAGGAACTCTCGGAGCTGGACACCCAGGGACTGGCCCTGGCCGTCTCCCGGATGCTGCGCCGGGACGGCTGGCGCGTGCAACAGGCCCGCGCGACCGAGGGCCGCGTCCGCGTCCGCGCGCGGAACGGTCAGGGTCACCGTCTGGAGGTCGCCTTCCGGCCCGTGGCCGAGCCGCTGCCGGACGAGGACACGCCCTCGCACTCGGGACGTCCGGGCGGTCCCGCCCCGCCGCTGCGCATCGTGGTGCACCGCGGGGCCTTCACCCGGCGTGACGTCCAGTGGGCGCGACGCCAGGGCGGTGTCCGACTCATCGACGGTTCGTGCCTGCGGCACTGGGCGCACGGAACCCCGCTGAACGAACTCGGCGACTCCTCCTGGAGCCCGTACGAACCCACGTCCTAGCGCGTACGGACCCCTCCCTCCCGAGCCGGTACGCACCCGTTTCCCGAGCCCGCCCGGACCGGCCCACGGCCGCATCACCCCCACCACAGTCCTCACTCCGGCCTCCGGCGCAACAGCGGTTTCTTCGGCAACAGACAAGGTCAGCGGCATATACGCGTTCCCACCAGGTAGTTGAAGGAAAGCCCTTCGCACGGGCCGACGGGCCGCATAGCGTGCGAGGACCCGAGCCGTTCCCCCACTGTCCCGCGGCCCGTGCACGCCGGGCCCGCACCCCACCAGGAGGCCGGCATGTCGTACGACAGCTCCGCCCCACGGCCCGCGCGACCGCCGCGGGGACACCACAACTCCTTCGCCCCGCACGTCCCGGACCCGGCCGCGGCGGAACCCTTACGCGGCGGGGCATCCCCCCACGCCTGGACCGGGCACCACCGCGATCTGCGCGTCCTGCGGCGCGCCTACCGCCGCCAGCGGCGCGTGACCACCTTCGCGGTGCTCGGCTGCTTCACCCTCTTCCTCGGCCTCTGCGCCGGCTCTCCCGGTCTGATGGACCGTCCCGTCGCCGGCGGTCTCTCGGCCGGCCTGGTCATCGCCCTCGGCCAGATCCCCGCCACCTGGCTCGCCGTACTCGTCTACGAACGCACCGCCCGCCGCTACGTCGACCCACTCGCGCGCCGTGTGAACCGGAGCGTGCCGTGGGCCAGCGGCGAGCAGGAGCGGAAGCGGTGAGCGGCCTCGCCGGCTCCACGCAGTCCTGGTCCCTGGTCGCCTTCTCGATCGCCGTCACGGTCACGCTGCTGCTCTGCGTTCTCACCGGCCCCGACAGCGACGACCTCGCCGAGTTCTACACCGGCTACCGCTCGCTCTCCCCGCTGCGCAACGGGCTCGCCATCGCCGGCGACTACATCTCCGCGGCGACCGTCCTGACCATCGGCGGTGTGATCGCCCTGTGTGGTTTCGACGGGGTCGTCCTGGCCCTCAGCACCCTGCTCTCGCTGCTCGTGCTGATGTTCCTGCTGGCCGAACCCCTGCGGAACACGGGCACGTTCACCATGGGTGACGTGCTGGCCCGCAGGATGCCGAGCCGGGCCGTCAGGATCACGGGGTGCGCGGTCACGATCGCGGCTCTCGTACCGATGATGCTCGTCCAACTCGCCAGTACCGGGCAGTTGTTGGCGTTCATCCTCGGCTTCACGGACAGTTCCATGAAGACGGGCTGCATCGTGGGCGTCGGCACTCTGATGATCATCTACGCGGCCATCGGCGGCATGCGGGGCACCGCGTTGATCCAGCTTCTGAAGATGGTCGTGCTCCTCGGTTCCGGAATCACCGTCGCCGTGCTGATCCTCGGCCAATTCCACTGGAACCCGGGGGCGTTGTTCACCGCGGCCGCGCACCGCAGCGGCTCACCGGACGCCTTCCTGCACGGCGGACTCCAGTTCGCCGGAGGCCCGCATCCTCGCCTCGACATGATCAGCACCCAGTTCGCCATCGTCCTGGGCGGCGCCTGTCTGCCGCATGTGACCATGCGGATGTTCACCGCGAACAGCGCACGCCAGGTACGGCGTTCGATGTCCTGGGCGGTGTCCTCGGTGGCGTTGTTCATGCTCGTGGCGGGCGTCATCGCCATCGGCGCGACGGCGATGATCGGCCGGTCCGGCGTCACCGCCGCCGACCCGCGCGGGCACACCGCCTATCTGCTGGGCGCACGTGCCGCGTTCGGCCCCGTGGTGTCCCGGGCCGAGACCCTGGTGTTGACCACGGTCACCACGGCCATCTTCCTCACCCTGCTCGCCTCGGTCGCCGGCATGACCCTCGCCTGCGCCAACTCGCTCGCCCACGACGTCTTCGCGGGCCGGCGCACCGCCATGTCGCCCCAGCGCGAGACGGGCTTCGCGCGCGGCTCCGCCCTGGTCGTCGGCGCGCCCGTGATCGCCCTCGCGGTCCTCGTCCAGGATCGGAGCCTTCAGCCGCTGGCCACGATGTCCTTCTGCGTGGGCGCCTCGGCGATCGCCCCGGCCCTGGTCTACAGCCTCTTCTGGCGCCGCTACACCCGCGCCGGCCTGCTGAGCACGCTCATCGGCGGCACGCTCGCCGTCCTGGTGCTGATGCCGGGCACCAGACTGGTGTCCGGCTCCCCGACGTCCGCCTTTCCCGCCGCCGACTTCAACTGGTTCCCGTTCACCACCACGGGGCTGGTGTCCATCCCGCTCGGCTTCGCGTTCGGCTGGCTCGGCAGCATGCTGTCCGGACGCCGCGCGGCGGACCGGGAACGCGGGGTGTACGAGAGTGTCGAGAGCCTGATCCTCGCGGGGCCGCGGCCCAGGGACCGGTGAGGGTCGCGGGCCGCGGCCCAGGGAGCTGTGCGCGGCGGGAGCGGTGGGAGCAGCGGGATCGCCGCCACTCTCACCGGGGCCGTCCATCCGGCCTCTGCCGTCCTCGCCTCAGGAGCCGTCGACCACGATCTCGCGCTTGAGGATCTTGCCGGTGGGTCCCTTGGGCAGTTCGGCCGCGATCGTGACGAGGCGGGGGTACTTGTACGCCGCGACCCGTTCCTTGGCGTGCGCCCGGATCTCCTCGCACGTGGCCTCGGCGCCGGGCCTGAGCGTGACCACGGCCGCGACCTCCTCGCCGTGCAGGGGGTGCGGCACGCCCACGACGGCGGCCTCGGCGACGGCGGGGTGCTCGTACAGCACCTCCTCGATCTCGCGCGGGTAGACGTTGTAGCCGCCGCGGATGATCATGTCCTTCTTGCGGTCGACGATGAAGTAGAAACCGTCCTCGTCGACGCGGGCCAGGTCACCGCTGTGGAACCAGCCGTCGCGGACCGCGTCCGCGGTGGCGTCCGGGCGGTTCCAGTACCCGGTCATGACGTTCTCGCCGCGGATGACGATCTCGCCCACCTCTCCGGGCGCGGCCGTGCCGCCGTCCTCGGCGACGAGCCGCATCTCGACACCGCGGATCGGCAGGCCGATCGAGCCCGCCTTGCGCGGACGGTCCGGGTGGTTGAACGCGGCCACCGGTGATGTCTCGGACAGCCCGTAGCCCTCCAGGACGGCCGCGCCGAAGCGCCTCTCGAATCCGTGCAGGACCTCGACCGGAAGCGCGGCCCCACCGGAGACGGCCAGGCGCACCAGCCCGGCGTCGAAGCCGTCGGGGAGTTCGGCGTGCAGCAGCGCCGCGTACATGGTCGGCACGCCGAGGAAGACGGTGACCTCGTCCCGGGCGATGATCTCCAGCGCGCCGCGCGGGTCGAACCGGGGCAGCAGGGTCAGCGTGGCCCCGGTCGCGACGGCCACGTTGAGCGCGCAGGTCTGGCCGAAGGCGTGGAAGAGGGGCAGGCCGCCGAAGAGCACGTCGTCCGGTCCGACCTGGAGGAGGGTCTCAGCCGTGGTGAGGGTGTTGCTCGCCAGGTTCCGGTGGGAGAGTTCGGCGCCCTTGGGCGTTCCGGTGGTACCGGAGGTGTAGAGGATGAGGGCGGGGTCCTCGTCGGCCCGGTCCGGGGTGTCGCGCAGGGGCTCGTGGCCGCGCAGCAGGGCGTCGAAGGTCCGGGGGTCGGTCACCAGGCAGTCGGTGCCCGTCTCGGCGGCGGCCTTCGTCACCTCGTCGGCGAACAGCGGGAAGACCAGCGCGACGCGCGCTCCGCAGTCGCGCAGGGTGAAGGCGACCTCGCGGGCCTTGAGCAGCGGGTTCATCGGGACGACGACACCGCCGGCCCGCAGGATGCCGTAGTAGAGGACCGGGAACAGCGGGACGTTGGGCATGGTCAGCGCGACACGGTCGCCCGGCTGGACGCCGCGGTCCCGCAGCAGCGTGGCCACGCGCGCGCTCGCGTCGTCGAGTTCGGCGTAGGTGAGCGTGTGGTCGTCGTGGCGGACGGCGACGTTCTCGCCGTGGGCCGAGACGGTGGCGGCCAGAAGGGTGACGAGGTTGGTCATGCCGTGGATCTCCTTGCGTTCGTCGCGCGGGTCGCGGCGGTGCCGCGCGGTCGGATCACATCGCGAAGCGTGACCCAGCGGTGTGCGTCCTGGCTACCGGATCCCGGCGGGAAGGCCGGCCGGATCCGCGGCGGGTGGCGTTGGTGTTCCGGCGGCCCATGATCCTCGAAAGCCGTAGGGGCGTGCACCACCCGGCGCCCTGTCATGTTCGCCTCCATTCCGTCGCGCGTTCACCTGCCGGTGAGCGGCCCCCCATGAGCGGCCCGGCAGGTGAACGGCGTCATGCTAGGTTCCTCGACCACCGCCGCGCTTGTCGTGGCGGGACAGGAGACTTGGCTTTTCGGGACACCATTGGAGCGTGCCCATGAGACCGCTGGTCCGCACCGCCGCACTGAGCGGCTATGTCGAGCTGTGCCGCTCCCTGGACATCGATCCGCAGGCGCTGCTGAAGCGGGTGGGTCTGGACACCGCGGCCCTCACCGTCCAGGACCGGTGGATCTCCGGTACGGCGGCCGTCCAGGTGCTGGAGCTGTCGGCGGCCGAGTCGGGCCACGAGGACTTCGGGGTGCGGCTGGCGGAGTTCCGCCGCTTCTCCACCCTCGGCCCCATCAGCCTCGTGGTCCGCGAGGAACCGGACGTGCGCAGCGCGCTGGAACTCCTGATCCGCCATCAGTACATGTACAACGAGGTGCTGCACACCCGGCTGTCCGAGGGCGACGGACTGGCGACGCTGAAGGTGGATCTGCGGCTCGGCGAGGCGATGGAGTCCCGGCAGGCGACGGAGCTGGCCGTCGCCGCGTACCACCGCATCCTGAGCGACTTCCTGCACGCTCGCTGGCAGCCGCTGTCGGTGTGGTTCCGGCACTCCGCGCCGGCCGACACCTCGGCGCACCGGCACGCGTTCGGGCCCATCGTCCAGTTCGACCGCGAGATCGACGGGATCGTCTTCTACGCCGATGACCTGGACGCCCCCAACGCCATGGCCGACCCGCTGATGCGCGAGTACGCCCGTCAGTACTTCGACGCGATCGCCGTACCGAAGGACACCACGGCCGCGGACCGGGTGCGTGAACTGATCGAGGTCCTGCTGCCGACCGGGCGCTGCTCGATCGAGCAGGTCGCGCGCAGCCTCGGCGTCGACCGGCGCACGGTGCACCGTCATCTGGCCGCGTCGGGCGAGACGTTCTCCTCGATCCTCAACGTCACCCGGCGCCATCTCGCGGAGCAGTTCGTGGCGAACCCCCGGCGGTCGCTGACGGAGATCTCCGACCTGCTGGGGTTCTCGTCGCTGAGCGGGTTCTCCCGGTGGTTCCGCGAGCAGTTCGGGTGCAGCCCGCGAGCGTGGCGCGGGAGCCGGACTCCGTAGCGGCCCCCACCCCGCGTGCGGCCCAACTCCCCTGCTGGTACTGCCGTGACGGGCGGGACGGCTGTACGGGCCACACGTCGGCCCCTTCGCGTGCCGCCTCACCCGATGTCCCCAAATGACAAATCATCCGTCCCCTGACGGCAAGCACGTCCCTGGACTCGGCCCTACCTTTGCACCACCGCACAGCACAACGCGGTCGGCCGTCGGAGGGAGCCGAACCACTCCCCCGGACTCCCTCCGGACCGGCCGATCGCAGCGGGCCGCCTCGCGCCCGCTGTCACCGGTGCCCCGCATCGATCCCCGCCGGACGTCCCAGGCCCGCGCAGCACGCGGCGATGCCCCCGGCGAGTGATCACCGATCCGACGAAGGAGACGGACCGTGCATTTCCACGACGACTCGCTGTTCCCCGAGAACCAGGAAAAGCTCGTCATCCAGGCCGCCCCCTACGGGCCCGAATGGCTTCCCGGCGACGCCGACGACCTCCCCCTGACGATGGACGAACACGTACAGGCGGCCGTCGACTGCTACAACGCCGGTGCCACCGTTCTCCACATCCACGTCCGCGAGCTCGACGGCAAGGGCTCCAAGCGCCTGTCCATGTTCAACGAGCTGATAGGACGACTGCGCGAGGCCGTGCCGGACATGGTCCTGCAGATCGGCGGCTCGATCTCCTTCGCCCCGGAGGGCGAGGGCTCCGATGCCAAGTGGCTCGATTTCGACAGCCGTCACATGCTCGCCGACCTGGACCCGAAGCCGGACCAGGTCACCATCGCGATCAACACCAGCCAGATGAACATCGTCGAGATCATGACCGACGACGATCTGGAGGGCACCTCGATCGCCAAGCCCGACTACTACAAGGCCTACCGGGACATGTACCTGGAAGCCGGCCCGGACTTCTATCTTGAGCACCTCAGGCGGCTGGGCGAGAACGGAATCCAGCCGCACTTCCAGCTCGCCACCCTGGCCCAGCTCGAAACCGTGGAGCGGCTCATCCGGTCCGGCGTCCACACCGGCCCGCTGGTCCTCAACTACGTCGCGATCGGCGGCGGTTTCGCCGGCCGTCACCCCGCGGACCTCATCGAGTTCGTCCGTCGCGTCCCCGACGGCGCCGTCCTCACCATCGAGAGCTCCATGCGGGCCGTGGCACCCATGAACGCGATCGGCATCGCGCTCGGCGTGCACGTCCGCGTGGGCAACGAGGACAACCTGTGGCGGCGCAAGGGCGAGCGCATGTCCAGCGTCGAGCAGGTCGAGCAGATGGTGCAGATCTCCCAGGCGCTCGGCCGTGACATCGCGACCGGTGCCGAGGCCAGGAAGATCTACAAGATCGGCGAGACCTACGCGAGCACCGACGAGACCCTCGCCCAGCTCGGGATGGTGCCCAACCGCCGTCCGGGCCGGCGCGGCTTCATGCTGCGCGACGCCTGACCCCACCACTCCCCGCCTCGCCGGTCCGCACCCGCGGACACGGGACGGACTCAGGGCGCCCGCTCGGCCGTCCCACGGACACGGACCAAGGGCGCCTCGTCCGGCCGCCGCACCGGCCGGCCCGGCGACCCGTCCTCGGCGACGATCCGCCGCGGCCGCCACGCCAGGGGCCGCCGGGGCCAGACCCCCCGGTTCCGGCGGCCCCTTCCTCCCCGACCACCACCCGACACGAACAACGGAGCGCCCCCGTGGCCCACGCCATTCGATTCAAGGAGACCGGCGGTCCCGAGGTCCTGCGCCGGGAGGAGGTCGTCGTCGGCGACCCCGGCCCCGGCGAGGTCCGAATCCGCCACCACGCCGTCGGACTCAACTTCGCCGACACCTACTTCCGCACCGGCCTCTACCCCGCGCCGCTGCCCGCCGGGCTCGGTGTCGAGGCGGCGGGCGTGATCGAGGCGGTCGGCGCGGGCGTCACCGGGTTCACGGAGGGCGACCGGGTCACGTACACCGGGAGTCCGCTCGGCGCCTACAGCACCGAACGCGTCATGCCCGTCGACTCCTTGATCCCGCTGCCGGACGGCATCGGCTTCGAGACCGCCGCGGCGATGACGATGCGCGGTCTGACCTCCGCGTACCTGCTCCGCAGGATCCACCCCCTCGCGGCGGGCGACTCGATCCTGCTCACGGCCGCGGCGGGCGGCGTCGGCCTCATCGTCTGCCAGTGGGCCAAGCTGCTCGGGCTCAATGTCATCGGCACCGTGTCCACCGAGGAGAAGGCCGAACTGGCCCGGGCGCACGGCTGCGACCACGTCATCCACCACCAGCGCGAGAACGTGGCCGAGCGGGTGCGCGAACTCACCGACGGCGCCGGGGTCCCGGTGGTCTTCGACAGCGTCGGCAGGACCTCGTACGCCTCCTCGCTCGCCTCGCTGCGACGCCGCGGCCTGCTCGTCTGCTTCGGCACCGCCTCCGGCCCCGTCCCGCCCATCGACGCCATGCAACTCGCCGTCCAGGGCTCCCTGTTCGTCACCCGGCCCGCCCTCGCCGACTACATCGCGGACCCCGCGGAGCGGGCTGAGCTCGCCGGCGAACTCTTCGACCACGTCGGCTCCGGCCGCATCGACATCAAGATCAACCAGCGCTACGCCCTCGAGGACGCCGCCCAGGCGCACCGCGACCTGGAGGCGGGACGGACCACCGGATCGTCCGTCTTCGTCCTCTGATCCCCAGCTCTCCCCGCGGTTCAACTCCACTCTCTCCAGGAGGAAGCACCATGGAACACACGCTCGCTCCGCCCGAGGGCGCGCCGGTCCGCGCCCACCACCGCGGCTCTATCCGCGTCGAGCCGCTGACCTGCTCGATCGGCGCGGAACTGTCCGGTGTGAACCTCGGCGAGGCCGCGCGCGACGACGACCTCTTCGCCGAGATCAAGTCCCTGCTGCTCCAGTACAAGGTGCTGTTCCTGCGCGACCAGGACATCACGCGCGCCGAACACGTCGCCTTCGCCGAACGCTTCGGCGCGCTGGAGGACCACCCGGTGGCCGGCAGCGACCCCGAACACCCCGGCCTGGTACGGATCTACAAGGACCTGGACAGTCCGGCCGAGCACTACGAGAACGCCCTGCACACCGACGGTACTTGGCGCGAGAACCCGGCGATGGGCGCCGTACTGCGCTGTGTCGAGGGACCGCCCGTCGGCGGGGACACGATCTGGGTCAACATGGCCGAGGCGTACCGCCGGCTGCCCGAGGACATCCGCACCAAGATCCGTGGTCTGCGGGCCAAACACAGTATCGAGGCCACCTTCGGCGCCGTGATGCCCCAGGAGAAGCGGCACGCCCTCAAGGCTCAGTTCCCGGACGCGGAGCACCCGGTGGTGCGCGTCCACCCGGAGACCGGTGAGGAAGTCCTCTTCGTCAACGCGTTCACCACCCACTTCGTCAACTACCACACGCCCGAGAACGTCCGGTTCGGACAGGACTTCGCCCCCGGCGCCGGCCTCCTGCTCAACTACCTGATCGCCCAGGCCGCGATCCCGGAGTACCAGGTGCGCTGGCGCTGGACCCCGAACAGTGTCGCCATCTGGGACAACCGCTCCACCCAGCACTACGCCGTACAGGACTACTGGCCCGCCGTCCGCCGCATGGAGCGCGCGGGAATCGTCGGCGACAGACCGTTCTAACCTCCTTCCTCCAACAGCGCGTGAGGTGATGACAATGGAGTTGCACACCACTGCTGGGCCCCTCTCCGAGACGGACACGACCGCCTCGTCCGGATGGCCCGTGTCCCGACGTTATGCCTGGGTGGTCTTCGCGCTCAGTTTCGGCCTGCTGCTGTCCGACTACATGTCCCGGCAGGTCCTCAATGCCGTCTTCCCGGACCTCAAGAGCGAGTGGCTGCTCTCGGACGCCAGGCTCGGCACCCTCAGCAGCGTCGTCGCCCTCATGGTCGGCCTGCTCACCTTCCCCATGTCCCTGATCGCCGACCGCTGGGGCCGGGTGAAGAGCCTGCTCCTCGCCGCGGTGATGTGGAGCGTGGCGACCCTCGGCTGCGCCCTCTCCGCGAACTACGACCAGATGTTCGTCGGCCGCCTCTTCGTGGGCGTCGGCGAGGCGGCGTACGGAAGCGTCGGCATCGCCGTCGTCCTGAGCATCTTCCCGATCGGGCTGCGCGCCACCCTCTCCGGTGCCTTCATCGCGGGCGGGGCCTTCGGTTCGGTCCTCGGCGTCTCGATCGGCGGCGCCGTCGCCGAACACCTGGGCTGGCGCTGGGCGTTCGGCGTCATGGGCGTCTTCGGCCTGGTGCTGGCCGCGGTCTACGGTCTCGTCGTCACCGAGACGAGGCTGAGGCCGGAGGCCGGTTCCACCGGGGCCGGGCCCGATCCGGGGCCGCGCGGCCGGCTGCGCCTGCTGCTGCCCCGGCTGTTCTCCTCCGTCTCGGTGATCAGCGCCTACGTGGGCAGCGGTCTCCAACTGTTCATCGCCGCTTCCCTGATGGCCTGGCTGCCCAGCTACTTCAACCGCTACTACGACATGCCCACCGCGAAGGCGGGCGCGACGGCCGGCGTCTTCATCCTCGTGATCGGTATCGGCATGATCGGCGGCGGCATCGTCTCCGACCGCATCAGCCGGGCGTTCCCCATCCGTAAGTGGGCGGTCGCCATCGGGTGCAGCCTCGGCTCGCTCGCCCTGCTCATGACCGCGTTCCGGCTGCCGACCGGGCCGCTCCAGCTCGTGGTGCTGGCGGCCGGAGCCCTGCTGTCGGCCGGCACGGCCGGTCCCGCGACCGCCATGGTGGCCAACCTGACCCCCGCGGCCATCTCCGCGACGGCGTTCGCCACCCTGACCTTCGCCAACAGCCTGCTCGGGCTGGCCCCCGGACCCGCCGTCACGGGCGCGCTCGCCGACCACATGGGGCTGCTCGGCGCCCTGCGGATCGTCCCGCTCGGGGCGCTCGCCGCCACCGCCGCGTTCCTGATCGGGCGTCACTTCTACGAGCGTGATCTGCGCCGTCTGACGAGCGGTCCCGCCCCGGCGTCGGAACCGGAGGAGGCGGTGGTGACCGCGTGAGCGCCGGAACCGACTCGGTGATCGTGATCGTCCCAGGGCTGCGCGAGCATGTCGCGGACCACTGGCAGACCCTGCTGGCGGACCGGCTGACCGAGGCGGGACGCACCGTACGCACCGTCCCGCCGCTCACCGAGGACGGTCTGAGCCGCGAGGCCCGTGTCGCGGCGCTCGACAAGGTGATCTCGGAGACCGAGGGTCCCGTCGTGCTCGTCGCGCACAGCGCCGGCGTGATCACCACGGTCCACTGGGCCCAGGGAGACACGACCCGGGTGCGCGGAGCCCTGCTCGCGACACCGCCGGACTTCGGAACCCCGCTGCCCGCGGGCTATCCGACCCCGGACGTCCTCCACGAGAACGGCTGGACGCCGGTGCCCCGGACCCCGCTGCCCTTTCCCAGCGTCGTCGCGGCCAGCGCGAACGACCCCCTCGGCACGGCCGAGCGGATCGCCGCACTGGCCCGCGACTGGGGCGGCACCCTGGTCGAACTCGGCGAGGTCGGCCATCTCAACCCCGCGTCCGGCCACGGCCCGTGGCCGCGCGCGGAGGAACTGCTCCGCGACCTCGAAACCGGCTGAACGGCCGCGTCCAGCCCAGAAAGGCACCCGATGAACACCGACACCGACCTGCTGTGGTCCCCCGGTCGTGGCGAGTTGGAGGACTCCGGCGTCGCGCGCTTCATGGCCCGGGTGGGCGAGGTACGGGGGCTCCCCTTCTCCGACTACGCCGCACTGTGGCGGTGGAGCTCCACCGACCTCGCGGGATTCTGGTCGGCGGTGTGGGAGTTCTACGGGCTGGACGCGGTCTCCGGCTACGACGAGGTCCTGGCCGACGCGGCGATGCCGGGAGCCGACTGGTTCCCCGGCGCCCGGCTGAACTTCGCCGAACGCTGCTTCGCCCGGGCCACCGACGCCCGCCCGGCGCTCGTGAGCCTGACCGAGGACGGCACACCCGAGGAGACCTCCTGGCACGAACTGCGCCGGCAGGTCGCCGATGTCGCGGCGGCGCTGCGCGGCATGGGCGTCGAGTCCGGCGACTGTGTGGCCGGATATCTCCCCAACCTCCGCCAGACCGTGGTGGCGCTGCTCGCGACGGCCGCCGTCGGCGCCGTGTGGACGGCCTGCTCACCGGACTTCGGCACACCCGCCGTGCTCGCCCGGTTCCGCCAGGCACGGCCGAAGGTCCTGGTCGCGGCCGACGGATACCGCTACGGCGGCAGGACGTACGACAGGCGCCCGGAGGTCGCCGAGCTCGTGGACGGACTGCCCACCGTCCGCCATGTCCTCGCCGTCGAGGGCCTGTTCACCGTTCCGACCGACCCGTGGTCCGGGCGGCCCGGCGTCCAGCAGCACGCCTGGTCGGCGCTGCCCTCGACGGACGGTGAGCCGGAGTTCGCCGAAGTGCCCTTCGACCACCCGCTGTGGATCCTCTGGTCGTCCGGAACGACCGGAATACCGAAGGGGATCGTCCAGGGGCACGGCGGCATCGTGCTCGAACTGCTCAAGGCACTGGGCCTGGGCATCGACCTGCGCGCCGACGACCGCTATCTCTTCATCACCTCCACGAGCTGGATGGTGTGGAACTTCCTGGTCGGCGGGCTGCTGCACGGCACCACCGTCGTCCTGTACGACGGCAGCCCGACGTACCCCGGTATCGACGGCGTCTGGGAGATCGCCGAACGGACCGGCGCGACGGTGCTCGGCCTGGGTGCCGCGTATCTCACCGCGGCGGAGAAGGCGGACACGCGTCCCGCGGACACGTTCGGGCTCGGGAAGCTGCGGACCGTCCTGCAAACCGGATCGGCCCTGCCGCCCGGCACCTGGCGGTGGGTCCATGACCGGCTGACGTCCGGAGTGCGGCTCCAGTCCATCTGCGGCGGTACGGACGTCTGCTCGGTCCTCGCCGGAAGCACCCCGCTGCTGCCCGTCCGCGTCGGCCGCATCCAGGCGCCCGCCCTCGGCGTCGCCCTGGCCTCCTGGGACCCCGAGGGTCGCCCGCTGACCGGTGAACAGGGCGAGCTGGTGGTGACCGCGCCAATGCCCTCCATGCCGCTCCGCTTCGTCGGCGACCCGGACGGCGCCCGCTACCGGGCGGGCTACTTCGACACCTACCCCGGAGTCTGGCGGCACGGCGACTGGGTCACCATCGACACCGATCTGTCGGTCGTCGTCGCGGGCCGCTCCGACTCCACCCTGAACCGTTCCGGCGTACGCATGGGTTCCGCCGACATCTACGCCGTGGTCGACCAGCTCCCCGAGATCGCCGACAGTCTCGTCATCGGTGTCGAACAGCCCGACGGCGCCTACTTCATGCCGCTGTTCGTCGTGCCCGCCGAGGGCGCCGCGCTCGACGACGGTCTGCGCCGGCACGTCGCCGCGGCCATCAGGAGCCGGCTGTCCCCGCGCCATGTGCCCGACGTGATCGTGCAGGTCCCCGCCGTCCCGCGCACCCTCACCGGCAAGAAGCTCGAAGTCCCGGTCAAACGCGTCCTCCAGGGCGCCCGTCCCGGCGAGGTCAGCAGCGAAGGGTCCATCACCCACCCGGAGATGCTGGCGTGGTTCGCGGACTTCGCCGTCACCCGGGCACCGGGCCCAGGACGCCAATCGTGATCAACGACCGGCAAATGACGATCAATTAGCTGTCCCCCGATGCGCCTTTCGGCGCTCCTTCCGTCAGTCCCGAAACAACCCGGCTGACCCCGGCGGACGGTCCGTAGGGTCCGGGACACCGGCCGGTCGGGAACTCCTCCGTCCGCGCGGTGACCCGAAGGAGACATCGGTATGGCAAATGTGGAGATCTCCCTCAAGGAGACGATGACGTCGATCGAGGGCGCGCTGGGCGTGGCCCTCGTCGACTACACGAGCGGCATGGCGCTGGGCACACTGGGGGGCGGCAAGGACCTCGACCTGAACGTCGCCGCGGCCGGCAACACCGACGTGGTCCGGGCCAAGGTACGCACGATGGAGCACCTCGGGCTCAAGAGCAAGATCGAGGACGTGCTCATCACGCTCGAGAACCAGTACCACGTGATCCGGCCCCTCACGGGCCGCAACGGCAACGGACTGTTCCTGTACCTCGTGCTCAACAAGGGGACGTCGAACCTGGCCATGGCCCGCCACCAGCTCGCACGCATCGAAGCCGAACTAGAGGTGTAGACAGCCACGTTCTCCGCGCCTTCGCATGCCCACGACTTGAAGACTTCTTCATTTAGGTACATCCAGATGGAGTCAATCCCGTGGGTGTGCGGAGGCGGAGCCGCCAGGATCGGTCCTTCGGGCACCGTTCGCGGCGGGACGCGGACAGCCACCGCACCAGCCGGAGAAACAGCCCGTCCCCAGGCGGCAGGGAGCGAACGATTTTGAACAGGCAGGTTCCCCTCTACCAGGCCAAGGCCGAGTTCTTCCGCATGCTCGGACACCCTGTGCGCATCCGCGTCCTGGAGCTGCTGCAGAGCGGCCCCGTCTCGGTGCGCGACCTGCTCAGCGAGATCGAGGTCGAACCGTCCAACCTCTCGCAGCAACTGGCCGTGCTGCGCCGCTCGGGCATCGTCGTGTCCATCCGCGAGGGCTCGACCGTGAGTTACGCGCTCGCCGGCGGCGACGTCGCCGAACTGCTGCGCGCCGCCCGCCGCATCCTCACCGAACTGCTCGCCGGACAGACCGAGTTGCTGGCCGAGCTCCGCCAGGCCGACGTCGGGACGGGCCTGCCTCCCGGTCCCCGCGAACCGGACCTCGTCGTCACCCGGTCCGCACGGCCCTCACCCGCGGGTCACGGACACTGACGCACCCGCACCGCGTGACGCCCCGACGCGCCACCCGACGCGCCCGGAACGGCTACGGGGCGCACCTCAGGCCCAGCCCCGGCGCGCGGCGTGCCAGCCGAGCTGGATTCGGCTCTCGGCACCGGCCCGCGCCATGAGCTCACCGATGCGCCGCTGCACGGTGCGCCGGGAGACGCCGAGGCGGGCTCCGACCGCCTGGTCGGTGAGTCCGGCGAGGACGAGAGCCAGCATCCGGGCGTCGAACTCGTCTGTCCCGTCCGGACGTTGCTCCACGATTCCGTCGCCCGCCGTGTGCGGCGACAGCGGATACGCGTGCTCCCACGCCAGCTCGAAATAGGCGACGAGGGCGTCCAGCAGGCCCCCGGCGTGCACGAGCACCGAGGCCGCGGCGGTGTTGCGGCCGCTGTACAGGGGGAGCATAGCCAGGTCGTGATCCGCGATCATGAGTTTCACCGGGACGGCGTCCGCGACCCTCACCTGCTGTCCCGCCCCCAGTACGGCGAGGGCCTGCGTGACCATGCCGGGCTCGGTCAGCGCGTCCCGGTGCAGGATCGTCCGGTAGAGCACGCCACGGTCGATCCGGCCCTCCTCCGCGGTGTTGTCGTCGCGCGACACGACCGTCTGTTCGGGCACCATCATCGACCGCACCTCGTACCGGGCGGACTCCTGGAGCTGCCGGAACCGGTGCCGGACCGCGTCGATGTCGCCGATCACCTCCACCGCGCCGCCCTCGGCCCCCGAGCGATGCTGCTCGGCGAGCGTGAGCACCGCGTGCTCCGCCGCGCTCAACTCGTCACGACGACGCCGCAGTTCCCCGCCGAGCGCGACCGCGGGAGGCGCCGCCACGAAGACGGTGGCCGCGCCCTCGGCCGTCCGCGGGACGACGAGACCACGCCCGGCCAGCGCGGTGAGGATGTCACGCGTCGCGGACTCCGGGTGGCCGCTGCGGACCGCCAGTTCCTGGACGGCCGCCCGTCCACGCGCCACCAGGAGACGGTAGATCTCCTCCTCGGCCGGACCGAGACCGAGCGCGGCGAGCATGGGCACTCCTTGAGGTCCGCCGGCGGGGCCGGGGCGGGAACCTGCCGGTGCGGCCCGGGCCCCGTCCGGACCCACGGTTGTCCAAGGTCTACTTCACCCCCCGGCCCCCTGTCACCTCCGGGTGACGCAGTTGCCCGCATCGCCCCAAGTGCCCGCCCCGGGGAAGCCGCCGGGAGGGCATTGTCAGTGGTGGCAGGCAGGATGACGGGTATGACAACACCTGTTGCAGTGATCGTGGACGCCGTCGCCTACGCGCAGGCGGTCGAGGACGCGTTGAAGGCGTCGGCCGCCTACTACGAGGGCGGCACGTCCGTGCTGGACGACGACGCGTACGACCGGCTCGTGCGTGGCATCGCCGCGTGGGAGGCCGCCCATCCCGAGCAGGTGCTGCCCGACTCGCCGACCGGGAAGGTCGCGGGCGGCGCCGTCGAGGGCGACGTCCCGCACACGGTGCCGATGCTGAGCCTGGACAACGTCTTCTCCTCCGAGGAGTTCACCGCCTGGACGGCGTCGCTGGCACGGCGGACCGGTCACGAGGTGGAGCGGTACAGCGTCGAGCCGAAGCTCGACGGCCTGGCCATCGCGGCGCGGTATCAGGAGGGCCGGCTCACCCGGCTCATCACCCGCGGGGACGGCACCGCCGGTGAGGACGTGTCGCACGCGATCGGGACGATCGAGGGCCTGCCCGGCGAGCTCACCGAGCCGCTCACGCTGGAGGTGCGCGGCGAAGTCCTCATGACGACAGCGCAGTTCGAGCACGCCAACGAGGTACGCACGGAGCACGGCGGACAGCCGTTCGCGAACCCGCGCAACGCCGCGGCGGGCACGCTGCGCGCCAAGGACCGCGCCTACACCGTTCCGATGACCTTCTTCGGCTACGGCCTGCTGCCGGTGCCCGGCACCGAGTCCGCCGAGGCCGCCCGGCTCGACGAGCTCGCGCACAGCGGGCTGATGGCGCGGGCGACCGAGCTGGGCGTGAACACCACCGCGAGCACGGCCGTGCCCGGCATCACCGCCGCGACCGCCGAGCAGGTCCTGGCGCGCGTCCAGGAGATCGGGGCACTGCGCCCCGAGCTGCCGTTCGGGATCGACGGGATCGTCGTCAAGGCGGACCTGGCGGCCGACCAGCGGGCCGCGGGGTCCGGTTCACGCGCACCGCGCTGGGCGATCGCGTACAAGCTCCCGGCCGTCGAGAAGATCACCCGGCTGCTGGCGGTCGAGTGGAACGTGGGCCGCACCGGCATCATCGCCCCGCGCGCAGTGCTGGAGCCGGTCGAGATCGACGGCTCGACCATCACGTACGCCACCCTGCACAACCCGGCGGACATCACGCGTCGCGATCTGCGGCTGGGCGACCACGTGATGGTCCACCGCGCCGGGGACGTCATCCCCCGCATCGAGGCTCCGGTCGCCCATCTGCGCACCGGCGAGGAACAGCCCATCCTCTTCCCCGAGACGTGCCCGAACTGCGGGTCCGCCATCGACACCAGCGAGCAGCGGTGGCGCTGCGAGCAGGGCCGCAACTGCCATCTGGTCGCGGCGCTCTCGTACGCGGCGGGCCGCGACCAGCTCGACATCGAGGGCCTCGGTCACACACGGGTCGTCCAGCTCGTCGAGAGCGGTCTGGTCACCGATCTCGCCGGTCTGTTCGACCTGACCCGCGAGCAGCTCCTCGGCCTGGACCGGATGGGTGAGACCAGCACCGACAACCTCCTCGCGGCGCTCGGGACGGCCAAGGGCAGACCGCTGTCCCGGGTGCTGTGCGCGCTCGGCGTCCGCGGCACCGGCCGTTCCATGTCCCGGCGCATCGCCCGGTACTTCGCGACCATGGAGCACATACGCGCGGCGGACGCGGAGGCGATGCAGCGGGTGGAGGGCATCGGCACGGAGAAGGCTCCCTCGATCGTCGCGGAGCTGGCCGAACTGTCCCCGCTGATCGACAAGCTCGCCGCCGCCGGGGTCAACATGACCGAGCCCGGCGCCACCCCGCCCGCCGAGCCCGGCGAGGACGGCCCGGACGCGGAGGAGGGCGGGACGGCCGGCGGGCCGCTGGCGGGGATGACGGTGGTGGTCACCGGCGCGATGACCGGGGCCCTGGAGCAGCTCAGCCGCAACCAGATGAACGAGCTCATCGAGCGCGCCGGCGGCCGTTCCTCCTCCAGCGTGTCGAAGAAGACGACCCTGGTCGTCGCCGGTGAGGGTGCCGGATCCAAGCGCGCCAAGGCCGAGAGCCTCGGGGTCAGGCTCGCGGCGCCGGAGGAGTTCGCCGAGCTCGTCGCCGACTACCTCGCCTGATCGCTCCGCGCGCGCGGTACGCCGATCCGCCGGGCCAGCACCTGGCCCGGCCAGGTCCCGGACAGGAATGGCTCGGTGGGGGTGAATCCCTGGCGCTCGTAGAACGCGACCAGTTCGCCCCCGCCGCCCGCCCAGCAGTCGACCCGCAGCAGCTCGACGCCCGACCGTCGTGTCTCCTCGGCGGCGTGGGCGAGGAGGGCCGCCCCGATGCCGCCGCCGGCGTGCCGTCGGTCGGACACCAGCAGCCGGACGTACCGCTCGGGTTCCCCGGCGGGCTCGATCGGCATCTGCGGGCTGGGCCCGGTGTCGAGGACCATGGCGCCGACGGGTGTTCCGTCGGCTTCCGCGACGAAGGGCGCGTTCTCGGTCAGGTACCGCCGGACGCGCTCCGCCCCGCCCGCTGTCGCCGAGTACGGGATCGTGCCCCACTGCTCGGTGTTGCCCCGGGCGTTCATCCAGACCACCGCTCCGTCGAGCATGTCCAGAACGGCCTGCGCGTCGGCCGGTCCGCCGGGCCTGATCCGTATCGCCGGTGAGAGATCCCGCTCGGTCTCGATCATGACCGAAGCCTAGGGCGTGTCCGCGAGGTCCCGCCCGGGGCGTGCCCGGCGACGCCAGGCCTTAGGCGCACGAAGGACACAGCCCCCGGTAGGTGACCTCGACGGCGGCCACGGTGAAACCGAATCGTTCCGTCGTGGGAAGGTCGGCCAGCGGGTTGCCGGTGGGGTGGACGTCACGGACGGTGCCGCAGGCGGAACACACCAGATGCTGGTGCGGGCGGTGCGCGTTGGGGTCGTAGCGCTTGGCACGGCCGTCGGTGGTGACCTCGATCACCTCGCCGAGCGAGACCAGCTCCCCCAGGGCGTTGTAGACGGTCGCCCGGGAGATCTCGGGCAGCCGTTCGGCCGCGCGGGCATGCACCTCGTCGGCCGTGAGATGCACATGATCGCCGTCGAGGACCTCCGCAACGACGCGTCGCTGGGAAGTCATCCGCCAGCCACGCCCTCGCAGTCGCTCCAGCAGGTCACTCATATCGGTTCACCTTTTCAGGATCGGTGGGAACCCGCAGTTTATCCGTGTGCATCCTGGGTCCGATCGAATATGGGTCTGGTGTCCTTCTTGACTTGGACTCTGTCCATCGTAGGATCGGTTTTGGCACTGGCCAAGGGACAAGAACACTTCGGCACGAGCAGGAGAGACACAGATGTCGGGACCACCGCCGTGGAACCACGCGGCGCCGGCCTGCGCGTGACGGCCGCCGTGACACGCAGCCCGGGAAGCTCCCGGAGCCCGGGACCGCCCCGGCGACGACGCGATCGCCGCCACGGCGGGCGACCCGACGCCGCACCTCCCCGCACGTGGCACACAGCCCTCCGTCCGCTCACCGTGGCGGGATGCGTACCCCGTATCGGACCGGTCCAGCCGGTCCGGCGCGAGCCGCGTACGACACCCCCGCGCACGTCCGCGCGACGGAACGCCCCCTTTGCTCGTTATCGTCCGAAAAGAACGGCCTCTCCGTCGGCTCCGCCGAAGGTTCCGGGGCCGGCCGCCGGGGCCCCGCCCCGGCTGTTCCCCCCACCCGTAGTCGCTGAGCACCGAGATCGGCCCATCCGGAAGGATTCCCATGTCTGAGAACCACGACGCGATCGTCACCGACGCGAAATCGGAGGGGACGGGCGGCTGCCCGGTCGCACACGGCCGCGCTCCGCACCCGACCCAGGGCGGCGGAAACCGCCAGTGGTGGCCGGAGCGCCTCAACCTGAAGATCCTTGCCAAGAACCCCGCCGTGGCCAACCCGCTCGGCGAGGACTTCGACTACGCCGCGGCCTTCGAGGCGCTCGACCTCGCCGCGGTGAAGCAGGACATCGCCGAGGTCCTCACGACCTCGCAGGACTGGTGGCCGGCCGACTACGGCAACTACGGCCCCTTCATGATCCGTATGGCCTGGCACAGCGCGGGCACCTACCGCATCAGCGACGGCCGCGGCGGCGCGGGTGCCGGTCAGCAGCGCTTCGCCCCCCTCAACAGCTGGCCGGACAACGTCAACCTGGACAAGGCCCGCCGTCTGCTGTGGCCCGTCAAGAAGAAGTACGGCCAGAGCCTCTCCTGGGCCGACCTCATGGTCCTCACCGGCAACGTGGCCCTGGAGCAGATGGGCTTCGACACCTTCGGCTTCGCCGGCGGTCGCGTGGACGTGTGGGAGTCCGAGGAGGACGTGTACTGGGGCCCGGAGACCACCTGGCTCGACGACGAGCGCTACACGGGCGACCGTGAACTGGAGAACCCGCTCGGCGCCGTCCAGATGGGTCTCATCTACGTCAACCCCGAGGGGCCGAACGGCAACCCGGACCCGATCGCCGCGGCCCGCGACATCCGTGAGACGTTCCGCCGGATGGCGATGAACGACGAGGAGACGGTCGCCCTGATCGCGGGCGGTCACACCTTCGGCAAGACCCACGGCGCCGGTCCGTCGGAGAGCGTCGGCGACGACCCCGAGGCCGCCCCGATCGAGGCGCAGGGCCTGGGCTGGAAGAGCACGTACGGCACCGGCAAGGGCGGCGACGCGATCACCTCCGGCCTGGAGGTCACCTGGACCACCGCACCCACCCAGTGGGACAACGGCTTCTTCGACGTCCTCTTCGGCTACGAGTGGGAGCTGACCCAGAGCCCCGCGGGCGCCAACCAGTGGAAGCCGAAGGACGGCGCGGGCGAGGGCACCGTCCCGGCCGCGCACGACCCGGCGAAGAGGATCGCCCCCTCGATGCTCACGACCGACCTGTCGCTGCGCTTCGACCCGGTCTACGAGCCGATCTCCCGCCGCTTCCACGAGAACCCCGCCGAGTTCGCCGACGCCTTCGCGCGGGCCTGGTACAAGCTGACCCACCGCGACATGGGCCCGAAGTCCCTCTACCTCGGCCCCGAGGTCCCGGAGGAGACGCTGCTGTGGCAGGACCCGCTGCCGGAGGCGGAGGGCGAGGTCATCGGCGCCGAGGACATCAGCGCCCTCAAGACGAAGATCCTCGGCTCGGACCTGACGGTCGCGCAGCTCGTCTTCACCGCCTGGGCGTCGGCCTCGACGTTCCGCGGCAGCGACAAGCGCGGCGGCGCCAACGGCGGCCGCATCCGTCTGGAGCCGCAGCGCGGCTGGGAGGCCAACGACCCCGACACGCTGGCCGCGGTGCTGCGCACGCTGGAGAGCGTCCAGCGTGACTTCAACTCCGGTGACAAGCACGTCTCGCTGGCCGACCTGATCGTCCTCGGTGGCGTCGCCGCGGTCGAGAAGGCCGCCCAGGACGCCGGTCACGACATCCAGGTGCCCTTCGCCCCGGGCCGCGTCGACGCGACGGACGAGCACACCGACGCGGAGTCCTTCGCCGCGCTGGAGCCCACCTCGGACGGCTTCCGCAACTACCTCGGCAAGGGCAACCGGCTTCCGGCCGAGTACCTGCTGCTCGACCGCGCCAACCTGCTGACCCTGAGCGCGCCCGAGCTCACCGTCCTCGTCGGCGGTCTGCGTGCCCTGGGCGCCAACCACGGCCAGTCCTCGCGCGGTGTCCTCACCGCGACCCCCGGACAGCTCACGAACGACTTCTTCGTCAACCTGCTCGACCTGGGCACGACGTGGAAGGCGACCTCCGAGGACGCGACCACCTTCGAGGCGCGTGACGACGCCACGGGCGAGGTCAAGTGGACCGGCACGCGTGCCGACCTCGTCTTCGGCTCGAACTCCGAGCTGCGCGCGCTGGCCGAGGTCTACGCGAGCGACGACGCCGGCGCGAAGTTCGTGAAGGACTTCGTCGCCGCCTGGGACAAGGTCATGAACCTGGACCGGTTCGACCTCGCCTGAGGTCGGGGGCGCCTGACGGCGCCTGACACGGCCTGACGTTCGGGCCGGCCCCCGGCGGGGGCCGGCCCGAACGCGTTCCACGGCCCGCGTCCCCCGCGGCCTCCACGGCCGCGCGCCCGCTCCTCGCCGGGGGCCGTGGCGTTCTAGGCTGAACGCCATGAGCGCACACTTTGACGTGGTGGTCCTGGGCGCCGGCCCGGGAGGATATGTCGCGGCGATCCGGGCCGCCCAGCTCGGACTCAGCACGGCGATCATCGAGGAGAAGTACTGGGGCGGTGTGTGCCTCAACGTGGGGTGCATCCCGTCGAAGGCCCTGCTGCGCAACGCGGAGCTCGCCCACATCTTCACCCAGGAGGCCAAGACCTTCGGTATCCAGGTGAACGGCGAGGTGAGCTTCGACTACGGCGCCGCCTTCACCCGCAGCCGCAAGGTGGCGGACGGACGCGTCAAGGGCGTCCACTACCTGATGAAGAAGAACAAGATCACCCAGTACACCGGCCGCGGCACCTTCCGCGACGACCGCACGCTCGATGTGGCCCTGTCCGACGGCGGCTCGGAGACCGTCACCTTCGGCAACTGCGTCATCGCCGCCGGGGCCACCACCAGGCTGCTCCCCGGAACCTCGCTGAGCGAGCGTGTGGTGACGTACGAGGAGCAGATCCTGTCGGACACCCTCCCGGACAGCATCGTCATCGCGGGCGCCGGTGCCATCGGCGTGGAGTTCGCCTACGTGCTCCACAACTACGGCGTCCAGGTCACCCTCGTCGAATTCCTCGACCGGATCGTCCCGTTGGAGGACGAGGAGGTCTCCGCCGAACTGGCCCGCCGCTACAAGCGGCTCGGCATCAACGTGCTGACGTCCACCCGCGTCGAGGCGATCGACGACTCGGGGGGCTCGGTGAAGGTCATGGTGACCACGGGCGGACAGCGCCAGACGCTCGAGGCCGGCAAGGTGCTCCAGGCGATCGGGTTCCAGCCGCGCGTACAGGGCTACGGCCTGGAGAACACCGGTGTGAAGCTCACCGACCGCGGCGCGATCGACATCGACGGCCGCTGCCGTACGAGCGTGCCACACATCTACGCCATCGGGGACGTGACGGCGAAGCTCATGCTCGCCCACGCGGCGGAGTCGATGGGCATCGTGGCCGCCGAGACGATCGGCGACGCGGAGACGATGGAGCTCGACTACGTCATGATCCCGCGGGCGACCTACTGCCAGCCCCAGATCGCCAGTTTCGGCTGGACCGAGGCACAGGCGCGCGAGCGGGGCTTCGACGTCAGGGTGGCGAAGTTCCCGTTCACGGCGAACGGCAAGGCGCACGGCCTCGGCGAGACGGCGGGATTCGTCAAGCTCCTCAGCGACGCCACCCACGGCGAACTCCTCGGCGCCCACCTGATCGGCCCCGAAGTCACCGAACTCCTCCCGGAGTTGACGCTCGCCCAGCAGTGGGACCTGACGGTCCACGAGGTCGCCCGCAACGTGCACGGCCACCCGACGCTCGGCGAGGCGGTCAAGGAGGCCGTTCACGGGCTGGCCGGGCACATGATCAACATGTGACGAGTGGCTGCCACCGCACCCCTCCTGAACTGGAGCGTAGCGAACCAGAAGGGGGGTACGGCGGCACCTCGGAAACGTACGAGGCCGTACTGGCCGTCCGCCGCGGTGGTGACCGGCTACTCCTCGGGCTCCCAGGCGATCAGGCGCTCGAACACCTGTGGGTCGCCCTCGGTCTTCAGGTCGCTCATCGTGAGGCGGCCCCAGACGAAGAGGAGCAGTTGCTCGGCCGTGCCCGTGGCCGAAGCGGAGGCGGGCGCGGCCTCGTCGGTGAGGGGTGCGGGCCAGGCGCCGGTGCCGTCCAGCGTGAGGAGCCAGGAGCGGCCCTCGGTGGCGTGGTAGTGGATGGTGGCCGCCTCGTGCGGCCAGGCCGCCGGGGTGGAGTTGCAGGTGTCGAGAAACTCGGCCACGCCGTCGATCGCGACGTCCGCCGGCATCGGCTGCACGGCGCCCGCGGCGAGCTGGGCGTCGTAGGTGTGCACCAGCACCTCGTGCACCCGGCGCCGGGCAACGCCCCAGGCGTTCGCCGGCGACACGCCGGCGCTCCACCACGTCCAGCACGCACGCTCCGGCCCTGCCTCGCGCAGCGCACTCAGCAGCAGCTCGTTGGACTCGGCGTACCAGGCCAGCAGCGCCTCGAGTTCGCGCGGCGCCTCCGCGGCATCCTTGGCCGGCGGAGCCTCGGCCGGGCCCGCGGCGACGATCGCGGCCCACCAGCGCTGGCCCGTACCCAGGTGCTGCACCAGATCGAACAACGTCCACTCGGGGCAGGACGGCACCGGCTCGTCGAGGCCGGGCGCGGCGGCAACCGCACTCCGGAACGCGGCCGACCGCTCGTCGATCAGCCGCAGCAGGACGGAAAACTCAAGACTCTCTGTCACATCACTTGCCTATCACCCCAGCTCAGCCGACCGCACCCTATTTTCCATGCCGTCAACTGTGGGAGTCGGAGCACCTGCTGGAAAGCCCGGTCGAGGTCATGTCCCCTTCCTGACCGGCCAGGAAAAGAGCTTCACGGGCTACGTCTGGACTGGGCATGATTCCCACCGTGCGTGTGGACAGGGAACATCGCGGGCAGGGACGGTACGCGCTGACGGACACGGAAGGCGGCCGTGTCTGGGGCGTCTGCGCCGAGGTGGAGGGACTGTTCAGGGAACCCCGGCGCGGGACGTACGAACTGTTCGGCTGGGTTCCGGACGAAGCCGAGGTGCGCGGCTGGGTCGGCAGCCGGGTGTGGCTGGTACCGGAAGACAGGACACTCGGTCCCTGGCCGCTGGAGGACGCGGAGAGCCTCGGACAGTACCCAGGGGCGGACGGCCTCGTGCTCACGGGTACGGACGACTACGAGGGACCCCCCGAGGGCCACCGCGCTCCTGTCCGGCTGCACGACGGATACCGCTGGCTGGGCTCCTGCCGGGAGTTCACCCGCGTCCTGCCGCCCGAGGACGCATCGCCCCCGCTCGTCCTGCGGGGGCTCGCCCCGGAGGATCGGCTACAACGGGCACTGACGAGGGGCACCCGTCGTGCGCTGGATCTGGAGGAGACCTGGCTGGAGATACGGGACGACAAGGGCGAGCCGTTCACCGACCGGTTGCTGCGGCCCAAAGTCCGCGCGTGGCGCCCGTCCTCCCGCGGGGCGGACCTCATTGATCTGGAACTCGACACAGAGCTCGCACCCGTACCGGGATATGCCCGGCCCGTCTGGGAAAGCTGGTTTGCCGGCCCGCCGGACACCCCTGGCGCCTGGGCCGAGCTCGACACCCGCCGGCGCGGGGCATGGCTCGATCTCGTCCGGGAGCGCGGCTGCCGGATCAAGCACCAGGACCGGGCCGCCGGACGCGCGTACGAGCTGGACGGCCGGCACATCACCGACGCACCGGGCCTCTACCTGGCGCTCGGCGAGGCCGTCAACGGGCCGGGCGGCTACTTCGGCTGCTGCCTGGACGCCCTCGTGGACTGTCTGCGAGGCAACTTCGGCTACACCGCCCCCTCGACTCTGATCTGGCGGGACGCCGCGACCGCGCGCGAGCACCTGTCCCGCCTCCTGGCACCGGAGGGCGAGCAGTACGACCTGGTCGCCCTGGTGCTGGAAGTCCTGGCCAAGGGCGGGATGCAGGTGACCTTCACGTGAGTCGGTCGCGCCGCCCGCGGCATTGGCTCGTCAGTGCAGAAATCGAACTGGTCATGGCCGGGGGCGGTGTGGCCCCTGCCGAGTCGACAGGGGCCCACGGGACGAGCGGTAGGGGAACGCCGGGACCTTGCGCGGCGAGCGGCATCCTGGTCAGCGCGGCTCACCGTCTGCTGGTGGCCCGGCGGCCCGGTCTCACGTCAGGTGTCGGGTGAAGAACTGGGCCGCGGCGTCCCCCGCGAACTGCGGGACGCCGGTGTGCCCGCCCATGTTGGCGTGCAGGGACTTTTCCTCGGAGCCGAAGGCGTCGAACAGGTCCAGGGCCGCCTGTCGGTTGTTGCCTTCATCGTCCCACTGGAGCAGGACGTGCAGCGGAATGGTGACCTGGCGGGCCTCCTCGAGGATGGCGCGGGGCACGAAACTGCCGGCGAAGAGAGCGGCGGCCACGATGCGCGGCTCGACCAGGGCGAGGCGGACGCCGATGGAGATCACTCCTCCCGAGTACCCGACGGGGCCGCCGATCTCGGGGAGGGGCAGGAGGGCGTCCAGGGCGGCCTGCCATTCCGGGACCGCCTTGTCGACGAGCGGGAGGACGAGGGCGTCGATGATGTCGTCGCCGACCGGCTCGCCGGCCTCCATGGCTCGGCGCAGGTCGGCACGGGCCTGATCGAGCGCGGCCCAGCGGGGCCGTTCACCGCTGCCGGGAAGTTCGATGGTGGCAGCGGCGAAGCCGTCCGCCGCGGCCTGCCGGGCTCGTCCCGCCAGCCGGGGGTGCATCTTGCGCAGGCCGAGCGGGGGGTGGCCGAGCAGGATCAGCGGTACCGGTGCGGAGGCAGAGGCGGATACGGGCGTCCACAGGATGCCGGGGATCTCACCGAGGGTGAATTCGCGCTCGATGACACCGCCGTCGAGACGCGGCTCAGAAGTGAAATGCATGGTCGTGCCTTTCGGGAGTGCACTGAACGGCGCTCCCGGACGACGACCTATCGCCCGACCGTGACCCCGGAGGGGAGCACCCATGTCGATACTGCGTTCACGGGTACCACCTCCTCGATCTCTCGCACGGCTTGCGGAAACGTAGCAGGAGTCCGGGTGGTCCGCCAAACGGATTCGTGTACGAGGTCCGCACTGTCCGTCTCATCGGGTGGCCCCGGCGCGAACCGCCGTGCCGCAGGGCGGTCGGCCACTGGGTTCGTCGGCGGATCAAGACCTGGCCGACACTCTGACGCAAAGGACGAAGCCCATCATGGGTGCATACACGACGCGGGTCCTCCGGCTCTTCGACCGCCTCGACACCGACAGGTCCGGCTCCATCGACGTGGGCGACCAGCGGCAGGAACAGACGGAGGCGGAGCGGGCGGTCACCGCGGACCTCGTCCGGAACCTCGTCACGGCCGCCGACGCCAACAAGGACGGCAGGGTGGCCACGGAGGAGGGCTCGCCTACGTCGAACGCGCTCTGGTCGGGAAGAGCGTCGACGAGATCCCCGTCTACCCCACCGCGACCGCGGACGCGGTCTTTCGCCTCATGGACACCGACAAGAGCGGGAAGGCCCTTTTGGCGTGCGCCCCTTCACGTCCGGCTGGGGCGATCGCAGGTCCCCCGAGGCTCCGGACGGCAGCAGCCGGGAGGCCGTTCACGCAGGTCACGGCGGCCGGCCACCAACCGGGACAGGGCACCGCGCGGACAGGACCCTTGATCAACAGGTGAACGCGCGACAATCCCCCGTATGAACGACGGATCGAACGACACCGAGAGCCGGCTGGTCGGGATCGAGCGGCTCCTGGAGTCCGGTGAGCGTGAAGTGGCTCCCGCCTGGCGGAGGGTGACGCACGGCGAGCCACGCTGGGCGGTGACCGCCGCGATCCTGGCGGCGGTCATCCTCCAGCTCAAACTGCCGGAGCGGCTGACCCTGCTGCCCTTCGGCGTGCTGCCGGCCCTCGAAGTGGTCCTGTTGATGGGCCTCGTCGCCGCCAACCCCCGCCGGGTCGAGCCTCGGAACAAGCGGCTGCGGTCGCTGGGGCTGGCCCTCATCGGGCTCATCAGCCTGGCCAACGGCTGGGCCGCGGCCGAACTGGTGCGGGGCCTCGTGCACGGCGACGAGGGGGCGAACGCCGCGAGGCTGCTGCTGACCGGCGGCAACATCTGGCTCACGAACGTCATCGTGTTCGCCCTGTGGTACTGGGAGTTGGACCGCGGCGGACCGGCGAACCGGATGATGGGCCACCGGCAGTACGCGGACTTCCTCTTCGTCCAGATGCAGAGCCCCGAATCCGCGCCGCCGGACTGGGAACCGGCGTTCCTGGACTACCTGTATCTCTCCTTCACCAACTCCGCCGCCTTCAGCCCGACCGACGTGATGCCGCTGTCCCGCTGGGCCAAGATGCTGATGATGCTCCAGTCCACCGTCTCCCTGGTGACGGTGGTGCTGGTGGTGGCCCGCGCCGTCAACATCCTGAAGTGATCGTGATCCGCGGGGAAGGGGAGGCCGCCCCGCCCGGCCGATCCACGCGACCCGACACCGTCCGCCAGGCGGACGTACGGGCAACAAGATGCCCGCTGCATCTACTGTGTGGGGCGCGACGACGATCGAGGGGAGACCGGACATGGCCGAGGTGCGGACCGAGCCGGACGCGAACGGCCCGGGGGCGGTGGTCGCGCTCCGCGACGTGAGCGTCCACCGCCACACGAACCGTCAGGTGATCCTCTCGGAGATCGACTGGACGGTACGGGCCGGTGAGCACTGGGCCCTGCTCGGCGCCAACGGCGCGGGCAAGACGACGCTGCTGCGCCTCCTCGGCGCGCTGATGCATCCGACGACCGGGAGCGTCGAGGTGCTCGGCTGCCGGCTCGGCCGGGTCGACGTGCGCGAACTGCGGGCCCGTATCGGCCATGTGAGCACGGCACAGCGCGTACCGCAGGACCTCGACGCCCACGGCGTCGTCCTGACGGGCCACACCGGGACCGTGCAGCCCCTGTGGCGGAAGTACGACGCCGAGGTGCGCCGGCGTGGTCACGAACTGCTCGCCGAACTGGACATCAAGGAGCTCGCCGACCGGCCGTACGGGGTCTGCTCGGGCGGGCAGCGGGCCCGCGTCCTGATCGCCAGGGCGCTGATGGCCGAGCCGGCCCTGCTGTTGCTCGACGAGCCGTTCAACGCCCTGGACCTGCCCTCCCGCGAGGACCTTGTCGAGGCCATGCAGCGGCTGGCCGAGAGCCGCCCGGAACTGGCCACCGTGACGGTCACCCACCACCTGGAGGAGCTGTCCCCGGCCGTCGGCCACACGCTGCTCCTGCGCGAGGGGCGCGTCCTGGCGCAGGGGCCCGTCGACGACACCCTGACCGATGCCCGGATGACCGACTGCTTCGGCCGACGGATCACCGTGGTCCGGCACGGCGGGCGATGGGCTGCCTATTCCGGCTCTCACCAGGGTAGTTGACAGCGGTACGAAGCAACTCGCGGCGCGGGAAAGGAAAGGGACGGGCGCCATGGCCGCCCAGTGAGTGCGGACAGCGCGTGCGGGCCGCCCCCGGGGAAGTCCCCCCGATGCGGGCCCAACCGCACGGCGGGGCGCACCAGTTGAGGGAGTGTGCCCTGTACGCGCCCCCGTCCGTACGGCGAAAATGCGCCTGTCGACGGTCTTTTCGCCAAGACACCGAGTACCCGCCGCCAAGTCACCAGGAAAGCAGGTCGGCTGTCGTGCTGTTGCGTCTGCCCACGTCCGTGTCCGAAGCACAGGAGTACCTGACCCAAGGGGCGGTGCCCATCGGCGGCGCCACACTGGTGTGGGCCACCTGGCAACGCGACGGGTTCCCCGACCACGCCATGTCGCTGCGCGACCTCCCGGAGGCCAACACCATCGAGCCCGAGGCCCTGGGCGCGGCCGTGGTACTGAACCGCATCGACGACCGCGTACCGGAGGTGCTGCGCCGGGCGGCCTCCACCGTGGGAACCGGCGCCGTACGCCGGACGGCCACGGTGGGCGGCAACATCGTGGGCAGCACGCTGCGTTGTCTGCTGCCCGCGGCCCTGGTCCTGGACGCCCGCGCGGTGATCCTGGAGCCGGAGGGTGTCACCGAGACCGATCTGGCCGAGGTGCTCGCCAAGCGTCATCTGCTCCTGAGCCTGCGCTGGCGCACGCCGATCGCCAGCAACTACGTCAAGGCCGCGGCCGAGCCGGGCGGACCGTCGCCGCTCGTCGTCGCCGCCGCCCTGCACTCCGCCGACAGCGACGGAGACGGCAACGCCAATGCCAATGCCAATGCCAATGCCAACGGCAACGGGACCCTCCTTCGTGTCGCGGTCCGCTCCGAGGACGAGGTGTTCAGCGAGAACGCCGTGTGTCACGGCGACACCGACGCGACGCTGCGCGCGCTGCGGGACGGCTCCCTCGGCCGGCTCCCGGCCCCGGCATGGGAACTCGTCGGCCGCCAGGTGACCGGCCTGCTGGCACACCCCGTCGACCACTAGAACCGTCCGGCGACTCCCGCCTGCCGGGCGGCGCCACGCACGGCCCGGGGCGGGTCCGCGAAGTCTCTCCCGCCCTCCGGGCGGACGACGCGACGTTGCGGACACGCCCCAGGAGCTGCTCCCCCGGCCCCCGACCCGCGGCGACCGGAAATTCAACAGGCGATGAACGATCGCACCGATCCGGGAACGAGGGCGTCGCCGCGCTCGTCCCCGAAGGCCCGCCGGCCCGGGCGCCCCGGCCCGCTGACCGGCGTCTCCGCCCGACTCGGCTCAGGGGGACGCGTACGGACGCGGCCCTCTGGTCCCGGGCGCTGGACCGTACCCCTAATTCATCAACGTGGAAATCACAGGGCCGACTCCCGACTCTGGGTCCAGGCACCGGGAACCTCCCGGACCGCTCGGACGAAGGACGGAGCCCATGCCCTCCACCCGCACCCCTGCCGCCGGTCCAGCACCGGCCGTACGACACAACCTGGTTCTGGTGGTCACCTGCGTCGCCCTCGGCACGGTGGTCGCCGCCATGGCATCGCTCAATGTGGCACTTCCCGATCTCGCCCGTGAGACCCATGCCACGCAGACGCAGCTGTCCTGGATCATCGACGCCTACAGCCTGGTCTTCGCGTCGCTGCTGCTGCCGGCCGGCGCCCTGGGCGACCGTTTCGGCCGCAGGCGGGCCCTGATCGCGGGACTGACGATCTTCGGCGCCGGGTCCGCCGCCGCCGCGCTGACGACCGAGCCGTCGGCGCTCATCGCGCTGCGGGGCGTCCTCGGTGTCGGTGCGGCGCTGGTCATGCCGGCCACGCTGTCGACCATCACCACCACGTTCCCGCGCGCCCAGCGGGCACGGGCCGTGAGCGTCTGGGCGGCGGTCGCCGGAGCCAGCGCGCTGGTGGGACTGTTCGCCTCCGGGGCCCTCCTGGAGGGCTGGTCGTGGCGCTCCGTGTTCCTTCTGAACGTCACCCTGGCCCTGGTGGCCCTGATCGGAACGCTGCTGTTCGTGCCCGAGTCCGCGGAAGCGAAGCAGCCCAGGCTCGACGTCGGGGGCGCCCTGCTCTCCGTGGCCGGTCTGGTGGCGCTCGTCTACTCGGTCATCGAGGCGCCGACCCGCGGGTGGGCCGACCCGGTCACGCTCGCCGGGATGGGGCTGGGTCTGGCCGTGCTGGCCGGGTTCGTCCTCTTCGAGCTGCGCCGCGAGAACCCGCTGCTCGACCCCCGGCTGTTCCGCAACCGCCACTTCGCCGCGGGCTCGCTGTCGATCATGCTTCAGTTCTTCGTGTTCTTCGGCTTCATCTTCGTGATGATGCAGTACCTGCAACTGGTGCGCGGCGACAGCGCCTTGATGGCCGCGACCGCCATGCTGCCGATGGCCGTGACCATGGTTCCGGTCTCCCGCGCCGCCCCGGTACTGGTCGGCCGGTTCGGTTTCCGGCGACCCTGGGTGGCCGGTCTCGTCGGTGTCTCGGCGGGCATGGGAATCCTCTCCCTCCTGGACGCGTCGAGCCCGTACTGGCTGATCGCGACGGGGCTCGTACCGCTGGGCGCGGGGATGGGTCTGGCCATGACACCGGCCACGACCTCCATCACGGACGCTCTGCCTCGCTCGCTGCAGAACGTCGGCTCGGCCATGAACGACCTGGCGCGGGAGCTCGGCGGCGCCCTGGGGATCGCCGTCCTCGGCAGCCTGCTCAGCGCCGCCTACCGCGACCACCTGAGCCTGCCCGGCCTGCCGCAGCAGGTCGCGGACGCGGCCCGTTCCTCGCTGGCCGCGGCCCACGCCATCGGCGGCCCGGTCTCCGGCCGGGCCACGACCGCCTTCGTCGACGGCATGCACCTGGCACTGCTCGGCGCCTCGGTGACCGCCGCCCTGGCCGCCCTCGCCGTCGCGGCCCTGCTGCGGTCCGCCCCGCGGCCGGAGGCGTCCGCCGAGGCCCACGAGGTCCCGGACACCCCCGGCGCACAGGAGCAGCCCTCGTACCTCTGAGCCGCCCCGCCGTACCCAAGTCCGGCGCCAGGCCGCACCAAGGACGGTCGCCGGGCCATACCCGAAGACCGGCGTCCCGCCATACCGAAGACCGGTACCCCGCCCCGTGCGGGGCACCGGTCTTTCGTGCCTCGGGGGCAGCCATGGGTGACTCCGAGGCAGCCACGGGATGAGCGGAACGGCTCCTACGTGTCGGGGCGCGACACCGACCTCCGCGACACCGACCTACGTCGGGACCGCACGGAACAGCTGTCAGGGGCGCGGCGCCGCTCGCCCCGTGGGCCGGATGTCCCGTGCGGGGCGTCCGGGCCCGCGCAGGGCCTGCCGCAGTTGCGGGCTCATGAGGCGGACCAGTTCGTCGGTCGTCATGGAGGCGATCGGCTCCAGCCGCAGCAGATAGCGGGTGGCGATCAGCCCGGCGATCACGGTGGTGAACGCGGTGGCACGGTGCCGGGCGTCCCGCCCCGGGACGAGGGTCGCGATCCGGTCGACGATCTCGCGCTCCAGCGCCTCTTTCACCAGGGCGCCGAGGGAGTCGTCGTCGATCGCGGTCTTCATCATCGCGAGCAGGGGCGGGCCCGTGACGGGATCGTCCCAGACGGCGAGGACCTGGCGGACGACCCGTTCGGGGAACGTGGCGAGGTCCCCTTCCCGCACGACCCGCGCGAGGAGTTCGGCCGGGTTCGCGCCCAGCGCCAGCGCGGCGCCGAACAGCCCCTTCTTCGACCCGAAGTAGTAGCTGATCAGAGCGAGATCGACCTCGGCCTCGCCGGCGACGGACCGGAGCGTCACCGCGTGATAGCCGTCCTCGAGGAAGCGGCGCCGGGCGATCTCCAGGATCGCGGCCCGGGTGTCCGGGCTTCCCGGCCTGCGACCGCGCTGCGCACCGGGTTTATTCATCACGGACGAATTCTACGGCGCCGACCGGCACGGTCGCGAGGCGTTCCGATGCGTCACCCTGTGTACCGTTCTCGTCCTCTTCTTACGAATTGGCATCGTTCATCCGAATGAGTGGTACATCACATTCCGAGGCCGTAGCGTCGAGCCAGAGCCGACACCTTGGCGGCCATACGAAAGAGCGTCCCGCACGGAGCTGATATGCGCACAAACTCGATCCGGACCGCGTTCACCATCTGCGCGGCCGCGGCGCTCACAGCGGTGATGGGTACCGCTTCCGCCACCCCCGCGACCTCGCACGCGACCGCGCACACCACGCGACAGCGCCAGGCGCCTCCCGTACTCGTGGACTGCTTCTGGCACCCCGACGTGCGCCCCGCCGAGTTCATCCTGGCCTGCGGCGACGGCAACAGCCGCCTCGTCTCGCTCCACTGGTCGCAGTGGAACCAGAACGCCGCGGTCGCCCGGGGCGTGAACATGGTGAACGACTGCAAGCCGTACTGCGCGGCGGGCAAGTTCCACTCGTACCCGGTCGTGGTCCGGCTGGACCACCCGCAGCAGTGGAAGAAGAACCCGCACCTGCGGCACTACACGCAGATGACGCTGACCTACACCCAGAACCACCCGGACGGCTACGCGCAGAAGGTCAGCTACCCGCTGTGGAACTGACGCCGGTCCTTCGCGGACCCGGCATCGCGCGCCGGGGCCCCGCCCGAGGCCACTCGAAGGGGTCACCCGAGTACCGGCGCTCGCGCCGGACTCGCCGACGGTGAACACCGTATGGAACCCCGTAGCCACGGAAACAGGTACAAAATGGGGCATGTGGGTATCCGGCGCATGTCAGTGGACCGTCTCGTGGAACAACCGTCGGGCCGCGGTCTGGTGGCGATCCCGCTCGCGTTGATCGTCGTGATCACCGTGGTGGACATCCGCTCCCCCACCGATGTCCACCTGGGGCCCCTCCTCGTCATCGCGCCGACCCTCACGGCCTCGCTCGCGGGCCCCGGGCTGACGGCTCTGGTCGGCCTCCTGGCGGTCGCCGCCCAGGTGGTCGTCGCGATCCTGCACGGCGGAATCGGCACCACCAATCACATCGCCCAGCTCATCGCCCTGGTGGTGCTCTCCGCCCTGGTCGTGTTCGTGTGCCGTGTACGGGAGCGACGCGCCCAGGAGCTGGTGCGGGCGCGCTCCGTGGCCGAGACCGCGCAACGGGTGCTGCTGCGGCCGCCACCCCGCCGGATCGGTCCGCTGCGCGTGGCCTGGCTGTATCTGGCCGCCGACGACGACACACAGATCGGCGGCGACCTGTTCGCGGTCACCCGGGCCGCCGACGCGTCCACCCGCGTCATCATCGGGGACGTCCGGGGCAAGGGGCTGGCCGCCATCGGCGAGGCCTCGGTGGTGCTGGGCGCCTTCCGCGAGGGCGCCCACCGCTACGACTCCCTGCCGGAACTGACGGCGGCCCTCGAGGTGAGCGTGTGCCGGGACCTGGACGAGGTGGCCGACACCCAGCACGACCCGGGCGAACACTTCGTCACGGCCCTCGTTCTCGACATCCCGGACGACGGCACGCGGGTCGAGATGATCAACTGCGGTCATCCGCCGCCGCTGCTCCTGCGTGATCACCAGGTGAGCGTCCTGGCTGCACGGCACCCCGTACCCCCGCTGGGCATGTGCGAGCTGCCCGCGTCCAGCCACCACACCGATCCGTTCGCCTTCGCGGCCGGCGACTTCCTGCTGCTGTACACCGACGGCGTGATCGAGGCCCGCTCGCCCGAAGGCGTCTTCTACCCCCTGGCGGAACGGGTCGCCGGCTTCACCGCCTCCAACCCCGACGTCCTGCTGCGCCAGATCCACGACGACCTCGTCCGGCACATCGGCGACCAGCCCGGCGACGACGCCGCCTTCCTCGTCATCGAACGCGTCGCCGCGCACCACCTGCGCCTCGCCCACCGCCCCCTGGACGGCCATCACCGGCTTCCCACCGACGGATCGCCCCCACCCGCGCAACTCTGAGACACCGGCGCCGGGGCGACCCGGCCCGCTCCGCACGCCCGTGCCCGGTGGCGAGGCCGGTCGCCCCGGGGCCACGATGGAGGGAGATCGACTCGACGCGGGGGGGCACACCCAGGGAGGCTCCCGTGGCCCACACCTTCGGAACCGACGTCGTGGTGGCGGGTGCGGGCCCCGTGGGTCTCACCGCGGCCGCGGAACTGCGCCGACGCGGGGTCCGCTGCCGTATCGTCGACCGGCTTCCGGAGCGGCTCCCGTACGCGAAGGCCGTGGGCATCCAGCCGCGCACACTGGAGATCTGGGACCACATGGGGCTCACCCGCACCCTCCTGGAGGCGGCGGCACCGATGTACGGGCAGCTCGCCTACGTCAACGGCGCCGAGAAGACCCGGATCGACTTCGCCCTGCCGCCCGAGGTGCCGTACGGCTTCGCCGCCCTGCCGCAGTACGACACCGAACGCATCCTCGAGGAGCATCTGGCACGGTTCGGGACCGGGATCGAACGCGGCACGGAACTGGTCTCGTTCAGCCAGGACGCCGACGGTGTGACCGTGACCCTGCGGTCGGCGTCCGGAGCCGAGGAAGAGGTCAGGGCGCGCTATCTGGTGGGCTGCGACGGCGCGCACAGCGTCGTGCGCAAGAAGCTGGGTCTCGGATTCGAGGGGAGCGCGTTCCCCGAGGAGTACATGCTCGGCGATGTGGAGGTGGACTGGGACATGCCGCCGGGCTACGGCGTCCGTGCCATGCACCACAACGGCGACGGCGCGGTGGACGACATCCTGGTGTGCATCCCGCTGCCCGGCGACAACCGGTACCGCACGTCGATGATGGTCCCGCCCGAACTCTCCGCCGCGGCACGGACCGACGGGCCGGACGGTCCGGCGGACGGCGTCTCCCACGGCCTGGACGGCGGCGTCGTGCCCGCGCTCTCGGACATCCAGGCGGTGCTGGACCGGATGTCCCCCCGGCCCGCGACCGCCTCCCGCCTGCGCTGGTCCTCGGTCTTCCGCATCAGCCACCGGATCGTCGACCGCTACGGCGACGGCCGCGTCTTCGTCGCGGGCGACGCGGCGCACATCCACCCGCCGACCGGCGCCCAGGGCATGAACACCGGTATCCAGGACGCCTGGAACCTGGCCTGGAAACTCGCCCTCCTCATCGAGGGCGGCGCGCACCGCGAACTGGCGGCCAGTTACGACGCCGAGCGGCGGCCCGTGGGGGAGGAGGTCGTCGCGCGCACGGTCCGCCACGCGGCGCACGGCGTCCAGGCCGACCCGGACGACCCGGAGACCGTGATGCTGCGCGAGGCACAGCTCCTCGTCGGCTACCGCGGCAGCCCTCTCGTGGGCCCGGCCTCCGAAGACCCCGGCCCCCGGCCCGGCGACCGGGCCCCCGACTGCACCGGCCTCACGGCCCCCATCGCCGCCTTCCCACTGCGCCTGTACGACCTCCTGCGCGACCGCGGGCACGTCCTGCTCGTCTACGGGGACGGCGAGCAGGGCCGACAACTCGCCGAAGTGGCGGCCGAGTTCTCCGGAGGACGGGTCGACACCTGTCTGATCCGACCCGCAGGGAGCGCCCCGGACGCCTCCGGCCCGCCGGCGTACGTCGACGCGCTCGGCGAGTTCGCCCGTCTCTACGGGGTCTCGGACGGGGCGACCGCCTTCCTGGTCCGCCCGGACGGATACATCGGCGCCCGCCTACGCCCGCCGACGGCGGCGGAGCTGACGGCCCACCTGGCCCTCACCTTCGCCCCGGCCGGCGCCGGCACCCGGTGACGGCGTCGGCTCTCCTCGGCCTCAACGGGCGGGCTCAGGCCATCAGTCGGGCCGCGAGAGTCGCACCGAGCTCCCAGCACGCCTCGATGTCCGCCTTGCCCGGCTCGCCGGTCACCTTCACCGCCTCGGCCGCACGGCGCCAACCGAGCCCCGTCGTCACGGACTCGATGCCGCGCACCGCCCCCGTGACGTCGTTCCCTCCGTGCACGTAGTAGCCGAAGGGGCGCGCGGCCGTCGCGTCCAGGCAGGGGTAGTAGACCTGGTCGAAGAAATGCTTCAGAGCGCCCGACATGTAGCCGAGGTTGGCCGGGGTGCCGAGCACATAGCCGTCGGCGGCCAGCACGTCCGAGGCGGTGGCCTCCAGCGCCGCCCGCCGCACCACCTGGACGCCCTCGATCTCGGGCGCCGTCGCGCCGGAGAGCACGGCTTCGAACATGGCCTGGCAGTTGGGCGAGGGCGTGTGATGCACGATCAGCAGAGTAGGCACACCCCGCACCCTGCCCCGCCGCCCGGCGCCACCGCAAGCACCCCGGGCCGCGCCACCGGACGACCGCCCCCGGGCGCCCGGAGATCCGCGCTCCGACACCGTCCATGACGTGCCACGCACGTGCCGGAAGGCGGGCTTCCGCCCGGCTGCACGATCGGGCCCGCGGTGCAAGGCTTGAACCAAACCGGAGCCGCTGAAGCCCGGCTGTTTCGGCACACCTAGACCCGAAGGGTGATCCGATGACCAGCCGCAAGAACAAGGACGGCCGGCACACCTCCGGGGCCGGAGCGGCCGCTCCCGCCGCCCGATCCGGGTCCGCCGGGGTCGGACAGGACGTGGACGAGCTGGTCGCTCGCGGCCTGGAGGCACTGGACGAGTACGCCGACTACACCCAGGAACAGATCGACCACATAGTGAAGAAGGCCAGTCTGGCCGCGCTCGCCGAGCACACCCGGCTCGCGATGATGGCGGTCGAGGAGACCGGGCGCGGCGTCTTCGAGGACAAGGCCGTCAAGAACATCTTCGCCTGCGAGAACATCACCCACTCGATGAAGGGCGTGAAGACCGTCGGCGTGATCCGCCGCGACGACATCGACGGGATCGTGGAGATCGCCGAGCCCGTTGGGGTGATCGCGGGCGTCACCCCGGTCACCAACCCCACGTCCACCACCATCTTCAAGTCCCTGATGGCGCTGAAGACCCGCAACCCGATCATCTTCGGCTTCCACCCGGCCGCGCAGAACTGCTCCGCCGAGGCCGCCCGTATCGTCCGGGACGCGGCCGTGCGCGCCGGAGCCCCCGCCCACTGCGTGCAGTGGATCGAGCGGCCTTCCAAGGAGGCCACCAGCGCCCTGATGAACCATCCCGGGGTGGCGTCGATCCTGGCCACGGGCGGCAACGCGATGGTCCGGGCCGCCTACAGCTGCGGCAAGCCCGCGCTGGGCGTCGGGGCCGGCAACGTGCCCGCGTACATAGAGAAGAGCGCCCGGATACGACGTGCGGTCAACGACGTGGTGCTCTCCAAGACCTACGACTACGGCATGGTGTGCGCCTCCGAACAGGCCGTGATCCTCGACCGGGAGATCCGAGACGAGGCCCTCGGGGAGTTCCGCAAACTCAAGGCGTACACGGTCAACGACCAGGAGAAGTCGCTGCTGGAGGCGTACCTGTTCGGGGTCGGCGCCCAACAGCAGGGCGGACGCGACTGCGCGGGCGGCCAGTTGAACGCCGACATCGTGGGGCAGAGCGCGGTCGCCATCGCCGACGGCGCCGGCTTCGAGGTGCCCGAGGACACCTCCGTGCTCTTGGTCGAGGTCGCCGAGGTCGGTGTCGAGGAGCCGATGACCAGGGAGAAGCTCTGCCCGGTGCTGGCCGTGCTGACGGTGGACAGCCGGGCCGACGGGGTGCGGCTGGCCACGGAGATGGTGGAGTTCAACGGTCTGGGCCACTCGGCCGCCGTACACACCGAGGACCCGGCCTTCGCCGAGGAGTACGGGCACGCGGTCAAGGCCTGCCGGGTGATCTGGAACGCGCCCACCTCGCAGGGCGGAATCGGTGACGTCTACAACGCGTTCATGCCGTCCCTGACGCTGGGCTGCGGCTCGTACGGCAGCAACTCGGTCTCCGGGAACGTCACCGCGCTCAACCTGATCAACATCAAGCGGATCGGGCGGCGGAACAACAACATGCAGTGGTTCAAGATCCCCTCGAAGATCTACTTCGAGCGCGACTCCATCAAGTACCTCGCCGACATGCGTCGCGGCAGCCGGGTCGTCGTCGTCACCGACAAGACCATGGTGGAGATCGGTCACCTGGAGCGGATCCGCACCGTACTGCGACGCCGCGCTGAGCCCACCGAGGTCCGGGTCATCGACAACGTCGAGCCCAACCCGAGCATCGACACCGTGCGCGCGGGCGCCGAGATGATGCGCCACTTCGAGCCGGACACCATCATCGCCCTCGGCGGCGGTTCACCGATGGACGCGGCCAAGGTGATGTGGCTGATGTACGAACACCCGGAGGTCGAGTTCGGGGACCTGAAGGAGAAGTTCTTCGACATCCGCAAGCGCGCGTTCACGTTCCCCGACCTGGGGCAGAAGGCCGACCTGGTGTGCATCCCGACCACCTCGGGCACCGGCAGCGAGGTCACCCCGTTCGCCGTCATCACCGACACCGAGACCGGACAGAAGTACCCGCTGGCCGACTACGCGCTGACGCCGAGCGTCGCCATCTGCGACCCGGCGCTCACGCTCAACCTGCCCAGGGCCATCACCGCGGACTCCGGCTTCGACGCGCTCACGCACTGTCTGGAGACCTACGTCTCGGTGTACGCCAACGACTTCACCGACGGGCTGGCGCTCCAGGGCATCCGGCTGATCTTCGACAACCTCGAACAGGCCGTGGTGAACGGGCCGGACGACCCCGCGGCCCGGGAACGCATGCACAACGCGGGCACCATCGCCGGCATGGCCTTCGGCTCGGCGTTCCTCGGCGTGGTGCACGCCATGGCGCACACCCTGGGCGCGACCTTCCACGTCGCCCACGGCCGCACCAACGCGCTGCTGCTGCCGCACGTCGTCCGCTACAACGGGTCGGCGCCCACCAAGGTCACCAGTTGGCCGAAGTACCACGAGTACATCGCCCCCGAGCGCTACCAGGACGTCGCCCGGATGCTGAACCTGCCGGCCGACACCCCGGAGGAGGGTGTGGAGTCCCTGGCCCACGCGCTGGAGGAACTGCGCGAGAAGGTCGGCATCCCCCGGTCGTTCAAGGACGCAGGAGTCGACGAGGCGGCGTTCCTGGACGCCCTGCCCGAGCAGGCGATGAACGCGTACGAGGACCAGTGCGCGCCCGCCAATCCGAGGCTGCCGATGCTCGCCGACATGCAGGAACTGATGCGCCGCGCCTACTACGGCGACCCGGTGTGAGCCCCCGCGGACAGCGCGGGTACGACGAGACCCCGATCGACCGAGAAGGAGTCGTACACCGATGACCACGCAGCAGCAGCGGCCCGTCCGCAGCGCCTGGGACGGCTTCCGCGGAGGTCTGTGGCGGGACGAGATCAACGTACGGGACTTCATCCAGCAGAACTACACCCCGTACGAAGGTGACAAGTCCTTCCTGGCCGGTCCCACCGAGCGCACCACGGCCGTGTGGAAGCAGATCACCGATCTGTTCCCGGACGAGCGCGCCAAGGGCGTCCTGGACGTGTCGTACGACGTCCCGTCCACCATCACCGCCCACCAGCCGGGCTATATCGACCAGGACACGGAGCTGATCGTCGGCCTCCAGACGGACGCCCCCCTGAAGCGGGCGATCATGCCGTTCGGTGGCTGGCGCATGGTGGCCGGGGCACTGGAGACCTACGGCTATCCCGTCTCGCCGGAGCTGGAGAAGGTCTTCACCCAGTACCGCAAGACCCACAACGCCGGGGTCTTCGACGCGTACACCCCGCAGATCAGGGCGGCCCGGAAGGCGGGCATCGTCACCGGCCTGCCCGACGCCTACGGCCGGGGCCGCATCATCGGCGACTACCGGCGGGTCCCGCTGTACGGCGTCGACCGCTTGATCGAGGCCAAGCGGGAGGAGAAGGCCGGCCTGGACGCCATGCCCCGCGACGCCTCACGCATGGAGGAGGTGATCCGCGAACGCGAGGAGATCTCCGAGCAGATCCGCGCACTGGGCGAACTGAAGGAGATGGCCGCCTCCTACGGATCCGACATCTCGGTCCCGGCGAGCACCGGCCGCGAGGCCGTGCAGTGGCTGTACTTCGCCTACCTCGCGGCGGTGAAGGAGCAGAACGGCGCGGCGATGTCCCTCGGGCGCACCTCCACCTTCCTCGACGCCTACCTCCAGCGGGACATCGACGCCGGGATCCTCGACGAGAGCTCGGCGCAGGAGATCGTCGACGACTTCATCGTCAAACTGCGGATTGTGCGGTTCCTGCGCACCCCGGAGTACGACGAGCTGTTCTCCGGCGACCCGACCTGGGTCACGGAGTCCATCGGTGGCATCGGTTCGGACGGCCGCACCCTGGTCACCCGGACCTCCTTCCGCTATCTGCAGACCCTGTACAACCTGGGGCCCGCGCCCGAGCCGAACATGACGGTGTTCTGGTCCCCGGCGCTTCCGCAGGGCTTCAAGGAGTTCTGCGCGCAGGTCTCGATCGACACCTCCAGCCTCCAGTACGAGTCCGACGAACTGATGCGCCCGCGCTTCGGCGACGACACCGCCATCGCCTGCTGTGTCTCGGCGATGGAGGTCGGCAAACAGATGCAGTTCTTCGGCGCCCGGGTCAACCTCGCCAAGACACTGCTGTACGCGATCAACGGCGGCCGGGACGAGCTGTCCGGCGCCCAGGTCGGCCCGGCCACCGGGGCGGTCACCGGCGCGACGCTGGACTACGACGAGGTGCTGGGCAAGCTCGACCAGCAGATGGAGTGGCTGGCCGAGACCTATGTCCACGCCCTGAACGTCATCCACTACATGCACGACAAGTACGCCTACGAACGGCTGGAGATGGCACTCCACGACCGTGACATCCGGCGCACGATGGCGTGCGGCATCGCCGGGCTCTCGGTCGCCGCGGACTCCCTGTCGGCGATCAAGTACGCCGAGGTCGTTCCGGTGCGGGACGAGACGGGACTGGCCGTGGACTTCCGCATCGAGGGCGCCTACCCGGCGTACGGCAACAACGACGAGCGGCCCGACGCGATCGCGGTGTGGCTGGTCGAGGAGTTCATGCGCAAGGTGCGCAAGCACCCCACGTACCGGGGCGCCGAGCACACCCAGTCGGTGCTCACCATCACCTCGAACGTGGTGTACGGGAAGAAGACCGGCAACACGCCCGACGGCCGCCGAGCGGGCGAGCCGTTCTCACCGGGCGCCAATCCGATGAACGGCCGTGACACCCACGGTTACGTGGCCAGCGCGCTGTCGGTGGCCAAGCTGCCGTACGAGCAGGCGGAGGACGGGGTCTCGCTCACGAACACGATCACCCCGGACGCGCTGGGCCGCACCCCCGAGGACCGGATCCGCAACCTGGCGGGAGTGCTGGACGGCTTCGTCACCTCGCAGGGCTTCCACATGAACGTCAACGTGCTCAACCGGAACACGCTGATGGACGCGATGGAGCATCCGGAGAAGTACCCGCAGCTCACCGTCCGGGTCAGCGGTTACGCGGTCAACTTCGTACGGCTGACACGCGAGCAGCAGCTCGACGTGCTGGGCCGCACCTTCCACGGGTCGCTGTAGCCGTCGGCCTCCCGGGGAACGCGGACCGCGCGCCGCGCTCCCCGGAACCGCCACGACGAGAGGAGGCTTCGTCATGACCCTGATCCAGCCGGGACACGCTCTCCTGCCCATCGTCTCCACCGACCCCGACAGACCGGTCGAGCAGGCCGCCCCGCGGCGCGGCACCGGTCCGCTGACCGGGTCGGTGCACTCCTGGGACGTGTCCACCGGTGTCGACGGTCCCGGTACCCGTTTCGTCCTCTTCGTGGCCGGCTGCCCGCTGGCCTGCCTGTACTGCCAGAACCCCGACACCCTGCGGATGAGCAACGGCAAGCGCGCCACGACCGACGAGGTCGTCGCGGAGGCGGCCAAGTACGTGCCGTTCATCCGTGCCGCGGGCGGCGGCTTCACCGTCAGCGGTGGGGAGCCGATGCTCCAGCCGGACTTCGTCGGCGAGATCCTGGGCCGCTGCCACCACGACCTGGGTCTGCACACGGCCCTGGACACCTCCGGCTTCCTCGGCGCCCGCGCCACCGACGCCTTTCTGGACAGCGTCGACCTGGTGCTGCTGGACATCAAGTCCTGGGACCGCGAGCTGTATATGCGCCTCACCAGCCGTCAGTTGGAGCCGACGCTGGTATTCGCCCGTCGTCTGGCCGAACTCGGCAAGGAGGTCTGGGTCCGCTTCGTCCTGGTCCCGGGGCTGACCGACCCCCCGGAGAACGTGGCGGGAGTCGCCGCCTTCACGGCGTCCCTCGGCAACGTCACCCGTGTCGACGTCCTGCCTTTCCACAAGTTCGGCGCCGACAAGTGGGCGGGCCTCGGCATGAACTTCACCCTCGCGTCCACTCCCGTCCCGAGTGCTTCCCAGATCGCCGAAGCCCGCTCCGTCTTCGCCTCGTACGGCCTGTACGCGGTGTGACCGCACGGGCGGGTGTATCACCCTGGGCCCGGCCCGGGGTGGCCGGCGTGAGACCCGATGATCTGCAGACGCCCCGCTTTCTGCGGGGAAATGCAGGTGCAAGGCCTGCCCGGCGCTCCATGAACACAGCCCCCGGTCATTCGACCGGAGGCTGTGTTCTTTGTGGTCCGACCGTCGGCACTCAGTGTCCGGGGACCACGAGATGCGCCCGGTCCCGGGGGCGGGTCGTGGTCAGGTAGTGCTCCTCGGCCAGGCGCCAGCGGGCTTCCCAGTCGATCGGTCCGTGGTCGTCACCGCGGGCCCGCAGCCGGCGCATGGACTCCTCGGGCGGGGTGTCGACGTAGACGACCAGGTCGTAGTGGTCGACGATCTCGGGCCGGGCGGTGTAGACACCCTCGACGAGGACGATGCCGTCGCACGTGACGGCGCGCAGTTCGTCCGCCGCCAGGGACCCGGTCGGCCAGTCGTAGCGCCGGTAGTGCGCGTCGTGACCGGTGGCGAGCGGGGTGAGGACCTCGTCCCGCAGGCGCTGCCAGTCGAAGTAGCGGTCGTAACCCTCGGCGGGGGTCAGTGCGGCGCGCTCGTCCGCGTCCATCGGACGGTAGAAGTCGTCCCCGTGCACGACCACGGCGTCGCCGAGCCGGGCCACGGCCGACGCCAGGGTCGACTTGCCGGACCCGCCCATGCCGTCCACGGCGATCAGCGCCAGTCCTTGGTTGCCGCGGGCGCGAGCGGCGGCCACCACGCGCTCCGCGACAGCTTCGATCTTCGTCATGGGGTGATTGTGGCGGCGCCGGGAGCCGGGTTCAGGCCGAATCAGCACACTCGTACGTTCCGACGACTCACGGGTCCGGGCGGACGAGGCGGAACACACGACAGAGGGGCCGACAGGTGATGTCGGCCCCTCTGACTTCGAGTAGCGGGGACAGGATTTGAACCTGCGACCTCTGGGTTATGAGCCCAGCGAGCTACCGAGCTGCTCCACCCCGCGTCGGTGAACACAACTCTACGTCATCTTTTCCGGTCCCAGAACCATGATCGCCCGCGGGCGGTGCCGGGGTGCTCCGCGCGAGGTCACACGTCGGTGGGCAGACCGCTCACCTCGGCGATACCCCGCAGCTCCTCGTCCTGACGGTGCCGCTCGCCGATGAAGTCGGCGATCTCCTTGCACCGCTCGGGATCGTCCGCCGTGCCCGAGTCCGTCACGACCCGGACGACGCCGATCTCCTCGGTCTCCAGCTCGACGATCCGGTTGTCCAGACGTCCCGTGACGGCCACGGCGACCACGAGGGACGCCTCGTCACGGACCTCCTGCGGGACGCTGTCGGGTTCCGCGCCGTCGAGACACAGTTCGATCGCTCCCACCCTCTCCTCCCTGATCGCTTCGAGTACGGGCTCGACCATGCGCAGCAAGAGCGCGTAGTCCGCCGGATCCATGCGCAGGCGGAGCATTTCGAGGTACAGGTCGAGGGGCCGGTCATCCGGTGCCTGCTCTGATGCGTCCATGGAGCTTCGCCTTCCCCAATGTGGACGACATGATCGCGTCTCACACCAGCATGCTGTGAATCGGCGCGCACCGCCGGTCGAGACGGCCGTCCGGAACACGGCCGAGGGGGCTCGTGGCCTGTCTTCACAGGTCACGAGCCCCCTCGAACTCGTCGTTCGGAACTCGTCCGTCAGGACGCGTCCGGCGGGATTCGCCCGTCAGGGTTCATCCGTCGGGGTTCATCCGTCGGGAGTCGCCCGTACCGGGCCCGTCCGTGTCACCCGTAGGTGCGCCGGATCCGGTAGAGCACGAAGGCGCCGGCGAGCACGCAGATTCCTCCGATGATGCCCGGCCACAGATTCGCGCCGGTCTCGGCGAGCCCGCCGGTCCCGACCGCTTGCGGCTCGATCCCCGACGTGGCCGGGGGGTAGGACTCGGCCGCGGGCTGCGTCTGCGCGGGTGTCCCCACCTCGCCGGCCTGGTCGTCGCCCGCGGTCTCCCGCGGCGAGGACGTCACGTCGGACTTGGGCTCCACCGTGGCGGTGGGGGCGTCGTCCCCGGCCGGCTCGGTGCCCGGCGCTTGCTCGGTGGGCTCGACGGTCTGGCCGCCGCCGTTGTCACCGGCGTTTCCGCCCTTGCCGTCGTCCGTGGGCGCCGGCTCCTCGGAAGGGTTCTCGGAGGGGTTCGGGTCCGCTTCCGACGGGTTCGGGTCGGCGCTCTCCGGCGGGTTCGGGTCCGCCTCGGACGGGTTCGGGTCGGCGGTCTGCGACGGCTCGTCGGTGGCCGGCGGGTCCTCCTGCTGCCCACCCCCGTTGCCGTTGCCATTGCCATTTCCGTTGCCGTTGCCGCCCCCGTTGCCGGCGCCCGCACCGCACTTCTTGCCGCTGTTGATGCAGTCGACCACGTCGTTCATGAGGCCTTCGTCGAAGACGTTGATGAAGTCGCCGTGGTCCGTGACCGGCTTGTGGAGGTTCTCCGGGAAGGAGTCGAGCGCGAACAGCGGCGTCGTACGGCCGCCGTCCTGGAGGCTCGGCGCGTCGATGTCGTAGACGATGCGCTGCACGAGCTGCGGAATGGCCTTGAAGTTGTTCGGGCAGTTGCCCTGGGCGTCCGCGAAGGCCACGTGGGTACGGTGGTTGGCGCTGTCGATGTTCGCGCCGTCCCAGCAGCTCTGGAACTTGAAGGTCCGCACCACGTCGCTGCCCTGCGGGCACAGCGGGTACTTGTCCTTCAGCTGCCGGTCCTCGAAACCGGTGCAGCTCCAGGAGGCGTTGGCGTTCGCGGGCCCGTTGACGAACGCCTTGGCGTCGCCGGTGATGATGCGCAGCAGGCGGGGCATGGCCGTGACCTTGCTGCGCGGGTTGCCGACGAACGTCAGGGTGACCGCCTTGGGCGTGACGATCTGACCGGCGTTGCCTTCGGTACCGCCTCCCGGCGCTCCCGCGTCGCGCTCCTGCTTGCCGTTCTGGAGGCGCACCACGGGCCAGTAGTACGTGGACTTGTCGCCCTTGTCCTGGCAGGAGGTGTCGGCCTTGGCCAGGTCTTCGTCACTGGCGAACGCGGTGTTGGACTGGTTGCCGATGTAGTCGTGGAAGTGGTGGGCGCCGTTGGTGACACCGGGAGCCACGATCACGTTGTCCGAGTTGAACAGACCGTTGGCGTTCACACCGCAGCTCGACACGAACTCGCCCTGGGAGGCGTCGGCCTGGGGCTGCGGGTTCTGCACGTTGGGCTGGACGGACTTGATGTCGGCGTAGTCGGCGGCCACGGGTCCGTTGCCGGCCGGGGCGCCCTGCTGCTGGCCGCCCTGGTTCTGGCCGCCCTGATCCTGGGGCGCGCCGCTCGCGCTCTGTGACGCGCCGCCCTGGTCCTGCGGCGCGGCGCTCTGGCCGGTGTCCGCCCCGGTCCCGGGCTGGTTGCCGGAAGCGCGCAGCGTGCAGGCCGCGAAGCCGTCGAGCCCGCTCGGCGGGTCGCCCGCGGCGTCGATGGCGGCCACGATGCGGCCGATCGACTCGGACCGCTTCTCCTTCAGCGGATTCATGACGGCGTCGGCGCCGCTGTCGCCGTTCTGCTGCATCTGGTCGGCCTGGGCCTGGAGTTGCCGGTAGGCCTCGGCGATCTGCTGGTCCAGGTCCGCGAGTTCCTTGTCGACGCCCTCCTTCGCGGCGTCCGGGACCGTCTTCAACTGGTCGCCGACGTCAGGGCAGTCGATGGTGGCGGAGCCGGCGGACAGGACCTGCGCGTCCGTCGCGCCGGTCTCGGACGCCGATGCGTAGACGTTGACTCCTACGAGTCCGCCTCCGCCCAGTATCAGTGCGAAAGCTGCAGAGGTCGCGCGGCGTGCGCCCGTTGGGCGTCTGCGCTTGTTGCGTCCCAAGGTGGTGCTCCTACGCGTCGTGGTCGGCTCGACATGGAAATCCCCCGGCCCTATACGCGCGCGGGTCGCGTTGTGTTCAGCGGTCTCAGAAATTCACAGTGACCCCGTATGGAGCAACTGCCCCAGGGCGCTTCGGTGGACGCCTGGACGCCCCCTCTCCGCGGGCGGACCGGGCACGGCGGGCGCGGCCCGCACAACCCCTGCGGTTGCACCGGGCGCGGACCGGTGGCCTGATGGGAACACTGCACCATGGGTGTGCCCTGGGCCTGGCCGCGGTCATGCCCAGGGCCGGTGGGGCAGGGCAAGGTGCTCCGCCGCTTCCACCGTGAGCACGGCCAGGGCAGCGGCATGAGGCGGTGAACCAGTGACGGGAGCGGAGATCGACTTCCGCGGTGTCTTCCACGCCCTGCCCGGCATGGTCGCCCTGCTCACCCCCGACATGGTCTTCGTGGACGCCAACGACGACTACCTGAGCAATTCCGGGCGCTCCCGGGAGCAACTGGTCGGCCGGTATCTCTTCGACGTCTTCCCCGACCGGCCGGGCGACCCCGCCTCCACCGGGATGCGGAACCTGGCGGCGTCCCTGCGCCGGGTGGTGGAGTCGGGTGAACGCGACGCCATGGCCCTGCAACGCTACGACGTGCAGTCACTGGACCGGCCGGGTGTGTGGGAGGAGCGGTACTGGAGCCCGGTCAACGCCCCCGTGCTCCGCGAGGACGGCACCGTGGCCCTGGTGGTCCACCGGGTGGAGGAGGTCACCGAGTTCATCCGCGCCCGCGGCGGGCTCGACCAGGACGAGCGGAGCCCTGTGCTGGAGGCCGACCTGTTCACGCGGGCCCGCGAACTGCAGGAGCTCAACGAGCGGCTGCGGCGCGCCCACGCCCGGGAGCGGGAGGTGGCCGTCGCTCTCCAGGACGCGCTGCTTCCCTCACCCGACCAGTCCGGGCCGCACCGGGCGGCCGTGCGCTACCGGCCGGCCACGAGTTCGCTGAACGTGTGCGGGGACTGGTACGACCTCGTGGCGCTGAACGGCGGGCGGATGGCGGTCGCGGTGGGCGATGTCGTGGGCCACGGGCTGTCCGCCGCCTGCGTCATGGGTCAGTTGCGCAGTGCCCTCAGTGCCGCGTCCCGTGCCGCCGAAGGTCCCGCGCGCGCCCTGGAGGTGCTCGGGCTGTACGCGCGTTCCGTGGAGGGCGCCGAGTCCACCACGGCGGTGACGGCCTGGATCGACTGGGAGACCCACACCATCCGGTACAGCAGCGCCGGGCATCCTCCGCCGGCGCTCCTGCGCGGCGACGGGAGCGTGGAGTTCCTGGACGGGGCGACCGACCCGCCGCTGGGAGCCCGGCCGGAGCACGTGGACCGCCCGGAGGCCGCGGCGGACTTCAGCGCGGGCGACACCCTGGTCCTGTACACCGACGGTCTGATCGAACGCCGCCGCGAGGACATCGACGTGGGCCTCGGGCGCCTCGCCGCCGCGCTGACCCACCACCGCCGGGCCGAGCCCGAGGCCCTCGCCGACGCCCTGCTGACGGACCTGCTCCCGCCCGGCGGCATCACCGACGACACGGCGCTGGTGATCCTCCCGCTGTGAGCCCGCCCGGCGCGGAACGGCGCCGGTACCCTCCATCGCCCGACGCCCCCGGACGACCGGCGGCGACCGCCGCCGGACCATGCGTCACACGGTGGCGCCCGCCGTGGTCAGGCGGTGGGAGCGGACGACCGCGAGCACGCACGCGGCGAGGAGGGCCGCGGCCAGGGCGGCCAGGTCACGCAGCGGCCCCGTCGTCACGGGCCCTGTGGCCAGAGCACGGGGCGGCACGCGGCCCTCCGGGTCGTAGGCGACGGCGAGGACGTCCCCCGGCCGGGTGGTCCGCCCGCATCCCCGCAGGACGCGCACCACGACGGGTGCGCCGCCCCGGGCGACCACCGAGCAGAGGTGACGGGTGCGGCCCGCGCCCGCCTTCCCCTCGTCGTCGACGGACATGACGACCATGGGCGCCACCCGCTCCCCGTCCACCGGCACCACGTCCGCCGCGGCCGGCGGGGCCTGGAGGGCGAGACACACACCGAGGGCCGCGACGATCCCGACCAACGCCCGCCCCGCCCGAAGACGGACGAGGTGCAGGACGAGGATCCCGGCGCAGACGAGGCCCGCCTCACCGCTCGCCAGCACGGGTACGCCGGTCCGGTCGCCGGCGATTCCGGCGCCGACGATCGATCCCGCTCCGAGCGCCCCGGCGAGGAGCCCCTCCCCCACCAGCCGGCGCGGCGGCCATCCGACGAACTCGGCGGGACCCCACACCGTGCTCCGCAGGTAGGCCGTCAGGTCCGGCTCCTGGACGGGCGGAGGACGACGCCACCCACGCATAGCTGTACCACCCCCGGCAAGCGTTCCTCGTCTGTCGACGCCTCGTATCCTGCCGCCCTGGTACGGACCACGGCCCTGCCTCCGTCCGGCACAGATGACGTGGACAATGTTTCCGGGAGTCGGCAGCGAAGCCCGGTCGGCGCCCTCGGCCCTCGGCCCGGCCCCGGGTTCTCAGCTCTCGGCGGCTGCGGTCTGCCGAGGTGATGCCGTCAGGGACCGCGTCAGCAGGACGCGTCCGCCGAGGCCGGCCAGCAGGAGCCCGGCCACCATGGCGACGAGGCAGAGAGCCGGGCCCGAGGACCAGTTGACGGCGGAGGCGCGGCAGGCCAGTAGGACGGTCACGGCGACGGCGGTACCGGGCAGGGCGATCAGGGCGGGTCCGGTACGGCCGAGGTCGTCCTCGGCGAGCGCTCCGAGGACGCCGACGCCGAGGGCCAGCGCCCACACCCCGAGCCCCTGCGCGTCGGCGCGGCCGACGCTCCACGGCACGAAGTCGGCCCAGAAGCCGGGCCGTACGAGCAGGCCCGTCCCGATCCCGAGCCAGGCCGAACCGAGCACGGCCAGCGCCGGTTTCGACCAGCCGGGCAGCGGCGCACCGCGCGGGCCGAGGGGCCGGCCGGGAGTGAGGTACTGCCAGGCCAGGGTGATCAGGGCGAACACGCACAGCGTGCCGAGCACGAAGAGCCAGCCGAGGCTGAACAGCACCGGGACGATGGAGCCGCCCCGGGCGATGTACAACCGCCCCGCGTTGAGCAGGCTCACCGTGAACAGCCCGACCAGCACCACGGCCAGCGGGTGGACGAGCGAGCGGGCCTCGTGCCAGGCGCGGACCCGGTTCAGCGCGAACAGGCCGGGCGCCGTGCCGAGCATGGCCGCGCCGATCAGCCCCGGCGTCAGCGACTCCTCGGAGCGCCACGCGCCGAAGACGTGACCGGTGAGGGCCACGGCCGCGAGCAGGCCGCCGACGAGGACGCCGACCACGGCGACCGCGGTGGCCAGCATCGCCACTCCCGCGGTCAGCGGCCGCCCGTCCGCGGCGAGGGGCATGGGGTGGCCCGGGACGTCGTCGTCGGTCCAGGGCGGGTCGGATGCGTTCGGCATGAGGGTTCCGTTTCCGGACGAAGGGCGCGAGGAAGTGGACGGACGCGGTGAACGAGCCGACCGGGGGCGAAAAGGGCCGGGGGCTACGAGACCGGTGCCGACAGGCGCGCGGCCGAACCAGGGGCGGGCAGGGCCCTCTTGACGACCTCCCGGGCGTACAGGACGCGCACACTCACCATCAAGGTCGCCGTGAACGCCATCATGCCGCAGCCGATCGCCGCCCCCGCGGCCAGCGCCGTGAGCCCGTCGAGCCCCAGGGACCGTTCGAAGAGGGGGGCGGCCCCGACCGACAGCACCGGCGCCAGACACAGGGCCACCCAGTGAAGACGCCACTCCTCGCACGCCCAGAGGCGGCCCTCCCGGCCGGCCCGCACGGCGCGCAGGGCCATCACCGCGTACGTGACGGCGTACGGCAGGAGATAGGCGAGCAGGAGCCGGCGCCCCTGCGCGCCGTGGTCCAGCGAGGCGCGCACGATCCAGGCCAGCGCGGCCGCCCCGGCGAGGTGCGCGACGGCGAGGACGGGCACGGGCGCCCACGAACCGGAGACGCCGGCGACCTTCACACGCCGGTCGAGGGAACGCGAGGCGATCAGGGCGCCGAACGCGACGACGGAGCCCAGGTGCATGGTGGCGAGCTGGTTGATCTCGGCCATGGACAGTCCGGGCAGGATCAGCGGCAGGCCACCCCACTCGAACCGGAGCAACGGGGCGGTCAGCAGGAAGCCGTAGCACAGCAGCATCCAGCGCTGGTGCAGGTCGGGGAACCCGCCGACGGCCGCGAGCACACCGAACGTCACGCTCATCACGGTGCCCACCAGGATGGTCGCGAGCACGATCCAGAACGCGGCACCGCTGAAGGCGTCCTCGGGCGCCGTGCGCGCCAGGTACAGGCCGGCGCCGGTCATCGAGGCGTACACGGTGAGCGCGAAGACCACCCCGAGGGCCCGGTGCAGCCGTACGCGCCGCCGAACGGCGGTGAGCACCTGCGCGGGGCCCAGCAGCATCAGCACACCGCCGAGAACGGAGTGCACGATCATCGGGACGAGGCTGTGGCGGTACGGCCCGATCCGGGTCGCCAGCGCGTCGGCCACGTAGCGCGGAGAGACCACGTGGCCCAGGATCCACTCACCGAAGGCCGGGGCGCCGGGGCGCGCGTACGGCCACAGCTCGGTCATCGCGATCGGCGCGTAGCCCACACACACGACCGTCAGGGCGATGACGGCGAGGCGGCGCCAGGTGGTGCCCGTCGGTCGACGCACGACGACTCCCTGCTCCTGGCCGCGACCCGGCCATCAATAGTCTCGTTTGGACTATCGAGACGGTAGAGGCGTCCACCGCCGGGGTCAACGGTCTGTCGTGTCCTCGTCCCGGCGTTGCACCCATTGCCAGAAGTCGATCATCATCCGCTCGTACCGGATTCCGAACTCGAGCGCGTCCCGCTGTCCGCGCGTCAGCAATTCGCCGACCGTCTCGGCGAGTTCCTCGTAGTCGCCGAGGGTGCTGCGGTGCTCGTCGAGCTGTATGGGGCCGAGCACACCGGGCTCGCCGCCGAACCACAGCTTGAGGATGCCGCGCTCGCGGGCTTCCACCGGGACGAACGCGGGGTCGTCGAGCCAGGCCCGCAGGGCGGCCCGGCCCTGGTCCGTCAGCGTCAGCACCCTGCGGTTGCGGCCGCTCTCCTGCCGCACCTGGGACAGCATCCCGGCGTCGAGGAGACGGTCGCACTGCGCGTACACCTGCGCGTGCGGCACCGACCAGAAGGGCGCGACCGTCCGCGCCGCCTCCCCCTTCACGTCGTACGCGCTGGCCTCGCCCAGCTTGTCGATGATGCCGAGGACGAGGTACGAGGCGGTGGTCAACCTAGCGTCAGCCATGGGGCGACGGTATCGCCACGCGATCACCGCGCGGCAGGCACCGCGGGGTCCGGCCGCCGCCGGGCACCCTCCGCACGGCGGGCTCCGCCGAACACGCGGTCGCGCCGCGTCGGGCGCCGCCCGACGCGAAGAAGATCCGGGTGCCCGGCACAATGCGGGGTATACGGGCGATCACACAACCGACCGCACTTCAGGCCCTCGCGCCGGCCGCACTAGGAGTTCCTGTGACCACCTACGTCATCACCGTTCCCGGGACGTTCGTCCACGGCCTCCCGGACGCCTCCCGTGCCGACGTGGAGCGCAGGCTTCGCCCGCAGGACCCGCAGAACACGGACCTGGGCGAGACCGAGGAGCTGAGCCTGCTCTCCGTCGACGAGGACAACAGGTTCTCCGTCCGGCTCGAGGTCGAGGCGGCGGACCGCAGAAGCGCCGAGGCCGAGGCCGTACGGCTCGTCTCCGGCGCGCTCCTGGACAGCGGTCTGACCGCGGACGACGCGCCGCTCGGACCCGCCGCGGTCACGGGCATCGACAGCGAGTTCTGACGGCGGTACGTCCTGGACGTACCCGGCACCGGGTACGTCCAGGACGGCCGGACCGGGGCTCAGGCCGGGCGTACGACGCTGTGGACGGCCGCCCGTCCGGCGTAGTCGACCGACTCCTCGCTGATCCGCGCTCCGGGACTCGGCGCGTGGACCATCATGCCGTCACCCACGTAGAGACCCACGTGGCTCACGTTGGCGTGGAAGAAGACCAGGTCACCCGGCTGGATGGCACTGAGGTCGACCGCCGCGCCGGCCTGCGCCTGGTCCTGCGTCGCACGGGGGAGCATGACTCCCGCGCTCTTCCAGGCCGCCTGGGTGAGACCGGAGGGGTCGTACGAACCGGGTCCGGACGCTCCCCACACGCACGGGCTGCCGATCTGGGCGCGGGCGAAGGCGACCGCCTCGGCGGCTCTGCTGTCGTGTCCGACGACCGGCGGGGCGGCGGCCCCGGCTCCCGCACCGGCGACGAGGCTGTCGATGTCGAACCCCGGGTTCGTGCCGGCGGCCCCGGGAGCGGCGGGCCACGCCTGCTGGTTGCCGCTGGGCCGCAACGACTGCCGCCAGGCGTCGTCGGCCGACGGGGGCGCCGGCTGGTTCGCGGGGGGCATCGGCGCCGACTGATAGGCGGCCGGACCCGGCGCGGCCTCGTACGCGGGCTGCTGCGGCACCGGCTCGCTCACCGGAGGCATCGGCGCCGGCTGATAGGCGGCGGAGGGCGGGGCCGGCTCGTACGCCGGAGGCTGCGGCACCGGCTCGCTCATCGGGGGCATCGGGGCAGGCTGGTACCCGCTGGGACGCGTCGGCTTCTCGTACGAGAGCGGCAGGAGCACCGACGTGTACTCGGGGGCCGGGGCGGGCGCTTCGTACCCGCGGGGCAGGATGACCGCCTTGGGCTGGGCGGCCGGCGGCGCCGGCTCGTACGCCCGGGGCATGGAGCCCGTGTCGAAGACCTCGGGCACGACCTCGTACGGCGTCGGCTGGGGCGCGGCCTGGAACGCACCGGTCTGCGCGGCGGACGGGAAGGAGCCCGTCTGACCGACGGACGGGAAGGTGCCCGTCCGAGCCGCGGACGGGAACGCTGCGGTCTGCGGAGCCGCCGGGAAAGCCGTGGGCTGAGCGACCGACGGGAACGAACCCGTCTGGCCGACCTGCGGGAAGGTACCGGTCTGGGCGACCGAGGGGAACGTGCCCGTCTGGGCGGCGGACGGGAACGCGGCCGTCTGCGGAGCCGCCGGGAACGCGGTGGGCTGAGCGGGCGAAGCGAACGAACCAGTCTGGGCGACGGACGGGAAGGTACCGGTCTGGGCGACGGACGGGAAGGAACCCGTCTGACCGACCGAGGGGAACGAGCCGGTCTGACCGACCGCCGGGAACGAACCGGTCTGCGGGGCCGTCGGCTGGTACTCGATGGCCGGCATCTGCGCCACGGGCATGCCCTGCCGTGCCATGTGCCGCGCCATCAGCTCCCGCGCGACGGCGAGCTTGCGCCGGGCGCTCTGCTTCTTGACGTGCGGCGAGGACTGCTGCGACGCGGCGGCCGGAACGGCCCCCGCGCGAAGCCCCGCACGGACCACCACATCGGATCCCGGCGCCGCCGTGGCACCGCCGGCCGGGAGCGCGGCCACCGGACCGGCGGTCAGTTCCAGCGCGGGCCGCGCACCCGGCTCCGAAGCCGGACCGGCGGTCAGCTCCAGCACCGGGGCAGCCGTCAACTCGGCCACAGGACGTACGAGTTGTTCCAGCTCGTAGATCGTCGGAAGGTCCGACGAGGAGCCCTTGGACCCCTTCGCACCCGCCTTCGGACGGACGGCCGCGCCGCCACGCTCCGGCTGCCTGTCGGCCGGAAGCGCGGCCGGAGCCGAGGGCCCGAACCGGGAACGCGCCCCGTCGAACCACTGGCGCATCAGGTCGTCCTGGGCCGCGTCGGAGACTCCGCTCCCCTGACCGGCGTTCCGTCGGCCCGGCCTGCGGTTGGAGTTCGCCAGGGCGCGGGTCCCGTTGAAGTTACCGGTGGCGAGCTCCGCCTGGTCGTAGAGGGACGAGAGTCGTCGGGCGACTTCTTCGCCGCTGGGCGGGGTGCGTTCCGGCGCCATGGAGGGGTGCTCCTTCCGTCGTCCGCCTACCGGGTTAGCTGTCGGGTTCGGGCGGACGATTCCGGAAGGTATGCCCTACGGCCCCTGCCCCGAAAGGCAGTTGACCGATTCACCCCAGGTTCGGTGGGTCCCCGGCTCCCGCTGCCACGAGGACAGGCAGGACTCGGCGGAGGCCGCACCGCCCGGCGAGCTTCGCCGGAGGGAGTCGGGCGGCCTGGTCGCCAACTTAGCGATGGTGTGCACCCGATGTGAAGATCCACGCCCCAGATGTCCGATACGTTTTCGTGACCTTCATCGCACCACCCCGCAGCGCGACCGTGAGGACACGGGCCGTACTCGAAAAGGCGGCTGAGCACGGCCGTTGGCACATTCGAGGCCGGCACCCGGTCCGGAGCCGCGGCTCACACGTCCAGCCAACCCTGATGTGTCGAAAGTGTGCACAGAACTGGCGTTCCCTGGCGTGTCGTTCGACATCGACGGCGCCCATTGGTCACACCTTGACCGGTTCTGGCCGAGCTGACCGGATCACCGCTGCGACCACCCGTCGGCCGTACCGTCGAAGCACGTCAGACCACGAGAGCGAGTCGAGGATCCCCACGTGCACGATGCGCCGATCTATGCCCAACTGATCTCCGAACGCGGTGACATACCGACACTCGTGCGAAGCGAAGCACGTCGGCTGCAACGCGACTTCGAGTGGATCCTGAGCTGGGATCCGTCGACGGGCGCCCCGCTTCCCTCGTCCGCCGCACGACCGGCGTCCGGTAAGCGCCGCGCCTTCTCCCCCACCCCCGACCCCGACGACCGACTCGACACACCGGGCTCCTGACGGCCGACCCCAGGACGTCCGGGGCGTGTCCGCGAGGCCTCACCCGCCCGGCGACGCCCGGGACGGGCTAGAGAACGCCGGGCTCTCCGCCCGGCCGTTCGGCGGGGAGCGGGTCGAGTCCACCGCCGATCCGGGTCACCAGCTCGGCGACCGTCGCGCCCGTGGTCCGATGCCAGGTCCGCGCGCGGCGGAGCATCGCGTGGTCTCCGCCGGCGACCCGCACGGCGCTCGCGGAGGAACCCGCCTCCGCGGCCCGGCGGACGAGGGCGAACGACTCCACGGGGTCGGTGATGCGGTCCCGGTCTCCGTGCAGCACGATCACGCGTTTGTCCCGGAGGTGGGCCACCGGCTCACCCTCCGGGCACCACGGCGCCAGTGCCACCACGGCCCGGACCTGGGGTGCGGCCGCGGCCCGCAGAGCGGCGCGCCCGCCCATGGAGTGGCCCACGAGCACGACCGGCACGTCCCCCACCAGAGCGGCGAGTTCGTCCAGTGCCAGCAGAACGTCGGCGACGGGGTCCGCGTCCACGCCGTTCCATCCCCGGTGGCGGTAGCGCACCTGCCCGACGAACGTGCCCTCGTCCGGCAGGGCCCGTGTCACGGAGCGGACGAACGGCCGCATCCGGGCGCGTGCCAGGTTCCACGGCCGCAACGGGGCCTTGCTGTCGGCGGTGCCGCCGTGAAGGATCAGTACGGCCGCACGCGCCGGTTCCCCGTCCCGACGAGGGGCGCGGCAGGGCCGCAGCGCCACGGAGGCGCCGGCCTCCCCGGACCGGGACACATCGTCGGCGGACATCCGCACAGAACCTCGCATGACACCTCTCCACCCACCCGCGCTTCGTCCATGCCTCGCACCGGACCGTGAGGAGGATCGTCTCACCGGCCACGGACCCGCCCCAAGCTCAGTCCGTGGCTCACTCCGTGGGCTCGGGCCGCGCGCGGTAGCCATTGCGCCATTCCTGGTAGAAACGCCAGAGGCGGGCCGCCTGCGGGCAGCGTCCCGACTCCCGTTGGCACGTGCGGCAGTTGCCGACGTGACTGACGTAGGCGGACTCGGGGGCGTCCCCCGGTTTCGGATTCGGCATGGCCCTCGGCACCCGTCGGTGCGACGCGCACGGGCGCGGCGTCGCTTCTGATGCCGTACTTCCGCGCCGAGGGCCCCGGCGGATGCACCTGCCCGGCTGCATCTGCCGAGGCCCCGCTCCGGCGTCAGTCGAGGACGTCGGCCTCGTACTCCTCCGCCGCGGGGAACGGTCTGCCGACCGGGGGCCTGCGGACCGCCAGCCGGGCCACCTCGAAGTCCATCTCGGAGGCCTCGGGAGGCGGCGGTGGGTGGTAACGCCCCGCGCAGACGGAGAGGTTGACGATGAGATAGGCGTGCCAGGATCTGCCCACTCCGCGCCGGTCGTCGAAGGCCCGGACGCCGTTGACCCACCACACGACACGGAGGGCGCCGAGCTCGACCACGAGGTCGACCCAGGCACCCGGCTGGATGGCGTGGTTCCGGTAGTAGCGGTGGGTGTTGCGTACGTGGTTGGACAGTTCCAGCAGGTCGGGGTTGTCGGGGTGGTACTCGAAGACGTCGATCTCCTGACCGCCGTCCCGCCACGTCCAGATCGCCGGCCAGGCCCCCGTCACCGTCGGCAGCTTGACCCGTGCCTCCAGCACGTCGCCCGTGCGGACCATGAACCCGTCCGCGCTGCCCTCGGTGGTGAGCAGGCCCGCGTCCCAGTCGCCGTCCGGACGCCGGGTCGCCCGGAAGCGGCCTGTCCGGCTGTAGGACGGGTCGGTGACCAGATGGTCGAGTTTGCCGTCGTCCGGGTTGACCGGACCGCCGTCGGGATAGGCCCAGGAATGGCCCGCGACCCATTGGCGAGTCGAGGCGAAATCCGCCGTGAAGACGACATCGGACACGCGGCACTCCTCGATGACGGCGTTTCGCGAACGTCCAGGTTCTCCCCAAGCCTGCGACATCCACGCCCTGTTCGTCCCAACCCGCCACAAAACAACCCATCGGGGTGAACCGGTCGTACTCCGGCGCGCGGCACCTGTCGCGTACCGCTCGCTGACGCCTGCGCCTGCGCCCCGCGCCCCGCGCGAATGCGGATCGCATCGCGACACACGCTCCACCCACCACCGACCGGTTCGGCCGGGCTGCCCGGCCGGGCGCCGCATGACGCGGCCCCGACCGGGCTCCGTCCGGTTACAGGTACGGGCGGGTGATCAACTCGATGGCGTGGCCGGCCGGGTCCTTGAAGTAGACCCCACGGCCGCCGTGTTCGTCGTTGATCTCCCCCGGGCGCCGCATCTGCGGGTCGGCCCAGTGCTCGACGCCGTCGGCGCGGAGCCGTCGGTACGCGCGGTCGAACAGTTCGTCGTCGATCAGGAACGCATAGTGCTGCATCTGGATGTCCACCGGGGGCTCGGCGAACTGCAGCAGCACGCCGTCCGTGAGCTGGACATTGGTGAACGGCCCCCAGGACGGCGCTTCCGGCAGTTCCAGCAGCTCCCGGAAGAAGCGTGCCGACGCGCGGCGGTCCTTGGCTGCGACGATGGTGTGATTGAAGGTGACTGTCATACGGCTTACCTCAGCGGTGCTCGACACGGAAGACGGACTCGCGGTGCACAAGCGCTGGGAGGTCCACGTGCCGGACTGGGGCGATGCCCGCGGCACAGCCGCCGCGCGATCAGCCCTCCGCCGGATTGCCCGTCCGTGTGTGGCGAGATGCCGGTCCGGTGTTCACGCCGGTGACGGTACTTGATCGGACCGACCACGACAACGCCCCGGGGAGCGGCAGACTGGACGCCATGACTTCACCGGATGCCAAGGCCGATCTCCACCGCTATCTGCAGTCGGCTCGTGACGCCCTGATCTGGAAGCTCGACGGTCTCTCGGAGTACGACATCCGCCGACCGTTCACCCCGACCGGGACCAACCTCCTCGGTCTCGTCAAACACGTGGCCGGCGTGGAACTGGGCTACCTCGGCGACACCTTCGGACGGCCGTCGGGCGAGCCGCTGCCCTGGCTGGAGCACGCCCAGGAGACGAACGGCGACATGTGGGCCGCCGCCGACGAGACGCGCGGGTTCATCGTGGGGCTCTACCGCCGGGCCTGGGCCCACGCGGACGCGACGATCGAGGCGCTGCCGCTGGAGACGACCGGCACGGTGCCGTGGTGGCCCGCCGGGAAGAACGAGGTGACGTTGCATCACGCGGTCGTCCGCGTGATCGCCGACACCCAGCGGCACGCCGGGCACGCCGACATCATCCGCGAACTCATGGACGGATCGGCCGGGTTGAGCGAGGACAACGACAGTCTGATGCCGGGCGACGCGGCGTGGTGGGAGGACTATCGGGCGCGGCTCGAACAGGCGGCCCGGGACGCCGGCAAGAACGCCTGACACCGGATCCCGATCCACCGGAACGGCTTCGGGTGACCGGGTGAGCGACGCGGGGCCGATCCACCGGAGCGACCTCCCGGCACGAGACCGTCAGGCCCCCGATCCCGATCCACCGGAACGGCCCCGGGTGACCGGATGAGTCACGCGGGCCGGTTCAGACGCCGGGCCAGGCCCCGCGTCCCGCCAGATCGAGGACGAGCGCGGCGATGTTCCACGCGTCGTCGTCGCCCCGGTGATGCCGTCCCTCCAGGGGCAGTTCGGCGAGGCGCAGGGCCTGCGCCATCCCGGGCCGTCTCCGCAGCCCGTGGGCGTCGGTGAAGACCGCCTTGGCGTTGGTGTGCCGGCGCCCGAAGGGGTACGGAGTCGCCGTGGCGGCGCACTGACGGGTGAACTGATGGCGGTCGTAGTCGCCCCAGCTGGCCCACGGCCGCTCCCCCGTACGATGCAGCGCGGCCAACTCCCGGCAGGCCTCGGCGAATCCGAGCCCCTGCTCGACCTCGCCCTGCGTCAGCCCGGTGAGTTCGGTGCAGAACGCGCTGACGGTCGACCGCGCGGGCTTGACCAGAAGGCGGTGCTTCGCCACCCGGACGCCCTCGTCCAGGTCGACGACCGTCAGACCGATCTCGATGATCTCGCTGACCGCTCCGGCCGGAGCCTCCCCTTCCCAGCAGGTCGCCTCGACATCGACGACATTCAACAATCCCCCCGCATGTGTCATGCGAGCGAGCGTAGGACGCGCGGCGGGATCGCGTCGCCCCGTTTTTTCAGGGGCGCGGCCAGGGGCGGCCGCCGATGCGCTCGATGTCGGTGTTGAAGCGCCGCAGGTAGGAGGCGAACGCGGCGATGTCCTCCTCCGGCCAGTCGGTCATCACGCGGTCCAGTGAATCGATGAGCCCCTGCCGCTCCTGGTCGAGGAGCCGTGCCCCTTCGTCGGTGATGCGGAACTTGCGGGCCATGCCGCCGTCGGGGTCGGGGATGCGCTCGACGAGCCCGGCACGCATCGCCGCCGCGGTCTGCCGGTTGAGGGTGGACGCGTCGAGCCCGAAGGCGTCGCTCAACTCACCGATCGACATGGGCCCTTGGATCCGGATCCGGCTGAGGAGGATGTACGCGCTGCGCTCCAGGACACCGTCCTTGGTGCGGCCGCCCCTGTGGTTCATCCATCCGTGGCGGCTGAGCAGCATCTGCTCGTACTCGACCTCGTGTGTGGGCCTGACCATCCGCCTGCCGCCTCCCGCTGTCACCTGGGCCGCGCGTCCCGCGCACATCGGTGCGGCCCGGCTCCATGTTCCCACACGCCCTTGCACGGGCCACATCGCATGCATGAGCCACATCACATGCGCGATGCATACGACATGTACGATGCACATCCCTTGCCCGACAGTCAGATCCCCGAGGAGTCCCTCATGGACGCCCCCCAGCCTTCCGCCCGAGCGGGCGGCGTGGTCGCCACGCTCGCCTTCGCCGGCACCGTGGCGGCGATCATGCAGACGCTGGTCACTCCGCTCATCGCCGAGCTGCCCCAGATCCTGCACACCACGCCCGCGAACTCCGCGTGGGTCATCACCGTCACCCTGCTCGTCGCGGCCGTCTGCGTCCCGGTCTCCGGCCGGCTGGGCGACCTGGTGGGCAAGCGACGGATGCTGCTCGCCTGTTCCGTCCCGCTCGCGGTCGGCTCGGTCGTGTGCGCGCTCTCCTCGTCCGTCGTCCCGATGATCGTCGGACGAGGTCTGCAGGGAATGGGCATGGGCATCGTGCCGCTCGGCATCGCCCTGCTGCGCGACGTGGTGCCGGCGGAGAAGCTGAGTTCCTCCATCGCGCTGGTCAGCGCCTCCATGGGCATCGGCGGCGGCCTCGGCCTGCCCATCGCCGCCGCGGTCGCCCAGTACACGAACTGGCGCGTCCTCTTCTGGGGCTCCGCCGTGCTGGCCCTGGCGATCGGAACGCTGATCTGGTTCCTCGTCCCGGACGTGCCGGCCAGCGCCAAGGGTCAGCGCTTCGACGTCCTCGGCGCGCTCGGACTCGGCGCCGGCCTGGTCTGTCTGCTCCTCGGCGTCTCCAAGGGCGCCGACTGGGGCTGGGGTTCCGCGACGACGCTCGGGCTGTTCGCCGCCGCCGTCGTGGTCCTGATCGCCTGGGGAGCCTGGGAGCTGCGCACCCAGGACCCGCTGGTCGACCTGCGCACCACCGCCCGCCCCCGGGTCCTGCTCACCAACGTCGCCTCGATCTTCGTCGGCTTCAGCATGTACGCGAGCATGCTGATCATCCCGCAGCTGCTCCAGTTCCCCGAGGCCACCGGCTACGGCCTGGGCCAGTCGATGCTCGCGGCGGGCCTGTGGATGGCGCCCGGCGGCATCATGATGATGATCGTCTCCCCGCTCGGCGGGAAGCTGACGGACGCCCGCGGCCCGAAGTTCACGCTGGTCTGCGGTGTCCTCGTCGTCGCCCTCGGCTACGGGCTGTCGCTGGTCCTCATGGGCTCGGCCTGGGGCCTCATGCTGACCCTCATGGTCACCAGCAGCGGTGTCGGCCTCGCCTACGGTTCGATGCCGGCCCTGATCATGAGCTCGGTCCCGCTCTCCGAGACCGCCGCGGCCAACGGCTTCAACACGCTGATGCGCTCGCTGGGCACCTCGGTCGGATCGGCCGTCGTCGGTGTCACCCTCGCCCAGATGACGACCACCGTGGGCGGCTACACCTTCACGTCCGAGGACGGTTTCCGCACCGGCCTCGTCGTCGGCGGCTGTGTCGCCCTGGTGGCCGCGGCCATCGCCGCCGTGATCCCGGCCGCGCGCGCCGCGGCCGGAGGGGACAAGTCCGGCCCCACGGCCGCGCCGGAGGCGGCCACGGCCACGCGCTGAGGCTCACGCCCCCTCCCCGCACCGGTTCCGGCGGCTCCCGTCCGCCGGAACCGGTGCGTTCACGTCGCCGCCACCGCGGTCGGCCTGCCGAGGTAGGTGAGCGGCCCCGGGTCCTCGACGGGAATCTCGTGGAAGCCGAGACGGTCGTAGAACGCCCTGGCCGGTTTGTTCGCGGTGACCATACCCAGGTGGACCGCCGGCACCCCGCGGTCGTGCAGCGCGGCGAGGAAGGTGTTCATCAGGGCTCTTCCGAAGCCGCGCCGCTGGAAGTCCGGCAGCAGGTCGATGTGCAGGTGCGCCGGATGGGCGGCGAGTTCGGGCAGGATCATGCGCTCGGGAGCGTGCAGCAACTCGACCATCACCTCGCTGGGGGTACGAGGCGGCGTGGTGGGTTCCGGATAGCGGTGCGCGACCAGGGGAATCCATTCGTCGCGGAACCGGGCGGCGAAGTCCGCGGTGTCTGCGGTGCCGACCACATAGCCGACGGCCCGGCCGCTCCCGTCGTCCAGGACGAAGGCCAGGCCGGGCTCCAGATGACAGTACGGCGCCGCGAACAGCGTCGGCATCAGCTCCTCGTCGGGATACAGGGCACGCGAGTCCCCTCCGAGGTCGGCGGTGCTCACGCACACCTCCGCGACGGCGGCGCGGTCGGTGGGCCGGTACGGGCGAATGGTCGGCACGGGGTCCATGGGGGCATCCTGACTCCTTGGGAGCGCTCCCACAAGGGGCTGTTCACGCCCTCCGCGACGCGGGACGCCCGGTCACCATCCGGCACGGGGCGCCGCGAGGTGCCATGCTGAAGTACCGGATCATGACCTGGGAGCAGGGAACGACGGCAGCGTGAGGACAGTGACTCGGCCGAACCGAGCGGCGATCTGGAACCGGTTCGTGGCATCCGACCCGGGCCTGCTGCGGCTCATGGCCGGACTGCGGACCGTCGGCGCGATCGCCCTCACCCTCGCCGTCCTCGCCATGATGGGATCCGGTCCCAGCCGCATGGTGACCGGAGCGATGACCGCCATGGTCGCCACGTTCTCCATCAAGGAGAAGCACCGGGGCGAACAGGCCGTCACCCTGGCGCTCGGGCTGCCCGTGGCGCTCACGGCGATGTCGCTGGGGGCGCTGCTGCGCGGTCACACGTTCGCGAGCGACGCCTGCTTCGTAGCCCTGATCTTCGCCGCGGTCTACTGCCGCAGATACGGGGACCGCGGGACGGCGCTCGGGCTGATCGCCTTCCAGATCTACTTCCTGTCCCTGTTCGGCGGAGCGACGTACTCCTCCCTTCCCGGACTCTGGGCGACGCTGGCCATTGGCTTCGTGTGCAGTGCCCTGGTCCGCTTCGCCGTGATCGCCGAGACGACCGAGCGGGTTCTGAAACGGCTGCGCAAGGCGTTCCGGGCGCGTGTGGCCCAGTTGGTGTCCGTCCAGATCGACCTTCTCGACGCCGGTCCCGACGACGTCGAGAAGGCCCTGGACGACGTACGGCTGCACACCGCGCGGCTGCACGAGAGCGCGATGATGATCCAGGACCGCCTGGACGAGGGAACCGCCGACGGCGCGACCGCCTCGCTGCTCCAGCGGCGGGTCGCCGAGGCCGAGATCGCCGCGGAACGGCTCGGCATCCTCATCCTCACCGCACGCAGCGCCGAACAGCCCGACACCATCGCCCTGCACCTGCCGCACGCGCCGCTGCCCGCGGTGGCGGACCGGCTCCAGAAGCAGGACGACACCATCGCGACGCTGCACCGCGACCTCGAAGCACTGCAGGTACTCGTCGCGGGCCCGGTCACGGGTGAGCGCGGTGCCGGGGTGGCCCAGCTCCGCAACCGGCTCCTCGGCTACCGGGACGAGGAGAACCTGCCGCACGCCCCGGCGGCCGTGCAGGACGTCTTCCGCGGCATCGGCGAGGCGACCCGCGCGGCCCTCGGACTGCGCCTGGCGCTCGACGGCCCCCAGGACGAGACCGACGACTCCCCCGAGACGAAGCGTTCCCGCGAGGAACTGGACGCCGAGGACGCGTCGATCGCCGCCGAGGAGGGCGAGGACGTCGAGCCGCGCCCGACGGGGCTGGACCGGCCGACGACCCGGGCGGCGGTGCAGGTCTCGGTGGGGTCGACCCTGGCCATCGTCGGAGGGGAACTGCTCTCCCCGCAGCGGTGGTACTGGGCGGTGCTGACCTGCTGGGTCGTCTTCCTGAACACCTCCTCGACCGGGGAGATCCTGGTCAAGGGCTATCGCCGGCTGCTGGGGACGGTCCTCGGCGTCGTCGCGGGTGTCCTTCTGGCAGGCGTGGTGGGCGGCCACACGTGGACCGCGTTCGCCCTGGTCCTCGTGTTCATCTTCGCCATGTACTTCACCGCCCCCGTGTCGTACGTCCTGATGTCCTTCTTCGTGACGGCGATGCTGGGGCTGCTGTACACGGTGCTCAACACCTACAGTCCCGCGGTGCTCGTCCTGAGGATCGAGGAAACGGCGCTCGGCGCGATCTGCGGGATGGTCGCGGCCATCGTCGTCCTTCCGGTGCAGACCGACCGCCGTACGGACGAGCTGCTCGCCGCCGTGCTCGTCCGGCTCGGGGACGTCAGCGGTGCGGCGGTGGAGCAGCTCAGCGGCGGTATCGCCCTCGATCTGCTGGACAAGGCCCGCGAGCTGGACGTGGCCCTGGACAGACTGCGGGCCTCCACCAAACCGCTGACCCACCCGATCACTCCGTGGCGGGCCCGCCGTCAGACCGCCCGCTACATCGTCGCCCTGCTGGAGACGTGCGCCTATCACGCGCGGTCGCTCGCCGCGACGGCCGAACTCCTCCCGTACAGCAGGTCGGTCGCCGCGGATCCCCGGCTCAAACTGGCGGGCCGCCGGATCGGCCACAACATCGACATCCTCGTCGCCCGGGTCGCGGCGGACGCGGGGGACGGTGTCGCGGAGACCGGGGCGAGCCTCGCCGCCATGCTGGAGCCGGACACACCGGACTCGCCCCGGCACGACCGCGTCACGGGCCGCGTCCTGCGCCACCTGCAGCGACTCGACGAGGGCGTGATCGGTCTGGCCCGCCCGCTGGGAGTGCGGATCTCGACACCCGCCAAGAACCCGGCCCGGAGCGCGGCACGCTAGCCCGGCGTACGGCTCAGCCCACGTTCCAGAGGAAGCGGTGCGTGTGGATGCCGAAGTAGGGGAACGACTGCACCTGCCGGACGCCCTCGATCTGCCGTACGACGTCGTTGACGAAGTCCAGCAGATCCCGCGGTCCGGGGCAGACGACCTCGGCGAACAGGTCGAAGCCGCCCGAGGTCAGCACGGAGTAGACGACCTCGGTCCGGTCGGCCAGCGTGTCGGCGACCGCTCGCGGATCACCGTCCACGGCGATGCCGAGGAGGGCCATCGCCTGTCCGCCCATGCCCATCGGATCGGTGACGCCGACGACCTGCACCGCCTGCGAGTCGAGCAGGCGTTGGAGACGCTGGCGGGCCGCCGACGCGGACAGCCCCACCTTGGGGCCGAGTTCGGCGTAGGCGATACGGCCGTCGATCTGCAGCTCACGCAGGATGGCCCGGTCGATCTCGTCCACGCTGTTCCTCTCCGCCGGCGGGTCCGAGTTTATCGGCGGCGCTCAGCCGCACAGTTCGGCCAGGGCGGCGGCGAAGACCTCGGTATGCCGGTCCACGTCCTGCTCGGTGGTCGCCGGGCACATGAGCGCCATGTTGTGGAACGGGGTCAGCAGGATGCCCCGGTTGGCGAGGTACAGGTGGAGGAAGTCCTCCAGCTCCGTGTCGGCGGCCGCGGCCGATTCCGTTCCGGTGCGCGGCGCGGGATCGGCGAACCGGTATTCCGTACGGGCTCCGAGACGGCTGACCGACCACGGCAGACCCCATGCGTCGATACCCGCCCGCACACCGGCCTCGAAGCGTTCGGAGAGCTTCGCCATCGAGTCGAACGCGGCGTCGGTGAGGACGTGTTCCAGGGTGGCGCGCGTCGCCGCCGTGGACAGGGCGTTGCCGGCGAGGGTGCCGCCGACGCCGCCCATGTCGACCAGGTCCAGATCGGCGCGGCCGAGCAGCTTGTCGGCGAGTTCGGCCGAGAGCCCGTACGCCCCGGCCGGGATCCCTCCGCCGATCGCCTTGCCGATCGTGAGCATGTCCGGCTCCAGGTTCCAGGCGGCGGTGCAGCCACCGGGGCCGGCGGAGAAGGTGTGCGTCTCGTCGTTGATGAGCAGGGTCCCGTACCGGCGCGTGAGGGCTCGGACGCCCTCCAGGTAGCCGGGCTCGGGCAGCACGATGCCGATGTTGGTGAGCGCGGGCTCCATCAGGACGGCGGCGACGTCGCCGTGGGCGAGCTCGCGTTCCAGTTGCTCCAGGTCGTTGAACTCCGCGACCCGGCTGGTGAGGGTGACGTCGCAGGGGGCGCCGACGTTTCCGGGGCGGGCGGTGCCGTGGCCGTCCGGGCCGACGACGATCAGCGACTCGTCGACGCTGCCGTGGTAGCTGTAGCTGTTCACCAGGATCTTGGGGCGACCGGTGACCGCTCGCGCCAGGCGGATGGACCAGCGGTTGGCGTCGGTCGCGGTGAGCGAGAAGCTCCAGCGGGCGAGTCCGAAGCGGCGGGTCAGTTCGGCGCCCACCCATTCCGCGTCCTCGGTGGGGAGCATCGCGGTCGCGCCGCCGCTCTCGGCGAACCGGCCCCGGACCGCCTCGGCGACGACCTCGGGCGAGTGCCCGGCCATGGCGCCCGTGTCACCGAGACAGAAGTCGATGTACTCGTGGCCGTCGATGTCGGTGACGCGGGCTCCGCGGGCGCTGTCCAGATAGCGCGGGAAGGCCCCGGCGGTCTTGTTCATCCAGGTCATCGGGACTCGGCCGAAAAGGTGCTCGGCGCGCTCGTACGCGGCCCTGGACCGTGGGTTTCGACGCTCGGCCTCGGCGCTCTCACGAGCCAGGAGCTGCTGCAGGCGAGTGCGGTCCATCGAGGGCTCCTCTGTCGGTCGATGCGGTCGACCCGGTCGATGTGCTCGGTCGACGACACGTTCGACGAGCGGTTTCGGCCAGAGTACGAACGCATACGACGCGGAGGCAAGCCCGAACGATCGATTCGGTTGCCGTGACAACCGAATCGACCGTGGATGAGCGTCAGGGCCCTTTATGCAGTGACCGACCCGCCACCGACCACCGAGCACCGGCCGCCGGAGGACCTATGGGGCCCACACCCGTCCCGCGTAGTCCACGAAGTTCCCGCCGAGGATCTTCTCGATGCGTTCCGAGGTGTAACCGCGCTGCTCCAGAAGGCGGACGAGCTCCCGGAACTGGTCCACTCCGCTCAGGTCGAGCACGAAGGGAAGCGTGTCGTCGCGCTCCCCCGCCGCGCCGACACCCGCCTGGCGCCGCAGGGCCACGTGCTCGGCCAGATGCGCGCGGTAGGTGTCGAGGTCGTCGATGGACGTCACGGTCCCGTCGGTGCCGATGCCGACGGCGTCCTCGCCGCACACGTTGACCGCGTGGACGATGTGCTCCACGACGTCGGCGGCCGTCGCGTGACCCGACACGTTCAGGAACGGCATGAAGTAGATGCCCACGAAGCCGCCGCGCGAGGCGACCAGGCGCAGTTCCTCGTCCGTCTTGTTGCGGGGGAGATCGGCGAGCGCGCGGCAGCCGGTGTGGTTGATCGACACGGGGAGCCGCGCCGTCTTGGCGGCCTCCAGACAGGTGCGCTCGCCGCTGTGGGAGAGGTCGACCATCAGGCGCTGCTCGTCGAGGGCCTCCACGACACCGCGGCCGAAGTCGGTCAGTCCCCGGTTCTCCGGCGCCATGGAGCCGTCGCCGATGTGATTGGCCTGGTTGTAGGTGAGCTGGACGACCCGGACGCCGAGATCGGCGAACGTGGCGACGCGCCCGACGTCGTCGCCGACCGCGACGGCGTTCTGGAAGCCGTAGATGACCCCGATCCGGCGCTCCTCCCTGGCCCGGTGGATGTCCGCGACCGTACGGACCTTCAAGAGGTCGGCCGCGTTGTCCCGGATGATCCCGTCCCAGACCGCGATCTCGTGCAGCGTGTGCTCGTACGGCGGCAGATCGCCCATCGTGTAGCCGAGGGTGATGTTGACGGCGGTGAGGCCGGAGGCATGGGCGTCGGCCAGCGTGCGGGCGTCGACGGTCATCTGCTCGCTGGAGGGGTTGAGCTGCGCGGCGGCCTCGGCCGACTGCGGGGCGTTCGGATTGTCGAGCTGTCCGAGCGCGTTGACGATCATGGGAAGGTCGGTCATCGGGTCTCCTCGGCAGAGTGGGTCACGTCGAAGTCCCGGCGCTCGAAGCGCCGGCCGCGCTTGACGGTCAGCGTGACGCTGCGCAGGTGCGCGATGTCCCGCAGCGGATCGTCCTCCAGGACGACGAAGTTGGCGAGCTTGCCCGCCTCGACGGTGCCCATGACGTCCTCGGCCCCTGCGCTCCGGGCGCCGATCAGCGTGGCCGAGCGCAGCACCTGCGCGGGCGACATCCCGCAGCGGTCCACGAGGAACGCCAGTTCGTCGTACAGGGCGGGGAAGGGGTTGTCGGCCTCGGTCTCGTAGTCCGTGCCGGTCGCGATGTCCACACCGGCGCGGTGGGCCTGGGCGGTGAGCACGGCGGCGAGCTCGGTGTTGGCCGCCGCTCGCTCGGCGTCCTCGGGACTCTCCCCTGCGAGGGCCTCGCTCGCCCACATGCCCGCGGTCGCGTCGAGGACCGTACCGCGACGGCGCATCAGGGCGAAGAGTTCCTCGACCCGGGGGTCGTCCCCGGCGGCGAACCGCTCGTAATCGACCTTCGGCTTGGTCTTGTAGCTGGTCAGGGGCTCGTCCGTGCCTTCGAAGGCGAGCAGGGTGACGTGCGAGACGGCGTCCGCGCCGGCCTCGACGATCTCGCCGGGCGAGGCCGGGAAGACGGTCGCGTGGGCCCAGACGGGGATGCCCTGGCGGTGCGCCTCCTCGGTGATGGCGGCGACGGTGGCGTGGTCGAGATCCGCGTACACCTTGATCGCGGACGCGTGGGTCCCGCGTGCCAGGGCGACGGCGATCCGCAGGTCCGTGTCCTTCGTGATCGCCTGCATCCACGGGACGGCGCCGGGCGTCTCCCCCTGGGACACCTGGTGGGTGCGCGGGTCGTCGAAGAAGCCGGGTCCCGCCATCAGCGCGGCGTAGCGGATGTCCGGGCCGGGGATCTCGCCGACGAGCGTCGCCCGCGCGAGGTCGCCCACCTGGCGAAGGTCGTCGGCCATGTCACGGATGGCCGTGACGCCGCTGTGGACGAGCCGGCGCAGCACCGCCTCGGCGACGGGCCGGTCGGGCGGGGTCGCGATGTGCTGGTGGGCGTCGATCAGACCGGGGATGACGAAACGGCCGTCGAGGTCGAAGACCCGGGCGTCCGCGGGCAGGCCCTCGGCGATCACGGCGTCGTCGCCGACGGCGCGGATGACCTGGCCGTCGATCACGATCGACGTCGAGCTCCGGGCCGGGGCGCCGGTTCCGTCGAACAGTGTCGCGCCGCGGTACACCGCGACGGCGCCATTCACCGCGGGCGCGTGCGGGGCCGGTGCGCCCGAAGTCTCGTCCGTCATCTTCACCTCAGTAGTCGCCGTGCCCGGGCCCCGGCAGCCGCCGCCGTCCGGGCCGATGGGCCGCTTCATGGATCTTGTTACGCTCTACGTAACAGACGTATCGTCTCTTGCAACATGCGCTACCGTACGCTCACATCTCACGACGTCACAAGGAGGGGCCGGAATTGCCCGAGGCACCCCGCAGCGCGGTGGACAAGGCCCTGGACCTGGTCGAAGCCGTGGCCCGCGCGTCCCAGCCGCCGCGTCTCACCGACCTCGCCGAGGAGGTCGGGCTGCACCGCGCGACCGCCTACCGCGTGCTCGTCGACCTGGTACGGCGCGGCTGGGTGCTGCGCGCCGGCGACCGCTATCTGCCGGGCACGGCGGTCCTTCAACTGTCGTCCTCGGCGGCCCGGAACTCGCTCGGCGCCCTCGCCGGCCCGGTTCTCGCGGCGCTGTCCGAGCGCACCGGCCTGATGGTCAACCTCCAGGTGCCAGAGGTCGACCGGTCCCGCGTGATCGACGTCGTGCGGCCCGACCGGCTGGCGATGATCAGCAGCCTGAACGGCCAGGCCCTGCCCGTTCACCGGTTCGCCGGCCCGCTCGCCCTCGTCGCCGCCCTCGCCCCGGCCGAACGGGGGCCCTATCTGCGCGCCGCGGAGGAGTCCGGGCACCCGCTGGACGCACCCGAAGGGCTGCTGGCGGACATCGAGGAAGCCGAACGCACGGGATTCGCCGTCGAGTACGGGCGCAACGAACAGCCGGTCGCCTCGCTCGCCCGCGCCGTGGTCACCCGCCCGGGCGCACCGGTCTGCGCCCTCACGCTGGTCGGCCTGGGTCCGGACTTCGACGAGGCCCGACTGCCCGGCCTGCGGGAGCACCTGCGCGAGGCGACGGACGAACTGACACGGATCCTGTCCGGCACCGAGGCCTCCGAGCGAGCGTCGACGCCGCCCGAGCCCCCCTCCCCCTCCACGCCCACCGAAGGCCCGGCATGAGCGAGATCCTCTTCCTCGACGGGGCGCAGACGCGCGCCGCACTCGAACCGCGGCGCGTCCTGGACGCCGTGGCCACGGCCCTCGTCGCCATCGGCCGCGACGAGGTCTCCGTACCGCCGCGGATCGCCGCGCACACCCCGCACGGACTGCTCGGCGCGATGCCCGGTCATGTGCCCGGTCTCGGGCTCGCGGCCAAGCTGGTCTCCGTGTTCGCCGACCCGGCACGGCCGGGCCGCAGCAGTCACCGGGGGATCGTCGCGCTCTTCGACGAGACCGACGGCCGCCCGCTGGCCCTGATGGACGCGGAGCCGCTCACCGAGATCCGGACGGCGGCGACCGCCACACTGAGCGCCCGCGCGCTGGCCCGTCCGGACGCCGGCCGGGTCGCCGTCGTCGGAACGGGCGCCCAGGCGCGCGCCCAGACGGCGCTGCTCGCGGCCCTGGCCCCCGAGACCCCCGTCCTCGTCGCGGGCCGTGACCCCGGGCGGGCCGGGAGCGTCGCCGCGCTCCACCCCGCCGGCCGGGTCGCGGAGAGCATCGAGGAGGCGGTACGAGGAGCGGGCACGGTGTTCTGCTGCACCGGCGCCGTCCGCCCGGTGATCCGTCGCGCCTGGCTCGCGCCCGGCACCCACGTCAGCTCGGTGGGCGGCTCCCACGGGCCCGAGCTGGACGCCGACACGGTCCGGGACGCCACCCTCTTCGCCGAGTGGCACGGCGCGGCCACGACCCGGCCGCCGTCCGGCGCCCACGAGTTGCAGGACCTCCCGCCCGAGCGGAGCGTGGCCCTCCTCGGCTCCGTCCTCGGCGGCGAACACCCCGGCCGGCGCGACGACGACGAACTCACCCTGTTCAAGTCGACCGGCCACGCCGCCCTGGACGTCGCGGCAGCCCACGTCGCCGACGCCGTCGCCCGCGCGGAGGGGTGGGGCACCCGCGTCGCCATGTGAGGCGGGGTCCGGGTGTCCGGCGCGGGCCCGTGGACTTTCCTCCCCCGGTTCGACCATGCTGAAGGTGCTTCCGCCGTTTCCGCCGGTCCGGGACGGACCGACCGTGGGCCCGGCGGAACGGGACGCGAAGGGAGACCGACGCCCATGAGACGGACCGGAACGGACGGCCACGGAGTACGGGAACGGCTGGGCAGCGCGCTGTTCACCCGGGTCGCGGGCCCGGAGGGACCGAAGAACCGCGCCCGTATCCACGGCACGCCCGGCCCCCGCTGGTTCGGCCCGGACCGCCCCATCCGCGCCGTGCACGGGGACGCGTCGATGTTCATCGGCGGACTGTCCGCGCTGCTGCTCCAGTCGCTGCACCCGCTCGCCATGGCCGCCGTCTCGGCGCACTCGGGCTTCCGCGGCGACCCGTGGGGAAGACTCCAGCGCACCAGCACCTTCCTCGCGGTGACGACGTACGGGACCGCCGAGAGCGCCCAGGACGCCTGTGACCGCGTGCGGGCGGTCCACGAGCGGGTGCGCGGTGTGACGCCGGAGGGGATTCGGTACCACGCGGCGGATCCCCACCTCCTCGGCTGGGTCCACGTCGCCGAGGTCGACAGCTTCCTGCGCGCGCACCAGCGGTACGGCGCGCGGCCGCTGTCCGGGGCCGACCGCGACGCCTACGTGGCGGACACGGCCCGCGTCGCCGCCGCGCTGGGCGTCCTCGACCCGCCCACGACCGTCGCCGAGCTCGCGGAACGGCTGTCCGCGTACCGCGGCGAGCTGCGGGCGACGCCGCAGGCACGCGACGCCGCGCGCTTCCTGCTGCTGGACCCGCCGGTGCCGCTCGTGGCCCGCCTGCCGTACGGAGTGCTCGCCGCGAACGCGGTGTCCCTTCTGCCGGCCTGGGCCGCCGCCGAACTCCGGCTGCCCCGGCTGCCGTTGGTCGACAGCGTGTGCGTGCGTCCCCTCGGCAGCGCCTTCACGTCGGCCGTGCGCTGGGCGATGGCGCCGCAGCGCGCCCGAACCGTCCAGGGAGTCGCCTGAGGGGCGCCCGCGCCGGCACGCCCGCCCGAGCGCGCCCCGGCCCCTGAACGCGGGTACCGAGTCGGCCAAGTCGCCACACAGCGGACGCCGAGGCCGAAAGACTGTGCGTGTGCTGAGAAATCTTCCGGCCGTTCCGCCCGGCTTCGTCGGTCGCCGGGGCGAACTCGCCCATCTGGAAGACGCGTTGCGCGAGGAGCGTGTCGTGACCCTCACCGGTACCGGCGGTGTGGGCAAGAGCCGGCTGGCCCTGGAGGCGGCGGACCGGGCGCTGCGCGCGGGAGAACGCGGGGTGGCGTGGGCAGACCTGTGGCCGTTGCGGGACGACCGGCTGCTCGTCGCGACCGTGGCCGACGCGGTGGACTTCGCGGACCACACGACCGACCGGGCGCTCGACTCCCTGACCGCGTGGCTGGCCGACCGGGACGCCCTGCTCGTCCTGGACTCCTGCGAGCATCTGGTCGGCCCCTGCCGCACTCTGGTCGCCCGCCTCACATCGGCGTGCCCGCGCCTGACCGTCCTCGCGACGAGCCGGGAGCCGCTGGGTGTCCCCGGTGAACATGTCGTCGCGGTGGAGCCGTTGCCTCCGGCCACGGACGCCGTGGAGATGTTCCGCCTGCGCGCGGCCGCGGCGGGCGCCCCTTTGTCCTCCCCGGCGGACATGGTGACCGCCGCCCGGCTGTGCGAGCGGCTCGAAGGCATGCCGCTGGCCGTGGAGTTGATCGCCGGACAGCTCGCGCACCGTACGGTCGAGGAGGTCGAGCTGGAGCTCGGCCGGCGTCTGGACATCACCGCGGACGGCCCGTTCCCCGGGCCGCCGCGGCACCGGGCGGTACGGACGACGATCGGCTGGAGCCACGAACTGTGCGCACCCGTCGAACGTCTTTTGTGGGCACGGATGTCGGTGTTCCGGGAGCCGGTGGACGCGAGGACGGTGCGCCTCGTGTGCGGCGGGGGTCCGCTCCCCGAGAACGACGTCGACCGGGCGCTGACGGGCCTGGTGAGGAAGTCGGTGCTGTCGCGGGCCGGTTCCGGGTACCGGATGCTCGACACCGTCCGGGAGTACGGCCGTATGTGGCTCGACCAGGTGGGCGAGAGCCGGGAGTCGGCGGACCGGCACGCCTCGCACTTCCTGGCGATGGTCCGTGACGCCCAGGCCGGCTGGCTGGGAGAAGAGCAGGCGCGGTGGTACGAACGGCTCGGCTCGGCGCACGCCGATCTGTGCGCGGCGCTCGACCACCTGCTCTCCGGACGGCCGGACGCGGCCCTCGAACTGACCGGTCTGCTCGCCTTCCCGTGGAGCTGCTGCGGACATCTCAGAGAGGCGGCGGCGTACCTGGAGGACGCGCTGGCCCTGTCCGCCGCGTCCGGCCCGGTCCGGACGAAGGCCCTGTGGGCGCTGGGCGTCACGCGTGTCCTGCGCGGCGAACACGAACAGGCGGGGCAGCTCGCGGTGTTCTGCCGGGACCGCGCGGCTCTCCAGGAGGACGTCGGGGGAACCCTGCACGCCGCCTATCTCCTGGGGCTGACCCACCTGCTTCAAGGGCGGCCCATGGCGGCCAGACACGAGACCGAGGGCGCGCTGCGGGGAGCCGGGGGGACGGCGTTCACCTCCGCGGGGCACGTTCTGTGCCACCTGGTCCGGGTGTTCGCGCTCACCGCGGAGGGGCTGCTGGACGAGGCGCGCCGGGCGGCGGAGGAACTGCGGCACGGCTGTGTCGCCCGCGGTGAGTGGTGGACGCGCTCGTACGCCGACTACCAGCTCGCGCTCATCGCCCTCTTCGAGGACCGCGCGGAGGACGCCACCGCCCACGCCCTGTCGATGCTGGACGGCAAGCGGCGCATCGGGGACAGCTTCGGCATCGCGCTCGGCCTGGATCTGCTGGCCTCCGCCCTCGCCGCCCAGGGCGCGGGCGAACGCGCGGTGGCCGCGTACGCCGCCGGGGAGACCTACTGGAGCGCGGTCGGCCATCCGCAGCGCGGCACCCCCGAACTGGGACCGGTCCGCGCGCGCTACGAGGACACGGCCCGCTCCCTCCTCGGCGACGACCGCTACGAACAGGCCCTGCTGCGCTCGGCCCTCAGCGACCCCGAGACCATCCTGCACCGCCTCCTCGACGATCCCCCCAAGGGTTCCTGAGGAAGGCGGGACGGCCCCGGCGGCACGGCGGGCCCGTTCGCTGCATCCGGGGGGCCTTCCCGGGCCGAAGCAGGGATGAGCCCGGCGGACCGGCCGGGTCCCGGACGGCTCCTGAATCGAGGCGAGGCCCGTCATGAACCGCTGCCACCGTGCACCGGGCCCCTCCACCCCCGGGTGGGGCGTCCCCGACGGAGCGCCGTCCCGCGTTCTCCCGGGAGCCGGACCGTGGAACTGAGCGCCGACGACGAGACGGAGACCGCCGGTGTGGGCGTGACCACCGGGTTCCTGGCGCGCAAAGTCGGAGTGTCGCCCACGACGTTGCGCTCCTGGGACCGGCGGTACGGGCTGGGGCCCGCGGTGCGGGCCGACGGCCGGCACCGCCGCTGGTCGCCCGACGACGTGGCCATGGTCCGGGAGATGTGCCGCCTGACAGCCGCCGGTCTGCCCCCCGCCGAAGCCGCCCGCGCGGCGAAGGAGGCGGCCCGCGGCCGGGTCGCCGCGTCGCCGGCCCTGGCGGCACGGAAGGGGACCGCCGCCCCGACGGGGGCCGCCGCTCGTACGCGGACCGCGGGCCGTACCCGGGCCGCCGCCGGTACGGGGAACTCCGCCTCGGCACGAACCGGCCTCCGGGTTCCGGAGGGGGCGTCCGCGACGGCTCCGGGTCCGGGAACTCCGGAATCGCCTGCGGGCGCCGAGCCGTCGGGGACCGGGCCATCGGGCACCGGGCCGGCCCCGGGAGACGCGGCCCAGGAAAGCCGGGGCCTCGCGCACGCCGCCGTCCGGCTGGACGCCCACGCCGTCCAGGCCCGGCTGGCGGCGGCGGTCCGCACGCACGGTCTGGCCCGGGCCTGGGAGGACGTGATGGTGCCCGCCCTGCGGGCGGTGGGCCGCAAGTGGGAGGCCTCGGGGGACCGTTACGTCGAGGTGGAGCACCTTCTGACCTGGCACGTCTCCGCGACCCTGCGACACGCCTACGTGTCCGCGGCGGGAGACGCACCGCCCGCGGCCGCGTCACCCGTCCTGCTGGCCTGCGTTCCCGGGGAACAGCACACCCTGCCCCTGGAGGCGCTCAACGCGGCACTCGCGGAACGCGGCGTACCCGCCGTGACCCTCGGCGGCGCCGTCCCGCCCGAGGCTCTCATCGCGGCGGTGCAGCGCGTCGGCCCCCCGGCGGTCGTCCTGTGGTCCCAGTCGTGGTCGACGGCGAACCTGCCGCTCGCCCGGCACATCGCCGCCACGCGTTGGGGCGTACGGGGAGCACGGACCCGGAGCCGGATCCTGTTGAGCGGGCCGGGCTGGAACGCCCGGCCCGGCCCGGGACTCCTGCGTCCACGTCACCTCGCCGAGGCGCTCCACCTGATCACCGCCCCGGACGACCGGACGACGGATCCGCGGACGCCGGCGGTCTCCTGAACGGGACGCGTCCCCCGCGCCTACGACCGCTGAAAGTCCGCCAGACCCTCCAGCAGCCGGTCGACGTCGTCCGCGTCGTTGTACGGCGAGAGCCCGACGCGCAGACCCCCGGTGTCCCCGAGGCCGAGGTGCCGGGACGCCTCCAGCGCGTAGAACGCTCCGGCGGGTGCGTGCACCCCGCGGCCCGCCAGGAACGCGGAGGCGTCCGCCGCCTTCCGGCCGTCGAACGTCAGCAGCAGGGTGGGCGTGCGCTCGGCCGCCCGGGAGCGGACCGTGACGCCGGGCAGTCCGGCCAGGCCCGCCTCCAACCGCTCGCACAGCGCTCCCTCGTGTCGCTCGATCGCCGCGAAGGCCGTGCGCAGACGGTCTCGGCGAGCGCCGCTCGTCCCGCCCGAGAGTCCGGCGAGTACATCGATCGCGGCGATGGTCCCGGCGAGCAACTCGTAGGGCAGTGTCCCCAGTTCGAACCGTTCGGGCACCGTGTCGGTGGACGGCAGCAGTTTGTCCGGGTGCAGCCGCTCCAGCAGTTCCGGGGAGGCGGTGAGGACACCGTGGTGCGGGCCGAGGAATTTGTAGGGCGAGCACACGAAGAAGTCGGCGCCGAGCCGCGTGACGTCCACGAAGGTGTGCGCCGCGTAGTGCACCCCGTCGACGTACAGCAGTGCCCGCGGGTGGCGGTGGACCAGGCGGGCGATCGCGGCGACGTCGGGCACGGTCCCCGTGAGGTTCGAGGCGGCGGTGACCGCGACCAGCCGGGTGCGCTCGGTCAGCAGGGCGTCCACCACCGAGGGCGGGAGTTCGGCCGATTCCGGATCGAAGTCCGCCCAGCGCACGTGGGCGCCGGCCTGTTCGGCGGCCTGGAGCCAGGGCCGGATGTTCGCGTCGTGGTCGAGACGGCTGACGACCACCTCGTCGCCGGGTGCCCAGTCCTTCGCCAGCGCCCGGGCCACGTCGTACGTGAGCTGGGTGGCGCTGCGGCCGAAGACGACCCCGGAGGGACGACCGCCCACCAGGTCGGCGACGGCCTGCCGGAACCCCTGGACCAGGTTCTCCGCGTTCACCTCTCCGGGCGTCAGGCGTCCCCGGATCGACAGCGGTCCGGTGAGCGCGTCCGCGATCGCCCCGGCCACCCGGGCCGGGGTCTGGGTGCCGCCCGGCCCGTCGAAGTGCGCGACACCGGACAGCAGGGCGGGGATCTCGGCACGCAGCGCGCCGACGTCGTACGTCACTCGGGCTCCTCACAGGCTGCGTCGCGGCCCGCGCCGGTCGGCCCGGAACGGGGTCCGGCGGGCGGGAGCCCGTGACCGGGCGGGCCCGCACGTTCTGCGGTGATCATGGCAGGAGGCTCACCGCGGTGGGAAGGCGGCGCGGAACCCGGGCGCGCCCCCGGGGGACGACGAACGGCCTGGGGCCGGCACCGGGAACTCCGGTGCCGGCCCCAGGCCGTGGGTCAGGACGCGCCGAACGGGCCGGGGCCCGTTCAGGCGTGGCGGTGCGATCGGCTGTTGCCCGTCAGCACCCGGTACAGAACCAGGAGGATCAGCGATCCCGCGATGGCGGCTATCCACGTCGACAGGTCGAAGAACCCGTCGATGGAGTCGACGCCGAAGATGACCTTGCCCAGCCAGCCGCCCAGCAGGCCACCCGCCACACCGATCAGCATGGTGATGATGATCCCGCCCGGGTCCTTGCCCGGCAGAAGCAGCTTGGCGATGGCACCGGCAAGCAACCCGATCAGAATCCAAGCGATGATGCCCACAGTTCCTCCGTCGTCCGTCCGTACACGATGTGGCTTCCTCACACCGTGTGTTCCGTCCCGGCCGGAACAAACCTGTGAACCTCAGACCGTCGCCCGACGCGCCGCCGCCGCGGCCTTGTTCAGTTCGGCCGTGAACTGCGCGCCGGCCAGCAGCGCGAGGTTGGACAGCCACAGCCACACGAGGAAGACGACCAGGCCCGCGAGCGAGCCGTAGAGCCGGCTGTAGGCGCCGAGGACGGAGGCGTAGAGGGCGAATCCGGCCGACACGGCGAGCCAGAGGACGGCTGCCAGGATGCCGCCGGGAAAGCTGTGCCGGCGACGGCGGGCGGGCGTCGGCCCGGTGTGGAACACGACGAGCACCAGCAGGGCCACCAGGCACGTCAACAGGGGCCAGCGGAGCAGGTTCCAGGCCAGCGCGACCTGGCCGTCGACCCCCACGACACGGCCGGCGGCCTCGGCCAGGGGTCCGGTCAGCAGCAGGACGAGCGCGCTCACGACGAGCAGCCCGAGAAGCGCCAGGGCGGTCAGCACCAGCCGGTGCGCGGTGCGCCAGGCCGAACGCTGGTCCGCCGCGTCGTGCATGCGGTGCAGGGCCCGCCGGAACACCGCGAGGTAGCTCGACGCCGACCACAGCGCGCTCGCCGCGCCGGTGACCAGCAGCGTCCAGGCGGCGGACCGCTGCCGCAGCATCTCCCCCAGCGCCTGGTGCAGCTCGGCGCCCGACTGGGCGGGAGCGTACGCGGTGACGTGCGCGATGAACGTCTCGGCGGTGTCCGGGCTGATCAGGCCGAAGGCGATGACCATGACCAGCAGGGCCGGGAGCACCGCGAGGATCGCGTAGTACGTCAGCGCGGCCGCCCAGTCGGACACGTCGTCGTTCCACATCGAGACCGGGGTACGGCGCAGGGCCGGCCACCAGAAGGCGGGCAGCCGGGGCCCGTACCGGCGCCGCCGCGCCGGGCGGACCGTCTCGATGACACTGTTCATGCCTCACCCCTCCGCGCCGGTCCGGCCGGCGTTCCGGACCCCGTGTCCGGCGGAGTCGGTCGAGGCTCTTCTTCCACGCGCGCGTCGCGCTACGCCCGCTCGCCTCGCACGCCACGACGGGCGGGACGCCTGGGTTCGCCTCAGGTCAGGGGGACGAACACGTGGATCGTCTTGCCGCCCCCGGGGCACGGCTCGATGGTGACGGCGGTGGAGAGGCGGATGATCAGGGGCCAGCCGTATCCGTTCGTCCGGTGCGTGCGCGGGATCTCGCCGGTGCCGTAGGCCTGGACGGGAACGACGTCGCTGTTGTCGCGCACGGCGAGCCGAACGCCGGTGTCGGTCGCCGTCGCGTCGAATCCGGCGAGCCCGCCGCCGTGCCGGATCGCGTTGGTGACCAGTTCCGAGACGACGAGCAGCAGGTCGACCACCGCGTCCGGGTTCGGCCCGCCCGTCCGGCCGTGCTCGCGCACCAGGGCCCGTACGTGGTCGCGTGCCGTCGCGGCGCTCGTGATCGCGACGCCCGCTCCCGGGCTCGGCCCGTCCGCCGGTGGGCGGTTGACCGGGTTCATGGCCCGGTCGCCGGGTCCGGGAGTTCCAGCGCCGCCGCAACGCTGTCCGCGAGGACGAAGAAGCCCTCGGTCCCTGTCACGTCGAACAGCCTCCGGACGATGTCGCTGAACGGCCCGCAGACCACCATGAGCGTGCCGCGGGCCCGGTGCGCGCGCTGCGCTTCGAGGAGGACGTGCAGGATCGACGAGTCGGCGAAGTCGGTGCCGGACAGATCGACCACCGTGCGTTCCGGGCCCGTCCGGTCGGCCAGGCTCAGCGCCTCTTCCAGCCGGAAGGCGCTCTCGTGGTCGATGTCTCCGCCGACGCGCACGACGAAGGCGTCCTGGGCCGCCCCGCGCGACACGGTGGCTTCCGCCCCTTCGTGCATGTGAAAACTCTTTCTCGCTCGCTCACGCGGGCTGCCTCGGCGGAAGGCTCTGATAGTAGGTCCCGACGCTGGACAGGTACGCGGGGTCCGAGGTCTCGCGGTCGGTCCTGAACACCGGCGCCGACTTGATCTCCTCGCGGGTGCAGGCGACGGTGATCCGCTGGGACTCCGTGTCGATGCCGGCGACGACACCCACGGGCACCAGCACGCTCTTGCCGAACACCCAGACGCCGGTGTCGACGACCAGGTGGCGCATGCCCGAGTCGTCGGCCTGCCGGTCGACGTGTCCTATGGTCCCGTCGGTCGCCTCGACGCTGTAGCCGGCCAGTTCGTGCGCTTCGGGGTGGTTGAACTCCGGTGCGTAGGACCAGATTCCGTCGATCGTCATGTCTTCCTCCGTGGACTCGCCGGGTCGTACAGGGCCCCCAATACCCCACTATCCGGCGTGCATTCGACGGAATGCGACGGCCGGCGCGCGAGCCCGGTGCCGTTCACCCGCGTGCGCGACCGGGGTCCCCGCGCGTCAGCCGGTCCCGGGACTCCGGGCCCCGCCGCTCTCGTCGCGGAGCGCGGTGAGGTGTTCGAGCGTTCCCGTGATCTCCAGCAGCCGGTCCAGGCCGCGGGGCCGCTGGTCGAGGTACAGGCGCACAGCGGCGGCGTCCGTACGGCGGCGGATCATCAGCAGGATGGACAGGCCCATGGAGTCGATGCTGCCGAGGCCGGCGAAATCGAGGCGCAGTTCCCGGATCTGTCGCTCGGGGTCCCGGGGGGCGACGAGGTACTGGTCGACGGTCCTCATCAGCTCGTCGCACGTCTCGTGGTCGAGGTCTCCGGCGACGTGGATCACGAGTGCGGCGGGCTGGACGTCGACGGTCAGCGTGAAGGCGGGGGGATGTGAAGTGGTCATGCGGGCTTTCCGGGGCCGGGGATCGTGGAGGGCGGCGTTCGGTTTCCGAGCGCCTCCCGCGCGTGGGCCAGCGTGCGGCAGGCGCGGGGGAAGTCCTTGAGTTGCAGGGTCAGCAGGTCGAGCGCGGGGTCCAGGCTCCGCGCGGGGACACGGCGGGCGGTGAGGATGTCCGCGGTCCAGAGAATGAACCGCGCGAACAGCTCTTCGTCGGCGACGTACAGCGACGTGGCCAGGTATTCGACGATGTGCGCGAGGTCCTCGGCGGTGTGCCGCCGCTGCCGTTCGGTGTAACCGCGCAGCGGCGCGAACCGGTCCTCCAGGTCCGCCAGCGTCTGCTTGACGAGCTGGTGGGTCGTCCCGGCGACGATCGTGTATTCCTGGTCGGCCAGGTGCGGGAGGTCGTCCACGGTCTGGTGGACGGCCGGGGGGCCGGGGCGGTCGAGGCCCCGTTCGAGGACCTCCGCCGCGTGCCGGGCGTCGGGTGCCCATCCGTCGGCGCCCAGGGCGCGGGCGTAGCGGCCGTCGGGGCCGAAGGCGGCGCCGCCCGCGATGACGGGCACTCCGGCCGCCTGACAGGCCGTGATGGCCATGTGCGCGGTGGGCAGATGGGTGGGGATCGAGGAGGACAGCGCGACCGCCCGCGGTCCCGTCTGGTGGAGATGGGCGATGAGGTGCGGGGTGGGCACGTGCGCGCCGAGGAAGTCCACCCGCCATCCGCGCAGCCGCAGCACCTCCGCGAGGAGCCTGGCCGGCAGGGCGTGCCACTCGCCGTCGACGCAGGCCACCGTGACACGCGGACCGCTCGGGGTCTCGTCGCGAAGGCCCGGACGGTGGGCGAGGACCGCGATGACGCGCTCGTGGATGGCGGTGGCGGTGTGCTCCTGGGCGACGGTGAGCCGGTTGGCCGCCCACTCCGTGCCGACTCTCGCCTGGACCGGGGCTATCAGGTCGAGCAGGACGGTCTCGGCGTCGGCCGATGACTCCAGCGCGTCGAGGACGACGGCCGCGGCCCCGCGCTCGTCGCCCTGGTGGACCGCCGACCAGAGCAGGTCGCGGGCGGGGCCGAGCGACACGGCGCCGGGGTGCTGTCGGGGTGGTGAGGTCATCCTGTGTACCTGCCCCGAGTGTGGCCGTTCACCGCGCTCAGGTGCGCGTGGTGGGGTGCGGTGACCGCGACGGTCGCCATGTCGTCGTGGCCGCCGCGTCCGACCCATTGCGCGGCGAGCATCTGGATGTGCTCCACCACGGCCTCGGCGGGCATGCCGGCGCACTGCGCGAGTGCCGTCTCCAGCCGCCGGGCGCCGAAGAACTCGTCCCCCAGGGGCCCTCCCCTGGCCTCGGTGATGCCGTCCGTGAAGAAGAGGCAGGTCTCGCCGGGCGCCAGTTCGACGCCGACCGTGGTGGAGCTGACGTCCCAGAACGCGCCGATGAGGGTCCCGCGTGTGCCCGCCTGCTCGACCGCGCCGTCGGCCCGCACGATCAGCGGGGCGGGGTGTCCCGCGCTGGTGACCCGGAGATGGACGATGCCCGCGCGGCGTACCACGGAGGCCATGGCCAGGGTGGCGAAGCGGGTGTGGTGGGAGTTCATCAGCGCGCCGTTGAGCAGTCCGAGCAGTCGCTGGTGGTCGTCGGCGAGCGGCAGGAGCGCCTGCACCGTGTTGCGGATCTTGCCGGTCAGGACGGCGGCCTCGAGCCCCTTGCCGCAGACGTCCCCGAGGACGACGAGGGATTCCTGGCCCTCGTCCGCGGCGGGGTGCACGTCGTAGAAGTCGCCGCCGACGCGTTCGGTCTGCCCCGCGGGGCGGTAGCGTCCGGCGAACTCGACCCCGTGCACCGCGTGCAGTCGGGGCGGCAGCAGTTCACGCATCAACGTCGCCGTGATGGCGGCCTGTTCGGCGTACATGCGGGCCGCGGACATGGCGGCTCCGGCGCGTGAGGCGAAGAGCCGGGCGAAGATCTCCTCACTCTCGGTGAAGGCCGCGTGCCGGCTCGACCGGAGCAGGATGAGGGCGCCCGCGGGCACGCCGTGTCCGGGCAGCGGTGTCACGACGGCCGAGCCGACGGGTTCGGTGAACCCCTCCGGCACGACCCATCCGGGAACCGTGGCCGGGTCGATCCAGCGGGACGGTACGGGCGGGAATCCGCGCAGGGCCTCGCCGAGCCCCGGCAGTTGTCGTACGTCGTTCTGCACCGTCCGGTGCACCACGGCGCCGTCGGGTCCGCAGAACGTGAGCTGGACCTTGCGCCCGCGCGGCGGGGCCACGATCACGGCGGCGTCGGCGAGGTGCTCGGCGGCGAGCTCCGCCGTCACCTCCATGCACCGTTCGACGTTCAGGGAGGAGAGCAGGGCGCTGGAGGCGCCGGCCAGGAACGTGGCGCGCTCCCGTTCGGTCCGGAGGGCGTCCTCCGCCAGGCGCCGGTCGGTGTCGTCGACCAGCCACCAGATGACGTCGCCGTCGTCCGTGCGGGTGGGGTGCGCCTCGAAGGTGCGGTCGCCGACCGGGCCGTGCACGAACGCGCCGGGACCGCGGTTCCGGGGACCGGGCACGACGGCCCGCAGACGGGTGTGGGCGTCGGCGATCCACGCAGGGAGCACGTCCGGCAGCCATGACCCGGCGATCGCGTCGGGGAAGAGCACGGCCGCGGCGTCGTTCGTGTCGACCACGCCACCGGACGGGTCGGCGACGACCACGGGGTAGGGGGCGGAACCCCACGAGGCGGCCGTGACGGCGCCGCGTGGGCCGGGGGGAGGTTGCTGGGAAGTGTCCACGAGCAAGGCCCGCTCCGCGAGCCCACCACCTTTCCGGACGACAGATTGTTTCCGTCCGACAACCATCTCCCGAGGGAGCGCGTCGCGGCAAGTCACCCGGGTGAAGTCACCCGAAATGGGACCGTTCCGGCCGGGATGTCCGTCAGCGCCGACGGCTGCGCGTCGTCCAGCCGCCACCGACGCCGGAGAGGTGAAGGGCGAGCAGGGCGAGCCCTATGAGCATGACGTTGGTCGACGTGAACACGTGATTGGTCGAGACGTCACCGGCGTTGATCAGGAACGCGATGAACAGCAGTACGGCGGCGGCGATGCCGAGCATGAGGACTCCTCGTGAAGATCCGGTCGTCGAGCGATGGAGTCCGGATGCCCCGAGAAGGCCGCCCGACACCGCGCCACCCGAGGATTTCGCCGGATCCACCGCCCGGAGGCGGGTGCAACCGCGTGGCGGCTTTCCACGGAAGTGAAGGACGAAAGGTACGAAGGGGCACCGTCCGGCGGTGCTCCCCGGTGCACGAAGGGACGGGCGATGAAGCTCCAGGACGAACTGCCCCTCGACCACCACCTGGCCGCCGTCTACCGGTGGGGCGCCGCGTTCTGCGGGGTGGTCCTGCTCGTCTTCGGCGGTCTCGGCTTCGCCGACGAGCTCAGTCCGTTCGACACGAACGGGGACAGCGTCGCGGGCATGTCGAGCAACGGCGCCCTGAGTCTGATCTCCGTGATCGTGGGCCTGCTCCTGATCGCAGGTGCCGTCCTCGGCGGGAACGTCGCCTCCACGCTCAACATGGCGGTGGGAACCCTGTTCCTGCTCAGCGGGTTCGTCCACATCTTCATCCTCGACCGGCCCGCCAACATCCTCGACTTCGGCATGACGAACGTCGTCTTCAGCTTCGTCATGGGGCTGGTGATCCTGACGTTCGGCATGTACGGGCGCGTGTCGAGCAAGCTGCCCCACGACAATCCGTACTGGCAGCACCGGCACCCGCACGAAGCCGCCCGGGAATCCCTCACCCGCGGCGCCGGCCCGGCCCCGCAGAGCGCGCTTCCCGCCGGCACGGAGCGTGGCGGGCGGCACTTGACCTGGGCGGATCCACCCGGCAAGCGCCGCCACGGGCCGCCGTCCTAGGAAACGCCCCCGGCCGAAACCGCCACGCCCTCCCGGGCGACCGCGCCCTCCATCGGGCCGGTCGCCCGCCACACGCTCTCGTGGTCCTCGGCCAGTCCCAGTCCGGCCAGGCCCTTGAGATGCCCGAGCACGGTGGAGCGCCGGAAGCCCACGGCCTCGGTGAGTTCGGCGACCTCGACCCCGCCGGCGCCCGCTTCCGCCAACCGCTCCCACGTGCGTACGGCGTGACGGCTCAGACCGCTCTCGGTCACCGTCCTGGACACGGCCTCGGCCCGTTCCCCGTTCGTGTCCTGCCCGGGGATGGGAGGCTGGGCGCGCACGGGCCGCGGGGCGGCCACGGCCGCGCCCACCTGCTCCCGGACCTCACGCGGGGACCACCTCGGTCCGACCGGACGGGGCGTCATGTTCACCTTGCGGTGCCTACGGCCCTTGCTGTGTCGGCTCATCGATTCCTCATCTCCGCCTCGACGATGCTCACAGCAGGAGAACGAGCGGGAGCCGACTAGGTAGTTCAGCCGTTCGACGGACAGGAACCGCTTTGCATTCAGTGGAGCGGACCGGACACACCCAGGGTCCTGCCGTTCAGCGTCCGCACCTCGGTGTGCGGCCGGGCGAGCGGCGGGACGGCCGCGGCCACCGCCTTCGGCGAGGGCGCCGGGGACGCCCCGCCCGCCAGCAGTCCGGCCTGCCGCGCGTCCCGGCGCTTCTCTCCGGCCGCGAGCAGGACGTCGGCCGCGGCGACGGCCTCGCGCACACCGGTCGTTCCCGTCATCACACAGAGTGTGTACGTGACGTCCTCCAGTCCGCGGGCCGTCTCCGGAGTCTCCTTCTCGGCATACGCGATCTTCAGGGCCGCGTAACGCGTCAGCAGCCTCCGGACAACCTTCGGGTCGGGCACGAGCACGGCGAGGGCTCCTCTCTCGAGTTTCCGACCGTGTGCCCGGGTTCGGGACGGTTCATTCGCAACAACCGCACCGGACAACCTATTTGGCCCAACGCCACCTCACTGACGCGATCCCGTCGCCCCGCCCGTGGCGTACGCCCGTCGCATACGGAACCGGTCGGCGCCCGGGGCGAAAGGTGTGAGGCGGGTGAACCAGGGCACGCGGAGGCACCATGACGACTTCCACGACACCCCAGTACACGGTCCCCGGCATCAGCACGCAGGACGGCGGTCGGATCATCGACGTGCTGAGCATGCGGCTGCACGCTCTCAACGACCTGTCGCTCACGCTGAAACACATCCACTGGAACGTGGTGGGTCCCCACTTCATCGCCGTGCACGAGATGCTCGACCCTCAGGTGGACCGCGTACGCGACATGGCGGACGACACCGCCGAGCGGATCTCCGCCCTCGGCGGGGTCCCGCACGGCACGCCGGGCGCGCTCGTCGCCGAACGGACCTGGGACGACTACAGCGTGGGCCGCGCCGACGCCATCGCCCACCTCGGCGCCCTCGATCTCGTCCACACCGGGATCGTGGAGGAGCACCGCGCGGCCGTGGCCGAGGTCGGCAAGATCGACCCGGTGACCGAGGACCTTCTCATCGAGCAGCTCCGCGCGCTCGAGCAGTTCCAGTGGTTCGTCCGGGCGCACCTGGAGAGTGCCGGCGGGTCCCTGTCCCAGGCCGGTGCCCGCACCGAGCGTGAGGCGGCGCGCTCGGCCGGACAGGACGCCACGCGCTAGCAAAGTACGACGGCGGCATGCAGCGGCGAGGGGGCCCGGACCGGGAGCTCAGGTCCGGGCCCCCTCGCCGAGCCGTCGGCACGGCCGCCGGGCCGGTCAGGCGCGGTCGATGTAGCTGCGCACGGTCGTTCCGGAGCCGTCGCTGTGCACCCGGACGAGGTCCGAGAGGTAGTGCACCAGCAACAGGCCCCGTCCGCCGATCTGCTCGGGACGCGCGGGGTGCCGGCCGGCCAGCGGATCGCTCAGCCGCCCCTTGTCCCGCGTCTCGCACACGATCTGCTCGCCCTCGGCCCACAGCCTCAGGGTCCCCGAACCGCCCCCGTGCACCACGCTGTTGGTGGTCAGCTCCGCGACGACGAGGTTCAGGTCCTGGAGCCGGGCTCCCGACATCCCCCGGGCCCGGGCCTCCGCCAAGGCGAAGTCACGGGCGGCGGGCAGGAGTTCGGCGTCGAAGGGAACCGTCGCCGCTCCCGGCGGATGGCTCAGCACGTGATGGAAACGGGCCAGCACACCGTCCGGGTCGTAGGCCGCGCTCACGCACTGCCGCCCGGCGCCGATCACGACGGGGTGGGTGGCGTGGGCGTCGGCGATCACGCCCGGGGCGAGGGCACGGGCGTCGTACGGGCAGAGGATGGTCACGTCCCGTCCGGCGAACGCCTGGTTGATCAGGGCTTCGTGCTGGACGCAGGCCGGGTACTCCACCGCCGTACGGCCGGCCCAGACGGGCTCGCCGATGATCCGCACATGGACGCCTCGGTGGACGTCGGCGAACGCCCGCAGGACGGAGGGGATGATCCGGCCCGGGTTCCGGCCGGCCCGCGCCATGTCGATCCAGCGGACGCCGTCACCGAGCGGTCCCATCGCGTCGCGGACGAGTTCGAGCCGCGCGGCGGGAACGGCCACCGCCACCGGCTCCCCCGCGGCTACGCCGTCGGAGACGAACCGTGTCATCTCGTGCACGTACTCGAGGTCGTCGCGGTAGATGAGCGCGGGATGGACGAAAGGTTCGGGTTCGCCGTGGAGTGCCGCCGTCGTCATGCCACGACCACCGCCGTGCCCGGGGACCGGCGTGCGGTGCGTGGTCCCGCGTCGGGGTACGCCAGGGGCGAGCGCGTCTGCGCCCGGCCGACTCGTCGCTCGATACCCACGGACTCACCCCGTGACCCATTTTACTTCGCCGCATCCGAACCGTGTCCCCGGGACGAAGTAACCCTGGCCCGGGGTCAAGGGGAGGCGGGACGTACGCGTGTCGCGGAATTCTCGAAACCGGGTGGCATGAGCTGTGTGAGGCGGGGCAGACGGGCCCCTGTCATCAATTCCTTAGGACGATGTGGGGTGGACGGCATGGCAGCCGTGACGGCAGTGAGGGCGACGGACACGGCGCACCAGGCAGCGACGATCACGGAAGGCGTCCTTCCGCAGATCGACGAACCCCTGAAGATCAGCCCGAAGGACGCGCGCGAGCTGTCCCGGCAGTTCTTCGACCGGCTGGCCGTACTGGAGGAGGGGACGCATGAACACCAGTACGCGCGCAACACCCTCATCGAGATGAACCTCTCTCTCGTCCGGTACGCCGCGGCGCGCTTCCGCAGTCGCAGCCAGGGTGAGATGGAGGACATCGTCCAGGTCGGCACGATCGGGCTCATCAAGGCCATCGACCGTTTCGAGCTGTCCCGCGAGGTCGAGTTCACCTCCTTCGCGGTTCCCTACATCGTCGGTGAGATCAAGCGGTTCTTCCGCGACACGAGCTGGGCCGTGCACGTGCCCCGGCGGCTTCAGGAAGCCCGCGTCGAGCTCGCCAAGGCGACGGAGGAACTGCGCACCCGCCTCGGCCGCACGCCCACGACCCGTGAGCTGTCCGAGCTGATGAGCCTGTCCGAGGAAGAGGTCATCGAGGCCCGCAAGGCGTCGAACGGCTACAACTCCTCGTCCCTCGACGCGGCTCTCACGGCCGACGGCGGCGCGGACGGCGAGGCGGTCCTCGCGGACTTCATCGGCGAGGAGGATCCGTCGCTGGAACTGGTCGAGGACTTCAACTCCCTGGCTCCCCTGATCTCCCAGCTCGACGACCGGCAGCGCCGGATCATTCATCTGCGCTTCGTCGAGGAGCGCACCCAGGCGCAGATCGGTGAGGAGCTCGGCATCTCGCAGATGCATGTCTCCCGGCTGATCACCCGCATCATCAAGCGGCTGCGCGCCGGGCTGCTCGACCCCGCGGTCGGCTGACGTCTCCGCACGTCACAGCGCGTACGACTCTCCCGTCGGCCCGCCCAGGACTCCGGTCCCGGGCGGGCCGACGGGATTTCCGGTACCCGGGGTTCCCCGACCGGGACCGAGAGGGTCCTGTGTATCCCGATCACGCGAGGTTATTCCTGTGACCGGCGGTATTTTCGGTCCTCTGGAGAATTCCCTCCGACGCTTTGTTCCGCCCCCGCTCCCTGGGTTAGCCTGCGGCGTATTTTCTTGATGGGATGTCCCGTGATCTGCGGGAATCCCACGGGCAGGCAGGGGGGCCGTCCGTGGGCCCGGCGCGGTTCCGAGTTCCGTCACACGGGACTCCAGGGGAGCGGAACGAGGGTGGCCATGACCAGGGCAGCGAGTGGGACGTCCGAACGGACGCCGGGTGAGCAGGAGCTGCGGCAACTGCTGGCCGGCCTCACCGCGGTGCGCGACGGCGACTTCGGCACCCGGCTCCCCGACGAGGCGGGCGGCCTGCTGGGTGACATCGCCACCGTCTTCAACGGCATGGTCGACCAGCTCTCGGTGTTCACCTCGGAGGTGACCCGGGTGGCCCGTGAGGTGGGTACGGAGGGAACGCTCGGCGGCCAGGCGGAGGTGCCGGGGGTCTCGGGCACCTGGGCCGACCTGACCGACTCCGTCAACGCCATGGCGGGAAATCTCACCACGCAGGTCCGCGACATCGCGCAGGTGGCCACCGCGGTCGCCAAGGGTGACCTCTCGCAGAAGATCGACGTGCCCGCCCGCGGCGAGATCCTGCAGCTCAAGGAGACCGTCAACACGATGGTCGACCAGCTCTCCGCGTTCGCCGACGAGGTCACCCGAGTCGCCCGCGAGGTCGGCACCGACGGACGGCTCGGCGGCCAGGCCCAGGTTCCCGGGGTCGGCGGCGTCTGGCGTGATCTCACCGACTCGGTGAACTTCATGGCCGGCAACCTCACCGCCCAGGTTCGCAACGTCGCCCAGGTCACCACGGCGGTGGCCCAGGGAGATCTCTCGCAGAAGATCACCGTGGACGCCCGCGGCGAGATCCTGGAACTGAAGAACACCATCAACACGATGGTCGACCAGCTCTCCGCGTTCGCCGACGAGGTCACCCGCGTCGCCCGCGAGGTCGGCACCGACGGACGCCTCGGCGGCCAGGCCGACGTGAAGGGCGTCAAGGGCACCTGGCGCGACCTCACCGACTCGGTGAACTTCATGGCGGGCAACCTCACCGCCCAGGTCCGCTCGATCGCCCAGGTGGCCACGGCGGTGGCGAAGGGCGACCTGTCGCAGAAGATCACCGTGGACGCCCGGGGCGAGATCCTGGAGCTCAAGGAGACCATCAACACGATGGTCGAGCAGCTCTCGGCGTTCGCCGACGAGGTGACGCGTGTGGCCCGCGAGGTCGGCACCGCGGGCAACCTGGGCGGACAGGCCACCGTGCGGGGCGTCTCGGGCACCTGGAAGGACCTCACCGACAACGTCAACGTCATGGCGTCGAACCTGACCGGCCAGGTCCGCTCCATCGCGCAGGTGGCGACCGCCGTGGCCCGGGGCGACCTCTCGCAGAAGATCACCGTGGAGGCGAAGGGCGAGGTCGCCGCTCTGGCCGACGTCATCAACACGATGGTCGACACCCTGTCAGCGTTCGCGGACGAGGTCACCCGCGTCGCCCGCGAGGTCGGCACGGAGGGACGGCTCGGCGGCCAGGCGCACGTGCCCAACGTGGCGGGCACCTGGAAGGACCTCACCGACAACGTCAACTCGATGGCCAACAACCTCACCGGGCAGGTGCGCAACATCGCCCTGGTGACGACGGCGGTGGCCAAGGGCGACCTGTCCAAGAAGATCGACGTCGACGCCCGCGGCGAGATCCTCGAACTCAAGACGACCATCAACACGATGGTCGACCAGCTCTCCGCCTTCGCCGCCGAGGTCACCCGCGTGGCCCGGGAGGTCGGCAGCGAGGGCAGGCTCGGCGGCCAGGCCGAGGTGGAGGGCGTCTCGGGCACCTGGAAGCGGCTGACCGAGAACGTGAACGAATTGGCCGGCAACCTCACGCGCCAGGTCCGCGCGATCGCCGAGGTCACCGGTGCCGTGGCCGAGGGCGACCTGACCCGGTCCATCACGGTCGAGGCCTCGGGCGAGGTCGCCGACCTGAAGGACAACATCAACACCATGGTGGAGTCGCTGCGGGAGACCACGCGCGCCAACCAGGAGCAGGACTGGCTCAAGACGAACCTGGCCCGTATCTCCGGTCTGATGCAGGGATACCGCGACCTGGACGTGGTGGCCGACCTCATCATGGACGAGCTCACCCCGCTGGTCGCCGCGCAGTACGGCGCCTTCTACCTCGCCGAGGAGACCGCGAAGGGCACGGAGCTCAGGCTGGTCGGGTCGTACGGCTATCCCGACGAGGAAGGGCGTCCCACCCGCATCCCGCTCGGCCGCTCGCTCGTCGGGCAGGCCGCGCGCAGCAGGCGGGCGATCACCGTGGACGAGGTGCCGCCGGGGTACGTCACCATCTCCTCGGGGCTCGGCCGGACCGCGCCGACCGCGCTGGTGGTCCTTCCCATCGTCGTCGAGGAGCAGGTGCTCGGCGTCATCGAGCTCGCCTCGGTCACCCGCTTCAAGCAGGGGCACCGGACGTTCCTGGAACAGCTCATGGAGACCATCGGCGTCAACGTCAGCACCATCGTGGCCAACGCCCGCACCGATGAACTGCTGGGCGAGTCGCAGCGCCTGACCGCCGAACTCCAGGCCCGTTCCGAGGAGTTGCAGGTCCAGCAGGACGAACTCCAACGCTCCAACGCCGAGCTGGAGGACAAGGCCTCCCTGCTCGCCACCCAGAACCGGGACATCGAGGCGAAGAACCTCCAGATCGAACAGGCCCGGCAGGAACTGGAGGCGCGGGCGCAGCAATTGTCGCTGGCGTCCAAGTACAAGTCCGAGTTCCTCGCCAACATGAGCCACGAGCTGCGGACCCCCCTCAACAGCCTGCTCATCCTGGCCCAGTTGCTGGCGCAGAACCCCTCGCGCAACCTCACGCCGAAGCAGGTCGAGTACGCGGGCATCATCCACTCCGCCGGCTCCGACCTGCTCCAGCTCATCAACGACATCCTGGACCTGTCGAAGGTCGAGGCCGGCAAGATGGACGTGACCCCCGAGCGGGTCCCGCTGCGCCAGCTCCTGGAGTACGTCGAGGCCACCTTCCGCCCCATGACCTCGCAGAAGAGCCTGGAGTTCACGGTGAGCACAGCTCCCGGGGCCCCGGTGGACCTGCTCACCGACGACTCCCGGCTGCGGCAGGTGCTGCGCAACCTGCTGTCGAACGCGGTGAAGTTCACGGAGCGGGGCCGGGTCGAGCTGCGCATCGAACCCGCGTCCGACCAGGAGATCCCCGCGGGCGTCCACCGGGGCGGAACGATCGCGGCCTTCCGGGTCAAGGACACCGGCATCGGCATCCCCGAGCAGCAACTGGAGACGATCTTCGGCGCCTTCCAGCAGGCTGACGGCACCACGAGCCGCAAGTACGGCGGCACCGGTCTCGGTCTGTCGATCACCCGGGAGATCGCCCATCTGCTCGGCGGAGCGGTCACCGTGGACAGCACGCCCGGACAGGGCAGTACGTTCACGCTGTTCCTCCCGGTGGCCCGGCCCGAGTTCGAGGAGCTGCTGGCCGGCGGCCGGGCGCCCGAGCCCGCGCCCGACGAGAACGCCTCGGCCCGCTCCGAACCGCGGCACACCGCTCCCGGCTCGACGGGCCTGCCCCGCCAACATCGGCGCCGGCTCCTGGTCGTCGAGGAACGGCCGCGGGGGCTGCTGACGCTGGTGGCCGAGAGCGCCGTCGGGGATGTCGCGCGCAGCCGTGACGAGGGCGACGCGCGGGAGGGCGTCGACGTCGTCACCGTCGTCGGGGCGCAGGAGGCGGCCAGTGCCCTGGCCGCCGAGCCGTGGCACTGTGTCGTGCTCGAACTCGGCATGCCGGAGGGCGAGACCGCCCGGTTCCTCGAAGCGGTGGAGGGCGACTCGGCCCTGGCGACCGTGCCCGTCCTCGTCCACAACGGCAGCCGGGTCGACCTCGCGCAGGAGCAGGCGCTCCAGTCCCGCTCGGGCGCCCGGTCGCTGGAATTCCTGTCCAGCCTGGACGAGTTGCGCGAGCGGATCGCGCTGCACCTGTCCGCGGACCAGCCGGGCGACGTGGTGCCGCTGGTCCGCGCCGAGGAGGCCAGGAGCCGGCCCGCGCGGCCGATCGACAGCGCCTTCCAGGGCCGTACGGTGCTCGTGGTCGACGACGACGCCCGCAACCTCTTCGCGCTCAGCGGGATCCTGGAGCTGCACGGCTTCCAGGTGCTGCACGCGGAGAACGGCAGGAAGGGCATCGAGACGCTGCTGAGCCGGCCCGAGGTCGCGCTGATCCTGATGGACGTGATGATGCCCGAGATGGACGGGTACACCGCGACCGCCGAGATCCGCAAGATGCCGCGGTACGCCGACCTGCCGATCATCGCGGTGACGGCGAAGGCCATGCCCGGCGACCGGGAGAAGAGCCTGCTGTCGGGTGCCAGCGACCATGTCACCAAGCCGGTCGACGCCGATGACCTCATCGCGTGCGTCCGACGCTGGCTCGGGGCGTGACATGACACCCGGTCCCCTCCGCCGCGTCCGCGCGGCGGGACATCCTCCGCCGACTCGCCTCCCCCGCCCTCCCCGGGGCCGCCGCCGAGGAGCGGCCGCACGATGAACAGTCCTGAGGAAACCGGCGCGGACGTCCCCGGGCCCACGGAGGACGGCCCGGAGGCCGGGCGGTCCGGCGAACCCTCGGGCGCGGCCCGGACATCACCGGTGGGCCGGCTGGCCGCCACCGTCGAACGGCTGCGCCGCGAGGTGCGGGCCGCGCAGGCGGAGGCCGACGGGCGCGCGCTGATCGAGCTGGCCAAGGGCATCCTGGTCGAGCGGCTGGGCTGCGGGCCGGCCCAGGCCGCCCGCCAGCTCGCCGAGTTGGCCGAACAGGCCAAGGTGCCGCAGCTCCAGCTCGCGGTCGAGATCATCAACCAGGCGGCGCACGACCGGCTTTCGGAGGTGACCAGCACCTTCCTCTCCGCCGCGGCGGAGCATCCGCCGAAGGAGGACGCCCCCGCGGTACGGCTGCGCGCGGCCGAGAGCGGAGCGCTGGCTGCGGGCGACAGCCAGGCGGTGGCCGACTCCCTGCTCCAGCACGCGCTGACCCCGCTCGGGGCGGTCGCCGTGGCCATCTGGGCGGCGGACGCCGACGGTTCGCTGTCCCTGGCGGGCAGCGCCGGGTTCTCGGCGGGCGAGGCCCGGCGCTGGCGCTACGTCCCCCCGGGCGTCGCGACGATGGCACGCCGGGCCCTGTCCGACCGTACGGCGCAATGGGCCGGCTCGCTGGCGGACACCGGGCTGCCGTCCATCGGGCACGCGGACCATCCGGACGGCGGCCGGGTCGCGGTACCGGCAGGCTCGGGAGGCCGGATCCACGGCGTCCTGGAGATCGCGTGGCCGTCCGCCCTGAAACCTCAGCCGCCGCAGGTGGTCCGTCAGGTCGAGGCACTGGCCGAACTGTGCTCGCACACGCTGGAGACCCACGCCCCGCCGGGCGACTGCGCCGACGTGCGGGGAACGGCCGACGTCTGCGAACTGATCGACCTGGTGGACGGGTTGCACGATCCCGCCCTGGTCCTGGTGCCCCAGCTCGACGGCCAAGGCAGACTCACCGACTTCCGGATCCGCCATGTGAACGGGCGCTTCCTCGATCCGGCCGGCCGGCCGCGTGGCACCGTTCAGGGGGCGCTGCTCCTTGAGGCCTACCCGCTGGCCGCCGGGGAGAGCGGCCTCTTCCAGTGCGTCGAGCGTGTCTACGCCACCGGGGAGCCGTTCCGGGCGCGGCGCATGGATCTGACGGCGCTGGTCGACCAGGTGCGGCTGTCCGCCGTGGCCGACATCAACATCAGCCGGCACGGCGGAACAGTGCTGCTCATCTGGCGCATAGAGGACGAGACGGCGCGGCTGGCGAGTCTGCTCCAGCACGCCCAGCGGCTCGGCAGAATCGGCGGTTTCGAGGAGAACCTGCTGACCGGCGAGACGATCTGGAACGAGACGCTCTTCGAACTGTACGGCCGCTCCGCGTCGGGTGCCCCCGTCCCACTGGAGGAACTGGCCGCGCACGCCCACCCGGACGACGCCGTCACGATCGGCCGCTTCCTGCGGACCGTCCTGCACCACCGGCGGCCGGCGTCGGCCGCTTTCCGGCTGCAGCGTCCCGACGGCGTGACCCGGCACATCCGCGTGGTGGCCGAGCCGGTGCTCGACGCCGACGACCGGCTGTTCGCGGTCCGCGGGGCCTACCAGGACATCTCGGCGCAGCACTGGACCGAGGTGGCGCTGGCCGTCACCCGCGACCAACTCGCGCACACCGAACAGCAGGCGCACGAACGCGCCCGGCTGACCCTCCAGCTCCAGCACGCGATCATGCCGCCGGACCGGGCGCCGTTGCGGGCGCCGGGTCTCGACGTGGCGGTGCGCTATCGGCCGGCGGAGACGGAGCAGCTCGTCGGTGGCGACTGGTACGACGCCGTCGTGCTGTCCTCCGGTCTGGTCCTGCTGTGTGTCGGCGACGTGGCCGGTCACGGGATGGAGGCGGCGACCAGCATGGTGGTGCTGCGCAACGCGCTGCGCGGACTCGCCGTGACGGGCGCGGGGCCCGGTCAGTTGCTGTCCTGGCTCAACATCGTGGCGCACCATCTGACGGGCGGGATCACCGCCACCGCGGTCGTCGGGCTCTACGATCCGCGCCGCCGTGTCCTGCGCTGGGCGCGGGCCGGACATCTGCCGCCGGTTCTGGTCCGGGACGCCGACGCCACCCCGCTGCCGCTGATCAAGGGCATCCTGCTCGGTGCCGTCCCCGAGGCGACGTTCGCGGAGGACGAGGTGCAACTGGAGGTCCACGACACGCTGTTGATGTACACGGACGGTCTGGTCGAACGGCGTGACCGCTCGGTCGAGGTGTCGCTGCGCCAGCTTCTCACCGCGGCCCGTACGACGTCCGGGACGCTTGACCACCAGCTCGACCGGCTCCTGACGTACAGCAGGTCCGACACCGACGACGACACCTGCATCGTCGGCATCCGGGTCGAATAGGGCCCTACGAGATGCGGCCCCGCCGACAGCCGGGGGGAGTGGCTGCCTGCGGGGCCGTGCAGCTCGGGTTTCGCCAGGGGGGTAGCTTCCCGAACTGTCTCAGGATGCTGGTGCCCCGCTTCCGGCGATGCATGCACACGAGTTTCCGGCCGACTTTCCCCTCGTATGGCGGAGCGATCGGCTCAGGAGGGTTCACGCAGGGTACGCAGCAGGGGCTCCAGGGAGTCCGTGACGCACCGCTCGGGAACACCGGCCTCCCGCAGGGTCCGCGCTCTGGCGGGGTGGCGGGCGTACCCGAGGAACCGGACACCGGCCCGGTGCGCCGCCGCGTGGTCCTCGGGAGCGGTGCCGATCATCAGCGAGACGTCCGGCTCGGCGCCCATGGCACGCAGAGCGCGTTCCAGGGCGGCCGGGCGGGGCGCGGGCGTTCCCGGGTGCGGCGGGCGGCCGAATATGTACGGGCCGAAGCGGGGCGTGAGCCCGCGCGCGTCCAGGTAGGAGGTGACGGCCCGGGCCGAGGTGCCGGTCGCCACGGCGAGCCTCGCCCCGACCGCGGCCCAGGTGTGGATCAGCGGATCCGCGTACGCCGTCGGCATCGCGGTGCGTACCGCCTCCAGCTCGGTCCCGGTCAGCCACGCGTCGAGCCGGGCGAGCGCTTCGCCGCCCGGGTGCCGTCCGGCCACCGCCGTCAGAACCCGGTAGGGATCCGCGGGGCCGCGCTCCTCCTCGGTGAGCACCGCGCGCAGGTCCGGTTCCGTCAGCCGGTCGAGCCGGGCTCGGGCGAGAGCCGCCGCCGAGGGCCCGGAGAAGAGCTGGCAGATCGGGCCGTCGAAGCCGAAGACGACGTACCGCGTCCGCGCGACCAGTTCCCGAACGTTCTCGATCCCACTCGTCACCACCAGGGTCTGTCCAGTCCCGGCCGTCACCAATCGAACGAGTGTCGGCCAGTGGCCGCGCGCCGTCGCGGCTCCGCCCGCACCGGTGGTCACGGGCCGGGGCGGGTCGCGACGACGGGCGTCAATGGGCCATGTCCGCGAGATGGGGGACCACGCGGGTCAGCCTCAGGACCCCCCACAGGACCACCCCCGCGCCGATCAGCTCGGGCAGCAGCCACCAGCCCGTACGGATCGTCTCGTCGAAGAGCGTGACACCGAGTACGAGGCTGAGCGTCGCGTCGCCGATGGTCAGCGCGGGCTGCGAGGCGGCCAGCGGGCCCGCCTGGAGGGCGTTCTCCAGGAGCAGGACGGCGGCGATCCCGGTCAGGGCGAATCCGTAGGTCTGCCAGACGCCGAGGAAGGCGGCGAACCCGTCGTCGCGGAGCGTGCCCACGGACGATTTGAGCAGAGCGGCGGTCAGCGCGTTGCTGATGGCCGACGCCGCTCCGAGCACGGCGGCGCGGAAGAGCGGCGGGCGGCCCGGACGGGCGACGACGACCGCGACCGCCACGCTTCCCAGGCAGGCGATCAGCACCGGGATCCAGCGCTCCATGGAGGCGTCGGACTGTGCTCCCGAGGGGGCGGCCGCGAGGAGGACGAGACCGAGTCCCGCCACGACACCGGCGACGGCCTGCCATCCCGCGCGCGACAGCCGGCGGTGCAGGAGCGGGACGGCGATCATCAGGGCGAAGGGCAGCTCCAGGATGAACAGGGGCTGCACCAGGGACAGCGGCCCGTTCGCCAGCGCGAGGGCCTGGAACAGCGCCGCCCCGATCACCCCGGCGATGCCGATCAGCCACGGCGGCTGCCGGGCCAGCCGGATGATCAGCCGCAGCCCGCCGCCTTCGCTGACGCGGGAGGCGGCCTTGCGCTGGAACGCCGTGCCCATCGCGTTGCTGGCGGCCCCGAGGAGCGCGAACAGCACGGCCAGTCCTGTCACCCCTCCACCATGCCCCGGGAGGGGAGCCGGGGCCTCTCCCGGGCGCCGGTGGGATGAATCGCCGACGACGGGGCATCCGCCCGGTGGAGCCCCGTCGTCTCATCCCCGTGATGGCGGGGCTTCGTGCCGCTCGCACCACCCCGGCTCCCCTCGCCGCTCCCCCTGTACGGGTCGTTCCCCACGGCTCCGGGCCGCGCGCTCCGGTCGCACGCCCGGGCCCGCCCATGTCCGTGCGCCGATCAAAATGCGCGACGGCGGGGAAGGGAGGAGCGTGGTGGCGAAGGGAGGAGTGCCATGGCCACGAAGGCCGCGTCCGGTCGGCGGGACGACCACCGGGGATGGCTGCGCGGCTCGCCCCCTCCGCGCTGGGTGCGGCTGCTCCCGCCCGTTCTGCTGGTGGCTGTCCTCGTGGCGGAACTCGTGAGCAGCGTGCCACCGGACATCGGCTTCCTGCTGGGCGCCATCCCCTCCCTGGCCGTCCTCTCGTACGGCCCCCTGGCGACGGCGGGCTTCGGCGTGGTCGTCGTGGTCCTGATGAACATCCCCGCCCTGCACCTCAACCATCCGGGCAACGCGGACCTGCTCACGATCACCTTCATCGCCGTGCTGAGCGTGTTCGTGTCGCTCGTCCGCAGCCGCAGGGACGCGCATCTGGTCACCGTGCGGTCGGTCGCGGAGGCCGCTCAGCTCGCCGTGCTGCCGCCGCTGCCCGAACGCGTGGGCCCGGTCCGCTGCGCCGGGCTGTACCGGCCCGCCCAGCGGGAGACGCTGGTCGGCGGTGACTTCTTCGAGGTACGGGACGGGCCGTTCGGGGTCCGGGCCGTGATGGGCGACGTACAGGGACACGGGCTGTCGGCCGTGGGGACCGTCGCCTCGCTGTTGGGGGCGTTCCGGGAGACGGTCCTCGACCAGCGTGATCTGGAGGCGGCCGCGGCCCGGCTGGAACGCAGGCTGGTGGTGGACTCGGCGTCGGTCGATCACGCCGAGCTGTTCGCGACCGCGCTGTTCCTGGAGTTCCCGCCGGGCACCGACACCGTGCGGATGGTGTCCTGCGGGCATCCCGCGCCGCTGTTGTTGCGCGGTGCGAAGGCTCTTGAGCTGGACGCCGAGCCGGGGCCTCCGCTGGGGCTGGGATTCTTCGAGCTGTCCCCGCCGAAGGTGCGCACGGTGGAGCTGGACCCCGGCGACCGGCTGTTCATGGCCTCGGACGGCGTGAGCGAGAGCCGGGACGCCGGGGGCGCCTTCTACCCGCTGCCCGACCGGCTGACCTCGTTCGCCGAGGAGCCTTCGGACGTGCTCGTGGACCACCTGTGGGAGGACCTCGTCCGGTTCTGCCCCTCGATCCGCGACGACGTCTCCGTCCTGCTCCTGTCGCCCCGGCTCCGCGGCGACCGGAACGACGGGGACAGGGACGCGGACGCCGGGGCGACCGCCGACAGCCACAGCGAGAGCACCGGCGGCTGACGGTCCTTCGTCAGGCCACCGCCGCGCCTGTCAGGTCGTCGCCGCGAGGTCGAATGCCGCGATGTAGCCGAACGTCATCGCGGGGCCGATCGTCGAGCCCGCTCCCGCGTAGCTGTGGCCCATGACGGCCGCGCTGGCGTTGCCCGCCGCGTACAGGCCCGGGATCACCGTGCCGTCCGGGCGCAGGACGCGGGCGCGGGCGTCGGTGCGCAGTCCGCCCTTGGTGCCGAGGTCACCCGGGACGATCTTGAGGGCGTGGAACGGGGGGAGCCACAGCGGGGCGAGGCAGGAGTTCGGGAGGATCGCCGGGTCGGTGTAGTAGTGGTCGTAGGCGCTGTCGCCGCGGTGGAAGTCGGTGTCCCTGCCGCTCAGGGCCAGGCTGTTGAAGCGGCTGACGGTGGTGCGCAGGGCGGCGGCGGGGACACCGATCCGCCCGGCGAGCGCGTCCAGGGTCCACTCCTTGTACGCGGCTCCGGACGTGTACCAGGAATCGGGGAACGTGAAGGTCGGCGCGACGTCCTTGAACAGGTAGCGGTTGCGGTAGTTCTGGTCGACGACCAGCCACGCCGGGATGTCCGGGGCGCTCGGGTTGCGGTCGTACATGGTGTGCACCACGTCGCTGTAGGGTCCGGCCTCGTTGACGAACCGCGCGCCGGCGGCGTTGACCAGCAGGCTGCCGGGCAGGGTGCGTTCGGCGAGGCAGAAGTAGGGCTCGCCGGGCAGCGGAATGGCAGGCCCCCACCATGCGTCGTCCATCAGGTCGAGCGCCGCCCCGGCCCGCCGGCCCGCCTGGATGCCGTCGCCGGTGTTCTCCTTGGCGCCCACCGTCCAGGCGGTCCCGATGGGCTGCCGCTGGAACTCGGCGCGCATGGCCGCGTTGTGCTCGAATCCGCCGGAGCCGACGACGACCCCGCGCCTGGCCCTGACCAGTCCGGCCGCGCCGTCGCGGGTGATCACCGCGCCGGTGACCGCACCGTTCTCCATGAGCAGGTCGGACATCGGGCTGTTCAGCCACACCGGGACCTGGGCGGCGAGCAGTCCGGCGCGCAGTCCGGCCGCGAGCGACTGGCCCATCGTCAGCGGTTTCTGGCCGAGCAGCGCCGCCTTGGTGCCGCGCGCCAGGCATTCGGTGGCGACGGCCGCGCCCTTCGCGCTCACGGCGGCGAGGGTGAGCCACTTGTAGTCGGCGCTGAAGACGACCATGCCGGCCGGAACGGCCATGTACGCGGGGTTCAGGTGGGCGAGTTCGGCTCCGAGGATGTTGCCGTCGAGCTGGTCGGGCTCCATGGAGCGTCCGCCCGGAAGGCCGCCGGGGAGTTCCGGGTAGTAGTCGCTGTAGCCCTCCATCCAGCGGAAGCGCAGCGGGCTGTTGGCCATGACGAAGGAGATCATGGCCGGTCCGTTGCCGAGGAAGGCCCGCTGCCGGTCGGCCGGGACGTCCGGGCCGACGACGGCCGCGAGGTAGGCGGCGGCCTTCGCCGGGGTGTCGGGGACGCCCGCGGCGAGGACGACGGGGTTGTTGGGGATCCAGATGCCCGCGCCCGAGCGGGCCGCCGACCCTCCGAAGGTGGCCGCCTTCTCCAGGACGACGCAGCTCAGCCCCCGTTTCGCGGCGGTGAGCGCCGCGGTCATCCCGGCGGCTCCCGAGCCGATGACGACGACGTCGTACGTGCCGAGGGGCGGCAGGTCGGCCGCGGTGGCCGGGCCGGCGGCCGCGACGGCACCGGCGGCCTGGGCGGCTCCGGCGGCGAGCGCGAGGGAGGCGCCCGTGGCCGCTCCGAGCACCCGGCGTCGCGACGGGCCGGGGGCCGGGAGGGAAGGGGCGGGTCTGGCGGGCTCGGTGTTCGGGGACATGACGGGGCTCTCCAGCAGGGCGAGGGAATGTGTGGCTCTCCGTTGCTCCGGGAGCCCGACTGACCCCCGCCGTACCGGTTCTGATGCAACGTCAGGAATGTCGCGCGAGGGTCTTGTGAAGTCAAGGGCAAGCGGAGCAGAGCTCGCCGATCACCCCAAGATCGGACAGAAGTTACCAACCGGTATGTAGTGACTTAACGAGCCGGTAACAGTAGAACCTGTTCCCACTCATCGAGAGTGAGGAGTGTCACGTGGGTGACATCAACCAGCAGACCAACGATTCCAGGGGTGTTTCGCGCCGACGATTCATAGCTGGAACAGGTTCTATTATTGGAGCAGTGAGCCTTGCCGGTCGCGCCGTCGCGGCCCCCGCGGTGATCGCCACGACGGCCTCGTCGATCCCGTCCGGCGCACACGTCCCCGTCCTCGTGATCGGCACGGGATACGGTGGCTCGGTCGCCGCCCTGCGCCTCGCCCAGGCGGGCGTCGACGTGCAGATGGTCGAGATGGGCATGGCCTGGGACACACCGGGCTCGGACGGCAAGATCTTCGCCAACACGACCAGCCCCGACCAGCGTTCGTACTGGCTGCGGACCAGGACCAAACAGCCCCTCAGCAACTTCCTCGGCTTCCCCATCGACAAGGACATCCCCCGCTACACGGGAATCCTCGACGCCGAGGAGATGGGCCAGATCATCGTGTACCAGGGCCGCGGTGTCGGCGGCGGATCACTCGTCAACGGCGGCATGGCGGTCACTCCCAAGCGGGAGAACTTCGGCGCGATCCTCCCGTCGGTGAACGCCGACGAGATGTACGCGACGTACTACCCGCGCGCCAACGCCACGCTCGGCACGGGCCTCATCGACCCGGCGTGGTTCGACACCACCGACTGCTACCAGTACGCGCGGGTCGGCCGGAAGCAGGCCCAGCGCTCCGGCTTCCCCTTCGTCTTCGTGCCCGACGTGTACGACTGGGACTACATGAAGCAGGAGGCCGCGGGCACCGTCACCAAGTCGGCCCTCGCCGGGGAGATCCTCTACGGCAACAACTACGGCAAGAAGTCGCTCCAGAAGACCTACCTGGCCCAGGCCACGGCCACCGGACGGGTCACCATCTCACCGCTGCACAAGGTCACTTCGGTCACGCCCGCGTCCGGCGGCGGCTACACGGTCCTGATCGACCAGCTCGACACCACCGGTGGCACCACGGCCACGAAGACGGTGACCGCGGACCGGGTGTTCTTCGCGGCCGGAAGCGTCGGGACGAGCAAGCTCCTCGTCCGGCTGAAGGCGACCGGCGCGCTGCCCGGCCTCAACGGCGAGATCGGCCAGGGCTGGGGCGACAACGGCAACGTCATGTGCGGGCGCGCCAACCACCTGTGGGATCCGACCGGTTCGCTCCAGGCCAGCATCCCCTGCGGGGGCATCGACAACTGGACCGCGGGCGGCGCGTTCGCCGAGGTCGCGCCGCTGCCCACCGGCATCGAGACCTGGGCGTCCTTCTACCTGTCCATCACCAAGAACCCGAACCGGGCCCGGTTCACCTGGAACGCCGCGACCGGGACCGTCGACCTCAACTGGCAGACCGCCTGGAAGCAGCCCGCCATCGACATGGCGAAGACGATCTTCGACAAGATCAACGCGAAGGAGGGCACGATCTACCGGACCGATCTCTTCGGCGTGTACAAGATCTGGGGCGACCATCTCACCTACCATCCGCTCGGCGGCGCCGTACTCAACAAGGCCACCGACAACTATGGGCGCCTGCTGGGTCATTCGGGCCTTTACGTCATCGACGGCGCGCTGATCCCGGGCAACACCAGCGTCAACCCGTTCGTCACCATCACCGCACTCGCCGAACGGAACATCGAGAACATCATCGCCGTGGACCTCTAGGCGGTGCGGACCCCGCGAGGGGTCCGGATCCGCTCAGGAGCCCGCGGCGGCTGCCGGGCGCACGCGGTCAGTGGGTCGGCAGCACGCACACGGCGTCCAGTCCCAGCACATGGTTGAGCCGGCCGAACGCCAGCCAGGAGCCGACACTCATGGTCAGCTCCACGATCTCCCGCTGGCTGTACAGGGCCGTCATCCGTGTCCAGAAATCCTCGTCAAGACCGTGGTGATCCAGGGCGTACCGCTCCGCGTACTCGGCGGCCAGCCGCGTCCGGTCGTCGAAGGCATCGGTGGTACGCCACTGGGTCACCGCGTCCGCGAACTCCTCCTCGACCTTCAGGCCGTCGCGCTCCGTACGCCAGTCGAGGCAGAACAGACACCCGTTGATCTGTGCGATGCGCAGCCGGGCGGCCTCGAACTCGCGCAGGCCCAGGGTCGTGTGCTCGTACACCGACAGGGAGAAGTTCGCGGCGGCCATGCCGATGCCGGGCACCAACTCACCCCAGACGTATCCGATCGGTTCCTGTCCTTCGGGAATGTCGACGCGCAGGGTCATGGGTCACTTCCTTCCGAGCCGGCCGACTGCTGGACGCAGCGGGACGTCGAGTGCGTCGTAGAGTCCTGGTTCCGCGTCCACGAGCCAGTCGATGGCACCGACCAGGCGGCCGACCGCGGTGGCGTTCCCGCCCGCGGACCGGTTCTCGCCCTCGTCGGTGGCCGCGACGGTGACCTCGATCCGCGGACGGCCCTCGACGATCACCCGGTGGGCGCCGTCCCCGTCGGGCGGCGAGGGCCAGTCCGGTGCGCAGGAGGCGTGGATGCGGGTGATGTGCTCGATGACGATCCGGGGCTCTCCCCCGACGATCCCCCGCACCTCGAAGCGGACCGCGCCCTGGGTGCCGGCCGCGAACTCGCCCATGGTGCGGGTGCTCACGGTGCCGGTCAGCGGGCGGCGCTCCATCGTCTCGGTGATGTCGTCGAGTTCGACGCCGAGGGCCCGTGCCATGAGCCGTATCTGGCCGCCCCACACCATCGTCGGGATGGACGGGGCGAGCATCAGGGGCTCGTAGTCCATCGGCTGCCCCATGCCGACCAAGTACCGTACGGACTCCTCCTGTTCGTACGTGGAGTAGTCGAAGATCTCCTGGCAGCGGATGGCGTCGATCGTGGTGCCCAGACCGCTGATCAGCAGGGGCAGGACGTCGTTGCCCCAGCCGGGATCGACTCCCGAGACGAACAGGGAGCCGCCCCCGTCGGCGATGGCGGCGAGCACGGGGTCCCGGAACTCGGGCGGGGCGCTGCGCTGGTCGTAGAGCGGATAGAGGGCGGGCGTGACGACCACCGCACCGGCCCGGACCGCCCTGGCGATGTCCGCGAGGGCCTCGTCGGGACGGATGTCGCCGGTGGCCGCGTAGACGACGGCTCCGGGCCCCGAGGCCAGGACCGCGTCGATGTCGTCGCTCGCCACGACGCCGAGGCCGTGGCCGAGTCCGGCGAGCTCGCCCGCGTCACGGCCGACCTTGCCGGGGTCGTGCACGAGCACGGCCGCGAGTTTCAGTTTCGGGTGGGCCTCGACGGCGCGGATGGCCGCGCGGCCGACATTGCCGGTACCCCAGACCACCGTGGAAATCATGCGGCGGAGGGTAGCGAGACGGCCTCGAGGTTCCTATAGCCGCGGCCGGGGAGAATTCCGGGCACCGACGGGAATTGTCGGACAGGCCCTAGTCTCGAAGCATGGCCAAGTACTTCGACGTTCACCCGGAGAACCCGCAGCGGCGCGTCATCACCCAGGTGGTGGAGATCGTCCGCAGCGGCGGGCTGATCGTCTATCCGACCGACTCCTGCTTCGCTCTCGGCTGCGCGCTCGGCAACCGGGACGGCATCGACCGCATCCGCTCTATCCGTCAGCTCGACGAGCGCCACCACTTCACGCTGATGTGCGAGGACTTCGCCCAGCTCGGGCACTTCGTACGGATCGACAACGCGGTCTTCCGCACGGTCAAGGCGGCTACGCCCGGCCGCTACACCTTCATCCTCCCGGCGACGAAGGAGGCTCCGCGCAGGCTGCTGCACCCGAAGAAGAAGACCGTCGGGGTGCGGATCCCCGATCACGCGGTCGCGCAGGCGATCCTGGCCGAACTCGGCGAGCCGCTGCTGTCGAGCACCCTGCTCCTGCCCGACGAGGACAAGCCGCTGACCCAGGGCTGGGAGATCAAGGACCGCCTCGACCATGTGGTGGACGCCGTCATCGACTCCGGCGACTGCGGCACCGAGCCGACGACCGTGGTCGACTTCTCCGGCGGGGAGCCCGAACTCGTACGCCTCGGAGCGGGCGACCCCTCGCGGTTCGAGTAGCCCCCGGCTTCGAGGGGTTCCCGGAAACGGCGCGCGACGTGGGTCGTCCTCGCGGAGGACCCACGTCGCGGCCGATGCGGAGATGTCAGGTGGGGCGGGTCAGCTCGTCGTCACGGCGGTGTCGTCCACGACGAAGCTGGTCTGGAGCGAGGAGTCCTCGACACCACTGAACTTGAGGCTCACCGTGGTGCCGGCGAACGAGCTCAGGTCGAAGGTCTTCTGTGTGTAGCCGGTGGCCTTGTTGAGGTTGGAGTAGGTCGCCAGCGTGGTCGATCCGGCGGTGACCGTCAGCTTGTCGTACTGCGAGCTGGTGGTGGTCTCCGCGGTGTCGATGTGCAGCCAGAAGGTGAACGAGGCCTTGCAGCCGCTGGGGATGGTCACCGACTGGGAGAGCGTGTCGGTGTGCGTGGAGCCGTAGCCGTCCAGCCAGGCCTTGTACGAGCCGCCGTGGGACGCCTCACCGGAGTCGGTGGTGATGACTCCGCTGGAAGCGGTCCAGGTGGTGGCGCCGGACTCGAACCCGGGGTTGCCGAGCAACTGCGACGAGGTGCAGGTGCCGCCACCGGTGGAGCTGACCGTCCAGGTGAACGACGCGGTGCCGGTCGCCCCGGTGCTGTCCGTGACGGTCACCGTGGTGCTGTAGGTGCCGGCGGTGGTCGGGGTCCCGGTGATCGCGCCGGTCGAGGTGTTGATCGACAGCCCGGTGGGCAGACCGCTGGCGGAGTACGTCAGGGAGCCGCTGTTGGTGCTGCTCGCCGAGATCTGCAGGCTCACCGCGGTACCCACGGTGGAGGACTGGCTGCCCGGGTTGGTGACGGTCACACCGCTGCTCGGCGGGGTGACGTGACCGCCGACGGCGATGCCCGCGAAGGCGTTCGCCACACCCGCGTACTGGGTGGAGCTCGCGCCGTACAGCGCGGTCGCGGCGTTCAGCGCGGCGGTACGGGCGCCCGCGTAGTTGGTGGTCGACGTCATGTACGTCGTCAGCGCCTTGTACCAGATCTGCAGGGCGGCGGCGCGGCCGATGCCCGCGACGGCGACACCGTCGGAGGTCGAGCTGTTGTACGTGACGCCGTTGATGGTCTTGGAGCCACTGCCCTCGGAGAGCAGGTAGAACATGTGGTTCGCCGGGCCCGAGGAGTAGTGGACGTCCAGGTTGCCGACGCCGGAGTACCACGAGTCGGCGGAGCCGCCGTCCTTGCTGGGCTTGTCCATGTAGCGCAGCGGGGTGCCGTCACCGTTGATGTTGATCTTCTCGCCGATGAGGTAGTCGCCCACGTCGGTCGAGTTGTTGGCGTAGAACTCCACACCGGTGCCGAAGATGTCGGAGGTGGCCTCGTTGAGACCGCCGGACTCACCGGTGTAGTTCAGGCCCGCGGTGTTGGAGGTGACGCCGTGGCTCATCTCGTGGCCCGCGACGTCGAGCGAGGTCAGCGCGTGGGTGCTGCTGGTGCCGTCGCCGTAGGTCATGCAGAAGCAGCTGTCGTCCCAGAAGGCGTTGACGTACGCCGTGCTGTAGTGGACGCGGGAGTAGGCGGCGACGCCGTTGTTCTTGATGCCGCTGCGCCCGAAGGTGTTCTTGTAGAAGTCCCAGGTCTCCGCGGCGCCGTAGGCGGCGTCCGCGCCGGCGGTCTGGGTGTTGGAACCCGCGCCGGTGCCCCAGACGTCGTCGGCGTCCGTCATCAGCGTGCCGGTGCCGGACGTGCCGTTGTTCAGCGAGTACGTCTTGTGGCTGCCTCGGGTGGCGTCCGTGAGCTGGTACGTCGATCCCGACAGCGTGGTGTTCAGCGTGACGGTGCCGCTGTACTGGGTGTTGCCGGTGCCGGTCTGGATGCCCTCGTACCGGGTGATCTCCTTGCCGGTCGTGGCATCGGTGATGACGTGCAGCTTGCTCGGCGTGCCGTCGTCCTGGACACCGGTCACCACGGTCTCCCAGGCGAGCCGGGGGGTGCCGGTGCCGGCCCAGACGACCTTGCGGGCGCTGTCCGTCGCGGGCTTCTCGGCCTTCAGCGACTTGGCGACCTTGAGCGCCTGGGCTCCGGCGGTCGCCTTGGTGACGGCGGCGGAAGTGCTCGCGACCTTGATGGTGTGCTTGTTGGCGAAGGTGGTGCTCACCGTGCCCGTGGCCTGCGAGGCGGGCGGGGTGTGGACCACGAGGTCGCCGCCGAGCACCGGGAGACCGGCGAAGGTGCGCTCGTAACGGGTGTGCAAGGTGCCGTCGTTGTCCTTGACGACGTCCTTGACGACCAGCTTCTCCTTGGAGCCGAGGCCGAGTGTGCCGGCGGTCGCGGTGGTCTGCTTCGATGCCTTCGTCAGCAGCGCCGTGTGCTGGGCCGGGGTGAGCTTTGCCTCAAGTCCCCCCGTGCGGAGGGGGGTTGTGTGGGGGGCGGGCTTGGCGACTGCCGGGACCGTCTGTATGCCGACGGCCAGGAACGCGGCGGTGGCCACCAGGGCTCCGGCCGCAGTCGCCTGACGGGGGAAACGTCTCACTCGTACTCCTACGCCTTCGGCCGCGGTCGGCGGCCGGTGACAGACCGGACAGACGGGATGTGCTGTCCGGGAAGCGCTGAGCAGGGCGCGCGGGAACGCGGCTGTGGGCAGACCATGGACGACCTGTCCCACAGGTGGGGGAAGGATGGCACTTTTGACCTAGCCATGACATGGCGTCATCGGCGATCGAGGGTTATCCCTACGCCCCCGCGCCGAAACCCCCTGCTGTCCATGGCCGCTGACAGACCGACAGCTCGACCGCGGCCGCTGACGGAACGACTGATGTGCCGGACCGCTGCCTGAACGACAGCTCTGCCACCGCCATGCGGAACCCGTGTCAGGGCCGGCCCGCTCCCGGCACCTCGACGCGGGTGGCGAGGACCTGACCGGAGCCGGGCTCCACCGGCGCGGACTCCGTCATGCCGCGCCAGACGGCGGCCACGACGAACAGCGTCCTCCTGTCCTGGCCGCCCAGTGCGCAGGCGAAGCCACCGCGGTCGAGGCCCACCCGGTCCAGGACGGCGCCGCCCTCGGCCACGCGCACACAGCACCGGCCGGGCACATCGGCGTACCAGACGGCGTTCTCCGCGTCGGCACAGATGCCGTCCGGGGTGCCCTCCCCCAGGTCCGCCCAGACCCGGCGGCCCGACAGAGCGCCGTCCGGGCCGATGTCGAAGGCGAGCAGAGCGTGCCGGTAGGAGTCGGCGACGATCAGGGTCGAACCGTCGAGGGTCACGGCCATCCCGTTGGGAAACGCGATGTCGTCGGCCACCTCACGCACCGAACCGTCCGGGGTGACCAGTGAGACCGATCCCGGTGCGAAGGCCTCACCCGCCATCGGGTCGAACCCGGCCCTGTTGACATAGGTGTTTCCGCGGTCGTCGACCACGATGTCGTTCCAGCCGGGCCGGCCCAGGTCGGCGTACGTGGCCAGGGACCCGTCGGGCTCCCGTCGGAGCAGCAGACCCTCCACCGAGGAGACGATCAGCAGGCCGTGGTCGGGGTGCCAGTCGGTGCACAGCGGCAGCGAGGCCACCCGCGCGACCACTTCGACGCGCCCGTCGGCCGGATCGATGGCGAGGACCTCGCCCGCGGTCCAGTCGGAGAAGTAGAGCCGGCCCTCGTGCCACCGCGGCGACTCGACCAGCCCGCGTCCTTCGATCAGCGTCCGCGTCTCGTCCATCCTCAGCACATCCTTCGCTCCGGACCGGCCCGGTACCGGTGTCCCACTTCCAGAACGAACGGACACCGGCCGGATCGACGGATCCCGGACCGTCATAGGGCGCGGAGTGGCCGTGCCGCTCGGCGGGCCGCGGTGATCGTCACATCGTTTAATGACGGAGTCGGAGGAGTCGTCCTCGAGCAGGAGCTGCCCATGTCGGCGACACAAGCCCCTTCAGCCAGCGGGCGGACCAGGCCCGGGGTTCTGCAGCGGCTGGGTGAGTGGTGCGCCCGCCATTTCGTGATCGTCATCGTGGCGTGGCTCGTCGCCCTGGGTGTGCTCCAGGGGCTGAACCACTCGTTCGGCGGGCAGTACTCCGACAACTTCCAACTGCCGGGAGTGCAGTCCACCGAAGGGCTGGACGTCCTCAAGGCGCACGATCCGGCGGCGGGCGGCTACAGCAGCCAGATCGTGATGCGCGACACGCAGAAGCCGCTGACCGAGCTGAGTTCCCAGATGAACCAGACGGTCAGCTCCCTCGGGAAGCTTCCGCACGTCCTGTCGGCGCAGAACCCGCTGCCGCCGCCCGGCTCCCAGCCGTCCTCGGGGCAGTCCCAGCAGCAGAACGTCGGACCGCTGTCCAGCGACGGGAAGACCGGCTACATCACGGTCCGTTTCGACGTGCAGCCTTCGACCCTCGGCGACGGCTACCTCCACGGCGTGGACAACGCCGTCCAGCCGCTGCGGTCGGCGGGAGTCGACGTCGAGTACGGCGGGCCACTGGGCGAACTGGCCAGGCCCGAGGCGAACGACAGGATCAGCGAACTGATCGGGTTCGCGGTGGCGATCGTCGTCCTGCTCGTCGGGTTCGGCAGTGTCATCGGGGCGGTTCTGCCGCTGGTGACCGCCCTGATCAGCGTGGTGGGCGGCCTCGCCATCCTCGGACTGCTCGCCGCCGCGACCGACTTCGCGACAGTGTCGCCGACGCTCGCCACCATGATCGGACTCGGCGTCGGCATCGACTACGCCCTGTTCCTGCTCACCCGTCACCGGCAGAACCTCATCAACGGCGCGGATCCGGTACGGGCGGCGGGCCGGGCCACCACGACCAGCGGACGGGCCGTCCTGGTCTCGGGCTGCACCGTGATCATCGCCCTGGCCGGACTGTCCGTCTCCGGTGTCTCGTTCATCAGCAAGCTCGGCCTCGCGGCGGCCGTCACGGTCGTCTCGGCGGTGGCCGGCGCGCTGACCCTCGTCCCCGCCCTGCTCGGGCTCATCGGCAGGCGCATCGACCGCTACCACGTGCGCACGCCGATCGCGGAGACGAACGCCGCGCCCGGCGCGCCCGTCACCGGCACCTGGCACCGCTACGCGCAGCGCGTCGAGCGGCGCCCCTGGTGGTTCCTGACCGGCGGTCTGCTCACGGTGCTCATCCTGGCCATCCCCGTGTTCACCATCCAGCTCGGGCACATCGGTGACGGCGCCGACCCCAAGTCCTTCACGGACCGGCGGGCGTTCGACATCATGTCGGACTCCTTCGGGCCCGGCTCCAACGGCCCGCTGACGGTCGTCATCGACCAGACGGACGTACCGTCGGACAAGCGTTCCGCGCTGGCGTCACAGGCGCAGAAGACGGTGAGCGGTGTGTCGGGGGCGGCCGTGGTCACCCCGCTGACGGCCACCAAGGACGGGGACGTGCTGGTGGGCACCGTCTACTCCAAGGTGTCCCCGCAGAACAAGGACACCACGGCCCTGACGAACCGCCTGGTGGACGACACCCTGCCGAAGGCCGTGTCCGGGTACAGCGCCAAGGGCTACGTCACGGGCACGACGGCCGCGCAGGTCGACTTCCGCAACATCGTCGCGAGCCGGCTGCCCCTCATCATCCTCGTGGTGGTCGCGCTGGCCTTCATCATCATCCTGATCGTCTTCCGGGGGATTCTCGTCGCGCTGAAGGCGGCGATCCTCAACGTGCTGTCCATCGCGGCCTCGTACGGAGTCGTCGTCGCCGTCTTCCAGTGGGGCTGGGGCGGACCGGCGCTCGGGGTCTCGGGCAAGGTGCCCATCGAGAGCTATGTGCCGATGATGATGTTCGCGATCATCTTCGGGCTCAGCATGGACTACGAGATCTTCCTGCTGTCGCGGGTCCACGAGTTCTGGCTGCGCAGCGGGGACGCGAAGGCGAGTGTCGCGCACGCCCTGGAGATCACGGCCCGCGTGATCACCTGTGCCGCGCTGATCATGATGAGCGTCTTCGCCGCGTTCATCCTGAGCGACAACATCGTCGTCAAGATGCTCGGCCTCGGCCTCGCCGTGAGCGTGCTCATCGACGCGACGGTCGTACGCCTCCTGATGGTCCCGGCGGTCATGACCCTGCTCGGCGCCCGCGCCTGGTGGACACCGCGCTGGCTGGACCGGATCCTGCCGCACATCGACCCCGAGGGCGATGAGCCCGCCATTCCGGCTCCCACCGGCCCACCGGTCGGCGGCTGAGACCCGTACCGCGCCGTCGGACGCGGGGCTGAGACCCGTACCGCGCCGGCGGACGCGGGGCACGGCCCGGTGCCTTCCCCCACCCCGCCCCCGCGGTGGAAATGCGCGTGCTCCGGACGGTACGGGTCCCTAGCATGACCGGATGCCCCGCATCGAACGCCTGCGTCCCGGCCACGCGCCCGCCCTGCTCTCGTTCGAGCGGGAGAACCGCGCCTACTTCGCCGCGACGATCCCCGATCGCGGCGACACCTTCTTCGACCGGTTCGACGCCCTCCTCGGTGAGCGCCTCGCCGAACAGGCCGCGGGAATCTGCCACTTCCACCTCGTGGTGGACGGCACCGGCGCGGTCCTGGCCCGCGTCAACCTGGTCGACGTGGCTCACGGTTCGGCCGACCTCGGCTACCGCGTCGCCGAGCGGGCCACGGGGCGGGGGCTCGCCACGGCCGCCGTACGGGAGATGTGCGCCCTGGCCGCGAGCGCGTACGGTCTCAGTGCCCTGAGCGCCCGTACGACCGCCGACAACGGCGCGTCCCGGACGGTTCTGGCCCGCACCGGATTCCTCGTCACCGGCGAGATCGAGCTGAACGGACGTCCGGGACTTCGCTTCTCGCGGGAGCTCCCCGCCGCCGGCTCCGCAGGGTTCCCGGCCGCCGGGGCCGCGCTTCCGGCGGGGCGCGCGGCCCGTCAGGACAGTGGTTCGGCGGCCGGGTTGATCGGCGACTGATAGGCACCGCTGGCCAGCATGCGGACCTCGCCGGCCGGGCTGATCTCGGCGCGGAGGATGCCCGTGTGATCGCTGTACACCGGGTTGCCGCCCGGCCCCTGGGCAGTCGTCCGCTCGACGACCACCTCATCCGTCACCATGCGTGCGTCCGGTCCGGGATGGGTGAAGGTCAGCCGGTAGCGGTCCACAGTCTTCATCAGGCCCTCCGCGCCGAAGCGACAAATTCAGGTAATAGGGACTATGTCTCCATCATGCGTCCCCACACCCGCGGGCCGCGTCGCCCGCGCCGGGCCGCCCGCCGTCCGGCGGCACGCCCGGCGGGGGCGTCCGGTCACCGTCCGTGACGCCTCTCGCCACGGGACGCCGGGCAGTGTAGACATAGCTCATGGTCGGACTATTGGGTCGAACCCGGGCTCAGTCGGCCCGCCGCCCCAGTACAGCGCGCCCCCAGCGCGGGCGACACGACGGCAAGCACGGGAACGGCCCGTCCAACGGGCTACGCTCCGCCATCGGCGGGCGCAGTGTCGCCGGACAGGTGTTCGTCCTGCAAGTGGTGATCGTGCTGCTCCTGGTCGTCGCCGCGGTGGTCGCACTGGTACTCCAGGTCCGGCATGACACGACGCAGGAGGCCCGCAACCGCTCGCTCGCCGTAGCGGAGACCTTCGCCAACGCGCCCGGCACCCGCGCCGCCCTCGGCGCCCCCGACCCCACCGCCTTGCTGCAGCCCAGCGCCGAGGCCGCCCGCAAGGCGTCGAACGTGGACTTCATCGTCGTGATGAACACCGACGCGATCCGCTACACGCACCCCAAGCCCGACCGGATCGGCAAGAAGTTCATCGGGACCACCGCACCGGTCCTGGCCGGCCACTCCGTCGTCGAGCAGGTCAACGGAACGCTCGGACCGCTGGTGCAGGCCACCGTCCCCGTCGAGGCACCCGGCGGCAAGGTCGTCGGCATGGTGTCGGCCGGCATCACCACGAAGAACGTGGGCGGCGCCGCCGACCACCAGCTCCCGCTCCTGCTGGGCGCCGCCGCCGCGGCACTCTCCCTGGCGACCGCGAGCACCGCGCTGGTGAGCCGACGCCTGCTGCGCCAGACGCACGGCCTCGGCCCGTACGAGATGACCCGGATGTACGAGCACCACGACGCCGTGCTGCACTCCGTCCGGGAAGGAGTGATCATCGTCGGCGCGGAGGGGCAGTTGCTCCTGGCCAACGACGAGGCGAACCGCCTGCTCGACCTGCCCGCGGACGCCGAGGGACAGCACGTCCAGCGGCTCGGCCTCGACTCGGGCACCGCCGAACTGCTGGCCTCCGGGCGCGTCGCCACCGACGAGGTCCATCTCGTCGGGGAACGGCTCCTGGCCATCAACCAACGGCCCACGCACCTGCGGGGCGGACCGGCGGGAAGCGTCGCCACGCTCCGTGACTCCACGGAACTGCGCGCGCTCTCCGGCCGGGCCGACATCGCCCGCGGACGACTCAAACTCCTCTACGACGCCGGCGTGCGCATCGGCACGAGTCTGGACGTCACCAGGACGGCCGAGGAACTGACGGCGGTCGCGGTCCCCCGGTTCGCGGACTTCGTGACCGTGGACCTGGCCGACGCGGTGCTGAACGGGCAGGAGCCGGACGCGGGCACCGGACTGCGCCGCACCGCGTCCGGCGGCATCCGCGAGGACGCGCCGCTCTATCCGGTCGGCGAGCACATCGGCTTCGTACCGTCCTCCCCGCAGGCCCACAGCATGCGCACCGGAGAGGCCGTGGTCGAGCCCGATCTCGGCGGCGCCCCGGGCTGGCTGGCCCAGGACCCGAAGCGCACCGCACAGGTCGTCGACTACGGAATCCACTCCCTCATCACGGTCCCCCTGCGCGTCGGTCCGCTGGTCATGGGCGTGGTCAACTTCTGGCGCTCCGAGAAGCCCGACCCCTTCGACGTGGACGACCTCGCCCTCGCCGAGGAACTGGTCGCCCGAGCGGCGGTCTCCATCGACAACGCGCGCCGCTACACGCGCGAGCACACGATGGCCGTGACCCTGCAGCGCAGCCTCCTGCCGCGCACCCTGCCCCATCAGAGCGCCCTCGACCTCGCCTACCGCTATCTGCCGGCGCAGGCGGGGGTCGGCGGCGACTGGTTCGACGTCCTGCCGCTGTCCGGGGCCCGGGTCGCGGTCGTCGTCGGCGATGTGGTCGGCCACGGACTGCTGGCCGCCGCGACGATGGGCCGGCTGCGTACGGCGGTCCACAACTTCTCCGGCCTCGACCTGCCGCCCGACGAACTGCTCGGACTTCTGGACGAGCTGGTCGGCCGGATCGACCAGGACGAGCTCCCCGAGGACAGCAGGGCCGCCGTCACGGGCGCCACCTGCGTGTACGCGGTCTACGACCCGACGACGCGGCGCTGTACCGTCGCCCGCGCCGGACACCCGCCGCCCGCGGTGATCCACCCGGACGGCAGCGTCGAGTTCCCCGACGTGCCGGCCGGCCCGCCGCTCGGCCTGGGTGGTCTCCCGTTCGAGACGGCCGAGCTGGAGCTGGAGGAGGGCAGCCGCCTGGTGCTGTACACGGACGGCCTGGTCGAGGACCGGGAACGGGACATCGACGTCGGGCTCGAAATGCTGCGCACGTCGCTGGCCGGAGCCGACCGCTCGCCGGAGGACACCTGCCAGACGGTGCTGAACGCCCTCCTGCCGGACCGGCCGAGCGACGACATCGCCCTGATCGTGGCGCGTACCAACGCCCTCGATCCCGACCGGATCGCCTCCTGGGAGGTGCCGTCCGAACCCTCCGCCGTGGGCGAGGTGCGTGCCTCGGTCAGCCGGCAACTGGCGCACTGGGGGCTCGACGAGCTGACGTTCACCACGGAGCTGATCCTCAGCGAGCTGGTGACCAACGCGATCCGTTACGGCACCGGGCCCATCGGGGTCCGCATGCTGCTGGACCGGGCGTTGATCTGCGAGGTCTTCGACGGCAGCAACACCTCACCGCATCTGCGGTACGCGGCGACGACGGACGAGGGCGGACGGGGTCTGTTCCTGGTCGCCCAGCTCACCGACCGCTGGGGCACGCGCTACACACCCGAGGGCAAGGTCATCTGGGCGGAGCAGCCGCTGCCGTGAGTGTCGGGTGAGGTCGGTCCCTGGCCCGGATCAGCCGGGGCCGGATCAGCCTGGGGCGGACCAGCCCGGGCCGGGATCAGCCCGGGGCCGGATCAGCCTGGGGCGGACGGTCCGCCGCCGCCGTCCCGGGTGTCCGACTCCCCCACCGGGGTCGCGCCGGCCGAAGCGCCCTCCGCGTCACCGGCGCCGTCCACGGGCGTCATCGCGGCGGCGCCTCCCTGGAGCCGTTCCAGGTCGGAGGGGCGCACCTGGATGACGATCAGGGCGACCAGCGCGGCGACGACCGCGAAAGCGGCGGCGGCGACGAACGCTCCCGAGATGCCGGACGTCAGCACCTGGCTGCTCCAGGGCGCCGGAAGCTGTCCCGTCCTGCGGAACTGCAGTTGCTGTGCCGGGGTCGCGGTCTTCAGGAAGTTCGCGACCTGGTCCGTGGCCTCGTTGCGGCTCGCCGTGCCGAAGACCGTGACCAGCACGGACAGGCCGAGCGATCCGCCGACCTGCTGGGTGGCGTTGAGGATGCCGGAGGCGGCACCCGTGTCCTTGGGTTGCACCCCGGACACCGCCATCAGCGTCAGCGACACGAACTGCAGGCCCATGCCGAAGCCGAAGACGAGGGTCGGTCCGAGGACGCTGCCGAGATACGTGCTGTTGACGTCGGTGAGCGTCAGCCAGCCGAGGCCCAGCGCGGCCAGGATCGCGCCCACCGCCATGAAGGGTTTCGGACCCCACCGGGGCAACAGATTCGAGGCGACCCCCGCGCCGATCGCGATGATCACGCTCACCGGCAGGAAGGCGAAGCCTGCCTTGAGCGGGCTGAACCCGAGGATGTTCTGCACGAACAGCGTCAGGAAGAAGAACATCCCGAAGATGGCGGCGGACAGACTGAGCATCATCGCGTAGACGCCCGAGCGGTTGCGGTCGCGGAACATCCACAGCGGCGTGATGGGCTGTCTCGACCGGCGTTCGACGGCGATGAACGCGATCAGGAACACCACGGCCGCCCCGAAGGACGCCAGGGTGAGGGGGTTGCTCCAGCCCTTCTCCGAGGCCCGGATGAAGCCGTAGACCAGCAGCACCATGCCGAGCGTGGACGTGAGGGCGCCCAGGAGGTCGAAGTGGCCCGGGTGCCGCTCGGATTCCTTGATGTAGCGGGGGGTCGCGAGCACGATCAGCAGGCCGATGGGGACGTTCACGAAGAACACCCAGCGCCAGTCGAGCCATTCGACGAGGATGCCGCCCGCGAGCAGCCCGATCGCGCTGCCGCCCGCGGAGACGGCGGCGAACACACCGAACGCCCGGTTGCGCTCGGGTCCTTCACGGAAGGTGGTGGTGATCAGCGACAGCGCCGTGGGGGAGGCGATGGCGCCGCCGACGCCCTGCAATGCGCGAGCGGCGAGCAACTGCCAGGCGTCCTGGGAGAGTCCGCCGAGCAGCGACGCGAACACGAAGAGCAGCACGCCGAACATGAACATCCGGCGTCTGCCGAGGATGTCCCCGGATCGTCCGCCGAGCAGGAGCAGACCGCCGAAGGTCAGCGTGTAGGCGTTGATCACCCAGGACAGGTTCTCGGTCGAGAAGCCGAGCGAGCTCTGGATGTGCGGCAGCGCGATGTTCACGATGGTGATGTCGAGAACCACCATGAGCTGGCAGGAGGCGATGACGAGGAGTGCGATACCGCTGCCTCGGCCCCGCTGCGGGGATTCGGCAGACTCGGAGGATGTCACGTGATCGGCCGTCATCGAAAATGGCCCTGCATCGCGGGTCGGCGGTGAACATGGATGCCCACCCCATCGACGTTAAGCCTGCCCGCCCCGCCTCACCAATCGATCAACGACGGCCCCGGATCGCCGTCTCACCCGACCGGCCGGGTGAGACGGCGACGACGCGGACAGGACACCGAGGCCCGCGGCCACGGCCGGTACGCCGTGGTCGAAGGGCGGGTACGCGGGTGGACCGAGCAACGGACCGCGCCGGGGTACGACTTGAGGAACTGATGCGGAGCCAGACCCCCGCGCCGGCACCGTGCAGTACACCGCGCGGCCGGTGGCCGGGCTCGCGCCGCCGGGCTGCGGGGTGACACGGCGCGTGTGAACCTGCCGAGTGTGGATGTCCAGGCACACGACGCGGGACCCGGAGGCGCACGCCCGTCGGCGCCGACCGCTGTGCTGATCGCGACGTGCGTCTCGACGCTGGTGGTCAACGCGAACACCTCGGCGGTGAGCATCCTGCTTCCGGCGATCAGCGCGGACACCGGAACGTCGCTGGATGTCCTTCAGTGGGCCGTCACCGGGTATTCACTGGTGGGAGCCGCAGTGATCGTCACCTCGGGGGCCCTCGGCGACGTGTTCGGGCGGCGCCTGGTCTTTCTCGGCGGCTTGGCGCTGTTCATCGCCTCCTGTGTGCTCATCGCGCTGTCCGACAGCGGAGGCGGGGTGATCGCGGGCCGGGCGATCCAGGGGGCGGCGGGGGCCACGATCCTGGCCTGCGGAATGAGCCTGTTGTCCGTGTCCACCTCGGGCGAGGGACAGGTGCGGGCGGTGACGCTGTGGGGTGGCGCGTCGGCGGTGGGAGCCGCGGCCGGGCCGTTGCTCGGCGGCCTGCTGGTGGACGGCACGGGATGGCAGGGCCTGTTCTGGATCGACGCGGCGATCGCGCTCGCCTGCGTACCGGTCACCCTGAAGGGTGTCGCCGAGTCCCGCGATCCGGATCGCGGCCGCTCGATCGACTTCGCCGGAACCGTGCTGATCGCCGGTGTACTCGCCCCGGCGCTGCTCGCCCTCAGCGAGGGGGCCGCCTGGGGATGGACGTCGGCAGCGGTGCTGGGATGCTTCGCGCTGGCATTGGTGTCGTGCGTGGCGTTCGTCGCGGTGGAGCGGCGGGTCGAAGCACCGCTGGTCGACCTGCGGCTGCTGAAGGATCGCGTACTGATCGGGGCGACGGTCGGGATCCTGCTGAGCGCGGGTGTGATCAACGGTCTGATGTACCTGGTCAGTCTCTACTTCCAGAACCCCGCCACGCTCGCGCTGAGCCCCTTCGAGGCGGGCCTGGCCACGCTGCCCGCGACGGTGGGTCTGATCGCGGTCACGCCGCTCGTCCCCCGGATGGTCCAGCGGCTGGGCATCGGACCCGTGATCGCCGCCGGCTTCGCGGCGGCGACGGCCGGTTGTGTGCTGCTGGCCTTCGTCAAGGGCGACTGGCGGTACGCGGCCTTCGTCCTGCCTCTCGTGCTCCTGGCCGCGGGTCTGGGACTCGTCAACGGTCCGGCGAGTTCGGCGTCCACTTCGTCGGTGTCCGCCGACGATGTCGGTGCCGCATCGGGTATTTCGAACATGGCGCGCTACATCGGTGCGGCGGCGTTCACGGCGGCCGTGGCGACGGTCAACGCGACGGTGGGAGCGTCTCGGCGGTCGGAGGGCGACGGGGCGGCGGACGCGCTGGCGGCGGGCCTGTCCAGCGCGTGCGTGCTGCTCGCGATCGCGTCCGGGGTGGGCCTGCTCCTGTCGGTCCTGGCCGTTCGTGCCCGCCGACGCCGGGTCGGGCCGGGTGCCTACGGAGCGGCCGCGGCCTCGCACGCACTCACCGTCCCGGTCGAGAGCCAGTGACGGCGTGCGCGCTCGAAAACCACTTCGCCGAGGCGGCGGAAGCCCGTAGGGTGCCGCCCATGGTGACGGCGACGGTGCGTGAGTGGAGCGACGAGGAGGGGTGGGGCGTGCTCGACTCCCCCGAGACTCCCGGCGGTTGTTTCGGCCACTACTCCGACATCCGGGCGCCCGGCTTCCGCACACTGTCACCGGGCCAAGAGGTGGACCTCAAGTGGGAGGCCCCCGGCTTCAAGCAGGACGGATACGACTACCGAGCCGTGAGCATCACCCCTCGGCCTGCCTGACGCCCGCTCCTGTCCCGGGCTCGGTCAACGCGGAGCCGCAGGCCACCGAGGCGCATGGACATGAGGCAGGAACCGTCCGCTCGCACTCCCTTCACCGTGGGGGGCACGAAACGGACGGCCGCCGACTGCGCCGAAGCCCTGCGGGTTCGGCACATGCGTTCTCGGCGTTCTCTCGGGCCGAGACCGAGAGGTGACGTCGCCTCAGATGGTCGGAGTGTTGTCGACGATCGGCCTGTGAATCTCAACGACCGGCTTCCACCCCGCGGAGAACTCGATGAAGTCCGCACGGGTGGGGTACGTGTCGATCGCGCGACGGTCACGCTTGGGGCTGTCGCTCCCCTTGCGCCCCCGGGGAATCTGCTCCTCGAAGATGTCGACCTTCACGTCGGGAACCTCCTTGAGGCCCTGGCGCCAGATCTGCACGATGTCGGCGCCGAACGCCTGCCGGGCCGCGGCGTAAAGGGCCGTGAGGGCCCCCTTGTCCCCACCAGGGACGAAAAGCGCCAGGTCCAGCACGACACCGGCGGACTGGAGGACCTCGATGGTCACCGAGCCGTTCTCGTCGGCCAAGTAGATTCCGGCTTCATTCTCGTCGTCGGGAAGGAAGGAGACCTCTTCCTGGAAAACGGTTCTCGCCGTGATCGAGCCGCCCTCGAAATGCTCACCGGACTTGGTCAGAAAAGCAGGGACATAGCAGTCGGGAAGCTTGAGTTCTGCCGTATCGGCGGAAATGAAGAGCCTGTCCTTCACGCCGAGCTTCGTCACCTCTTCCAGCGAGAGGCGGCGAGCGGCAATCTTCTCCGTGTTCACGATTTCCCTTTCCGGTTGCACTGTCCCTCCGAACAAGGACGCTACCACGAAACCCCGAGGTCAACTGCCCAGCAATCCTTGGGTAAATGGCCCCCGGCGACCTGCACGGGAGGATACCGAAGCGAGTGCCACTCGGTCCGGAACACGTATCCGCCAGGGAGTGGCCCTCGTCATCGTGTTGGGGATCGACCGGCGGTTGCATTGGGGCGCGTCGGGTAGCACGGAGGAACTAGAAGAGAGTTTGCGGCAGATATCACCTATATCCCCTTCGGGGAAGTGGCGGCGAGGTCGGGCGATCCATTCATCGTGCATCTCGAGGAGCGCAGCGGAAACCAGGTCGCGTACCTCCTGCCAGAGACGCTCGTTGATGATCGAGGGCAACCGACCCTGGCCGACTGCTTCCCCTCGGAAGACACGGATGCCTGCGACATGGTGACTGCGCCAGTGGCGTTGCCGCATCGACCGATCCCGATGGCAGCTTGGGATCCACCTCACCCGGCCGTTGCTGACGGCCTCGGCCGGCTCCCGCCCGGGCGGGAGCCCGGATCGCCGTCTCACCTGGCCAGTCGCCCCAGCAGTGACGACGCCGACAGGACGCCGAGGGCCGCCGCCACGGTCAGTACGGCGTAGTCGAGGGGCAGATGCGCGGGTGTGCCGAGCAACAGGCCCCGCAGGGCGTCGACTTGGTAGCTGAGCGGGTTGACCAGGCTGACGGCCTGGAGCCAGCCCGGCATGACGGCCACCGGGTAGAGGGCGTTGGAGCCGAAGAACAGCGGCATGGTGATGGCCTGGGTCAATGCCGGTTCACAAGGTATTTACTGTCAACTGACGCACGGCTGCCGGAGCGTCCGATTCACCTCAAGGGCGCACCAGCCTGTGCCCAATGGGATCACGAACGTGGCCTGGGCCTGCCAACCGGAACCAGCGCGTGAGCGGACCGCGACTCTCTTAAATGTCGCCAAGAGCTCTATCTTCGACTGCACCATCTGACCGCAGATGGACACGGCCATACAAATCGGCCCGACCGGCAAGAAGCTGCTGCCGCTGACGGTCAAGAACGCGGGTCCGACGCCGGCATCGAGCGGTCACTCTCACTGACGTGAGCGGGCCAATCGATCGGGTGATGGGGGCGCTGGCGGGAGCGAGCGAGGACGAGGTGGCGGCGGCACTATCTGCGGTCGGCGCCTCGGCCCCGCTCCCGGCGGCGCCGCCAGCACCCCTCCGGACGCCACTGCCGGGCCCTGAGGCTTCGCTGCACATCGTTTCCGAGGTGGAGTGGGTCTGAGGGCCGTATCGGCCTGTACGTGACTGCGTAGCCGCGAGCCCCCTTCCCTGACTGGGAAGGGGGCTCGCGGCGTTCGGCGGTGTGTGAATGCGTGCGACCGAGCTCCCTGTCAGAAGCTGCTCCTGTGGTGGGTCTTACTGGTCTGCCTTGTAGGTTTCCCGGTCCTTGAGAAGGCCCCACGCCTTAATGTTCCAGTTCTGCGGCTCCACCAGGATCGTCTTCCATGCTGTGCTGGTCGTGGTGATCTCTATCCGGTGGTGCGGAAAGCTCCGATCGATCTTGACGATCTCCACAGGCGGGAACTGATGGGACCCGCCGCTCTCCGCGAAGAAGTGGAAGCCACCTGTATGCCTGGGCACGGCTGTCCCGACGGCATGCCGCTCACCGATCTTGGCGTCCAGGCAAGCTGCGGGCGTCGGAGCGCCACATATACCGATGGCGTTATCCGCCACACTTGGCTGTGTCACCGCAGCAAGGCGAAAACAGTGACGGCGGTCAGGCCGCCGATGCCGGTGCCTCCGACTACCTGGGCGAGCGTGTGGTCGCCGAGTGCGACACGTGACCATCCGATCAAGGGAAGCGCCACGATGGCTGTCAGCGCGCGGGCGCCGAAGACCAGGACAAGGATCGCGATCGCCCCGCCGGCCACCGCAGTGTGCAGACTCACCTTCCACCAATGGGTGACGAGCAGGCTCACTATGAGGCCGACGAAGCTGGCGATGAGCAGGGCGAGCAGGGCGCGGGGAGCGTGCGTGGCGGCAAGAAGGAAGCAGCTGGTGGCCACAGAAGCGAGGCCGGCAACCAAAGGCCCCCGTCGTTGGCGGCGAAGTCTCACATGACGATCGCTGATCCGGCCCCACCGAATTCCATGCAGGATGTACGCCTGGGGACCCGCCGCTGCGATCCCGGCTGCCAGCACGCCCCACATCACTCCCGATGAGGTGTCAGGTGTGGCGTTCCAGCCGACGAAAGCCATCACCACGAGGAGACTGACCGTCGGGGCGCTGGCCTCCGTCACTAGCCGCGCCACCCGCAACCGCACAGGCAATGCCGTCGTCACGACGTCTGGCCTTGAACGCTCGGCACGCTCTGGCCAATCCGTGCCCACCACCAGACCTTCTCGGCTCCCGCCGCACGACGCTCAGCTGCGCACACTCGGCTCAGGGCCACCAAGTAGACGGTGTCCAGCACCAGGCACGAGCCCCAGAGGATCCACAGCAGCGGTGAGTGCGGGAGGACGTCCGGGTGGAGGGCAAAGGCCAGTGACATCAGCGCGGTTCCCAGCAACTTGGAGGCGGCGATGCCCACCGATTGTCCCTTGCTGGATCCTCGTGAGTAGAGCATTGCGATGAACATCGCGCTGAAGGCCAGGTTGTCGAAGTACGCGGAGTGCAGTCCCCAGGCGTCGTTGAAGGCGTGGTTGACGGCCAACACCAAAGGGAGCGCCAGACAGACGGTCAGGCCGAAGATCGCGTAGAACGCGCGTTGTGAGAGCCGCGGGAACTGCGCTGGGCCATAGCGCAGAGTCTGATAGACGATCACCAGGTCAAGGCAGAACCAGATAATGATGCTCCACTTGAAACCGAGCGGATACGGCTCGATGAAGGTGAAGGTGAACTCCCAGCAGAGATTGATGGCCACGGCGACCAGTGGCATACCGAGCGTCCGGTCTCGGGCACTGGCCCGGATGATGAGGATGTAGGTCAGGTACCAGAGGTTGCCGCCCATAATCAGGATTGCCGAGAACATCGGTATCCCCTCCTTAGTGGCGCCCGTGTCCTCAGAGCTCTTGCACTCTGGGACAGGTGTGGATTGGTCACGCGCTGCGCGTGACGACGTCGGCGGCGATGCTGCGGAGAGCGTCGCGGGCGCGAGGGCGCAGCAGGCGAGAGTCCAGCGCGGACACGGCCTGCGCGTACCGGATGTAGATCAGGTCTTCAACACCAGCTCGCGCCCCGCTGGCGGTGAGAATGTTCCGGATCTCGTCCGCTCCCTGGACATCCAGGTCCGGATCGCCCAAGAGCAAGCCCAGACGGCGTGCTTGGGGCCGCGTAGCGCGCTGGAGTGCGAGGGCCACCAGGACGGTGTGCTTGCCCTGGCGCAGATCGTCCAGAGCAGGCTTCCCAGTCTCGTCGGGGTTGCCGAAGACACCCAAGAGGTCGTCGCGCAGCTGAAAGGCTTCACCGAGGGGCAGGGCGTACGCGACCAGTCCGAGCAGCTGCTCGCGCGTCGCATGGCCCAGGCAGGCACCGAGACGCAAGGGGTGTTCGACGGTGTACTTCGCGGTTTTGTAGCGGATGATCCGCAAGGCGCTGCTCACATCGCCAGTGGGCCGGCCAGAAGCAGCCAGGTCGAGGTATTGGCCGATCATGGTGTCGATACGCATGGCGTTGAGCACGGGCCAGGTCAGGGCAAGTTGATCGGGCATGGAGGCGGGCGGAGCGTACAGCAGGTCGTACGACCAAGCGAGGGCGAGATCCCCAAGCAGGAGCGCCGAATTGCCACCGAGGGAGTCGCAGTTGGGGTGGCTGGGATGTGCAGCGGCGAGAGCCCGGTGCGCGGTCGGCTGTCCCCTTCTCATACGGGAACAGTCCATGATGTCATCGTGGATGAGGGCGGATGCATGAAACATCTCAAGTGAGGCGGCCGCACGCCATAAGGCCAGCGGCGGATCCTCGTCGTGAATTGCCTGCCACCCCCTTACGCACAAGAGCGGACGCACCCGTTTGCCACCGGCCCGGAGAGTCGCGCGCAACTGCCCGGTGAAAACGGCCAGTTCCGGAACACCCCGGCTCCTGGCTTCCTGCAAGTCGAGGAACTCGAAGAGCACCGCATCGATGGTGGCACGGACGTAGTCGCTTTCCAGGGATGGGGGAGTCTGCAGAGGCGATGTACTCAGGGTGTTCCACCCTCTCGTTCATGCAGGCTTCGGCCACCAGCTGGGGACCCATGACCAATAGACTCGATCCTTGGTCTGCGCTGAGGGAAGGCGCATGATCGTAGCGCCCAATAGTCATATCAGCGCTGCTCGTGCACCCTCTCGCTCCGTGGGGGTCAGGCCGCGAGCCCGCGCGACATCGCCAAGCGGCTCGTCATCACCACGGGCTCGAGGAAGGGCCGGCGCCCCTCGGCCGCCACCGTCATGCGGATGCTGCGTGAACGCGACGAGCAGGCCGCCACGACGGCGAGTACGTGATCACCCCGCTACTTTGCGGCTGGTGTCATCGTCGGACACTGGAGCCCACCCCACGAGACGTCGCTAGAAGTAGCGCTACGATTACTCAAAGCGTCCATGGGGAGCGTGGGGGCTCGCCGCGGCACTGTAGTTACACATTTATAAGCGGTGTTGGGTGCACTGGCGATATGCCGGGCAAGGTCGCCGATTTCCTCCGCACCGCAGAGCGTGTCGTCCTCGACCAAGGTGTGTTCGTACGGCGCGGCCAGGGCTACACCCTGCGCGTCAGCGCTGTTCGCGCGGTGCACCGCCAGCCTCTCGCCCGCTGCCAGCCGGCATACGCCGTGGGCGTGATCATCACCGTGTTTTCCAAACGAGAAAGACCCAAACAGGATGAAGCTCGAAGCCGAAAACGTTCTCCACGAAGCCGAAACCCCGCGTTTCGCTACGGCAGAAGCGACCGGAACACCCGGCCACGACCTGACGTCGCACCACCAATGGATGACAACCTTCTGGAACGCCAGCAGGATGGTTGGCAAAATTACTTCTCCGGCCAGCAGCGACGCACTGCGCTATACCGCTCGGGAAGACCATGAATTCCTGGAAACATTTTTCGACCGGTACTGCCGCACGTTCCCCGTCACCCGGCACCTCAACCTGAAACACCTGCAGGACCAGACGCACCTGACCGTCATGTCCTTTCCGAAAGTGCGGGACTTCAACACGCTGGCCACGCTGAACCACGCCATGCTGGTGACCTTCTACGTCGACGACTACCGTCACCGACTCGACCTGGTGCGGCTGCTCGACGACACCAGGGCAGACCCGGTCGTGCACGCATTCGCCGAATACATCAGGAGCGCGATCCCGAGCGCCCACGAAGGATTCACGGACGTGTTCCGGGAGTTTCTCGCCGGAAGCCTGCTGCAAGGCAAGATCAAACACACCGAGCTGCTCTACAGCAGGGTGAAAAGGGTGACCATGGGCATCTTCCACGTGCACTACATCCGATGGTGCCTGTACGGGCTGCCGTCCGAAAAATTCGGCGCCTTGAAACTCCACAACTACATGTACTGGCTGGAACTCGACACGGTACTGGTCAACGACCGATATTCACTACGCAAGGAGTCGGACTCCCGCGAATGGAACGCGCTCGCAGCACACGAGCTCAGCCACGATGAGCTGACCGTCATGATCGATGACAACTACGCCCACCTGATCGCTTCCCTGGGAGAACTGCTGGCAACCGAAGAAGACCCCACGTGTGTGGAGGCATACGAGGATTTCAAAATCTGCGCCGACGCCACGAAAACCTGGGAAGAAATCTCACCCAGGTACCACCCCGACCCGAGCGCCACGGATACCCAAAGCGCTGGAGCGCAGTCAGCCGGGAACCTCCGCATCCCCTACGGTCCGACGGGACTGGGAACGAAGGGCCTGCGGCTGGGCATCAACAGCACCGGCTGACCCGAGGGGCCCGGCCCCCTCGATGTGCCATGGGCGCGGTGGCCGGGTAGGCAGCTGGTGATCGGTGGCTCGTGCCGGCGTCGGCCCTGCGCCGATCACTCGTCGGCAACGGGTCGGCCGTGGACCGAACTGCCCAGCAACTGGAGCTCGATGTGCCGCAGGACCTGCTCATCCCGATCGCGTTTCCGCACCGGGTCAACCCCGATCCGCTGCGCGCCTACGAGTGCGAGCAGGCGTGGGGGAGGCGCTACCGCGTCGAAGGGGACGGGGAGCGCCTGCGCAGGCTTGCGCCGGTGCAGCCGGCGAAGCTGACCTGCTACACCTACCCCGACGCGCACGGCCGTGACCTCGACCTCGTGGCGGGCGGCTAGTCGATCACCTCGGCGGCCGGGAGGGAGTCGCCGAGGAAGCTCGAGTGGGCGTTAGAGACCCACGTCGGCGTCCACAGGTCGATGGCCCTGTACCCGACGTAGAAGTACGGGCCGTTGGACCACACCTCGCCCAGATCTGGCGTGGAGTCCTCGATGTCCTTGTAGTCGTTTTGCCCTTCGCCCACGTATGCGCTGGCCGGCCGGTACTGAAAGATTCGGACGAGGCGGGCCTCCTTCCCCTCGCTCCCCTCATCCACAGGGACGGGGTCGGGCAGCTTGATGGAACCCACGCAGGGGAGACCGAGGGCCTTCAGCGAGTAGACCCGGTCACGGTCGGTGTCTTCGTAGTCCAGCTGCTTGGAAAGCCCCGTGTAGCCGGGGCTGCTGTAGAAGGTCACCATCAGGTCGGCCACGGGCATCCCTTCAGCTCGTCCACCGGCCGTGAGACCGGACGGTTTGGTCTTCGCGCCAGCGTCCCGCACACCAGCATTGGATATGTACAACACGCCGATGCGGCGCGAACTGAGCCACCTGCCCGGTGTCTAGTTCCGAGCTGAGCAAGGCGCAGACGATCGAACGGGCGCCGGAGCCTCGCAGGATGGCGCTGCTGAGGGCGGTGGTGCGCAATCTGGAGGCTCAGGCGGTCGATGATGCGCTGGATTTGTTTCGCGCTACTGATGAAGCTGGACCGCTCCTGGGCGAGGCCCTGCTGGTGGAGCGCCGCGCGCGGAAGATCGAGCCGCCGGGCCGCACCCGGGTCGAGAAGATGCTTGTCGCGGCGCGAGGCAAGTGGGAGAAAACGTTCTGCGCCCGCCTGACCGGCGCGCCGTACAGTGCGCCGGCGGCTCGTCCTGCCTGGCTGCTGTCAGACCTTGATGTTGAAGCGGCCCGGTGTCATGCCGGCGGCGAATCGCAGCCTGCCGTCGGAGTTGATCAGGGGGCGGTCCTTGTTCTTGCCCTGCCACAGCTCGTAGTGGTCGCCCATGTCGACGAAGCGCACCCAGCCGGGCTCGCTGCTCTTGACCTTGACCCATCCGTCGGATGAGTCGATCCACATGCCCTCGTGGGTTGCCGAGGCGACCTGAAGAAGTGCGGTCCAGTCCTCCCCGTGCTGCTGGCCGCTGATGGCCTTGACGTGCAGGGCCGGGGCTCCCTTGAGAATCATGTCTGTGGTGGCGCCCTTGCTGGGCTTGGTGGCGTCGCCGGCGCTGACTCCTGCGGAGGAGTCGATGACGATGTAGTCGTCGGCGAAGCGCGCTGTGACAGAGCTCGAATAATGCATACCTTCGTAAATCATGAAACTGCTGGTAGGCATGCTTCCCACGTCGAAGTCCCTTCATGATCGTTTCTGGTCTACCGGCAACCTACCCGCTACCCGACCTTGGGGCGACTTTTAGTGAAGGGTGTGTCACTCTTCGTGCTCGCGGAAATGAGTAGTTCTGGGAGACCACGGACCCCCACCGGACCGTGTCCGGTTTGCCCCTGACCGTCGTTCTCACAACCTCTCGCAAAACAGCTTTCACACAAAGCCCATCGCGGTAGGCCCGCCGGAAGCACCTGCCGCACCCGCGGCGGCAAGGTCGCCCCGAAGTACCACACCCCGCGCTTCATGCTCGTCCCCCAGCTCCGCGCCGAGCTGGAGGTGAAGACCCCCGCCGACCGCGGACCCGGCCGAGCGTGGGAGACGGGCCCGGCCATCGACGCCGCCGTGCCGGAGGTCGCGACGAGGCACACGATGCACGGACGAGCGATAGAGGTTGTGTTCGGGTTGTCATAGCTGGTGACAGCGTTGGGTCTGAGCGGTACGCCGTTGTCTTGAGGCATACACAGAGCGGGGACATCGTTGCCCTGGTGGAACACCTCGCCTCGATCGCCCATGGCTGGGTACGGTCAGAGTTGTGTCTGGTGCACGCGGGTTGGTCACCTGTTGGCGTGCGCTGGTTGATCGTGCGCAACTAAGGGGAGCTGGTTCGGGCATGGCGGCTGACGCTGCTCAGGAATCGGAAGAAGGCTTCACGTCAGCGGGTGCAACGGGGGTGATGGTTGCTGCTTGCCAGGCTGCGGGACTCGACGTCAGAGACGCGGAGTTGATCCGTCTCGGAGAGAACGCGTTGTTCCGGCTGGCTTCTGTGCCGGTGATCGTGCGGGTGGCCCGGGGAGAAGAGTGGTTGCCGAAGTCGCGCAACGAGGTGGCTGTGGCGCGGTGGCTGACGGCGGAAGGGTTTCCGGCTGCGCGGGTCGTTGAGGATCTGGAGCAGCCGCTCGTGGTTGGCGGGCACCCTGTGACGTTCTGGCATCTGATCGAGGAGGGGGATCGCAAGGCAACGTACGGGGAGCTGGGTGCGATCCTGAGGGAGCTCCACTCCTTAACGTTGCCGGCTGGCGTAGAGCTGCCCCCGTTCGATCCCTTTGACAAGCAGGAGTTGCGGCTCGATCGAGCCGTGATTCCAGGGGATGACAAGGTCTTCCTGCGGAAGCGGTGGCGGGAGCTGCGGGACAAGTTCGAGGAGCTGCGGTTCGAGACGCCCAAGGGGCCGGTGCACGGTGATGCTCACGTTCAGAACCTCATGGTGGACGATCAAGGGCGCGTGATCCTGATCGACTTCGAGGCCTTCTGCTTCGATCATCCTGAGTGGGACCTGATGGTCACCGCCGTCGAGCACCACAGCCTTGGGTGGCAGACCGACGAACAGTACGCCGACTTCGTCAGGGCCTACGGGCGGGACCTGTACGAGTGGCACGGGTACGAAACGCTGCGCGGGTTGCAGGAGTTCGGCATGACGACGTGGCTGATGCAGAACGTGCAGGAGGACGAGCGGACGGCGGCTGAGTATCGCCGGCGTATCGCTGGGCTACGCAATGACGACGGGCCTCGGGACTGGCGTCCCTGGTAGAGGCGGCTACTCGTCGTCGTCCAAGCGGGCGAGCGCGTCGTGAACCTGGTCGTTGAAGGCGGCCACGATCGGGTTCGCCGCGTGGATGCTCACTTCGGCTTGGAAGTCGGTCACGTAGCGCTGGAAGCGGGAGGACTGGAGGGTGTCTCCGCCGTCCACGGCCAGACTGGCTGTCGTGACCGCGGCTTCCAGTTCACCGTTCAGCAGGTGGCTTTGAGCGAGCACCATGCGGCAGAACCCCAGGGTGCGGGCGTACTTCGGGTCGGTTTCATCGACCGCGCGTTGCGCAGCCCCAACGGATTCGCGGCGCATCTTGAGGTCGCGAAAGCAGTGGCAGAGTTCGCCCATGAGTTCCGCGGAGTCGAAGTAGTCGAGCCACGCGGGGTCGTCGGCGGTGTCGGCGTGCTCGAAGCGGCGTTCGGCTTCGTTCATCGCCCGGCCGGCGCCGATCGGGTCTCCTCCGTTGGCCAGGGCGCGGGCTTCCATGGCTGAGTAGTTCGCCATGGCTCGTGGGGTGGCCCGACCCTTGGCGCCTTCGACGGCGGCGCGAGCAAGTTGTATGGCCTGGGCGTGGTTGCCGAGATAGTTGGCCTGGTGGCTGAGGTTACCGAGGATGCGGGCGCCGAACATGCGGTCGTCGATGACCTGTGACAGGCGCAGTGTCGACGTCAGGTAGCGGTAGGCGAGGCGCTGATTTCCGGTGTCGTACGCGGTCCATGCGAGGAGCTGCGATACCTCGGCAGCGGCGCCGAATAACGCGGTGCCGACCTTCTCGCTGTAGCTGGCCCCCAGGAGCGGAAGTACTTCCTGGCGGAAGTAGTGGCGCAGTGCCCGGTGGCCGTGGCCTCCGCCGTACTTGAAATCGAGCTGCATGAACATGCTGGCCGCGTCTCGGATGGCCCGCACGTCACGCATGCCGATGCGCTGGTGGACGAGCCTGTCGGCCTCGACGCCGTCGGGGCGCGCGATCATCCACGACAGGACGGCTGAGTTGAGATCCGTGTCCGCGACCGCCAGGTGGCCGGGGGTGACGGCTTCAACGCGCTCGTCGGCGAGTCCGTCGAGCATGGACAGCACGTCGGACACGGTGCCCGGGTAGCCGATCGGCTGCGGTGTCGGCTGCTGGAGCTGGCGGAAGAATCCGATGTCGGCCAGTGTGATGCGGCGATTCAGCTTGGAACTGAGAACGTCCGCCATGATGGCCGCCGTCTGGGGCTGGATGCCCGCGCCGTCTCGCCAACGCTGCACGGCGACGTGCGTCGTCCCGAGACTCGTTCCGCACCGGGCCGCGGCGTCCTGCATCCGCTTGGCGAGTCCCTTGTTGGAAACGTTCGCTTCGGTCATGACCGCGATCAACTGTGTGTTCGGTTCTCGGCTCATGCTCTCCTGCCAACCCGAGAATGACAGCGAACATTCATCGTGGCACAGGGCTATGACATTGGGGGGTTCATCGGTGAACCCCCTTTGCATTTGCCGGTGTTCACGTGAACCCCCCGGTGAACGCTCCCGGTTCCGCGGCCCGCGCCGTTCACTGTTCTGCACGGAGCGACGGGCTACAGGACTCGTCGGCAGTCGGCAGGGGACGCAATGGATGCTCGACAGAGCAAACGCAGAGCGAACACCCCGCATGCGGTCTCGCTGCGGGAAGCGGTGCAAGACCCCTCAGAGGGGCATTTCCGGGCGTTGACGCTCTTCGACGAGTCCGCCGGCACCGCGTGCGCCGCTCGCGACATGGTAGGCGCCTGCCTCCAGGACTGGGGACTCGACCACATGGCCGACGACGCACGACTCGTCGTCTCGGAGCTGGTCGGCAATGTCGTGCACCACGCGGTGCCGGACGACTGCCTGACCCAGCCCGGTGCCGCGCGGCGGATCGACGTGCTCGTGAAGGCATGGCCCGGGTGGCTGTTCATCGGCGTCGCCGATGAGGACTCCACTCCGCCCGACCTTCCAGCGCGCGAGTTCGTCTCACCGGAACTGGTGGGTGACTTTTCCGAGGCGTTGCTGCCCGACCAGGGGCGGGGGCTGCTGATCATTCAGCGACTGGCCGACGCGGTGTGGTGGTCGCCAAAGGGCCCGGGAGGCAAGACCGTGTGGGTCCGCTTCGACCTCGACAGCGCGACATAGGGATCTCCGGACCGCACGCCTGCCCCACTCCCACGCGATCGGGAGTTGACGGCGGTCCGGACGCTGGCCGGAGCCTGACCCGCTTCGGCCATACGGGGCGCGGCCCCTCGAACGAGCCGGGAGCTCCCCTCCCGGGAGGGGCCGCGCTTCACAACCTCATACCGAGACCGGACCACCCCCGCGCCGGGAAGCAACCGGGGTGGTCCGGGAGGGGACGCAGCGGTCCCCGGTGCCTGATGGTACCGGGGCCGCTGCGCTGCGCATCTGCCCTGAAGGAAAGAGAGTTGACGATCCGTTACTAGATCAGGGCAGAGGTGGGCAAGGTGACTGGCTCGGATGAGGACTGGCTGAGCGACGGTCTCGACTTCGAGGGCGCGGACTGCGGTCTGTGGGTGTCCGGCGTCGACTACATCGCGGGCTGGCGCGCAGCGCGTGATGCTGCGGACCGATTCAACCGTGCGCTGCTCGGGGCGGGGTTCGAGCTGTCGCAGGTGCGGGTCGTTGCCTCGACGGACGAGAGCGGGCGGGGCGTCGTGCGGATGGCGGGTCGACTCGATGCGGTGGAACGGCTCTCCGGTCTCCTGGAGGGCATCTCGGGCGGCGACGGCGCTGCATCGTGAGGCGTCCTTTGGCTGGTGAGTGGTGCGCGTGGGCACGTCGTCGGACGCAGAGACTTTGGGCGGTAGCTGCCATGGGGCGAGTGAACAGGGGGCCTTACGCTCGCCAGCGGATCGGGCAGTCCTTGGAGCTGCCCGCAATAGCCCGATCGGCCCCCTGTTCTTCGAGGCTCGCCCCATGGGAGCTGTCTAAAGTCTCGGTGGCCGGCGACCCCCAGCCCCGCGGGCCCCGACCTACGGCGGTGGGTCGACGCCTCGACTCCTTGGGTGTGCTGTGGTGCGGGCAGTCGGGCGACCGGACGGGACCGGCGGCCACGCCGCACGCCCGGCCGGGGCGGCCGGGCTGCCCGGCGCGCCGCAGGCGCGCCCTTGAGGAAGTGAAGACTGTTTCGACCGATCTATGGTTCTGGGTCGGTCTTCGGCTCGAAGCAGCGGGCGTGTGCTGCGGCGCGCAGCAGCGATTGGGCGACTCGCTCGGCGTCATCGGCCGACAGGTAGATCTCTTGGGTGAACAGCACGGCCAGCCGAACTGTGCCGTCCAGGGCGTTGGTTGCCACGTCGACCTGCACCCCGTTACCCGGCACGTCGTAGACCTCAAGGTCCAGATCGCTGCTGAATGCGCTCATGTCCTGAGCATGCGTCACGGGGTGCGCAGGTGCTCCTGTGCGGGCGCGTCGTGCGGGCTACTCGCCGGCGTCGATCCGGTAGGTGAGTTCGGTGCGGGCTGCTCCGATGTGGAGTTCTTCGAGGATCAGGGCCTGGTCGTCGGTGCCGCAGGTGACGCGGGAGACGTGCAGGACCGGGGTCGCGTCGGGCAGGCGCAGCGTGGTGCGCTCGTCGGGCAGCGGCAGGCGGGCCCGTACCGACTCCGACCACCACAGCTCGTGTCCGGCCGCCGTCAGCATGCTGTAGATGGCGGCGGGGGCGGCGTCCGGCCTCTTACCGAGATCGGATACGGCTTCGACGGTGGCGAAAGGGATCAGTGTCCGGAGCATCGCGCGGGCGCCGGTGTCCGGGTCGGCGAGCAGTTGGTCGCAGCCGAACAGGGCTTCTCCCACCTGGAGTCCCAGCAGTTGGGCCGTGGCCTCGGTGGTGTGGGTGCGGTAGGTGTGCGGTTCCTCGGCCTGCTGCCACACGGCGACGCCGTACAGCCGGAAATGCCCGGCCGGTGTCCTGCCGATGTGGCGGGAGATCGCGACCGCGGGACCGCCGGCGGAGCGTACGAAGCTGCCCTTGCCGTGATGGACGTCGACGAGGCCTTCCGCGCGCAGGGCGGCGACGGCGTTGCGGACGGTGGGACGCGAGACCTTGTAACGCTCCATGAGCTGGGCCTCGGAGGGGAGCGGGCCTCCGGGTTCGTACTCACCGGCCAGGATTGCTTCGCGGATCGCGGCGGCGACCTGCTGGTACAGGGCTCCGGGGCGCTGGATCTCCGTCATCTCGGCATCTCCGGGTGAGGTCGTAGACACGTCGCACGCGCGACATCACTCGTCAGCATAAGTAGTTGCACCCTCGCCGTACAGAGCCGCATAGTCGTAACTCGTAAGGACAAGTGACGTCTGAATATGTAGAGCGTTCCGACTGGCCAAGGAGGCCATGCAATGCAGTCCATTCCCGTGGACACGGCACGACTGGGCGTACTGCGGTGCGCCATCGCACCGGAAGCGAAGATCAGCAACTTCGAGACACAGGAGGTGAAGAGGGACCGGGACGGCAACCCGGTCTGGACCGTCGCCGTCACCGTGCGGCAGGACGGACGACGGATCTCCGTCATCGAGATCGCCGTAACCGGCCAACCCAAAGGCATCGACGAAGGACAGATCGTCAAGGTCACCGGACTGACCGCGTTCATGTGGTCGATGGGAGACCGGCACGGCGTCAGCTTCCGGGCCGACGCGATCACCCCCGTGCCCGGCAGTCCGGTGGCACACGCGAAGGGCGGTGACGCGTAATGGGGCCGATCCTGCTCGCCCTCGCGCTCGCCGTCCTGGCCTGGCTGCTCGTCGTCGGTGACCTGGTGCGCCGGCACCGCCCGGCCTGGCACTGGTACCTGATCGGCTACCCGGCCACCACGTGCCGGGTGCTGCTGACCTGGCGCAAGGTCGCCCTGCTCAACGACCTCGCTGTCTCCCACCGTCCGCCGCGCGGGCTTCTCGGGGACCTGGTCGTCAAAGGTGATCCACTACGGCCGCTCACCCCGCGGCGCTCCTTCCCCAGGGCGAACCGCCTCGGCCTGACCGTGGCCGTGCGCCTGCACGCGGGGCAGACCCCCGCGACGTACATGAAGGCGGCGGACGCGCTGGTGCACGCCTGGAAGGTCCACGCCGTACGGGTCACCTCACCGGAGCGGGGCCTGGTGCTGCTGACCGCGACGGCCAGCGATCCGCTGGAGCGGCCCGGCTTAGCCACGGCTCCGGCCGAACTCCTCTCCGCGCTCATCGGCGTCCTGGAGAGCGGCGGAGCCTGGGTGATGAACCTGCGCGTGGTGCCGCACTGGCTGATCGTCGGCGCCACCCGGTCGGGCAAGTCCACGCTGCTGGCCCGGTTGATCACCCAACTCGCCACCCAGCGGGTCGCCCTGGTCGGCATCGACTGCAAGGGCGGCATGGAACTGGGCCTGTTCGCCGGACGGCTGAGCGCACTGGCCACCTGCCGACGTGAGGCCGTCGCCGTGCTCTCGGCCCTGGTGGTCGACATGCAGGACCGGATGAGCGCGTGCCGGACAGCCGGCGCCCGCTCGATCTGGGAGCTCCCGGAGAAGCTGCGTCCCATACCCGTGGTGGTGATCGTCGACGAGATCGCGGAACTGTACCTCTCCGACGGCACCCGCGACGGCAAGGCCGAGGCGGAGCAGTGCTCCACGCTCCTGCTCCGCCTCGCACAGCTCGGGGCCGCGCTCGGCATCCACCTGGTCGTCGCCGGCCAACGCGTCGGCTCCGATCTCGGCCCCGGCGTCACCGCCCTGCGAGCTCAACTCGGCGGCCGTATCTGCCACCGCGTCAACGACCCCGGCACAGCCGAAATGACCCTGGGCGACCTGAACAAAGACGCCGTGGCCGTCGCCCAGTCGATCAGCGCACAGGAACGGGGCGTGGCCGTGTGCACCGGGCCCGACGGCGGCTGGAGCCGCGCCCGGTCCCACCTCACGCCTACCGAGGAGGCCGTGTCCATCACGCGCAAGTACGCCGCTATGACACCCGACCTGCCCGGCCTCGGCGGAGCGCTCGCGGTCCTGGAAGGAGACGACAAGTGATCAGCGCCGGTACGGCCGTGTCCCTGGTGTTGCTCTTCGGGGTCATCACCTTCCTCCTCGTCCGCTCCCGCGACGTACGGATCTGGGAAGCGGCCTGCATCGCCCTGTTCGGCATGTACCTCGGCCAGACCCCCGTGAGCCTCACCATCAACGGCTTCATGACCTGGATCCTCACCGGCTTCGCCCACTTCTGACCAGGAAGGACGCACGGCTATGCCTATGCCTCGCGTGAGGTGCCCGCACTGCAAGGGCGACGGAGCCCGCAAGACCTGGACCGGACGGAAACGACGCTGCCGCGTCTGCCGGGGCACCGGAACCATCCGCTGACCCAGCCAACCTCACCCCGACCACGCAAAGGAGCGATCCCCATGACCGACAGCGCGCCACCAACCACCCGTGCCGCCTCAGCGGCCCACCCCGGAAGGCCACCACCATCACCCCGCAACTCACACCGGCTGACAGGCGCGCCGCTCTCGACCGCGCGGCGCGCCTGCGTCAGCTCCCCGAAGCAGACCGCGACGCCATCCGCATCGCCCAAGACCCGCAGTTCCCCCGCTGGCTGGAGCAAGTAACGGCAACCGGCGGCTGCGCCCACCCCGTCCACCTCTCCGGCTCCACCACCACCCTGGACGGTGCGACCGGCGAGATCCTTCACCACTACGACACCCGCGACGAACCCGGCGAACGCCTCCTCGTCCGCTGCCGCAACCGACGCGCCACCGTCTGCCCGGCCTGCTCCCGCCTTCACGCCGGAGACACCTTCCACCTGGTCCGCGCCGGCCTTCTCGGCGGCAAGAACGTCCCCGAATCGGTCCGCCACCGTCCCCGGCTCTTCGTCACGCTCACCGCTCCGTCCTTCGGCCCCGTCCACCGCGCTGGCGCGCAGTGCCGTCCCCGTCGCGATGGCGGAACCTGTGAGCACGGACGCCTCATCGGCTGCGGAACGGTGCACGCCTCGGATGCGCCGGTCGTCGGCCAACCCCTGTGCCTCGACTGCTACGACTACACAACCCACGTGCTGTGGCACGCGCACGCCTCCAAGCTGTGGGACCGATTCGTCATCGACGTCCGTCGTCGCCTCGCCGCTTCGATTGGCCTCGTACAGTCGCACTTCGCCCGGCACGCTCGACTGTCCTTCGCCCGTGTCGCCGAATACCAGAAGCGTGCCGCCGTCCACGTACACGCCGTCGTCCGCCTCGACGGCCCGAACGGTTCGGCCGACGCACCTCCCACCTGGGGTACTACGGAACGGCTCATCAATGCGGTGCAGGCATCTGCCTGCCGGGTCAAGGTCCGTACGGCCCACAGTCCCGCAGTGGGTGAGGTGACGCTGCGCTGGGGCGCCCAAATCGACGCTCGCCCACTGCTGGCAATCAGTGACAGCCCTGATGATGACGCGGTTGCCGCGTACGTCGCCAAGTACGTCACCAAAGGCGCGAGCGACACCGGCGCCGGCACCGACTACCCGCTTACAGCCGAAGGCGACATTGCCTCCGCACCCGTGACCGACCACGTTCGCAGACTGATGGGCACCTGCTGGAGCCTGGGCGGCCTCCCCGAATTCGAACCCCTCCGCCTCCGGGCCTGGGCGCACACCCTCGGCTACCGCGGCCACATCCTCACCAAATCCCGCGCCTACTCCACCACCTACGCAGCACTACGCGCCGAACGCGCCTATCACTCAGGCCACGCCAACATCCCCGGCACGATCACCGAGCGGCACTGGCGCTACGTCGGCTCCGGCCACACTCTCGGCGCCGCACTCCTGGCCGCCGGAATCACCGACGACATCGCCAAGAACCGCGAGATCGCCCGAGAAGAGATCGCCTCTAGCCGGAAGGACGTGATCCTCTGACGGTACGGCGTGATCGTGAGGCGGATCGTGCTCGGCATCTGGAGCGGGTGTGCGCCAAGTTCCCGATCAGAATCAGCCCTGCTGGGGCGCGGCGCCTGGCCCGGCTTCTGCAACCTTCGTCCGAGGCTCCAGGGAACGGGACCTAGAGAAGTGAAACGGACCGCGTGTGAGAAGGTCTTGCGTGTGATCAACCAGGACAACGGCCCCAGTCGCGAACTTGTACTCACGGACGGCTTGAGCCCTGCGGAAGTCGTGCTCGTTCACCGTGAGGCGCTTCGCGTGCTGCGCTCCAACATCGACGCGGCCCACCTGGATGCCTACAGCAGTGATGCCTGGCCACCTGAGGTGCTGCACTCGTACGAACGTGCCTTGTCCCTGGCTCGCCAGGAGGTGGCGGGCGGCACTCGCTCCCGGCGTTGGGACCCTGGGATGGGGATCGACATCGACGTCCGCGACGATGGGCAGTTCGAGGTGCTGTCGGACCTGGCGCCCTACACGATCCATGCGGAAGGCTGGCGGGAGAACCAAGAAGTATTCAGTGCCAGCGACACGGGAACGTCCCTGTGGATGGCCGTCACGCACGAACAAGAGGTAGAACTTCTGTCCCGACTGGACGCGCTGGGGATCCCATCGACCGCGCTTGCCGTCCTGCCACCGAAACGCCGACGCGCATTCATAACGCACGCTCGCAACGGCTGGCGAAGATGGCTGAAGTGACGTTCACCAGCCCAGACCGGCCCGCGAGCTACTCCAGCGGAACTGCGGAAGGGGTCCACGGCGAGACCCTCCGCTTCACTTCGCTAGAGCTCGTTCGGCTCAATGTCCACGCGGCCGAAGTCGAAGCTCCGGCCCCGTGTCGACGAGGCGTCGATGATGACTGCGCCGAACAGGAAGCGGAGAACGGCGTTCATCCGCTCGTACTGCTTCCCGTCCTTCAGTTCCTTCCAACTGCTCGACGCGTTGGGGCCTACCAGCCCCTCAAGTACCTCGACAGTCGGTCGGACCACCAGCTTGCGACGAATCCGAGCGACCCGGTCCTCGACCGTCTTGCGCATCGCACGGTACTCGCGCGTCTTCAGCTCCCCGGATTCCCACATGTCCTTCAGCTCGGCGAGTTCCTCTTCGTCAGCCTCGATCGCCGCCTGATCCACTGCTGACAGAGCCGGCGGTTCGGTGCTGCCGGCCACGTCCAGCCGCTCCAACCAGTCGACTGCCGCATCGGTCACGAACGCCTCCAACGTGGACGCGGAGACGCTGCGCCCGCAGAACTTGCTGTCCGCGCGCTGGCTGCGTCCGCACAGGTACGTGCCCATGGACCCGGCCATGCGCACGCCGCATCGCTTGCACATCACGATGCCGCGGAGCAGGTAGAAGCGGTGGTCCTCGTTCTGGCGGCTCGGGCCGGCCTGTGCCCGGTACGTACGCCGGTCGCGCACCTCCTGCCAAAGGCCTTGGTTGATGATCGCGGGCCACTGGCCGCGGCCGACTTCCTCGCCTCGAAAGACCCGGATGCCTGCTACGTGGTGACTGTCCAGTAGCGCTCGGACAGTGTCGGCGTTCCACTCGCGGCCGAGGGCCGTTCGTTCGTTGCGTTCGTTGAGGTCACGAGCCAGAGCGGTCGGGCTCTCGCCGTCGAGGTAGCGAGTGAAGACTTCCCGGACGATGGCCGCCTCCGCCATGTTGATCACCGTTCCGGAGGCGTCGTAGCCGTAGCGGCGCTTGCCCCCGTGTGGCTGGCCATCCCGGGCTCGGTCAACCGTGGCGTCCTTCAATCGCCGTGAGGTGTCATCACTGGATCGGCAGGCGTGTGCCACCTCGATGCGGAGGAAAAACCGGTCGTCAGGGTCGGCGAGATCGCGTCGGTTGGCCTGGCCGTGCAGCGTGATGTTGTGCTGGTCGGCAAGCTGCAAGAGCTGTTCGAGATCATGGGGTTGCCGCATGAGGCGGTCCGGATGGTAGGCGAGGATATGTCTCACCTGGCCGTTGCTCACAGCCTCAAGCAGCGCGTCCCACCCCGGTCGCTTGCGGTTGCGCTTCCACGCGGACCGGTTGTTGTCCACGAACACCAGAGGGTTCGGCACCGTAAGGTTCAGACGCTCGGCGGTGTCTCGGCAGATCCGCTCCTGACGGTCAACACCCGTCTGGTCGTCGTCATTCGCCTGCGAAATGCGGCAGTAGATCGCAGCCCTCTCTCCGCTCCAATCGGCAGCACTTCGGCGGCCCTGGCGGGGTAAGGACAATCGGGAGAGGCGGCGGTCTGCCAGCGGCTGACGGTCTGTCTGCTGCTCGTCTGCGTCCATGGAAATAGCTTATGGGCAGACAATCGCCTGCCCGATGCCCATCAACCGGTCCCGGGTGAGCACGATGCCCGCGATCGTCATCGACAGGCAGGAGAAGAACGCCGAACCGAGCACGACGGCCACGGCCACGCCGAACAGCCGCAGCGGGTTCCAGGTCATCGCCACCCCGAGCAGCGCGGCGATGACGACGACCACCACGGCCTGGATCAGCGCCTTCACCCCGGCGGCGAACGCCTTGCCGGTGATGAGCGCGGAGCGGGGCGTGGGCGTGACGAGGAGCTTGGTGAGGATTCCGGCGTCCCGCTCCCAGATGATCATGATGCCGTAGAAGATGGCGATGAACATCGCGGACTGGGCGATGATGCCGGGCGCCAGATAGTCGAGGTAGGGGATTCCGCCGGTCGGGATCGCGTGGATCCGGGTGAACGTCTCGCCGAAGATCAGCAGCCAGAGGGCCGGCTGGATCGCCCGGGTGTACAGCTCGGTGCGGTCGTGGCGGAGCTTCTGTAGCTCGACCGCGCACATCGCGGCGACCCGGGCGGGCAGCACGCGCCAGCCCGTACGGGCCCTCGGCGGGGTCACGAGCAGGTCGAGGCTCCCGGGGCGGACGCGCTCAGCCGACGCGGGAAGCGGTACGGCGGGTGCTTCGGACATCGCTGAAGTCTCCTGATCGGTCGTCGAGTCCACTGCCGGCGACGTCGCGGAAGACGTCTTCGAGCGTGGGAGGTTCGGCGTCGCCGGTGATCCCGCGGCGCTCGCCGAGGCCCGCCCTGAGCTGCCGCGGGGTGCCGAGCGCGCGGACCCGTCCGCGGTGCATCAGCGCGACGCGGTCGCAGTACTGGTCGGCCTCGTCCATGTAGTGGGTCGTCACGAGGACGGTCATGCCGGTGGCGGCCCGTACGGCGTTGATGTGCTCCCACACGCTGGTACGGGCGATCGGGTCGAGGCCGATGGTCGGCTCGTCCAGGATCAGCAGGCGCGGTGCGCTGACCAGTGCCTGGGCGAGTTCGAGGCGGCGGACCATGCCCCCGGAGTACGTCTTGGCGAGCCGGTCGGCCACGTCGGCGAGGCCGACCGCGTCGAGCGCCTGGTCGACACGGGCCGCGCGTTCGCGCCGGGACACGTCGAAGACGCGGGCGAACAGGGAGACGTTCTCCCGGCCGGTGAGTCCGGAGTCGGCGGACAGTTGCTGCGGCACGTAGCCCAACAGGCGTCGTACGGCCATGCGTTCGCGGGTGGCGTCGTGCCCGAAGACTCGGACCTTGCCGGCCGGGACCGGCAGCAGGGTGGTGATGCACCGGAGCGCCGTCGTCTTGCCGGCGCCGTTGGGCCCGAGCAGTCCGAACACCTCACCGTCACGGACGGCGAGGTCGAGACCGTCGACGGCGGTCATCTCACCGAAGGCGTAGACGAGTCCGGTACAGGACACGGCGTCCGGGGCCGGTCCGTCGACGGGCTCGGCACCGACCGCGGTGGACGGGAAGGGCGTTCGCGCCGCCTCCGCCTCGTCGCCGACCGCGTCCACCTCGTCGCAAGGGGGTTCCGGGTTCACCGGCCGCGCGGGTTCCGCGCGTCCGCTCCTGTGCCGTCTCATGTCTCCTCGGCCTCCTCGTGCAGGTTCGCCGCCAGTTTGCGCAGGGCCGGAAGGGCGGCCTCCAGCGCGGCACGATCGGCCGCGTCGAGACGCTCCACCTGCGCGCGTACGAGCACCGCGCGCCGCTGTCGCCAGTCGCGCAGCCGGGCGTCGGCCGCCGGTGTGGACAGCAGCCGGGCGGCGCGCCGGTCGGCCGGGTCCGTCTCGCGGACCAGATAGCCGTCCGTGACCAGCCTGTTGACCAGGGTCGAGACCGAATTGCCCGCCAGGTAGAGCTCTTTGGCCGCCTCCGACACACCGATACCCGGCCGGTCGACGACCAGCCGCAGCAGATCGACCTCGGCACCACGCAGGCTCGGTCCTGCCGTGCCGCGGCGCAGCCGCCGCCTGATGAGCCGCTGGAGCCCGGCCAGGGCGTCCGCCAGGACCTCGGGGAAACTCTCCGACTCCGACTTCACCTTCCGAGATTACCTCTGTGTCAGAGGCAATACGGGAAAGGGAGAGTCAAGACGCCGGCCCCGGCGGCGAAACCCGAGGTGCGCGTCGATGCGGCTCCGACAGCCGCGGCGGAACCCGGGGCGCGCGCCTCGATTTCACCTCCCGGGGCGAAACCCAAGGTGTGCACCTCGATCCGGGGGGTAACCGTTGCCCTGCTCGCCGGCGTACCCCAGCGCCGGGTGGATCCCGACGGGTCGAAGTTCCAACTGGAGGTAACCGTGCCGGCCGAAGAGGCTCCTTTGTCCATCGACGCGACCGTGTACGCCGAAGGCATCGCGCTGGTCACCGTCGCCGGGGAACTGGACGTCGAGACAGCCCCCGAACTGCACAACCGACTGGCCGACCAGATTCGCGGCGGCCGGCGACACCTGCTGCTCGACCTGTCCGCGGTCCCGTTCATGGACTCCTCGGGCATCAACGCCCTGCTCAAGGCGCACGACGCCGCCGGACGCGCGGGAGGGGGCCTGCGTCTCGTGTCCCCGGCCCCGGCCGTCCAGCGCGTTCTGGATCTCACGGGCGTCAGCCTCGCCATACCGTCGGTGAAGGACGTGGAGGCCGCGCTGGTCCAGATCGGCGAAGGAACGGCTCCCCGGCACTAGGCCGCGTCCGGCGGGCGCGGCTTCGCGGACACGGTCTAACGCCTGTTTGACAATTCCCGTCCGCCCGGCGACGACGCGAATTGTCAGACAGGCCCTAAAGCGCGTTGCACAATGCCGTGATCTGGGCATTTTCCTTATATGCGTGGGGTGTTGAGGGTTGAGCCGTTGTGGGTGGAGACGTTCACGGGACTGCGGATGAAGCAGTTCGAGGGTTTGCTGAAGGCGGTGCGGGAGCGGGGTGGCGATGGCCCGCGAATCGGGCGGCCTTGGTGTCTGCCGCTTGCCGATCGGGTGCTGATGGTGGCGGTCTACTACCGGACGAACCTGACCATGCGGCAGCTCGCGCCGCTGTTCGGGGTCTCGCCGGCCACGGTGTGCAGGGTCATCCAGCGGCTGCGGCCGCTCCTCGCGCT